>CAYZRS010000008.1:28387-126567 GCA_964480915.1 uncultured Pirellulaceae bacterium | reverse complement strand
TGCGGATCATTGTTCTGAAAGAGATCGGAAATTTGAGATCGGAAATTTGAGATCTGAGATCTGAGATCTGAAATCTGAAATTTGCGATGCGAATCCTCAAACCTAGGCACAAAAAAAGCGAGCCCGACTCATCGGCCGGGCTCGCTTATTCTGTTTCCTTCTCGCGGCAAATCCTTACCGCCTGACACATCAGGCGTCGATCGTATCGTCCTCGATCTTTTGCATTGGCTGCGATTCTCGCAGTTCATGAATCTCGTCGAACATGCGATCCATTTGCTCATGAATCCGTTCGAATTCTTGATTCATCCGCGGCCATGGCATTTCTTCCATTAGCTCGTCCAGATGTTCTGGCACGGAATTCAACCGCGGCATGCGCCGGATGCGATTTCCATTCAGCATATTTTCGACAAACGGTCGAACATCGTCCGGTAATTGGTCCAGGTCCCCCTCGTCCAATACCCATTTCTCGTCCTCTCGTTGGATCGTAATGCTGGCCGGCTTGTTGCCATTCCGTGTGATTTGGACGGACAAGTTGCTGGGCATGTTTTGATTGAGCCCAAATTGTTGCATTTGAAACCTTCCTTGCATCGGCGTCGCGGGCCCTAACATGCGAAAAGCGAAAGGTTGGTCATCTTGACCTTCCTGCGCTTTCTCGAGCCATTCTCTCAAACGGTTGAGTTCGTTCTCTGCACTACGAAACTTAAATCGGTCGTTTAGCAGTTGATCTTCGGGGCGTTCTGCCGGAACGATCATCGACTGACCTTGGGCACCTTTGCGCAACCAGACAATCTGTAATCCTTCCTCACCGGCCGCATTGACTCGGTCGACCAGATCTTGCGTCGATTTCAGCGGCTGGTCGTCGACGCTGACCAGAATATCGAATTGCTGTAACCCGGCAGCGCTAGCAGGGCTACCATCGACGACTTGATTGACCATCAAGCCCGTACCATCGGCAATGCTGATATGCATGCGAACGGCCGGATCGATCTCCCCACAAAGTACGCCTATCCATTTCGAGCCCACCCCACCGGTCGCTTCGTGCTCGCCCTTCACGTCATGGATCAGCCCCATCTCCCGTTCCAGCCGATTTTGCTGATCGGGGACTTCGATCTGCTGAGCCACCACAGGGGCGAGCAGGCACAACGTGACGGCACTCACCAATCCAATTCTTAATTTTTGCATTGATCTTCTCCTTGGAAAGTCGGCCGTGGAAAACGGGTCGCAATGAACTCGAAGTGGCTACCCACAAGTTTCGCGATTTGCCTTCCTGCCGACCATGTCTGTTTGTCTACTTAAACGCCGGAGCACGAACCGGAACGATCTGAACATCTCGGAAAGGGACGACGTACTGCTGACCATTCGCTCGACGCCGTACGTAGTAGCCCTGCTCTTGCTGAATTTCTGCACCCAGTCCCTCGATCGCCTGTTCGATCTCCACGGGGACTCGGGTTTCTGCGAGCCACCGTTCGGTCGCATCCGATAACGCGACACCAAGTTCCGATCGCCCATGGTCGGCCACGCTGGCGGGGCTGACGGTGACGGGCGTTGGAGCACCTCGGTCCATTTGCTGACCCAAAACAAACGCAACCATCACGGTGGCTGCCGTCGCCAACCAATGGAACGCGACGCGCCCCGGAAGTGGAACAGGCCGCGGAGTCACTGGCGGAGCGACCGCCGCATTCTCGTTCATCGCATCGCCGAGAAACTGCCCCTCGGCCGTCATCCGCTGCAGATCGGCCGACCACACTTGCGATTCGACGAAAGCCAAAGCACATTGCCGCCACCCGGCTGGCTGATCTTCTAATCGGCGCAGCAACTCCCTTTGCTCCGATTCGGTCAATTCACCATCAACCAATCGATCAATCTCGATCGCGTCGAAAGGAGCCGACTCATTTGAATTATTTTGCTTATTCATTCCAGATCACTTCGCTTCTTTACGGTTTCTTTTCCATGACGTCGAGTTGCACCAAACTCGAACGTAGTCGTTTGCGAGCGCGATGGAGTCGCGTTTCCACGGCGCTCGTACTGATTCCCAGCTGTTCGGCAATCCGTTTGTAACTCCAACCATGCTCATACTTCAGCATCAAGACCTCGCGGTCTCGATCCGGCATGTCGTCCATCGCGGCGCGAAATCGAGCCGAACGTTCGTTCGCCAACATCCACTGCAGCGGATTGGGGGCCCGGTTATCCGATTCGCACGGGCCGACTCGCTCCGCAAAGTTCTTTACCAACTTCCGCCGACGCCCGCAGCTGCGTCGGTAGAGCAGCGTTTGACGAACAGCAATTCGATACAGCCAAGGAGCCATCTTGCTCGGATCGGCCAACGGCGCTCGCTGACTGCTCGCCGCCGCTGCGGCCGCCACTTCCTGCATCACATCGTCGATCGCCTGGGGCTCGCCGAGTCGCGCAGCAACGACCGAACGCAGCCAGCCAAAGTGCTCCGCGAGAGACTTGTCCCAATTGATCGGATTCGGCGTGGTCGCCGCGTTGGTCGATTCGGCCATAACTAATTTCACAGTTACCGCTACTGCTGCGGCCTTGTCAGGGATTTTGTCCAAATCGCAAGTTTTTCTTGCGCGAATTTGGGCAAATTTGCGTATTCCACGAATTTTAGGATAAATCGCGTGACAAATGACCAACAGCGAGGCCCCTCAAAATAACCAGGAAACGGTAGCGGACATTGTCAGTTGTCTTTAGACTGAAGCGGCAGTTCGGAACTAGCAGAAAACGGAGAAAGCCAATGACACTTAAAAAGTTAATTCAATTCACCACTTCAGTTGTGGTGATCTCTTGCCTCTCAGTCGGCTCTGTCTTTGCGACTGGCGCCGACTTCAATGACGACGGAGTTTTCACCGTCGATGATCTCGATATTCTCGTAGCAGCGATTGCTACCGGAAAATCAGACTCGGTTCACGATCTCAGCGGCGACGGACTTGTCGATCGTTCTGACATCGCTGAATGGCTCAACATTGGTGGACAGGCCAATCTTGGCTCACCCTACAAGTTTGCTGATGTCAATTTGGATGGAAATGTTGACCAAGTCGATTTCACCACGTGGAATGACCACAAGTTCTCGGAAACGGGTGCTTGGTCTTCAGGCGACTTCAATGGGGATGGCCTGACCGATGGCCATGATTTCGTCATTTGGAATGAACAGAAGGTTATCATCAGCGAATCGTTCCTGAACGCTGTGCCCGAACCGAGTGGAATGTTCCTCGTCTTCCCAGCAGCTTTGTTGCTACTGCGACGACGCAAGTAGAACGCTCCCACAAGTAAGAAACATCTAAGGCCGGCACGAGCCATCGTGCCGGCCTTTATTTTTGTTGTGGGCCTGGATTGATGAAGCGGCCGCGCCGAGCGATCATCATCCGAACGGTCGCTCGAAATCCTATTCTTTGACCGATTTAATGAACTGCAGGAACCCTTCGGCCTGCTGTTTGATGCGAGTTGTCAATTCATCGTCGGCCAATTTGCCGTCGACAAACTGCTTGAAACTATCGCCGACGAAAATTCGTCGCGGGAAGATATAGGCATTGCGATAGCCGGCAACCTGTTGGAAATGCTCAACGGCCCGCAAGCTCTTGAATTGCCCGGCTGCCAGCCCCACGAAAGCACACGGACGACTGTCAAACCCTTCCGGGTAAGGCAGCATGTCGACGAAGAGCTTCAGAATCCCCGGATAGCTGCCGTTATACTCGGGCACCACAAACACGACGCCGTCGGCTTTGAGAAATCGCTCGACGAGCGCGGTCACCGCTGCCGGCTGTTCCTTGTAAGCGGTCGGTAGCAAGATATCGGTCGGCAGTTCATTCATGTCCAGCCGATCGACGCTGGCCGACGGTTCAAATGCCGTCGCAACCTCCTGAGCCATCAAACGGGAGAGGGCTCCTTCACGATTCGTTCCGCAAACAACAACAATATGCATCCATTCCTCCTTGAATTTCTTCTCGATCATTTGATCGAGATTCGGTTTGATGGTGAGCGATTAGAGGTCGAGATCATCGAGGCCGTCGATCAGGTCGTCGAGGTCGTCTCGTTGTTCGGCGGGGCGATCGGCTTGTCGTTTTGCGACGTCCGGGATGCCCACGGTAAGTCCGACCGCTTCGCGCCCGGCGAGCAGGAGCTGTTCGTCTCGCTCTTTTGCCGCCACTTCCACGGCGTCCACATCGGGCGCGCCAAATAACTTGGACAGATCGATCTTCAGGCTCCCCAGCGCAACCGGAGCCCCCGCAATTGCCGGCGTCTTGTGCTGCGGGAACATGATCGCATTCTCAGGGCAGACACGGCTACAGGCAGGACAGCCCTTGCGGCAGCTGTCCGGCTGTTCCACTAAGATCGTTTCCGCTCCATCGACGCCATAGACGCCAAACAGGCAGAAGTCGATGCACTCCATGCAGTTCGTACAGCGGCTGAAGTCGATCACCGGGTACCAACGTCGATCGGCCGGCTCTTCAATGCGCTGCAGCGGACCATTCGCTTCCAACGCAGCGTTCGCTTCCAGTTCACCGCCCGCACTGAGCGCGGTGTCATTGGTCGGTGTTGCAAACCGCTGCAGCGATTCGGCTGACGGCTTGCCTCCCACCCAATCCATCAACTGCACGACATCGGTCGATAGTTCACCGGCGATGCGACGAACTTCCACCAAGACCTCTTCCGCGGTCGTGCTGTTGGAAAGCTCGAGACAGAAAATTTTCCTCGCAGGTATCTCGCGCGAATCACCAACCCGAGCCGGCTCATCCTGACCGGCCTCTTCGGCATCGGCTTTTTCCATCTCCTCATCGTCTTCGTCGTCCTCATCGCGGGTGGCCAATTCCGTGTAGCCAACTTGGCCACGGATGCCGTTGCGGTCGAGCGTCCAGCGGGCGGCTCGTTCAAAGAGCCACGAGATGACAACGATGTCACTCGAAATGCCGGCAAGAGCTAAGACGCCAGTTCCTTCGGGTGACAAATCGTAGAGGTGGGGAATCACGGTGACGTCGACGTTTGGTTCGAGCATCAGCCCGGTGACGACCTCTTCTTCCAAAGTCCGCTTGATCGGATTTTGGCTCTGCCCTTGAGAAATGACGACGGATAAGCGACGGGCCATGGTAGTGGTGCCAGGACGGAGTATCGTGAAGCGACGGGACGTTCGTCGGCTGACCGTCAGTTTCCCAGTGGACGGACCATTCTGTCAACGCGCCGGCCAAAATTCACGGCTGCACTAGACGATTCGCCTTGCGGATCGGGCAATCGCCAGCAGGAGCAACGTGAACAGCCATCCGCAGCCCGGCTCCGGCACCGTTGAGACCGTATCCGACGAGGTGAATTTGTTGGCATTCCAGGCCAAAAAATCGGCTCCGTTCACTTCACCATCGCCATTGAAGTCACCCTGATCCCATTGGAGCGAGCTCGCAAACTTGTTGGCATTCCAAGCCAAGAAATCGGCGCCATTCACCGTACCATCCAAATTGGCATCGCCCAGCTTGTACGGCGATGCGAGGCCGTTCTCGGTCGCCGCCAACGCCAGCCATTCGGCCAAGTCGCTCAGCGTGATCGATCCATCACCATCCAGATCATACTGATCATTGACGCCTGGGCTGGTCACGACGCCGGCATCGATGGGCCCTTCGGTCAACATCGAATTCAAATCGGCAAGATCACAATCACTGTCCCCATCGAAGTCACACACGAGTGAATTGAGCCCCGACCAAGCGGCGATGTATTCGGGCCGCGTGCCCTGCGTATCGACGACCGGCCCCAACTGAGTAAAACTGCCGTCAGCATTGATGCGGAACGAATAGACACCGGCAATGCCGTCGCCAAATGTCGACTCGTCCGTCACAAACATCAGATCCCCCATGATCGTCAAGTCACCAAGCGACCCCTGACTGCCAACGTCAAACAGATGGCCGGTCGACGTCAGTGCTCCTGTTGCGAGATCGCGGGTGAAGCTCCAGATACTGGCGTCGCTACCGTGCCCCGCAACCAAGACTCGATCATCACCCGTTACAGCAGTAACTTTCGGAGACTCACCCGGCGAAGTAAACGGGCTGTTGGGGAGAATGTCGAGCATCCCCCCCGCGTCAACGCTGTACGCTTGAATGGCGTTGCCGCCACCGCTGATGCCGCTTGACGCGTAGAGAAATTTCCCATCATTCGTCAAATCGACGTGGACCGCAAAAAGACTGATCGGTTCGGTCTCGATTAAGGTCATTTGCCCGGCAGCGTCTACCGTCAGAGAAGAAAGGGAGCCGAACGAATCATTCGTGAAGAGACGTTGTCCATCGGCCGATTTGGTCAGGCTGGTTGCAAATCCACCGGTTGCTGCAACGTCGACTTCCACCAGCGCATTGCCCAGATCATCGAAATGGTAGGTACGAATCGTACTGGAGCTCGTATCGGTTTCCGGCACGGCTAAGATCGTGTCACTGAGCCACAGTGCGTCCAGCGGTGAATCAGGGACAAGCGTCGTTAACCGCGGCGTAAGCGTTGCATCCGAATTGACTTCGAAGATACGCAGTTCCTCGGTGGTGCTGGAAATCGTCCCGTGGCCAACGGCCAGGAAGCGGCCATTGGGGCTCAGCGAAATCGCCTGCGGCGATTCGCCGGTCGTAAACGTGTTCATGAAGGACAGGCTTCCGTCACCATTGACGGCCAATGAGGTGATCGAATCGCCCACATTGTTGGTGACGAAAATCGCCGGTTCGATCGATTGAGCCATCGCCAGGCTCGCAGCAAGACATCCGGCCAAAACGACGCAGCTCCATCGGACCATGCGATTCATGAGAACCCCCAGATTTTGAAGTGTTGCCTCACTTTAACACAGGAACCAGACTCGATTGAAGCACTTGTTTTTAACAAAGAAGCAGTAAATATCACTCACGATGTTCCGGCCAGGCATGAATGGAGAGAGCACTTCGCTTACACTGATGGAACGGGTTGCATGTCACCTGAGAAGCGAGGCAGCGGCAGACGAGAGGTCAAACGAAGCAGAGCAAAAATCGACGAAGCGAATTCTAAACTCGAATCAAGAGGGAGATGCGTCGTGACCAAACATTCAGTGAACCGACTTTTCGTGCTGGCCATTTCGGCGGCTACTTTAGGCGCCTGGTCAAACTGTTTGGCCGCTATTAGCTCCGCACCGAATGTGGCGATCGTTGCCGCGGCGACGAACAGTAACATCATGAGTGAGCGGTTCACCGACCTTCGCGATGTGCTGGACGATGATGGCCGCTTTGGCACGATCGATATTATTTCGACGACTCGCTTTGGTACCGGCACCCCCACGTTGAGCGATCTGCTCGCTTACGATGCGGTCATTCACTGGTCCAACGACAGCAACGACGACGCCATCGCGCTCGGAAACGTGCTCGCCGATTACGTCGACACCGGGCGTGGCATGGTTCAAGCCGTGTTTGCCAATACAAGCACCAACGCCGACCGCTATTTGCAAGGTCGTTGGATTACGGATGGCTACAATATCATTCCGCCGATGGGTGGATTCACTCAGGGAACAACCGTCAGCGGAATCGCCACCGATCACGCCGTCATGGCACCACCGTTGGAACCAGCCCATCCGATCTTTGATGGAATCTCGGACGTGCGGCTAGCGCTCGGAAGATTCAATACGGGAGGCCTCTGGGGCGGTTACCGACCGACAACAACGGCGCTCGAACCAGGCGCACGAAAACTAGCACTGTGGGAAGATGGAAAAACGGCGGTCGCGGTCAGCGACCTCCATCCGAATCGAGTCGAATTGGGATTTCACCCGGTCTCGAATCTGGTGGCCGATGGTTACTACGAGCTCAACAGCGACACGCCGAAGCTAATCGCGAACGCCTTGCTATTTTCCGCAGGCCATGTCGCGATGGCCGATTTCGATATCGACAACGACGGCTCGTTCACCTGTGCAGACATTGACCAGCTAATTTCCGCCATCGCCCAAGGGATATTCGACGTTTGTCTCGATTTCAATGGAGACGGCATCGTCGATCTCTTGGACCGCGACGAGTGGTTGGCCGGCGCCGGCAATGCCACGATCGGGGCGCCCTTCTTACCGGGCGATGCCAATCTCGACGGCGTGGTGGACGGCCAGGATTTTCTCGTCTGGAACGAAAACAAATTCGAGAATATCGCCGAGTGGTGTCGTGGCGACTTCAATGCTGACGGGGTGGTCGATGGCCCGGACTTCTTGACTTGGAACTCATTCAAATTTCAATCGTCCGATGCGTTCAGCGCGGTACCGGAAGGCACCGGCAGCTTCCCGTTAATCGGGCTCGCATGCTTCATCTGGTTGCGGCGTGTCCATCGTTAGCGCATGGCCGTCCGGCCCAAGGCAGTCCGACCCAAGCCAACAAACATGACGATAGCGCAGGGCGCCTCCAGCGAACCAGCGCCGCTTCCCGTTCGTCGTGAAGGCCGTTGGAGTACTCGATTTCCATGCGCACCAAGACGCGAATCTACGTTTCCATCAAGTTGTGTTGCCCGTGCGAATTCCGTGCGAATGAGCCCAACCGACGGCAAGCAGACGAAATCAACGACCCTCGCCGCCTTCCATTGGCCGGTCGTGGCTGGAATCGCACATCCGTTCGGATGAAACACCGGGGATTCCCTCCGGCTCAACCGGGGGGTGATGACAACTTCTAGACATTGTCTTTGGCTTCACCCGTCACCACTCCACAAGCTGTTGCGTCATTCAGAACACAAGTTGGCACATTTTCATAAAAGCAACTCGAAATGACATGGTCTAGTCATTGGCCGCTCTGTAATGTGTTACATCAGAACAAGGCGTCGGACAAAGAACACAGTGACATTCTACTTTAACAAGAACGCCGTTATTCAGGCGGCGCGGCACACGAGTCGGTCGCAAACGCTCTTACTGTTTGCAGGTGAAGACAGCGCAGAGGAACTGGACGGTTTGTTGGCAACGATACGTGGCCTTAACACTTCATGTTTCGGCGCTATTTTTCCTGAAATCATGTCCGGCCGAGAAACGTCAAGCTCCGGCTATGTCATCTCTCACCTTGATTGTATCGCTCCACCAATACTTATAAAAAGCATTGACGAACGCAATGTCCGCTTTGAGAGTATTTTCGCAGCCCAGCAACAGCAGCAAGGAACCGTGCTGATATTTGCTGACGCTGACTGTGGCGAGCTGACCTACTTCTTGAATCGTCTGCATCATACATTTGGAAACGGTTGGCAATACCTTGGGGCGGGTGCCGGCTCGTATGAGAGGGGCTGCCTTCCCTGCGTATTCACCGCCGAAGAGGGCCTTCAAGAAAACGCGGTCGTGTTGGGCGCCGTCGGTGGCGACTGCTGCGTTAATGCTAGGCACGGCTGGAAACGATCGGTCGGACCTTTCGTCGCGACGAAGACTGAAAAGAACATAGTGCATGAACTCAATTGGGAGCCGGATTTTGACGTTTACCGGCGACTGATCACTGAATTGTCCGGCCGAGTGATTTCATCGGATGACTTACGCGATGTCGGCATCGCCTACCCTTTCGGGATCATCAAGGAGGGCACCGAGGAGCTGATTCGGTTGCCGATTGCGGTCACACCGGAAGGTGGCCTCGTTGTCATTGGCGGTGTCCCACCCAATGCGGTTCTCCATATCTCAGCCGGCAAGCCTCGCGACCTAATTTCAGCAGCCAGCGCTGCTGCCGAATCTTGCAGTCGCCAGCTTGGCACGACAGCTCAGCACAAATTCGTCTTCGATTGCATGTCACGTCGACAATTCCTCGGCGCCGAATTTGCCAAAGAGCTTGCAGCCCTCGAATTTGGATTATCCAACTTGGGAGATGTCGACCTGATCGGCGCCATGGCTCGTGGTGAAATTGCTTCTGTGGGTGGCGGTTTCCCAGAATGGCTGAACAACACCACAGTTGTGGGGGCGTTTGCGTGACGGAAACCGACGAATCACTGACGAACACGATTTCCGTACTCTACGAATTGTCACTAGCAATCGGCACTTCACTGGAACTCAATAGCAATTGCGAAGCGTTCTTCGATTGCATCATGTCACGTCGTGATTTGACTCAGTGTGTACTGCTACTAGACGAATCGGTTTTCGAATCAGACGACCGCTCGACCGACCAGGGCCACATTTTCTTTCGCTGTGCCTTTGCGTCCCCTTCACTCGCGATCGATTCGGCCAAAGTACTCTGCTCCGACCCACGTCATGAAAAGCTGATGAGCGAAGGCGCCTTGAGTTGTCCGGTTTCAGAGCTTGGAGATTTTTTCTTGGGGGACGCACTCCAGTTGGGCGACCGAGGGCTTGCGTCACTTTTCCGCTTACCCAATCTCGGTTTTGTCCTTTGCGTTCAAAAGCATCGAGACGAATGCTACTCTCAGGCGGAATTGAGCAAGAACATCACCGTGTTTCGAAAGTTTGGCAATTCGATTAGTGCCTGCCTGGGGCACCAACGCCTGGCAAATGAGACCGCCAAACGGATCGAATTGCAGTCACGACTCGCCAGATCGGAGCGCATGGAGAGCCTAGGCCTCATGGCGGGTGGCGTCGCACACGATCTGAACAATATTATCTGTCCAATCGTCTCCTACACCGAACTAGTACTCGACGAGCTGACCGAGTCGCAGTCCACTCACGCGCTCGTCAAAGAAATTGAGGTCGCCGCCTGGAAAGCTTCCGATGTGATTGGTGATCTACTCACACTAGCTCGTAGGGGGCGCAAGATCGAAACGATCATCGACCTTCCTACCGCGGTCCGCGAATACTTGACTTCCATGACGTTCAAGACAACCAGAGAACATGCTCCCAATGTCCTCTGGCAGACATCGGTGACAACGGAGGCCACCATCCTTGCGAATCAGACCGCTCTGGAACGAGTCGTCATGAATTTGGTTGCAAACGCCTTTGACGAATTGAATGGCGTTGGAGAAATCTGCCTGGACGTCTTTGACGCCCAGTTTGAACAAGCGAAATGTGGCTATGAAGAGGTGCCACCCGGCAATTACGCGATCATTCGCGTGCGCGATAATGGTGGCGGCATCCGTCCCGAGCACATCCATCGCATCTTCGAACCTTTCTTTTCGGGCAAGATCATGGCCCGTAGTGGATCGGGGCTCGGACTGTCCATCGTATACGGCATCGTCAAGGATGTCGGCGGCTACGTGGATGTCAAGTCGAGCTCAGCCGGTACCATGTTCGAGATGTACTTTCCGATCGTCGACAATTCGCCGAACAAACGTCGGCCGCATCGTCAGCGGCGGTCAAGTCTGAAACTTTCGCGATGAATCGCGTTACCAGTGACCAGCAACGACTGCCACTAAGAATTCAGCTGGCCTTTGATCGTCTTCTGAGTCACTTCCCAGACAGCGGCGAGATGGTCAAGATATTCGGCCGGGCTGATTAGGTTCCCCCCCTGCCCCGTCATGGCAAAAAGCCACCCGCGATCGTATTTGTCGACGTTGATCAACGAGGGGTCTTTCAACAGTCCCTGATTGAAGGCATCGACCGTACCGGTCATCGGCGCAAACAGATCGCTCTCTGCCTTCTTGCTTTCGATCGACCCCATGTCGGCTTTCTCTGCGACCGCTGCGTTCTCATCGATCGTCCAGTCAAGGAAGTAGACATCCTGCAACAGACGAACGGCATAGGCGGTGAAACCAAAGCGAAAACGTGACGGCTGCGCCGATTCCGCATCGAGCGGCTGCGCCCACATATGATTCTTACAATACCGTCGATCGGTTGGAAATTGAGCCTCGAACTCGCCCATCATGAACGTGAGCTCTTCGCCTTGCGGAGCGCTCATGTATACCGGACTCCCCGATGCTCGGGCTCAAAGAATGCCGGCAGCAATCCGTCGACTTGTAGCAAGCCTTGCCGTGTCAGTTCGATTCCCTCGTCGGTCACGTGGAGCAGGCCATCTTCGGCGAACTGCTTCCAAGCGCCCGCCCAGCGATCCAAAATATCGACGCGGAATTTTTGCTGAAAGTAATCCGCGTGCAAATAGCCCTTCTTCAGCAACAACACCATCTCGCGAACCAGCGATTGGTGGGGCGATATTTTCAAAGCTCGATTGAGCGGCAGGCGGCGTTCATCCAGTGCACCGACGTAGCCGGCCCAATCGGGATGGTTTTGATAATGGACGCCAGAGATGTGCCCAAAACTGGCGACGCCGGTCGCCAACAAGTCAGACCCTCGCCACAGATTGTCACGATAGCTGAAGCTGACTTTGTTCGGATCTTTGATCATCGTGTAGGCGCTCGACACCTGGTAACCATGCTCAGCCAGTTCATTGAACGCGTAATCAACCCAAGCCCGCTTGGTATCCCAATCGGCAACCGGTGATTCGATTTTTTGATCCAAGATATCTTTCGAATAAGTCGTGTTGAACGGAAGTTCCATTTGATAGATCGTCACGCTCTCCGGTGACATCTCGACCGTTCGACGAACACAATCTTTCCAGTTCTCCCAATTCTCGCCGACCATACCGGCAATCAAATCGATGTTTACGTTTGGAAAGTCGGCTTTCGCAATCCAATCCCACGCTTTGAAGACCTCAGGCGATTCGTGGGCGCGTCCGTTGGCTTCTAAGATTTTGTCGTCAAAGTTCTCGACCCCGAGGCTCAGTCGAGTGACGCCCAAATCCTTAAGTGTTTGAACTTTGGTTTCTGAGAGCGTCCCCGGTTCACATTCGAAGGTGACCTCTTCGGCAAGGTCCCAGCTGATGTTGGCCCGGAGACGATCGACCAATCGTTCGAGCTGCTTGGAGCTAAGAAACGAAGGCGTCCCACCGCCAAAGTAGACGAATCGAAAAGGCCGCTCGCCCATGCATGGCAACTGACTGACGAGCTCGATCTCGGTCGACAACGCTGCCAGGTAAGTCTCAATCTCTTCCGCCCGCTTGTCGGTGTAGACGCGAAAGTAGCAGAACTTGCAGCGCTTGCGGCAGAAGGGGATGTGCAGGTAGAGCCCCAGTGGCACCTCGCGAGGCGGTTTGCCCATCGCCTCTTCCACTTCAGGTAGATGCAGTTCGTTCCACTGCGAAAAAGGTGGGTAGTTCGATATGAAGTAACTACCGACTTCAGTATTGGTCGTGTCTGACATGCTAATCTTTATTCAGTGGTGACGGCGTCGTGCGGCGTTCGGATTGGGGGCACGGGGTATCGGTGATGAAGTTTCTGAGCAAATGAAATGTTCACTTCGCAATTTTCTCGCCAAAGCAATAAATCACTCCGTCGTTGCTGGCGATGACCAACTTGCGATCGGCGACGGCGGGCGATGCATTCAAGGCACTGCCCGTTTCATATTGCCACACTTCCTTACCAGTTGTTAGGTCCAATCCGTAAAGACGGCCATCGCGAGAACCGATAAACACGCGATCTCCGACGATCACAGGCGATGAATCGACCTGTTTTTTGGTGGTAAACGTCCACCGTTTTTTTCCGTCCGTTCTGGACAGTCCGTAGACTTCCTTGCTGCGACCACCGACGACAATGACGTCATCTTTCACAGCTGGTGAACTACGGAACGGCTGGCTGCGAACCTCGTCTTGAAACGTCCAGAGGACCTCTTCCGCTTTCCAATCGATCGCGAAGAACGTACCTCCTTCCGTACCGCAATAGGCCAAGTCGCCCACGATCGCGGGCGTCGCGCCCGTCGGGCCATCGATTTCGACGGCGCCAGCCGATGCTCCTTTATCTAAATCGATCACATGCAATTTTGCATCGCAGCCGGCGACAAAGCAGCGGTTGCCGGCGATCGATGGCGTGCAACGAATCTGGTCGTCAATCGAGTGTTTCCAAGCCAACTCGCCCGACTTCGCAGCGACGCAATAGAGTGTCGCATCCTGGGAGCCAAAGAGGACGTACTCGCCGTAGAAATTGCCGCTCGAGTTGATCTCTGCGTCGACTTCATATTTCCATTCGAGCTTGCCCGTTTCCGCATTGATGCAGCGGAACACACCATCGAAATCGCCTAAGAAGACTCGACCATCGCGGTAAGCGGCCGAGGTTCCGAATCCCATTTCGGTTTTCAATTGCCATCGCTGGCTGCCATCTTCCAAATTGAAAGCAAAGATGACTCCTTCGAGTGAGCCAATATAAATCACGCCATCGAAAATTGCGGCCGTGCCCTCGAATCCATCCTCGTCGATCCGCGTTTTCCACAGCAGTTCAAGCGTTTGGGGTAAATCGCTGGCGGCAACTCCCTGGGAACCAGGATCACCACGAAACAACGGCCAACTCGTGGCGGTCGCTTGCTGGACGGGAACTTGCGTGTCGGTTTCCTGAGCGAAACCAGTCAGAATTGTGGTGGCCAGCCAACAGCTGAACAACGGTAGCACCCAACGGCAAAGATAACGGATATCCATGGCATGCTTCTGAACAGGTCTTAGAACGCGTGGTTATAAATCTCGAGCAGCGTCGTCTCGTCGACCGGACGAGGGTTGAACGTGCCGGTCCATTGCTTCGCCGCATCGACGGCCAATTCCGGCAGTTTACCAAATTCGACGCCACATTCGCCTAAACGTGTTTTCAATTCGGCAGCTTGGAGTAGCCCGGTCAGATAATCGGCCAGCCCTGCCCCGCCCTCACCTGCCACTTCCATCCCCGTCTGTGCTCGCAGCGCCTGGAGCAGCCCATCGTAGAGCGAGTCAACTTCGTCCGAGTTGTATCGCACCACGTGCGGCAGCATGAGCCCGACCGCCTGACCGTGAACCAGGCCATAGTGGGCCGTCAAGGGATTCGCCAATGCATGAGCGGCGCCCAACATCGAGTTTTCGATCGCCATGCCGGCGAGGCAGGCACCCAATTGCATGCCGGCGCGTGATTCCAAATCGCCCGGCTTCTCAAATACTCGACGGAAATTATCGGCCAGTAAAACCCAGGCGGCGCGGCTATAGATCTCAGAAATGGCCGACCGCTTTGAGGTCACGGCCGTTTCCACAGCGTGGGCCACGGCATCGATCCCGGTCACGGCCGTGACTTGATGCGGCATGGTCAGGGTGAGCTGCGGGTCGAGCACCGCGATGCGGAATGCGGCTTTCTTATCACCGCACGCCATCTTCACGTGCGTCTCTGCATCGGAAATCAAGGCGAACGACTGAGCCTCACTGCCGGTCCCGGCCGTGGTCGGAACCGCAATCATCGGCAACATCGGCTCGGTCGCTTTTCCGACACCCCAATAGTCCTGCATACGGCCACCGCCTGTCAGCAGGAAGTTGATCCCTTTCGCGCAGTCCATCGAACTGCCGCCACCGATGCCAATCAGGACATCGGGTTGATAACCGGTCGCAACTTCGAGCCCCCGCGCCACATCGTCGGTGGTGGGGTTCTCGTGAATGTCGGCAAAGACTTCCACTTCGAGTGAGGCCGCTTCGAGCGCAGCCACTCCACGCCCAGTATGCCCCGCCGCGACGATTCCGGTGTCGCTGACGACCAACGCCCGTTGCACACCCAATTCCTGGGCCAACTTGCCCAGCGAGTCGATGGTTCCCGGGCCATAGACAATTCGAGTGGGACTCGAGAGATCAAAAGCCTGCGTAATTCGATCCCGAGAACTGATGCGTTCCGCGACGGCATCCACCAATGATTTGTCCATAAATGCAGATCGTTTATTTAGGCGCGAGTCAACGCGGGTGAGCGCGGGTGAGCGCGGGTGAGCGCGGGCGGGAAGGTTCGGCGGGTTGTCGAATTATAGCTATTCACTTCCATTCTGGTCAGGCGAATCGTCGCCAAGGGGACAGAAGTCACCGGGAAAGCCGGAAAATGAACGCGCAACGAGGCATCGACGCGTCACTTCGTTCCACCGACTGCTGGCGATTGGGGCTCCCGGGCAGGTTTTGTCGAAAAGCAAAGGAACCTAATGGGATCGCCCGGCACGTACCGCCGCCACCCCGTGCACGTTCGCCAGCTCCGCTGACATCGGCAACTGACAAGCGGCATTCGCAACTAGACCAACTCGGCAACTTGATACGCCCGCGACCTGAAGAGGAAATCAATGATGTTTCCTTCGTGAGGTTGCAGCCAGTTGACTCGATTCGTGGGAATCGGGCCGACGTTGAGTCGGTCGATGTGGTTTGAATCGGTCAGCGCTTGCGCAAACTCTCGATCGGCCGTAATCGCCGTGCCGACAAGTGTCGGGCCGATCTGTTTGAGCATCTGCTCTTGGGGACATTGTACGACCGACACAAACGGAAACATGAACTCTTTGTTCGCGACGGGCGATTCGGGCGAATCGCAATGCAATACGACCGGCCGCAAATAGCCACAACGCTCGGTCTCGCTAAACCGCTCGCCGAAATCGGCCGTCATATCGGTGACACCTGGCGTCCCGATATCTCCTTCGATCATTTTCCAGATCGCCTGAGCGCTACCTGGCACGGTGAAGGCAGCCAATTGGGCCGCATCATCGTCAGGTGGGCTCACGTCGACCGGGCCGATTCGAGCCGCGATCGCTGCCGCGATCTCTTTCGTGTGGCGGGATGCCCAGATGCCTGAGCAATTGATGCAGCTGCGTCCCCCATTGATGAGGACACTCTCGACCATCACGTCCAAGTACTTTTCCCACTGGTCCACTTGATCATCGCCGATGAGAATTTTGGAAAAGCCAGGTCCGTGGACTTGGACACGTGGATTCCCCGCGTACTGCTCGACCGTTTGCTGGCTGCCAAACATCATGCCTCGTTGACAATGGGTTAACAACGCCGAACCCACATCGTGACCGCCCGGATAGAGCCCAAAAGCGACCTCGGGAACGCCGGCCGCCATCAATGCCGACGCGACGCGATAAGGTGTCCAAGGTTCGGACGAACCGGGCTTCAGCACGAGTCCAATCTGGAGCGGAATCGCCGGCAGCCACAGCGTGTGCACGCCGGGCGAGTTCGAGGGCAACACGGCGCCCAGCACCGGAGTTTGCACCTGGTAACTGACCGTCACACCCCGTTCTTCATGCCCGTAACCGCGAGTCAGGATGTCCAAATCCAATCCTCGCGTCAAAGCGTCCAAGATTTCGTCCATGCGGGCCAAGACGAAGGCGACCTTTTCCATGTTGCCGCGACACATGTTCTCGGGCAGACCGGTACTGGCCGATTGAATTTTTACGAAATCGTCTGCCGATTGTTGTCCGTCACCGACGGCCAATGTGTCATTCGTGAATCGATCGGCCGCCTCTTTGCATTTCGCAATCAACTCCTGCGCGGGAATCTCGCGCAAAGCGGCTCGCGCCTGTCCTGCCTTCTTCAAATCGCGCTGCAACAACCCACCATTCGCCTGGCTCACTTTGGCAATCGGCTCGCCGGTGTGAAAATGATGGATCTCGGCGACGTCCAGTGATTCGTAAGGCTTGCCCCAACGAAGAACAGGTAGATTCAGCACAACTTGGCTCCCACAAGGATGAATTCTTTAGGATTATCGTAGTCGACCAAACCGCGATGGCGAGAGGCAGTTACCAACGAAGCAAGGACGCCGCAGCCTATTCATTCGCCTTCCACGACGTAGCATTCGTCGAGAAAAGCGACTTCATCACCGGCATATAGCTTCTTCCGTCGTCGCGTTTCGACTTCGCCATTGACCATGACTTCGCCTCCCTGAATCATCAGTTTGGCCTCCCCGCCCGTCGCGACAGCACCGGTCAGTTTCAGGAATTGATCGAGGTCAATTGTCGGGCGCGGATCATCGGACATGACTACTTGGGCTTCCGCGTATCGTGCCATTGGTCGGCGTGAAAATGCTGACTGTAGGCACCGTAATCGTTGAAGAACATCCGCTTCGCGAAACGGTAGACCCAACTCCGTTCCGGAATTTCGTGGCCCGGATCGTATTGCGAAGAATGGGGTTCAATCGCCGCCAATTCGGCAAACGCTTCCTTGCGCACTGTCGTGTCGCGGGCTCCGTGCTTGGCAGCCAACTCTTCCAACACGTCGGGCCGTTCCAAGATGACGCAGCCACGAGTCGCTCCGGCAGCCGCTTCGCGAAAGTCGCGCAGGAATTCCGATTCATTGAACGTCTCTTGGAGCGAACGCTCGTCGTGAATCGATTCGGTTGCCATTTGAATCACCGGACACGGTTCGATATCGCCCCAGGGTCCGATGTGGTGCGTGAAACCGGTCGCCGCCGGACAGAGTGCCCTGCCCTCTCCATCGTAATAGGCATCAATAATGATGATCGGTTTCGTCGCCCGCATGTCGACGACGAATTGGCGCGCCTTCCGTTGCTGTTCCGGCGTCAGGCAGAGTTCCGGCTTCGCATCTGGCCCGACGGCTCGATAAACATGAAACCAGGTGTACATCACGCCCATCTCGATGAGCCGATCGACCCACTTTTCTGTGAGCAAGTCATCAAAGTTGGTTTGGCAGAGGCTGGTGCAGACGCCGGTAACCAGCTTGTGTTTCAAGCAATTGTGAACACCCTCCATCGTCTTGCTGAGTACGTCGAGTCGCCCCCGCCGCTCGTCACTGACGATTTCGCTGCCTTCGACGCTCACGAGCGGATTCACATTGCCCAGCCGACGCAGTTCGCGAGCCACCTCGTCGGTAATGAAGTGGCCATTGGTGAATACCTGGAAGAAACAATCGGGATGGCGGCCGAATAATTCGAGAATTTCGGAGTGCATGAAGGGCTCGCCCCCCAAAATCCCGAACACCGAATTCCCCATCGCTTTCGATTCGCGGATGACCTCGTCGAGTTTGTCGATTTCGATCTTGTGCTGAGGAGCCGCCACGTCGACCCAACAGCCTTGGCAGCGCAAATTGCAGCTATTGATGATCGAGATGTAAATAAACGGCGGGTAGAATTCGCCCCGTTTCAGCCGCGCTTTGTGTTTCTGGATCGACAACATGCCTCGAAAACCGCCATTGTAGGCAGCTTTCCAGAGCAATCGTTTGTCAGTTTCGACGAGCAGCCGTTTGGCGAAGCGTAAGTACATGTCGGCATTCTAGCGGTTTGCCATTGATACACCACAACGTGACTGTCGTTACGGTTTTTTATCCGCAGATTTCGCAGATTGACGCAGATTGACGCAGGTTTGTTTTCAGGTGTCTCTGGGCAAGTGAGGGAAAATCTCAAGCGCGGCCTGGCCCAACATTGTTTCACGCCGCAAGAAGTAGAATCTGCGGAAATCAGCGGGAAAAAAGGCTGAGCGATTAAAACTCACCCAGCGAGCGCCGCTGCAGACCCTGTTCATCGAAATTGGCAGGCTCCAACCAGGACTCGAGCTTCGCACGAATCGCCGGCCATTCGGCGGCGGTGATCGCAAACCAATCGGTATCGCGGCTGCGTCCCTTGTAGACGACCGCGTCCTGAAAAGTCCCTTCGAAGCGAAATCCCAACCGGAGCGCCGCTTGGCGCGACGGCTCGTTCAAACGATCGCACTTCCATTCGCAGCGGCGGTACCCCAAATCGTCAAACACGTGCCGCATCATCAGATAGAGCGATTCGGTAGACGTGGTCGTACGCTGCATCAAAGGAGAAAAATAGAGTGCCCCGATCTCGATACAGCCATGAACCGGGGTGACACGCAGGTAGGCCGCCAGCCCGACGGCTCGTTGCAGCTGGTGCGAAATTACCGCATAGAACAACATGTCATCCCAGGCGGCCACTTTCGCGACCCAGACAGCGAAGTCTTGCTCCGACTCAAAAGGACCGACCGTCTTGTAGGTCCAATGCTTGCCCGTCGGATCGAGCAGGTCGGCTTCGTACAACGGGCGAACATGGTTCAGACTGAGCGGCTGCAATTCGCAAGTTCGGCCCGCCAGCGGCTGTTGCGGCGGTTTAGCGGGCGGCGTCCAATGGGGCAGCGCAGCTCCGATCGGCTGGCCGTGCGAGTTCGTGGCGTTCATCTTCGATCGACTCCACGCGAGCATGCCAGAAATTGGGAAAGTCCGGCAGATCGCAGGACAAAGCTAGGGTGCAGGGACTTGAACCCCAACTTACGGAACCAGAATCCGCCGTGCTACCAATTACACCACACCCCAAAAACGGCGAACTCACCGCCAAAGAGGAAGTTTATGCCTTCCCATTCCAGGGTCAAGCGGAGCACCCAGACCGCTTCGGACGGATAAGCCCGGTCAGCGCATGGATGACCGACGACGAACACGATAAACTAAGGCGTCTAACCGAAACGCGAGCAACACATGCCGAAACTCGATCAAATTGCCGGAGCGGGAACGGGCAAGTCGATTCCCCTCGCCGCGCAGAAGACATTATTCGGCCGACATCCGAATTGCGATGTCGTGGTCGATGCGAGCGCAGTCAGTCGTTACCACGCTCAGATCACAAAGCGGGGCAGCGATTTCTATGTCGAAGACATGGGCAGCCGCAACGGGACCTTTCTCAACGAACACTCGGTTGCGGAACCGACGAAATTATCGCACCTGGATAACGTCCGCATCTGCGATGTGATCTACACCTACAAAGCGCCCGAAACGGCGGATGGCGACACGCGATCATCCGCTTCGGTCATATTCGCTGACGACGAGTTGATCACCGCCTCGTCGATCATGAGCCAGTTCGATATGTCGAAGGGCGGCTCTTCGCATCTGTCGGTCGGCGCCGACGTGAAGCTGCAGGCTGTCCTCGAGATCACAAAAAGTTTGGGGCGCAAGCTCTCGTTGAACGACGTCATGCCGCCAGCGCTGGAGAGCCTGTTCAAGATTTTCACGCAGGCCGATCGCGGCTTCATGATTTTGAAGAACGCTGCCAACAATATCGAAGTCCCCTATTCACATTTCCGTGACTCGACGGAACATGAAATCAGTATCAGTCGTACGATCGTCTACAAAGCGATGGATACGAAACAAGCTTTGCTTTCTGCCGATGCGGCAAATGATAGTCGTTTCAGTATGACCGAGAGCATCGCGCAGGTTCGCATTCGATCGTTCATGTGCGTCCCGTTGATCAATAGTGACGATGAGGTGCTGGGAGTTGTGCAGATTGACACGCTCGACAGCTTTCGCCGCTTCACCGAATCCGACCTAGAAATCTTGGCCGCGTTGGCACCGCTGATCGCAAAAGCAATTCAAACGTCCATGCTGCACGACGAAGCTTTGGCCCAGCGAGCTTTGCAGCGTGACCTGGAACTGGCGAAACAGGTTCAGATCGCATTGCTGCCGCAAAAGCAACCGACGATCGCTGGCTGGACCTTCTTTGACCATTACCAAGCTGCCAACGTCATTGGTGGTGATTACTACGACTATGTCCGCCTCTCTGACGGTCGCGTCGCAACGATCGTCGCTGATGTTTCTGGGCACGGAATCGCAGCCGCTCTGATGATGACGAAACTGTCGGCCGAAGCCAAATTTTGCCTGGCTGCGAATGACGACCCGGCCATCGTGGTGGCACGGCTGAACGACCTGCTTTGTGAAGATGCCGTCGATGATCGTTTCGTGACCATGGTCCTACTCGTACTCACACCAGAGACCGGTACAATTCAGATGGCAAACGCCGGTCACTTGTGCCCGGTTGTTCGCCACCCTGACGGGGCAGTCCAAGAAATTGGCGGCTTCGCGACCGGGTTGCCGCTGGGCGTGATGGATGGATTCGCGTACGAATCGGCCAGTTTTGAAATGAAGCCGGGCGATTTCATCACGCTCGTCACCGACGGCATTACGGAAGCGACCGATCAAAACGATGACGAAATGTTTGGCCTCGAACGTCTGCGAGACAGCTGCGGCCGCAACACGAAAGAGTTAAAAGAGTACGGATCTTTAATCGTCCAAGACGTCCAGCAGTTTAGTCACTTCGCAGCTCAAGGTGATGACATCTGCGTCGTCTGCATGAAATTTAAGTAGTCAACGGTTTACGTTTATGGTTGACGCTTATTCAACGGCTTACGTTTACGTTTACATCGTCAACGGTTTACATTGGAAAACGGGCAAGCGGCCACTCGGCCAACGCTAAGAACACAGGACCAATCAGCATGGAATCGCAACTCATTCTGGAAACTTCAATTGATCAATGGGAACTCAAACGAGGCAAAGTGCGCGACGTCTACGACTTGGGCGATCGATTACTGATCGTCAGCACCGATCGCATCAGCGCCTTCGACTGGGTGCTTCCCAACGGCATCCCCGAAAAGGGGAAAGTGCTCACGCAAATTAGCAAATTCTGGTTCGACAAAATTGACGAAGCAAACCACGTCATCAGCATGCATCCGAGTGAGATCCTTGACGAAGAGACCGTCCAGAAACTGGACCTGAACGGTCGCTCCATGATCGTGAAAAAAGCGAAGGTCGTCCCGATCGAGTGCGTCGTACGCGGCTACCTCTCCGGATCTGGCTGGAAGGAATACCAACAGAGCGGCACCGTCTGCGGCATCCGACTGCCAGAAGGCTTAGTCGAATCAGACAAGTTGCCCGAACCGATCTTCACACCGGCAACCAAAGAGGACGAAGGCCACGACGAGAACATCTCGTTCGAACGGATGATCGAGGAAGTCGGTGAAGAGGTGGCGACCGAATTGCGAGATCGGAGCCTAGCCATCTATCAACAGGGTGCCGAATTTGCTGCCACGAAGGGCATCATTTTGGCCGATACTAAGTTCGAGTGGGGCTGGGACGGCGATAAGCTGATCCTGATCGATGAAGTACTCACACCCGATAGCTCCCGTTTCTGGCTCGCCGAGCAGTACAAGCCGGGCGGAGCGCAACCTTCGTTCGACAAGCAACCCGTGCGTGACTGGCTGGCTGGTACCGATTGGGACAAGAACAGCACGCCGCCGGAATTACCGGCAGAGGTTGTCCAGCAAACGCACGACCGCTACGTCGAAGCGCTGAAAATGCTTTCCGGGAAAGGCCTCGCCTAGCGTCGCCTTGCGGGTGACTGCTGGCGATTCGCGACGCGAAATGACCAAGGGGGATTCAACGATGTTTCGCTTGGCGTTTGTTGCTGCGGTAATGTTGGCTTCGCTTATCGTTTGTGTCGACCACGCGGCGGCCCAGAGAACTTCCTCGAAACCGCAGCTCGTCACGAAATACGGTGACGGGCAGGCCGACGGGAAGAAGAGCATCGCCGGCAGCGGTGAAATGATCCGTTTTCAACGCCCCAGCCCCACGCAAAAGTTGCGGGGGCTGCGGCTGCACGGATCGCGATATGGTCGCCCGCGGGCGCCAGATGAAGAGGTCGAGATCTCGGTCGTCGATGAGGAGAACACAGATGTCGTCCATACCGAGATGGTGCCGTACAAAAAGTTCAAACGGGGCGAAAGTCGCTGGATGACAATTCTGTTCGCGGAACCAATCGATGTGCCCGACGTCTATTGGGTGATCTTCGATTTCCACGCCGAAGCGACAAAAGGTGTCTACGTTAGCTTCGATACCAGCACGGGCGGGGAACATTCCCAAGTCGGACTGCCCGGTGGCAAATCGCAAGAAGTCGAAACCGGTGGCGACTGGATGATCCAAGCGCTGCTCACGCGGCCCCAGTAACCGGCGAGAATCGCTCTCAATCCAATCGATTGTGCGTTCGCACAGACAAGATGGTCGAGTCTCGCGTTCCTAGCGACGTGCGTTTCTCGACAAAATTGCCGATTCACCGCTCACGCAATCCTCTTGGCTGTTTCTTTCGTATTGGCAGCCTTTCCTGAAATTTTTATCCGGGCTGTCTTGTCCCATCCGACCAGCCAGAGACCCATCATGAACAGCTCTTCGCAGACATCAGAACTTGAATTTCAATTGGAATCGCTAGAAAGTCGCTTGCTGATGGCGGCCGATTGGACCGCGACCGGCAATTCACTGAAGATCACCGCCGACGATGCCAATGACTTCGTTGCCGTGACGCAGGACGGAGGCAACGTCATGGTTCAGTTGTCGAGCGACGGCATGCTCGAAGACACCGGCATCTCGAACCTCGATCGGCTAACGATCAACACAGGCGCCGGCGATGACGTGGTCGAAGTCGATGCGGATGCAGCGAAGCTGGCGAAAGTCGTCTTAGGCGACGGAGATGACACATTGCGATTCAGCGGAGATCACAAGAAAGCGATCGCGAATGGTGGCAAGGGTGAAGATTTCATCGTGATGGGCGGCGTGACCGCCGACCGAGGTCGCATCATTGGTGGCGCCGACAACGATACCGTTGGGTTTGACTTCGCCGCCTACTCCTTCGGTCAACTGAACGGCCTGCCAGAAGACAAAATCACCATCACCCTCGGTGCCGGCGACGATACCTTTCAGCTGATGTTCGAAGACCTTATCGTCGGCGAGGACAACATCGACGCGATCGGATTCCCGGGCGTCGACACCGTGCCCGATTTGATCGACTCGCTGAGCAACTCGGGCTTTGGAGATGCCTTGAAAGGGTTCAAAATGATCGGCGGACGAGACACCGATGCGCTACTGGGTGACGGAGCGATCGAGCTGTTCGTAGGGCTCGGCGCCAAAGTAAGGACATTTGAAATCACCACCCTCGAGGCCATGGTCTAGAGCTCGCGGCGCACGCGACGTTTTGCTGCGACCACCAACCAAGTGACGTGGGGCCTCGCTGTCGACAGCGGAACGATGGCAAGTGGCGTTTGACGCCGCGCACCGAAGAACAGTTTCACATCAACAAACGGGCAAGTGCGGTTCACGTTTCAGGCCCACGGCACCGCGGACTCTGATCGTTTTCAAGTTGGTGGCACGTGGCGGTACCATGGCATGGCGCCGGCGAGTCGATCGTCGTGGACAACGATTGGACGGGGTACTCACGTGCGGTGGTGGCGTTGCTATCAGACGTTTCCATAGAGCAAGATCGCGGAATTGCGGGGAACTACCGTGACAATCGATCTGGAAAAAGCTAAGGTGAAGATTCCAGTATTTTCCCTTGGTTGGCGGCCGCGATATGAAACGCGTGATGATTGCCATCGTCTTCCTTGCCTTCGGCATCTCGGTCGCTTTTTTTGACGATCTTGCGGATGCTAACTCGACGACGCAGTTGCGGGCACCATTCGACGTCAGTTTATGGCTTGACGTGCGCGGACTGGCCGATGTGAAGCTCGCTTGGGAATTGGTGGTCGGGCGTCTGCCCTGTTGGATCGTCGCTTTCCTCACCGGTGTGCTGACGACCGGTATGCGAGGTCACAAGAAGATGATCCCTGGCGTCTGCTTTTGCATCGGCATGGTTTCCACCTCGCTGTTCCCTTCTTTCTCGACCGACATCTTGTGGTGGGAAGGATTTGGCGCGGACCTTTGGATCGCGACGATCCTTTGGGAGCTGATTGCATTCCCGGCTTTTTTCTTAGGGATGGCGCTGCGACTCCCGCGATCGATTCCTCAATTTTCGATCCGCCAAATCATGGGGATTACCCTCATCATCTCACTGCAACTCGCCTTGTTCCTTAATTTTCGCATTTGCGGCTCTCCATTAATTGTGTTGGGGACACTCTCCCTGATCGCTTACTTTGCGAACCGGGGGCAAATGCACAAGCGTCATTTAGAACGACCAACTGGACCGCCGAACAAGTTATGTGGGCCAAATCGAATCCTGTGATCGGTTAACCGCGACGAATATCCCGCCCCCTCGGAAACCGCCGGATACGGAGGAGGAGTCAAATGGCCGCCCAGAAGAAGTTGCCGGATCCGACGCTCCCGATTCGAACGCAGGCTTCCCGTTTTGCAGGCGTCGACGAGGGAACGGCTTGCACGCAAAGCTCATTCAAGCGGGGCAAGAAGGCGTTTCTATTCATCGGCATGCAAGGTGGTCGATACAAGGCGATGTTCAAACTGAGCAAATCGATGCCGGAAGCGATCCGATTAGCCAAGCAGGAGCCTGATGACTTTCAGACTGGCTCGACCGCTTGGGTTACGGCTCGGTTTACCGCGGAACAGCCCTTGCCCAAACGGATTTGGGGCAAATGGCTCAAAGAGAGCTACGAATTGAGCACTTCCTCGACCCAGAGTTCAGCAGGGAAAAAGAAAGTTACGAAAACAAAGACCAAGGCGGCGACGCCAAAGAGAAAAACGGTTAAGAAGAGGGCCAGCAAAAAAGCGAAAAAGAAAACTTCTCGGTCCTAGCTGGCAATCGCAGGCCGCTAGGCAGTCCTCGCCGACGATTCTTGCAAACCCCAAACAAGGCTTCCCATGGTTCAACCCAACGACCCGTTCACTCCTGCGACATGCGAATCAGACGGGGCGTTGCTGGAAGAGTTCGAACAACTGTGGGCTGATGCCGGTCGCATCTGGGACGAATTTCAAGAGACGAATCCCTTCTTCGCCTATGTGAGTGCCGATTACCTGCCAGTTTATAAGACACTACAAGCGCATCAGGGACGCTATACCACGTTCCTCGAATGGGGCTCCGGACTGGGCGTCGTCGCCATCATGGCGAGCCGCATGGGCTTTGAAGCCTATGGAATCGAAGTCGAATCGGTGCTGGTCGATCACTCGGAGATCTTGTCAACCAAATACAAATCGACTGCGACTTTTTCCGTTGGGAGTTTCATTCCGAACGAATTCGAATGGAATCCGGCGGAAGGTGACGAAGTCGTTCGCACGTCGATTGACGCGCCTGACGGCTACGACAATTTGGATATGGAGTTACGCGATTTCGAGTTGGTCTATGCCTATCCTTGGCCGGCCGAACATCTGATGTACCACAACATCTTGCAACAGTTTGCATCGCCTGATGCGATTTATCTTCGTTGCGACGCTCGTGAAGGTGTCGACGTCTTGCGACTGTGTGACCTGTAACGGCTGCAAAGAATCGAGCAACGATTCATAAAGTTGACTTGAGCCGAGCGGCTCGAATTTGACAGGCCGGTTGGAGACTTTCATCCTCGACCGATTCGTAGGCTGCGATCGCCTTTCGGAGCAATGCTTGGTCGACCTCGTCCTCTTCACCTCCCTGACCCCAGCGCTCGTACGTGCGGCCCAAATTAAAGAGCGCGCCTTGTTTCGACGTCCCGTCGGGAAAAGCCTGGACGGTTCGTTTGTCGAAAAAGTCGGCCGCTACGCTGTATTGCCCTTTCTCAAACGCCAACAAACCGAGCCAGTTACTTGCCATCTCTTTGGCAATTCGCATGCGCTTTTGCAAATTGACGGCCAACGCTGCGCGTGCTTGCGGATCTTCGGGCAATTTGGCGTTCTGCAACATGGCGGCGAGTTGCTCTTTTGCGTTCGCCAGGCTTTCAATTCTCTCGTTGGAAATCCGCGAGTCCATATACAACTGCTTGGCACCCGACCGTGTTGGTTCGTTCGCCAATTGACCGCGAAAGTGCTGGCGACGTCCGCGAGCAATGGCGTTTTGCCCAGATAAGAATCCCGCCTCACGCTGAATTTCCATCAGCGCAGCCGGATTCTTGCGAAGCGACATTCGTACCTGAATGGAATCGTAAGGGAATGGCCACAGGCTCACGTTCGTGATGCCCTTGCATTGACGCAATTCGAGACTGAGCACCGATGGGCGGCAAGTGAGCTTCATCTTGTCAGACGACGTCAGCGCCTGTTCGACCAACTTCATTCGCTGCGAAAGATATTCTGGCGTCGCGTCGATCAGCGCAACCAACTGCTTCAGCTCGTCCGTGGAGACACGGTATTTCCCGTCAATCTGCAGCGATTCCAACTTGGCCGGTTCGGCCACAACCTGGTCCAGCGTCGCGATGCCACTTTCACCTTCGACCGGGACGGGGACGCCCAGCAGCATATCAAAGAGGTACAGCTGTCCGTTGATCAGGACCGCTGGCAACCACTCTTCCGCATCTTTATCATCGCGGTCCACCGCCAGCATGGCCGCCGGCACACCCTGCTGCCGAGCCAGCATGATAAAAGCACGTGACTTCACCCAAACATCACCGCGACCAAGCAGAATGGCCTCCCAAACCATCCGTTTGCCATAGCGATGACCATCCGGTGTGGTCGTTGTGGGCTCCGTCTGAATGTTCCGCACTACCCAGTCGAACAATTCGTAACTGACGCCCAAATCTCGAACGGCATCTCGTCCCAGCGAATCAGTCTGAGCGAGCAGCCATTGACTGAGTGCCTGATCGCCGACCGGCCGATTGGCGACCTGATACGAGATTTGGCTCAGCCACAATGCCTCGCGCAACATCGCGACATCCGCATCCTGGAAAATGAGTCGTGACAGCGCCGCTCGTCCTTTGGCCAAGTTCAATCGCTTCGGCAAGCGACCGAAGAGCGGGTCGGCAATCCAGTCGTCATCCGGTTCGCTCTCTTTGATCCACTTGGACAAGTGGTGATGGATCCTGGCAACGATTTCCACTTCGCTGTATTCGTTCAACGAGTCGATGAACGAGATCGCCAGTTTCAAGTGATCGTCCGACCCTGTCTGATAGGAAGGCGCATCCTTGCTCTGCGCCGGGACGATCGGCTTCTGAGGCGTCGGGCGACAACCGCAGATCATCAAACCAAGTACGGTGAGCAAACAAGAACGATGTAGGGCGCGCGATGCCGCCATCAAGATTAACTCCCAGCCGCCACTCGTATTTTGAGTAACCGCGTAACCAACGAATCGACTTCATCCAGAGGCACCATGTTACTACCATCGCTCGGCGACTGCTTTGGATCTGGATGCGTTTCGAGAAAAATCCCGTCGGTTCCCAAGGCGACCGCAGCTTTCGAGAGTGGCTCGACCATTTCGCGATTCCCACCCGTTTTGCCGGTCGCACCACCCGGTCGCTGCACACTGTGCGTGGCGTCATAGATGACAGGGACGCCCAACTGCTGCATCAGGGGGATGGCTTGCATGTCATTCACTAAACGGCCGTAGCCAAAGAACGTGCCCCGTTCACACAGGAGTACGTTGCGGGCTCCCGATTTGTGCAGCTTATCGACGACGAATTTCATATCTTCCGGGGCCATGAACTGGCCCTTTTTGACGTTGATGGCTCGCCCCGTTTCAGCAGCTGCCACTAAAAGGTCGGTCTGCCGAGCCAAGAAGGCGGGGATTTGCAACAACTCGCAAACCTCGGCCGCTTGCGCCGCCTGTTCCGGAAGGTGAATGTCGGTCGTAACCGGCAGCCCGGTCTTTTCCCAGACCTGAGCCAGCATTTCCAATCCCGTTTCGATCCCCGGACCGCGGTACGAATCGAGGCTTGTGCGATTCCCCTTGTCAAAAGAAGCCTTAAAAATGACGGGCAGATCGTTCTTTTGCCCGATTTCAGCCAACCTTTCGGCGATCTCCAACGCGCCCGCAACCGTCTCTAAAACACAAGGACCGGCGATCAGCAGCAACGGATGGCCCGGGCCACAGTGAATCGAGCGGATCGTGGCTTCTCGTGGCGACATGGCGACTTTCGGAAAATAAGAGCGGTTAGGCCAGCGATCGGCGCAATTCGACAGCGGCAATCATCTATTTCGAGTGGTCATCCAGCAAGACGAAACGGCTATGTCTCGAATTGAGCCAACCTCGGTTTCTGCAGTCTGCACTGAGGACAAGTGCTTTCACCGGCAAAAGCCGCTGATTTGATTTCATTTTGAGACAACCAGGCCGATAAACCCCTCTCAAGAGGTATAAAATTGGGCTTTCGTGCCAAGCTGAAACAGTGCACCAAAATTCCACTCTTTGCTCGCCACCCGAAAGCAGGGAGCCTGCAAATCCTCTCAAAGTGAGACTCGACGTAAACCACTACTGCATAAGAACTTACACAATAGAAGTTTTTTCGCGACGGATTGAAGAGTTTGGCACGCGGGGTGCATTTAAGGGGAATCGTGCCGGCGAAAGCAGGCACATAAGCGAATGGCCCGCGGGGCCTCTGACGAGCGAGTTACTTAGACGGTTGCCTTGCCCCTGACTGTCTAAGAGCCAATGTGGATTGGCGCGTCGGAGGCCCCTTTTTTTATGCGCTCGACGCGCTCTTCTGCGCCTTGTTTTCTAGCGTCCTCTGTTAACGCCCGCCTTTCTTTGGCGAGCCACTTTCCCTTGGTGATCCCGCCGCGCAGTCGAAAAAACTTCGTTCGCAATCTCCGACGAAAAGCGGGTGTCACCGTCAGCGACGGTCGACCTGCGTTGTGACAAATCGAAATCGCCAGCTACAGCCGAGTCGCGCCTGGGCACCAACTGACGGCTACGTGCACCCGCTTCTCGGATGCCGTCGCCGTTCTGCAATTCGACGCGCGTGAATGCTGGGCGATTGAACATGTGCCCCGTCTGACGGGCGGGAATCGCCCCATTCCACACAGCGGATGCTGCTCGTCCCACCCAGTCTCTCCACTGGCTGAATTAATCCCAGTCAAACAGGTCAATTCGCCATCGTATGGGTGTTCAAAACCTCGCTCAGACGAATACTGCAAGTTTCTGGAAACGATCTTCAATAATAGGCGTGTTCATGCGGATTGCTGTGGTCGGGACGGGAATTAGCGGCAGTCTCTGCGCCCGTCTCTTGGCGACTCGGCACTCGGTCGAGCTTTTTGAAGCGAACGATCGACCGGGCGGCCACGCAAACACTGTCACCATCGCAGCGTATGATCGCCGGTTTGAAGTGGACACCGGTTTCATGGTCTTCAACACTCGGACCTATCCCAACTTCCTCCGTCTACTAGCGAAACTGGGCATCGAATCGCAACCGAGTGACATGAGCTTCAGCGTCAAGTGTGATGGCACGGGCTTGGAATACCAAGGTAGCAGTCTGAATGGACTGTTCGCTCAAAGACGAAATCTTGTGAGTCCAACGTTTCTTGGCATGTTGCGAGACATCCTCCGGTTCAATCGGGCAGCCGTGACATTCGTGACAGCCGAGGAATCGAAACGCAAACTGTCACTCGGCGCATTCGTTGCACAACAGCGACTCGGCCAAGCCTTCGTTGACCAGTACTTAGTCCCCATGGGCGCCGCCATCTGGTCGGCGCGACCCGCCGAATTCCTTTCGTTTCCGGCCAATTTCATTCTGCGATTCCTACACAACCATGGCCTGTTGCAGCTCACAGATCGTCCCCAGTGGTTGACCGTGGCGGGCCGTTCGCAAGCGTACGTCACCGCCTTGTTGAGACCGATTCAGGACCGAGTTCGGTTGAACACCCCGATCGCTGCAGTCCGCCGACACTCTGACCACGTCGAAGTGCAGCCGCATGACGGCACGAACCACTGCTACGACGCCGTCGTGTTTGCTACCCACGCCGATCAAACGTTGCAGCTCTTGGGCAAAGACGCGTCGACCGAAGAAACGGAAATCCTGAATGCGTTTCCCTATCAAGCAAACAAAGCGATCCTGCATACGGACGCTTCCGTGATGCCCCGCCGACGCCAAGCTTGGGCTAGTTGGAACTATCACATCCCGGCCGCCTCCGACGGGCTGGTCTCGTTGACCTACGACCTCAATCGCCTGCAATCCTTAGCCGCGCCGGGCCCCATCTGTGTCACGCTCAATCCACAGGAACGGATCGATCCCAGCAAGTTGCTTGCCGAATTTAACTACGCTCATCCCGTCTTCGAGGTTGGCAGCGAGGCGGCTCAACAGCGTCACGACGAGATCAACGGCACGCGCCGCAGCTATTTCTGTGGCGCTTACTGGGGGTACGGCTTCCACGAAGATGGCGTGAATAGTGCGCTCGCCGTAGCGCGACAATTTGACATCGATTTATCTCACTTGAACGATCACGAAGCGAAATGCACAGCTGTATCTACGAAGGACGAGTCACGCACGCGCGTTGCCGCCCGATAGAACATCGGCTGCAATACTCGGTACGTTGGTTTTGCTTAGATCTGGAAGAAATCCCCGATCTTGTGGGCAACTTACGGCTATTTTCAAACCAAAAGCGTCACCCGTATTCGTTCCGAGCTGCTGACCACGGCCCCGTGTCCACCCATGCGAAGCAGCCTGACGAGCGGAGCCCGATGACTGAGCCGGCCGACCTCGCCGACTTTGTTCGAGATCAAATCGCGGCAACCGGCTGCGAAGTCCCGCGAGGCCGCATCCGCATTTTGACCCCGCTGCGGCAATTCGGTTTTTACTTCAGCCCCCTGTGCCTCTACTTCTGCAACGACGAAGCGGAAAACCTCCATACCGTTGTGGCCGAAGTGAACAACACGCCGTGGCGCGAGCGGCACTGGTACGTGCTCAATGCGGCCACCCGCGTAGACGATTCGGCTTTGCGATATCGTCATACCAAACAGTTCCATGTCTCCCCCTTCATGGATATGGATTCGACCTACGATTGGCGGCTGACGGAACCTGACGAGCAGCTATCGGTGACATTGGCAGTTCAGCAAGCCACCAAGCCGCTCTTCCAAGCCGGCCTAACCCTTCAGCGCCGCCCCTTAACCGATGCGGCCCTGGCACGATCACTCATCCGTTTCCCTGTAACCTCCCTGCAAACGTTGGGAGCGATCCACCTTGAAGCCCTACGACTATGGCGAAAGAAATGTCCGTTCTACGTTCATCCATCCAAAAGACCCAACCGCCCCGACGCAGCCAACGCGATGACACTGTAGATTCGTCAGTGCAGCTCGATCGTCGCCACAACCGCTACCGGAAGCTGGTTCACCGGCAATTGTCAGCACTGCGAACGGGATCGCTGGTCGTTCGCGAAGCGGGAACCACCACCCACTTCGGCGATGCACAAGCGGGCCTTTCGGCGACGCTCACCGTGCACGACGCCGGCTTTTATCGCAGCGCCGTCCTCGGCGGCAGTTTGGGAGCGGCCGAATCTTATCTTGCCGGAGAATGGCAGACCGACGACCTGCTGGGCGTGCTCCGAGTCATGGCTCAAAATCGGCAGGTGCTTGAGCAAATCAACGGCGGGCGGGCGGTTGCGATCAATGCAGTACGTCGCGTTTGGAATTGGAGTCAGCAAAATTCGCGTTCGGGAAGTCGCCGCAACATCGCCGCTCACTACGACCTGGGCAACGAATTCTTTCGGCTCTTTCTCGATCCAACCATGACCTACTCGTCAGGGCTTTTTGATGAGCCCACCAGTTCGATGCTCGATGCCTCCTTGGCCAAGTACGATCGGCTCTGTCAAAAACTTCAACTGCAACCTAAGGATCACGTGCTTGAGATCGGCACGGGCTGGGGCGGCTTTGCCATTTTTGCGGCACAACGGTACGGCTGCCGAGTCACGACGACCACGATCTCGGCCGAGCAATTCACCGTCGCTAAGGAACGGATCGAGCAAGCCGGAGTCTCGGATCGTGTCACACTGCTAAATCGCGATTATCGTGATCTGGAAGGACAATTTGACAAGCTCGTCTCCATCGAAATGATCGAAGCCGTCGGCCACAAATACCTCAAGACCTTTTTCGGCCAATGCTGCGAATTGCTGAAACCGGACGGCATGATGGCGCTGCAGGCGATCACCATCCCCGACCAACGGTATGACCGCTATCGTAGGAATGTCGATTTCATCCAACGGCACATTTTCCCCGGCGGCTGCCTCCCTTCGGTCAAGACAATGCATCAAGCGATTTCGGCGGCGACCGATTTCCAGCCGATCCATTTCGAAACGTTCGCCGATCATTACGCGAAAACGCTCTCTCTGTGGCGCAACCAGTTCGAGCGGAACCTCTCGCAAATACGTCAGCTGGCTGTGGACGATCGATTTCTGCGTGCCTGGGAATACTATTTCTGCTACTGCGAGGCCGGCTTCTGGGAACGCCAAGTCGATGTTTGCCAGCTCGTACTTGCCAAACCCGAGTGCCGTGCCCTCATCGAAGTGCCGGCCCTGCCCTGCTGTCCGCTGGCAAAGGATGAATCGAATTGATCGACGTTCGCGATCCGCAGTATCATGAGACGCCAAGACGGTGCCGCTTTCGCTTCGCAGCGGCCTCCTGCCCCCACGCACGGTTAAACTTCGGAGTCATTCATGCCAACAGAAACAAGGATTGTTTCACCTGGCCCCAGCGAGAGGAAAGTGGTGACCTCCGCAGGGAAACTGCTGGAAGTGCCTGCGGGGTGGGAACTGTTGCCACCTGGCGATGCGGGCCTAACGCGGCGCGTCAAAGCGGCCGGACCAAGTTGGACGGTTCAGGAGAAAAAAGGACGCCGCACTTTTTCCAAAGGCGTGTGGGCGCCGGCAAGTCGTATCGCCAGCATCAAGCAAGATCTACTCGCAGAACGATCGACGGACGCTTACGCCAAACGGCGGCGAGCCGATGCCGTGCGGCGAGAAAAGAAACAGACAGCCTACGTCGAGGATTTCCAGGGAGCCGTCTTGCAGTTTCTCGACTTTCACGATGCCCACGCAGACCTGGCCAAACAACTCGCCCAAGCAGTCACGACCCACGCGACGCCGGTTGGCAGCGGCACGGTGGCCCGGACCCAACGTATCCCCATCGAACGGCGCGCCGAATCGGCCGTGATTGCCTGGATGCGACATCAAACAACGGCCTACGACAACATGAAGATTCCTCGTATCCGCGGCAAACGGCGAGAAACCAGGCGGCTGCTGGCCGAACAATCACGACGACTGCTGCACAAGTATCGCCAAGGCGAAGCGTCCCACCTCGAAAACTGCCCGCTTCGATACGCGCTCGAATCAAAAGCCTAGCGGTCGAAGACGCGCGGGTAGGCGAGCCGCTTTTGAGGAGCCAGCAGTCATCATGAGCGACACGCGTTTGCAGTTCCATCCAATCACGCTCGCCGAACGACGCCTGCTACCAGACTGGCTCATTCGCATCGGCATCCGGCGTCTGTTGACCAAAAGACTTCGCAAACTTGACGGCGACGGCCAGGAAGTCGCGCGGAAGTTTGCCGAGTTCTTGCGGCAACAACCGATCGCCGTGCATACCTCAGCCGCCAATTCGCAACACTACGAGGTTCCGCCCGCCTTCTTCGAACAATCGCTCGGCCCACGGTTGAAGTACAGCTGTTGCCATTTCGACGCTCCCAACGACGCGCTACCCGCCGCAGAAGAATCGATGCTGCGGCTGACCTGTGAACGAGCCGCCATCGCAGATGGACAACGGATACTCGACCTGGGATGCGGCTGGGGCTCGTTCAGCCTCTACGTCGCCGAACATTTCCCGCAAGCGAAAGTCGTCGGCGTATCCAATTCCAAGCCACAGCGCGAGTTCATTTTGCAGCAAGCTCGAGTTCGCCAATTGGAGAACCTCGAAATCATCACCGCCGACATGCGAGGGTTCGAGCCGCCAGGATCATTCGATCGAGTCGTCTCGATCGAAATGTTCGAGCACATGCGAAACTATGAACAGCTATTGCGAACGATCGCCGGTTGTCTAAGGCAAACCGGCAAGTTGTTTGTTCACATCTTTTGTCACCAGACGCATCCGTACGAATTTGCCGTCGATGGCGACAATGATTGGATGGCACGACATTTCTTCACGGGTGGCATCATGCCTTCGTATGATTTGTTCGCCGAATTCCAGGAAGATTTCGTGCTGCGAGAGCAATGGAAAGTGAATGGTCGGCATTACGCGCGCACCTGCGAAGCATGGCTTTCACGCCTCGACGCTCAACTCTCGTCCATCCGGTCGCTCTTTGCAAAAGAGCTCGATGCGACGCGGGTCGAGCTGCAGATCCAACGTTGGCGAATCTTCTACATGGCCTGTGCCGAGCTGTTCGCGTACAACCGAGGAGAGGAATGGTTCGTCGGCCATTACCTGTGGGAAAAAATGCCGGCGAACGGCAACGCTGATTCGGAAGACGAAACTAAAAAGCTGAACACCAACTGACACTGAGAATGACACATGTTCCGATTTGCAAAACTCATTTCATCGCCCATCGCGATGCTCGTTGCCATTGGCTCCGCAGGTTGCACGACTTGGTGCCAGGCCCAAGAGACGGCCACCGGCACGGAAGTCGCCACAAGCATCGCCTCGGCAACCAGCAGCGACACCAATCAATGGCTGCAGTGGCGCGGCCCTAACCGGGACGCCCAATTCCATGGCGGCGCCTGGCCCAATCAACTGACCGGCCAGCTCGAGCAAGTTTGGCGAGTCGAACTGGGGCCCAGCTATTCGGGGCCGATCGTGAACGACAGGCTGGTTTTCACCACAGAAACCAAGGACAAGAAAACCGAAGTCGTCCACGCCCTTGATCGAGCCACGGGAAAAGAGGTTTGGCAAAAAGAATGGGAAGGCGCTATGAAAGTGCCATTCTTCGCTCGTTCCAATGGCAGTTGGATTCGAGCGACACCAGCTTGCGATGGCCAAACGCTCTACGTCGCCGGCATCCGCGATGTGCTCGTCGCTTTAGATGTCGAAACAGGTGCTGAAAAATGGCGAGTCGATTTTGTGGAACAGCTGGGAACCGAGCTACCTTCTTTCGGTTTCGTTAGTTCGCCGTTGGTTGTTGGCGGTCACATTTTTGTCCAAGCGGGCGGCTGCTTTATCAAACTCGACAAAACCAACGGTCACATCGTCTGGCAATCGGCCGAAGACGGCGGCGGCATGTACGGCAGCGCCTTCTCTTCTCCGGCGATCGCCACAATCCATGGCGAAACGATGCTGCTGGTTCAAACTCGGAACGAACTGAAAGGCATCGCCCTCGATGACGGCAGAGAACTTTGGTCACGCGAGATCGAAGCGTTCCGTGGCATGAACATCCTCACTCCGACGCTCTTCGAAGAGGGCGTCTTCACCAGCGCCCACAGCGGTCGTTCGTTGTTACTCTCGTTCAAGAAAGAAGGAGAAGAATATGCCGTCACCGAAGCTTGGCAACATAAAGCACAGGCCTACATGTCGACTCCAGTTGTCATCGGCGACTATGCCTACATGCACTTGAAGAATCAACGCTTTACTTGCCTCAACCTAAAAACGGGAGAGGAGGCATGGCGGTCGACGGGCTATGGAAAATACGCCAGTCTGGTGGCGAACGGAGACAAGATTCTCGCACTGGACGAACGGGGCGAATTGCTACTGATCAAAGCCGATCCTACGAAGTTCGAGCTGCTAGATACGTTGCAGATCAGCGACGATCCAACCTGGGCTCACCTGGCCGTCGTGGATGGTCACTTGTTCGTGCGTGAATTGAACGCGCTGACGGCTTACAAGTGGAAGTAAGTGACCGCTTTGCGCGATAATCGGCTAACCGCTGGCAGGCCGATCGAATCCCCACTTGGCGGCCAAGGCATCGGCGGCCAGTTCGGGATCTTCGATCTCGCCCCAGCCACCGTTTCGCAAGTAGGCGTGAGCAAACTCGTGCGCCACGACGTAGCAGGCAAACTCGGTCGATCCCTCGTTGAGTCGAGGTTTGAGCACCACACTGCGACTCGATTCACCCGCGCCACGAGGAGACGCCATCCAGACTCGCGACCCGAGCCCCGGCTGATAATTATCGAGTGAAACCTGGAACCGGTCGTCTTCCACGAAATCACGGATCACCTCTGCTGGCAACGTCGACAATACTGCCAGCACTCGCGTGCGCAATGTAGGGTGGTTTCCAAAGGGGGCCAGGTAGGCGGCGAACCGAGTTTCGACTTCGTCTTGGTGCATCTGCCCACCTTATCCAATAATGACACGTTACAAAACTGGACAAGCAACGACGCCCACAGAAAATCGATCGTCCGCAGGATGTGCAAAATGAATTTTCAGCTGAACATGACTCGCTGGCTTCTCCTGGCCCTGTTTTGCTTCCCAGCGGTGAGCGAAGCAAAATCGGTCACCTTCACATTCGTACGCCCCGTCAACGGGCAACAAGTGGAACAGCGCGTGCAAACGCACTCACGCCTGCAAACGACCTTCACGCAATCGCAACAACTGATTTCGTCCGACACCAAAAATCGCAAGACAGAACAGATCCGCAAGGTCTTGGTGATCGAAGGACGCCCTGAACGGACAGCACAGGTCCAAGTCAGTTACGAATCGGCGACCGATCGTGACGCGGGAAAACTGCTCAGCCGTCCCCAACCGCAACCGGTCGCCGGCAAGCGCTATTTGGTCAGTCGTGATGTGGCAGACAAGACAGCCGAGCTTATCATTACCTACACGGATGGGACTCAGCCACCCGCCGACGAATTGGCCATCGTCGATGCAAACATGCAAGCGGTGGGCAAGACGAACCCCATCGCCCAGTTCCTGAATGGCAAGAAGGTCGAGATTGGCGAGCAACTGTCGCTCCCAGCCGAACTGGCTGCCGAGCTACTCAGTCCGGCACTCGCCAACGAAGCCGAACGTGTTGACCTGCGTCTTCTGCGGCTCGCAGCCATCGATCACCATGCTGCTGCCGTCTTTGCAACGCAGATTGTCGGCCGGATGAATGAACAGGACCAACCTTCCTTCGATTGTCATGGCGAAATCACGATCGCCGTCGCCACCTGCCGCACGCTCGGCATCGACATGAAAGCGAAGGTCTCTTTGACCGAGGAACGGGGCCCTGCCATCGCTCCGTTCGAAGTCAACAACGTCGGTGAAGTGGCGATCCAGATGTCGGCCGCGTACGAACCGCATGCGCAGTAGCTTCAACCTAACGTCTAAGGCCCAAAGTCGCCTGTTGCTCCGCAAACATAGCGCACCAACAAGATCATCTCCCAAGTCGCGGTTGCAGCTCTGCGAACCGCGTCGGCTCTAGCCCCGACTCCGATTCGTCGTTCTCACTTCTTTTGCAATGCAAAAGGCGGTTTTACTGCTCGTCCCTTAAAAACACCAGCGAAGACTCATCCGATAGACTCTTGTCGTAGCGATAGCCGTTGACTTTGAACTTGCGCAATTCGGCGACCGTTTGAGTGCGCTGGCGAACCATAAAATTGGCCATCTGGCCGCGTGCTTTCTTCGCGAAGAAGCTGATAATTTTATATTTGCCGTTCTTAGCATCTTTGAAGACCGGCGTGATCACCGGCACGCCCAACGCGTCCCCATCGACCGCTTTAAAATACTCGTTCGAAGCCAAATTCACGCACGCTTTCGAGCGGCTTGCCTTGATCGCTTGGCGGAGTGATTCGGTAATCGCATCGCCCCAGAATTCGTAAAGATTCTTGCCCCGTGGTGTCTTGAGCTGCGTGCCCATCTCCAGTCGATAAGGCTGCATCAGATCTAGCGGCCGCAGCACACCGTGCAATCCGCTCAGCATTCGCAGGTGCTTTTGCGCGTAAGTGAAGTCGGCCGCTTGCCACTTCTCGCAATCAAAGCCTTGGTAGACATCGCCTTTAAAAGTCAGCAGCGCCGGCTTGGAATTCTGAGGAGTAAATTCTCGATCCCAGGCTTGGTAACGATCAACGTTCAGTTGAGCCAGCTTGTCGCTCAGACTCATCAGCTTGGCGATCTGGCCTTTCGTCTTTTTCGATAAGAGATCGATCAGTATTTGCGAATCGTCGAGAGACTCGGGAATCGTATGTTTCTTCGTGAGTTTTTGGGGGCCAAGATCAAGCGTCTTGGCCGGCGAGATGACAGACAACATGCGGCGGTTCTTCAATCGAGTAAAAATGTGGAAAACGAGCCAAGGGAGGCAACATCGGCCATGCTCAACTGGTCAAACTCATCGCAAATTAGTCAACGACGGTCCCAACGCAGCTACCAAGTCCGATGCGCCGGAAGCCGCCCGCTTCGCAATAGCCAGTGATCGCCAATTCGTCGCCATCGGCGAGGAACTTACGCTGCTCGCCGGTAGGCAGTGTCAGCGGTGTTCGCTGAGAACCGGGCACGACGTTGTCGGCATCGCCATCCCAGGTGAGCTCTAACAAGCAGCCACGCGCATCGCGTGTCGGGCCGGAAACCGTCCCGCTGCCCATCAGGTCACCGGGGCGCAGATTACAACCGTTGCTGGAATGGTGAGCAATCATCTGAGCCGCCGTCCAATATAGATCGCGCGACGTCCCCTGGCTCAGTCTCTCTTCATTCAGGCCCATTTCATTCATTTGGCGCGTGAGCAGACTCACCTCCAAACGCAAATCGATGCCGCCCGCTTCTCGATTTTCCGGGCTGTCCAAATGGGCCAATGGCTGCGGATCGTCGCTGGCCCGTTCGAAGGCCCCACAGCGGAACGGCGTCAGCGCTTCCATCGTGATGACCCAAGGCGAAACGGTGGTCAGAAAACTCTTGGCGAGGAAGGGGCCGAGCGGTTGGTATTCCCATTTTTGCATGTCGCGTGCCGACCAGTCGTTTAGCAGGCTCACGCCAAACAGATGCTCTTCCGCCTTTTCCATCGGAATCGAACTGCCCAGCGCATTCCCTTGAGCAACCCAAAAACCGACTTCCAATTCATAGTCGAGCAATGCACACGGACGGACCGGCGGTTGTTCCCCCGGTTCGGGCGTCGTCTGCCCGCTGGGCCGCTTGACCGGAGTACCGCTCACAACGACCGAAGAGGCCCGGCCGTGGTATCCGATCGGAATCCACTTGTAGTTGGGCAACAGCGGATTGGTCGGGCGAAACATGCTGCCCACGTTCGTGGCGTGAAAGAGCGAGGCATAAAAATCGGTGTAGTCACCAATCCGAGCCGGCATGCGAAATTCGACATTTTTGATCGGCTTTAACGCTGCTGCCTTCAGTTCCTCGTCATCGCGGAGCACACTGCAATCGCGATGCAGCAACTGGAAGATCGCATGGCGTACGGCCAGCCGCTTTTCAACCGTCAGGCCCATCAGCTTATTCAGGTTGTTTGACTTCAGCGCCGAAAGTGCCTCGCCGCCAAGCGAGTTCTCACCGAGCTTTTCGAAACACCCGGCTTCCGCGACGAGTTGCAAATTGACCACCTGGTCACCGATTCCGACGCCTACCGCAGAACTCGCATCAGTCGCCAGCGTACAAAAGGGCAAGTTTTGGATCGGAAAATCACAATTCGTTGCCTGGCTGGACTCAACCCAGCTATTACATTGCGGGTCGTGGGTATGATCAAGCTCGTACATTGATATCGCTACGCCTCGTGAGAGATGGGCTCGTCTGAATCCTCAGGAAGGTACCCCAGGGACTGTAGATCTTCAACGGGTTCGATGAACGAGCAAGAACCGAACGAGCGAAAACCGTTGCGGCGGGCGGCCAAAATTTCCTCGACCGGAATTGTAATCCCGCGCCAGCATAACGATTCGTCGGTAATTTCGAATTCGGAAGCGACCGTTTCTTCCAGCAACGTCACCAGTTGGGATTCGCTGAGCCGCTTCGATTTGGCCATCATGCTGGCGACGAGGACATTGAGAAAACCGTGCATGATGACGCGTGGGCAATTGTCTTCATAACTGACCGGATACTCGGCTCGAACCGGGTGATGCAGTCCGGCGGTCGCTTTGAACGGAACACCAAACTGGGCGGCTTGGGTCAGAAATCGAGCCACCTGTTCTGGCTCGGGAAACAAATTCGCGGTGATGCCTCCCATCCGAATCTTGGCTCGCATGGCGACTCCTTGAGCTGCCGCCAACTGTTCAAAATGAGCCGAGCAATCCTCGGCGTGAGGCAGTTCGACAAACAACTCGATGGGTGTCGTCACTTTGGACTGGATGAGCGCTGCGGCCAGCACCGGAATTTGCTCAGCCGCGCTGACGGCGACTTCCACCGCATCGATCGAAAAGCGGCCCGCTTGGATCGAGTTGAATTCGGCGATCTTCCGCCAATGATTGCGCAGCGGATCGGAGTCGATCGATTCCACACGCGGTAGGAGGCAGCTGATTTTCCACGGATCGGTCTTTGCCCCCACAAAGGAAGCGGCCTGGCTGGCGCACTCGTCAATTTTTCCGAGCGGAACAATCAACCGCCCCAGCATCCAACGCTGCGGCGAATTGAAGTAGTCGTCGAAATTTACGACGACACGATCGAGCGGCAATTGAGCCGGCGGAAATAATCCCGCGTAATCGACCACTTCAGACATCAATAAGCGAATGGCGACCGACATGTAAAATCATTCCCGCGAAAGTAGTCGACTCGTGTGATTGAAAGACCCACTAAGACCATCCCAATTTGCCCATCAGGCGAAGACTTCCGCAAGTCTTTTCCAGGATAGCGAAATTCACCGACATTCCGAGCAAACTGTTGTCAGTTCGAATTTTCTGTGAGATAACCGACGCGCTGGCATTCTTGTGCCATCAGGACGAATTGGCAACCTTGCACGCAGGCCTTGCCAGCTCGCCGTGGTGAACCGTTCCGAGGATGGATTGGAAGACGGAGACACGATCATGAAGCGACGCGAATTCTTGAAGACATCTGGCGCGGCCGTTGGCGCCGCGATATCGCTCGGCTCCATCCCAACGTGGGCCGAGGAAAACAGCGAAAAAGCAAGCTGTTGCGAACGCACCTACGCAACTCCGCTCGACGCCATGAAGTCGCCTCGTGAAACGCTGCTTTACGTCCCAGCAATCTATACCGACTCGCCCATCAAAAAGCCCGATTACCTGGCCACCATCGATGTCGATCCGAAATCTGAGAATTTTGGCAGTATCATTCATCGCTTGGAAATGCCCAACGTTGGCGACGAACTGCACCACTTTGGCTGGAATTCGTGCAGCAGCTGTCATGGCAAAGAAGGCAGCTCGCGACGGTACATCATCCTGCCGGGCATCCAATCGGGTCGCATCCACATCGTCGACACAGAAGAGCCCGAATCACCCTCCATTTTTAAAGTGATCGAAGCAGCAGAGATCGCCAAGAAAACCGATTTGTCGGCTCCTCATACGGTCCATTGTTTGGCCGACGGCACCATGATGATTTCGATGCTGGGCGATGCGACCGGCGAAGGGCCCGGTGGATTCCTCGTTCTCGACGATGAATTCAACATCCAGGGACGCTGGGAAAATGACGCCAGCGGCATGAAGTACAGCTACGACTTCTGGTACCAGCCGCAACACAACATCATGGTCAGTAGTGAATGGGGCGCACCGAATACGGTGTCGCAAGGGTTTGACCCAAAGGACGTGGAAGCTGGCAAGTACGGACAGCAAATCCATTTTTGGAATTGGGAAGAGCGCAAGATTGAACGCAGCGTTAGCCTCGGCGACGACGGCTGGATTCCATTGGAAGTCCGCTTCCACCACGACCCACAGAGCACGCACGGATTCGTCGGCGCGGCGCTGAGCAGCACGATGTGGCACTGGCACAAACACGAAGAAAACTGGAACGTTGAGAAAGTCATCTCGGTCGATCCGGTAGAAACCGAAGGCTGGCCATTCGCCGTTCCGGGACTGATCACCGACCTCGTCCTTTCGATGGACGATCGCTATCTCTATTTTTCGAATTGGCTGCACGGGGACATCCGTCAGTACGACGTGAGCAACCCGGCCATGCCGAAACTCACCGGTCAAGTTTGGCTAGGTGGAGTCATCGGGCATGCTGCCGATACGCAGCGGCCGCTGACAGGCGGCCCACAAATGCTGCAATTGAGCCTCGATGGTCGGCGCCTGTACGTTACCAATTCGCTCTATGGTCCCTGGGACCGGCAGTTCTATCCGGAAATGGAAAAAGAGGGCTCGTACTTGATGCAGCTCGATTGTGATATCGAGAACGGCGGCTTGTCGATCAACGAAGATTTCTTTGTCGATTTTGGGAAAGAGCCCGGCGGGCCGGCGCGAGCTCACGAAATGCGTTTTCCCGGCGGCGACTGTACTTCCGACATCTGGATGTGAATTAGGCCACTCAGAATACAACCTTTTCAGGTCCGATTAGACTTGGTCCCGGCGACCGATCGCTCGAACCCGAAGCGACAATTACCTTGCGACCTATCGCGCGTCCAGCGTAGACTGGAGAGAGTTGCAGGTCGGTCTCACGGCGCCCATTTCCTCGAAATGAAAGCGCCCCAACGCATCTTCAAATTCCGTCTCGAGTCGCGCGCGTCGCGTGACTCAAAGTCGTTGGCACCACTCTTGGAACAAGTGGTGCCAATCGTTGATCTCAGCACGAACAGTACTCAGAACAGGCAACTAATGAACTACCGTCGAAGTCTCGCCGCCCGCTGGTCGATTATCGCGACCTTGCTCGCTTTCATGGCCCTCCCAGCCTCCGCTAACAATTTCCCAACGCGGAATATCAACTTGCTTTCTCGTTTAGGGCACGAGGACATGGGCTCTGCCGCCAACTTCGGCAACGACATTTGGGGGTGGGAGGATCCGGCAACGGGGCGCGAATACGCCTTGGTCGGTCAAAAGGCCAACACCGCCTTCGTCGACATCACCGATGGCAGCAATCCGGTCTACCTGGGTTCGCTTCCCTCACACACCGGCTCGTCAACTTGGCGTGACATCAAGGTCTATCAAGACCACGCCTTCGTCGTGTCGGACAACAACGGCCCCCACGGCATGCAAGTCTTCGATCTGACCCGATTGCGAGGCGTCACGAGCCCGCAAAATTGGTCGAGCGATACGGTTTTCGATTCCTTCCGCAGCGCCCACAACATCGTCATCAACGAAGATAGTGGTTACGCCTACGCCGTCGGCGGCAATCGAGCATCTGGCGGACTGCACATCATCAACATTCAAAATCCGACAAACCCGTTCGTGGCAGGCAACTTCAGCCAAGACGGATACACCCACGATGCTCAAGTCGTGAACTACTTGGGGCCTGATCCCGATTATGCGGGAAGCGAGATCGCCTTCGCGGCCAACATCGACACGCTGACGATCGCCGACGTGACCAATAAGAGCAACACGCAACTTGTGTCACGTACCGGGTATGAAATGTCTGGGTATGCACATCAAGGCTGGCTCTCGGAAGATCATCGTTACTTCTACATGAACGACGAAGCGGATGAGTTAGATTTCTTTCAAGACATTAGTGGCAGCAGAACGCTCGTTTGGGACGTCTCCGACTTAGACAACCCCGTTTTTGTGGGCGACCACCAAGGGACCAAACGGGCCATCGACCATAATCTGTATGTCAAAGGCGACTATATCTACGAAGCGAATTACAGCGTCGGCATGCGTGTCCTCGAAGTCGTCGATCCGGCGACCGCCGACCTACGCGAAGTGGCTTACATTGATACTTACGACCGTGGCGACCCATTGGGATTCGACGGAGCCTGGTCTGCCTTTCCATTTTTCGATAGCGGGAAGATCATTATCAATGATCGATTCTTCGGACTGTTCGTCGTCGAATTGGACTTTGTCGAAGTCGACCTTGATGGCAATGGCGATCTCGATTGTGCAGACATCGACCTTCTGACCGCAGCGATCGCAACTGGCTCGACCGATTTGCAGTTCGACCTCAACAGCGATGGTGTGGTCAGCGGGGCCGACCGCGATGCCTGGTTGTTTGAGGCGGGCGCTCAGCTGATGGAATCGGCCGACGGCTTCCTTCCCGGCGATGCTAATTTCGATGGTGTCGTCGACGGTGTTGATTTCGTCGTTTGGAACACAAACAAGTTCCAATCGAGCTCGTCCTGGTGCGATGGCGATTTCAACAGCGACGGCAGCGTCAACGGTGCCGATTTCATCATCTGGAACACTCACAAATTCGCCGATGCGGCGGCAGCGGTTCCCGAACCGAGCTCCGTCGCGTGGCTGATCGGGTCGATTCTGGCCCTGGGGATTCGTCGCAGGGGGCAGGCCTAGATCGGGTCTCGCTTCACTGTGGGCAGCAGGTCTCAGGTTCCTGAGGGGGTTCGCTGCTGGCAAAGGCCGGCCGTCCCATCGCCCAAACCGCCCTAGAGGCGTCTCGACCAACCGCCGGGGCACCCGCGCGGTTGCCGATTCGTAGGCTCTCAGGTAACTTATGGGATTACTTTGTAACGCCAGCGTAGCTTCAATTGGCAGAGCACCGCATTCGTAATGCGGGGGTTGCGGGTTCGAATCCCGCCGCTGGCTCTCGCGCCGATTGTTAGGCCGGAAGCCATATTGCATTCGCCCTTGCGAAACCGACAGTTCAACTTGGAGACTCTGACTTGATTCCGCAGATTTACGAGCTCGATGTCAAAGAGCTCATCGTGTCCAACGGCTCGTTCGGTCCCACGGAAATAAAGCAACTGAAAGTTGCGATCGCCGAGTTCCCGGCTCATTTCAAAACGCTGCGTGACGCAGTGCAGGAGTTGAGCGGCAATGAAGTGCGGACGCCAGCTTCGTCGGTCCGACTGGGTGTCGGCATGTACTTGCTGGGACGATATGAGGACGCGGCTCAGGTCTTGTCGAGCGCCGATGGTGGCGCGATGGCTTACTATTATCTTGGCAAGTCACAAGTCGAACTGGGACAATACACCGAAGCGATCGCCAGCTACCAGTCGGCTCAAAAAGGCGGTTACAACGCCGATGACTGTGCCCTGGCAATTTCCGACTCCCAACGCAAATCGGGCGACATCACCACGGCTTTACAGACACTCGATGCACTTTCTGGTGCCGTTGAGCAAACGGCCGAATACCTCTTCCAGCGTTCTTCGACCGTTTCGGCTTTGAACGGCAACCCGGAAGAGGTCATCGCGCTGCTCGAACGAGCCATCAATGCCGACCCGCACCATACGGGTGCTCTATTCGGATTGGCACTTGAAAATGACCGACACGGCAACGACGAAATCGCACTCGAGTATTACGAACGGGCCGCCAATCGTTTCCCGACGCACGTCGGCACTCTGATGAACTTAGGCATCATCTATGAAGACATTCAGGAATACGATCGTGCCTACGATTGCTACAACCGTATCCTGCAAGTCTTCCCAGACGACCGACGGGCTCGCATGTTCCTGATTGACGCGCAAGCGGCCAGCGATCAGTACTATGATGAAGAGGCTCAGAAACGTCGTGATCGCATGACGCAGGTGCTCAGCATCCCGGTCAGTGACTTTGAACTCTCCGTCCGCAGCCGCAATTGCTTGCAAAAGATGGGTATCTACACGCTGGGCGATCTGGCGAGCTGCTCAGAGCAAGAACTGCTCACAAGCAAGAACTTCGGCGAAACGTCACTCGACGAAATCCGCGACATGCTGACGTCAAAAGGACTCTCACTCGGCCAGTTTGCCAACGAAAAGGAAACGGCCGAACCCGAATTGGACCTATCCTCCCTCTCGCCGGACGAAGTTGCCGTCCTCGAGCGGCCGATCTCGGAATTGAACCTCTCGGTCCGTGCTCGTAAGTGCATGGCTCGCTTGGGCATGTCGACGATTGGCGAGCTGGTACGTCGCACTGGCGACGACTTGCTTGAATGCAAGAACTTCGGTGTGACCAGCCTGACTGAAATCCGCGAAAAACTAGAGCCGTTTGGCCTCAAGCTACGCGGCGATTGATCCACGTTGTTGGCGAGACACATCGCCAGTCAAAATCACGAAGACACCCGGTCGTTGGCCGGGTGTTTTTTGTAGGGCGAACCCATGTTCAACTTTCAACTTCATCACACCGACGCCAATACGGCCGCGCGTCGTGGCACCTTCACGACCCCCCACGGCGACGTCGAGACGCCTCGCTTCATGCCGGTCGGCACCTTGGGAACGGTCAAAGGAATCGAGATCGAACAGCTGCGCGCGACGGGTGCGCAGATGGTGCTGTCCAACACCTACCATCTTGCCCTGCGGCCGGGTGCGGAAGTGGTCAGCCAACTGGGCGGCCTGCACCAATTCATGGGCTGGGACGGGCCGATTCTCACCGACAGCGGCGGCTTCCAAATCTTTAGCCTCGCACAGATGACCAAGATCACGGAAGAGGCGGCAGAATTTCGCGCGCACACCGACGGTCACCGCTTCACGATGACACCAGAACACTCGGTCGAAATCCAAGAGCAGCTCGGTAGTGATGTGGCCATGGTGCTCGATCATGTCATTGGCCTGCCAGCGGAACGCGAGGCGGTCAAAGCAGCCTCGGAGCGTTCCATTCGCTGGGCCGCGCGTTGCCAAAAAGCGCACCAACGGAGCGACCAAACACAGTTCGCGATCGTCCAGGGAGGACTCGATGCCGAGTTACGGTTGGACTGCGCGAAGGCGCTCGTCGAAATGGACTTCGATGGGTATGCGATTGGCGGCCTGAGCGTCGGCGAAGAGCCGGCCGAGATGTACCGGATGCTCGATGTGACCTGCCCTGCCCTGCCGCCGGAGAAACCGCGATACCTCATGGGGGTCGGGCGACCGATCGATTTGTTGGAAGGGGTGGCACGCGGCGTCGACCTGTTCGACTGTGTCATGCCGACTCGCAACGGACGAAACGCTTTGGCGTTCACCGATGAGGGGCCCGTTCGGCTCAGGAACGCGGTCCATATTCGTGATGACCGACCGCTGGCCATTGATTGCCCTTGCCCGGCTTGCCTGCGGAGCCGGGGCTACCTCCGGCATCTGTTCCAATCCAACGAAATGCTCGGACCGATTCTCGTCTCGATTCACAACCTGACCTACTACCAGCGTCTGATGGAGTTGTCACGCCAGGCGATCCAGGAAGACCGGTACGCAAGTTTCATGGCCGAGAAAGTCGCTGGCTGGTCTCAGCCGGTCGAACCGGCCTAGCGGGACATCCTTGGCGGCTGCGAGCGAGCGATCGTTGCCCGTTGGAGCGACTCGAAGCCAACTATTCAGGGCGTAGTCTGGTGGTTTGGCAAGCCTTGGCCTTGTAGGTGAATCACCGAAATCTTATTATGTCGGACTTGGTTTTCGCTATTTTCGCCGAGTGTGGCGTGCGGGCAACGGCCTGCATCATCGGCAACTCTGGTCTCGGATAACGTCATGCAGTTTGCAATTGAATCCGTTCTGTTTGGACAAGCGGAAGCAGTTGCTCGGCCCGAGGGGCTGCCTGGACTGCTAGCCGGGCCGCTCTTGCCAATGATGGTCGTCGGGCTGCTATTTTATTTCATGGTCTTGAGACCTGAGAAAAACAAAAGCAACAATCACGCGGAACTCATCAGCAACTTGAAGAAGAACGATCGCATTGTGACGATCGGTGGAATCTATGGCACGATCGTCAACGCTCAAAAAGGTGTCGACGAAGTGGCCATCAAGATCGACGAAAACTCGAACACGAAGATCCGCATTTTGCGATCGGCCGTGTCGAGGGTCATCACGGATGATGAATCGTCCAAAGAAAAATAACCCAGTCGACGTCAATCTTCAGTCGATTCAGCACTAAAATTCGGACATCAACATGACTCCAAAACAACAAGCACTGCTCGTCCTGGCAGTCATTGGAATTGCTTACTTCCTGGGTGGATTCATCTGCAAGAGAATTCGCATGAAGGAACACGGCTGGCGATTGGGAATCATCCTGGCATCGCTCGCATTGGGTGGTGTGCTCTGTTATCTCAGCACGCCGAAGTGGGGAATCGATCTTCGCGGTGGCGTGATCCTGATTTACGAAGTGGATGAAGAGCGCTCGCGCGACCAGGCCATCTCGCGGGGTACCGAGCTGGACCCGGAAAACAGCGGCATCGACATGAACACGCTCATTGAAGCGCTCACACGACGCGTCAACCCGAGCGGCGTCCGGGAAATGGTCATTCGACCGTACGGAACGAAGCAAGTCGAAATGATCATTCCGGAAGTCAGTACTGCCGAAATTGCGCTGATCAAGAAAGCGATTGAGAATACTGGATTCTTGAAATTTCGCATTGTTGCCAATCAAGATCGCGATCGTGAAGTTTGGGACGCCGGTGAATTGGCATTGGCTTCCGATGACGACAAAATCAAGTCTGGAAAATTCGTCAAGGTCGGCGACGAAGTCGTCGGTGAATGGGTCACCCTCGAACGCAAAAAGCTGGAAAACGACGAATTGGGTGATTACCGAGTATCACCGCAGGGCATGCTGACGCGTGAACTCGTACCGGGCGAATTGGAATGTTTGGCGGTTGTTGACCCTTTTAGCGTTGAAGGAAAACACCTTCGCACCGTCGCTTCGGACTTTGACGATCGAGCTCGACCCAGTGTTTCGTTCCAGCTGGGTTCGGAAGGTTCGGCCCTCTTTGGCGGATTGACGGGCAGTAATCTGCCAGACAAGACGTCCGGATCGTATGCACGCCTGGGCATCGTCATGGACGACAAGCTGCTTTCCGCGCCGCAGATCAACAGCCAAATCACCAGCAGCGGTGTTATCGAAGGTGATTTTGCTCAAACCGAAGTCGACTTCCTCGTACGCGTTCTACGCGCGGGCAAGTTGCCGGCCGTTCTGCATCCTGATCCCATCAGTGAAAATCAAATCAGTCCGCTGCTCGGCGAAGACACGATTCGCAAGGGTAAATTTGCCATCGCCGCTTCGCTCGTCGGCGTCCTCGTCTTCATGCTGGTCTACTACCGGTTTGCCGGCTTTGTTGCCTGCCTGGCGCTCGGTGCCAACTTATTACTGATCGTCGCTTCGATGATCCTCGTCGGAGGCGCATTCACGCTGCCCGGATTGGCCGGCCTTGTGCTGACCGTCGGCATGTCGGTCGACGCGAACGTGCTGATCTTCGAACGTATCCGTGAGGAACTCCGTCGTGGCGCCACGCTGCGCATGGCCATCCGTAACGGATTTGGACGAGCGACCACGACCATTGTCGATGCGAATTTGACGACGCTGATCACGGCGATCGTGCTTTATGGAATCGGTACCGATCAGATCAAAGGCTTCGCTGTCACGTTGATCTTGGGCATTGTGATGAGTATGTACACGGCGATCTTCTGTTCGCGTGTTGTCTTTGATATCGCCGAACGTCGTGGCTGGATCAAGAAGCTGACATTTACTTCGATCATCGGCGACACTGCGATCGACTTTATCGGTAAAAGGAAACTGGCCGCTGCCGTGTCGGCCGTTTGCATTGCTCTCGGCATTGGTGCGGTGGTTGCTCGTGGCGTCAAGCTCTACGACATCGACTTCCGCGGCGGCACCTCGGTGCAAGTCGCTCTCAACGACACGATGCCGATTGAGAATGTGCGGAGCAAAGTCGCCGACATCGCCGATGACGTCTGGGTCACCGGAATCCAGCCGCAAAATCGGCCCAAAGATACCGTCTTCAAGATCGACACCTCCCTCGAAGACGTGAACGAGTTGAAAGACAAGCTGAAAGAATCGATGAGCGCTGGCGAAGAGAGCCTGTTGCAATCACACTCGTTGGAATTCGACCAAGCAGAACCGATCGGCCAATCGCGATCGAACCTGCCGCAGGAGCTGCAGAAGCGTCGCCTGTTCACGGCCAGCGAACGTTCCCTGATCGCTTTTGCACAGGACGCTGCGGCCCAGGTCGAAGAGGCCGTTGAAGAAGCGACCGACGCTGCTACAGCAACCGTGCCCGAAGCGACGACAGCCGAGGCAACCGAGGCACAACCTGTCGATTCGGTTCCGTCCGAATCATCCGCTACGGTAAGCAGCGACGAAGACGCGGGCGCTGCAGCGACGGCTGCTGACTCGAGTTCGAACGGCGTTAGCTTGGCTCCCGATTCTGCAGCCGCTGCAGCTCCCAGCAGTGTTTACAAATCGCAAACGGTGGTCACCTTCGACGAGAACATTTCCGCAGCGACGCTGCAAGATTACATCGAGAAAGCGGCTGCCACGGCCGGGTTGTCGCCTCCACGCATCGAAGTCGATAACGCCGAATGGGATGGCAAGAGCGAAAAAGGTTACTCGAAATGGAATGTCAAGTTGACCAGTAGCGTCGACGAAACGAATCAGGTGATGCAGACTCTCACGCAAAGCCTGAAAGACGAGCCCGTTTGGCTTTCGGCCAACAAGATTGGCGGCAAGGTCGCCGGCGACATGCGTGCCAAAGCCGTACTCGCCATCCTTGTCAGCCTGCTAGGAATTGTGGGTTACATTTGGATTCGCTTCCAACGCATCACGTTCGGCTTGGCCGCTGTTGTGGCTCTGGTCCACGATGTCGCGATCACGCTTGGTGCCGTCGCGATCAGTTACTGGGCCGCAAAGCCGTTTGGCTTCTTGCTACTGGAAGAATTCAAAATCAGCCTGCCGATCGTGGCAGCTTTCTTGACGATCATCGGTTACTCACTCAACGATACGATCGTCGTTTTCGACCGTATTCGTGAGGTGAAGGGGAAGAACCCGAAACTCACAGCCGACATGATCAACAAGAGCATCAACCAGACGCTCAGTCGTACGTTGCTGACCTCCGTAACGACCTTCATCGTGGTCTTCATCTTGTACGCCTTTGGCGGCGAAGGCATCCATGGATTCGCCTTTGCACTCCTGATCGGAGTCATCGTCGGTACTTACAGCTCGATCTTTGTGGCGTCTCCATCGCTGCTGTGGATGAGTGAATGGGCCGATAAGAAGGCCGAAGAAGGTCGCCGACGCCCAAAAGCAACAACGGCCGGCTAAGTGGTGATTTAGATCACCAAATCCTGTTTCTCAAATCCAGCGCCGCTGCGTCAGCTTGACGAGGCGATCTGGACGTGTGTTGACGTTTGTTAACGTCTCTACGGGCGAAATCTTTCGATCGGTACAGGCGTCAATCGAATGCCGGAATTCCCGTAAACGAATTCCTATTCGTTGCCCTCTCTTGGGATTTTTCGAACTAGTTTTTGTGCAGAGGCCGATGGCCTCGGTAATTCACAAATCCAATCATTCGGGCACGACACACGAAATGGCAAACCGATCGCGAGGTCGGGACGCAAAGCTATGGGTCTCTTGGAGATCGCCAAGCCACCGAACGGAGGTGCCCTGTTTTTTTGAGACTTCGGTCTAGGGAACAGGACATGTCACGTAAAAAGCAATTTAAGCTTGAGCAACTAGAGAATCGACGATTGTTAGCCGCGGACATTTCTTTCAACGCCGAACTAGCACAAATCGACATCATCGGCACTTCTCGGGCCGACACGGTTGAAGTTTCACTAGAAGAAGACACGATCGTTGTCAAAGCTGAGGACTCCAAAGGGACTGTCAGCACCGCCTCATTCAGCGCCGATACGGTCAAGAACCTTTACTTCCGTGGACGCGCCGGCAACGATACGTTCATCAACAACACCGGAGTCAGCTCGCTCGTCTACGGCAACTCTGGCGATGACGAGCTACGCGGCGGTTCTGGCAGGGACGAATTCCACGCAGGACCGGGTAACGACCTGTTGCAAGGAAACGGCGGCGATGATTCGCTGCACGGCGATCACGGCAACGACTGGATCGAAGGCAACGACGGTGATGATGAACTGCTCGGCTGGTGGGGCAACGACGTCATCTACGGCAACGACGGTGATGATTACTTGTCCGGCTACCAAGGTGGCGATCGGATGTATGGCGGTAACGGCGATGATCTCTTGCGAGGTCACGAAGGAAGCGACCGCATGTACGGCGAGGACGGCAATGACACGCTGCTAGGTTTCAAGGGCAACGACCTGCTCGACGGCGGAACCGGCGATGACTACCTTTCGGGTTGGGACGGTCAAGACAAACTGCTTGGCGGAGACGGTAACGACACACTCAAAGGACACTCAGGCAACGACGCCCTGGCCGGAGGCGATGGCGCCGACCGATTGTATGGCTCGTCCGGCAACGACGAACTGTTTGGCGAGGCTGGTGATGATTACCTGTCTGGCTCGTCCGGAAACGACTACCTTATCGGTGGCGACGGAAACGATCTGCTGAAGGGACATAGCGGAAACGACAAAATCGCCGGACAAGCAGGCATCGACGAACTTTGGGGAGGCGATGGGCACGATGCTCTTTCAGGTGGCAATGGCAACGATGAACTCCACGGCGACGCTGGCGACGACGAACTGTGGGGGGACGGCGGTGACGATGCACTTTACGGATTCACCGGCAACGACGTCATGAACGGCGGCGATGGAGATGATTACCTGTCTGGTTGGTACGGTGAGGATGACTACCGCACCATCGAATGGGATGTCGACTCTTACAAAGACCCAGACCAAGTCCTGGAAAACACCGCACCTCGCATCACGAAACTGGTTCTCGTGAATGCCGATACGCAAGAAGATATCATGGAATTGATAAACGGATCGGTCGTCGACCTATCGGACCTGGGCACTGCCAACTTCAGCGTTCGCGCGGAAGCGGCCGGCGATGTCGAGAGCGTCTATCTGAAAATCGGTTCCTACAAGCGAGTTGAAAACCTCGAACCGTACGCTCTGTTTAGCAATCCAACCGCCGAGCCAGATTATTACTTGGGCGGTTCGTTCCGAACCGGCAATTACACCCTCCGCACCTGGGCCTTCTCTGGCGACAATGCGACTGGGAAAGCCAGTCAGGAAGTTCGGGTCCGTTTCACTGTTCAAAACTAGACCAGAAATCGTAAGCCGATGATGGAGGACGCGGCCGCACTTTTTGTGCGGTCGTGTTTCTATAGGTAGGTCGACCGACTTGGCGAAACCTGCAGCGACCGGCATGCGGACTCAACGGAGCTACGCTGGGTTGGGGTGCGCCCGTTTTCTATTGCCCGACAGGCTGTCTGTCAGCAGCACATCACAATCCTCAGCGGTGACCGTCTCCATCCGGCATGAATGAAGGCTGAGCCGCAAAACCGTTCGTTCTTTGCTGACCGTCATTCCAAGAGGGATGGCCGATTGGCGCAATCGGCGCAGCAGGTCTGATTTCCGACAGACAGGCCCTCGCCCGTCGACGCAGCCGATCCTCAATGGACGGCCGGCCGCAAGGCTGCAGTCGTTATCACGCAATCCTCTCGACAACGGTACGACTCATGCCCGGCAAGACTGTGCTCCGCTTGGCTCAGATTTTTCTCTTCTTCACCGTTGCGGCGGTCGTTGTATTCGGTCGCAAAGACCCCACGCTCACCAATCTTACCCCGGCAAGTATTGATGCTCCCACCGGCCAGGAAACCGCTGGCGAGATCACGTTGCGGCGAGCATCACCGACCCAGGCGTTACCGTACACTCGTCAGCTGGTCGACATCCCCCCGCTTGCGCAGCGGACGACACCCGGGCACCCTGCACCGACCGCGTCCCCCGTTCCTTCCCGCGTCGATGCGGCCCAAATCCCTTTCGATCGACAAGTCAGGCGACACCGGATCGTAGAAGGCGACACCATTCAGAGCATCGCTCAGACTTACCTTGGCGACGCCGGCCGCTTCATGGAAATCGTGGCTGCGAATCACCGGATACTCACGCACCCGGAGGTGCTACCACTGGGAAAATATCTGGTCATTCCACCGGCCATCGCATCGTCTCGCAATTTAATGTTGCCGGCTGCGGAACGATCACTAGCGCCTGACTACATCCGGCAATCGCCAAGGCCACTCTTGCCTGTGCAATAAAACCGGCTCAAGCCAGCGAGGCTCAACGGCTTTTGTATGGATAGTCCTCGGCCCGGTCGACCACCTGAGCCTTGATGAACTTGACGATCGAACCGGCGACTCCCAATTTCGATTCTTGCAGCAATTTCACTCCCTGCAATTTGGTCGGAATCGCCCACTCGAAGACACGCGGTTCCGAGACGTTCTTCTGCGATTTCTCGATCGTTTTGCATAAGCGCTTCGTTTCATTGCCGCGCTTCCCATCTTTGCCGTAAGCGACGAATATGGCGATGTTTTGAAACGCGCGACTTTTCGTCGCCGGCAGGACACTCATCCCCTTAAAGGCTGGTGGCGGCGAGAGGAGCACGAGCGCTTTCACGTCCTGCCCTTGTTTCTGCCCGGCGACCAACGGCCAGCTCCAATCCTGGGCGGTCCAAAGCGAAGAAACGATCGCCCCGAATTCCGATCCGACGATCGTCAGCATATCGATATTGAGTTCTTCGTCATTATGCTTTTTCACCAGAAACTTCTTCACTGCCTCCAAGTCCATCGTGACGAATTTCTTGTAGTCGTCGCCGCGGAGTCGTTCAGCACGAAGCTGTCGTTCTTTGCTGCCATCGGGACTGGTCTGCTTCGTGCTCTGACCATGAGCTCGTAAGTCGGGAACGATTACTGAGAAACCGGCCGCCTGCAGTTTCTTGGCGGTCGAGGCCCACTCGCCAGCTTGGCCATCCAGTCCATGTACCAACATGACCGGGACGGTTTGAGTACTCGCCTTGCCTTCATAAAACGAGCAATGGAGTTCTACGCCATCTTTCGTTTTCAACTTCACCGATTCGGCTGCCGTCTTTTTTGCCGCCGACTGATTCCGCTGAGCGAACACCGGCCCGCCAAGCATCGTGACGATGCTTGCGATTGCCAAACATTTCGCACACCAGCCTGTAACCATGTGAAAATTCGAATTCAAAATAACCCACCAGTTCTTCAAACCAATACTCGCCGTTTCCGAACCAATCATCCGTTGCATTCATCCTAGGCACTATGTTTCCGATGTCAAAGAAGGGCACGGATTGGCCCATTCCATCAACGCGTCACCCAAATAACTTGGCAAAAACGCTCAACCTTGCATACCTCAACCGTGTACCGGAAAATCAAGTTAGAATAGAGTGCCCGACTTCGACGACGGAATGAACTGAGGACGCGACCAGTTTGACAAACGATTCCGCCAACACACCGTCCCCGCCCCCCCTTCCGCAGACGGAGTCCACACCAGCTGCGATCGCCAAGAATGATGCGGCGGCAGCTCGCAAATCGACGAAGCGGACACTCCCCAGCTGGCTCATTAGCACGATCGTTCACGCCGCCGGACTCGTCGTTATCGGCTCTTTGTCCGTTCCCGGCACCAACCCCGTGAAGCGGCTTTTCGTCTCGATGCCCAATCTGGAAGAGATCGCAATCGAGCCCATCTTGCCTGAGGAGTTTAGCGTCAGTGATATTCCCGTCGACGAAACAGGCGCATTGAGTGATGGTAGCGGAGCGTTCGAAGCGGCCTCGCTTGCACCGGTGATCGCCGAAATCCCTGAGCTGGAATTGCCGACCGCTTTGGAGACGCCTTCGATCAATCCGCTGGAAACCCATCACGCGATAGAGATCGCAACCGGGACCGACTTTAGCAAGACGTTCGCCATGAAAGGTCAGGCTGGCGTGTCCATGAAAGGCGCCCGCGGCGCTATCGACCGTCTGACGCATGAACTGTTGGTCTCGATGGAAGAACGTCCGACACTCGTGGCGTGGCTGTTTGATCAATCAGGCAGTCTGAATCGACAGCGGCGGGAAGTCACCGAACGCTTCGAAGCAATCTATGAGCAAATTGGAGACGTTTCGGCCAGCGGCATTTTTTCCAAGTTCGAAGAAGAACCGCTGCTTTCCTCCATCGTCGCCTTTGGCAACACCGTCACGCTGCGAACCCCCAAACCGACTTCCAACCCCGTAGAACTCCGGCTTGCTGTCGCCGGTATCGAAGAAGACCCGAGCGGCGTTGAGCGCACCTTCGAAGCGATTAACCGCGTCGTCGAAGAATATCATGGCTACCGCAGCAAACGAAACGTCATCATCATCGTTTTCAGCGACGAGGTGGGTGACGATCAGCACCTGCTCGACCAGACGGTGAACGACTGCCGAAACTATGCGATTCCCGTCTACGTCGTCGGAGTACCGGCTCCGTTTGGTCAGGTCGAGACGATGGTGAAGTGGATCGATCCGAATCCACAGTTCGATCAGGAGCCGCAATGGGGGCGCGTTAACCAAGGCCCCGAATCGTTGCTTCCTGAGCGCATTCAATTGGCGTTTGCCGACGCACGCGAGTATGAACCGCCACTCGATTCGGGCTTCGGACCTTATGCGTTGACTCGCCTTTGCTATCAATCGGGCGGAATCTACTTCACCGTCCATCCCAACCGCCGGACCGACAAACTGGTACGAGCCCGCGACACGTCCGCCTTCGCGGCTCACTTTCGCCAATTTTTCGACGAAGAAACAATGCGTCGCTACCGCCCCGATTATGTTGCGGCCAGGGAATATCAGAAACGAGTGACGGACTCCGAGTGCCGGCAAGCGCTGGTGAGAGCCTCGCGAGAGTCCTGGATCGAACCGATGGACAGTCCACGGCAACGGTTTCTCGCGACGAGTGAAGCAGAGTTCGCCAGAAATTTGACCGACGGTCAAAAGGCGGCTGCAAAACTGGAACCACGCTTGGAACGACTGTTCGAAATTTTGGAACGCGGCGAACAGGGACGCGCTGAAGAGACCGAACCACGCTGGCAAGCCGGCTTCGATTTAGCGATGGGGCGCACGATGGCGACTTTAGTTCGCACCAGGTCTTACAACGCGATCCTGGCCAACGCCAAACGTGGACTCCAAGCGAAACAGCAAGATACGAACCTCTGGCTACTCCGCCCCTCCGATACGATCGAAGCGGGCAGCGAACTGCAACGGATGGCCGAAAAAGCAACGACCTACCTACGGCGTGTCATCACCGATCACCCGCAAACGCCGTGGGCCAGCCTGGCTCGACGAGAACTCAAATTCCCCCTGGGATGGAAATGGTCCGAATCCCATTTCGATCCGCCTCAACCGCGAATTCGCCGCACAGGCGACAACAACATGATGCCCGCGGACGAACAACGTCGCATGTTGGATAAACCGAAACCACGCCGCGAAATACCGAAGCTCTAAAGAGGCCCTTTAGCGTGATTGGCTCCAGAGACCAATTGCCAATTGCCAATCGGACACGTCCGCCTACCAACCCGATCGGCTGAAGCCAGAGTTATTCGAACGAGATCGACTGCGCCCGCTGGAGACGCGACGGGAACTTGACGCCCGCCTTCCCCCACCGCTGGTACTGCCGATACTGATCGATCGTTGGCGGCGCCGCTTCTCGGCCTGTCGCATCTGATCTCGCTGCCGGCGAGCCACTTCCCGCTGCGCTTTCTGAATCGAATGGCCTGCCACCATCGACGCGGCGCGACTCAATTCGATCGTCGCGTTGTAGTCGGCCTGATGGAGTGCTGCTCGAGCTCGCTCCAACTCCTTTGATCCGGGCGAGCCAAAAATTCGCACTCCCCAGCCGCCAGTCCAACGTGCCGCTTCGAAAACCGTTCGCGAAGCCGATTCCAGCGTCTCGGCAGCTGCCGAAGCGCGTTGCAATTCGCCACGTAGTTTTCCGGTGCTTTCGCTTAATTGGGAATGGAAGACGACCGCTTGCTCGTGAACTTCCTTCCAATCGTCGTGTGGCACTTCGAGACGATTGCGGACTTGGCCCAGCTTGGCATCGAAGGATTCGATGTCTTGTACGAGCGTTCCCGTTGCGCGATTGTCGGGAATCCCATCCTGGCGAGCTCGCTGAACCAAACGGCGTCCGGACGCCAGCTCCGACGCGCCACTGTCCACGGCTCGATTCGCTTCGGCATGAGCATTCCGATCCGCTTCCACGCGAGCATCCACTTCCTCGAACTCGATGGTCAATTTTTCGATTTGGGCAGCGACAGCGATCGGGTCCCGCGCATGTTTTTGCGATTCGACCTCGTGAGCCACCAACTGAACCGCTTGGACCTTGTCTTGGAAGAATTCCATCGTTGGCCGCATCGTGCGTCGATCGGAAACATCGTCATTCATGCGATCGATTTGCGAAACCAGTTTTGCCAATTCGGCCTCATTCGTACGCAGCAGCTCGTCCAGCATGCGTGAATGCTCATCCAGATCGAGGAACATCTGGTTCGTCAGTTGCACGTCTTCATGGACGGCGTCCAACATCGCCGTCGCTTCCAATACTCGCCCTTTGTCAAAAAATTCTCGACTGAGCTTGAGCAACCGTTCCGATTCGGCCAACTGTTGGCGACAAGCGTCTCGGTGCGAATGGATCGTTGCCTCTTCGTCAGGAAAGGTTGGATCGATGGTTTGCAGCCGCTGTGTGGAAGCAACGAACTGCTGTTCGAGCTTGGCGACTTTTGATTCATAGGGAGGCAATTTCGCTTGCGTTTCGGCCGTCTCTTCTTGGCGAGTTCGCAACGCCGAATCAAATTCATCGATCGCCTTCAACGTATCGTCGATCGTTTGATTGCCTTCATCAACTTCACGCTGCAGATTCGAAACACCTTCGCTCGCGACTTCGACATTGCCACTGTTGAGGGCCGCTTTGATGACTTCTACCTGCTGCTGGGCCGCGGCCAGATCGTCATCCGGGTCCCTCGGTTTTTCGTGCAGCACCTGCTGGATCGGCAAACTCAATCTTTGGCCAATCGCCTGTCGACTCTCTTCAATCCGTCCTGCCAGTTTGGTCACCGAAGGTTCTAATTCGGCAACAAGCTGTTGGGAAATCTCCAGACAGCGATCGGCGCGCTCGGCCATCGCATCGACGGCCAGACCGAACTCCTCCGCTTCTTCGGCCACACTCTCGACAGCCGCCTTGGCGAACAGTTGATTCGCGTGGTCGGTCATCTCGGTCAATCGATCATCGACCCATGTTGCGTCGTAGCCGGCGGCCTCCAATTGAGGCGCCACTCGACGCAAACGGGGCAAGACTTGCTCGTGACCGCGTAAAAGGGAATTTGCCAGATGGCGTGCTTCTGTGACCTTCCGCGTACCGCTCGGAAGCTGTTCGCTAACGGCCTTCACCGGATCACTACCAGAAATGGAATCGGCTTCGTCCGAATCGGCTTGAGCCGATGGAATCAACGCCTCGAAGAAAGCTGGCACACGAAAATAGTCATTCTCCTCGGCGAGCGCCGCCAGACGCTGCTCGTCGGCCGTCGCGGCGTCGATCTCGCCCTGCAGCGCCGCGAGCCCATCGTTCACCTCGAGCAAACTTGTTTCAATCCGGTCGAGCGTCACGGTCGCTCGTTCACTTCGATCGTGAAATCGCGCGAATACATCTTCAAATGTGAGCCGAATCGATTCGGGGGGCTGACCATCGGGGCCGACCTCACCCGCCCCTTCCACCGGAACGCCGTCTTCTTCTAGCGCTAGCGGCAGTCCCTTATCCCGTCTGAATTCGAGCGGCTTCCCACTGATCCGTTCAATGCCTTGTGCGTAGCGCGATCCACTGAAAACGTTGATCGCTTTCGACAGCGGATTCTTGGGATGAATGAGCGATTCCGCTTCACCCATCACGCGCTCGACTTCGCTACTCATGACGATCAAATCGTCAACATTTTCAAACGTCTTTTCGCTTAGTTCACGAGTCTGCCCTTCGTAGCCACGATCGGTAATCCGTTCTTTCGAACCGAGCACCTCGCCGCTCCGTTCGAACAGCTGGAACACTTTCTGCACCTCTTCGCCAACCGATTCCTTGCGTTCGGCAAAAATCTCTCTCGCCTGTTGCATCGTCGGATACCGTTTGCGATTAAGCACGAACCCCAACACGCCCAATCCGCCCAACGTCAGCAAGCCGGTTCCCGCCGCCGTTTTCCGCATGACGTTGCGGATCCGAGCCTGTCGTTCCAACCTGATCTTCTCCGCCGCAACTTCGCGGTCACCGCGACCAGCAAGCTCCGCCGCGGCCCGCAGTTGTTTCACAAAACCAAACCGCCCAGCGGCGCGTTCCTCTCGCGCCGATGACAGCAATTGACGAGCCTCCTCGACGGTCGGTTTGGCCACGCCATCATGAGCCACTGCGATGCCATCCAGTCGTTTTTCCAGTTCCGCACTTTGGTCATCCAACGCGCCAGCCAGCGCGTAAGCGTTCAGGTACTCGGCAACCCGATCATGGAGCGAGGCGACGTCTTGGGAAACCTGATAGGTCGTGTCGTCCGACATCTGCTCCTCCAGTTCACTCAATTCAGAATTCCAATCCTGAACAGGAGGTTCGGTCAACTCGCCAATCGCCTTCGGGTAGTTCACCTGGAACTCTTCCGCCCGAGTACCGACAAGGACAATCTCTTCGCTGAGCGCCGCGATCCGAATCATCAGCTGCTGGTAGGCCTCTTCGCGCTCTGCTTCCGCCTTTTTGGCCGTAGCAATTTCCTGGTCAATCGTCCTTTGCAGCCGTCGATTGATCGAGGTCACCGTATCCTTCACCGCATCACGAATTCGCATGCCGCCTCGCATGGCCCGAAATGCTGGCTGGTCGAGCTCGCCTTGCCAATGCGCTTCACCCAAGCGACGCCGATCTTGCGCGTCCGAGGCGAAGTAGCTGAACTTCCGTTCTCGCAAGAAGATGACAAAGACTGCACCGTCCGAATCTTCGGTTCGAGCATCGAGCAACTCGCCAAAGCCCGTACGATTCGAAAGGCCATAGCCGAGTGCATGCTCCACCGCGTCCATCCCTACGTAGGTGCGGCCATCGGCGGCTCGGTACGATTCATTGTCCGCATCCTGCATGAGCACAACGACCCAGTGAGGGCCGTTCTCATCGAGCCACGCTTCCAAGCCGTCCAACTGTTTCGCGGAAATTCCCAGCTCACCTTTGATATAGAGGTGCTGACCTTCCTGCCAGTGAGAGATCACGTCCTGAGCCGTACGAATGGAAACGGCTTCTGCGGCGGAGGTATCACCGCCAAAAACGGCGGCCACGGCGACCGCGGCCAAGCATGTTAGTATTTTCATGCTTCCAATTTATCGCACCGAGCACGGAAGGGCACCTCACCACAAGCCGCGCCCCGCGAAAATCGTCGAAGAGTGAGCCATTCCGATAGCAATGAAACCGGCTCAAATCGTCCCTTGAGGTTTCAACCGAGGCGAACGAAGCGCCGTTTTTCCGACGAAAACAAGCAAATCGGGCTGCCGCGAACGATCAGTCCAACGCGCCAACTTCACTGCCGGCACGTGTCGCTGCGGCTCGCCAGAGTGGTCGTTCGATCGAATCGGACACTTGCCGAGTTGACCCGTCGAGCATCGTTACGAGCACAATCCCCGGATGGTGACTGCGCGATGTCACAATGGCGTAGGTCGGGCTGCCGGCCACGCCATTTTTCCCCTCCTGCCAGGAATTGTAATCGGCAATGACACTGCCATCCGGACCCCCATGATAAAAGACGTCAGTGTTCGGCGTGAGCGTCGCGGTAAAGCCGGTGTGGTGAACTCGCCCATCGGGCCATTCGGTGTGGCCGGTGTTCTTGTATTGGCCTCCGGAAGCGATCACCGATTCCGCCTCGGCCACGGTATTCGGAATCGTGAATTGCGACGGGCCGCCATTACGAACGTACGGTTGCCACGCTTTCACTTCGGCCGCCATGATTGTCTTACTGAGCCCATCCTTGATTTTTCCGACCTTTAGATGGCTATTGGGATAAAACGGTCCATCCCCGCCCTCCCCCGTCTCGGGGTCGAACACAAACCATGTTCCCAGGTTGAATCCATAAGTGGTGGGCCACAAAAACGACTTTCCATTCCCCGGGTCGCGCACGCGGGCGGCGCCCGGATCACTCGGACATTGAAATTCCGAGACGCGAGTATTGTCGACCGCCTCTTGAAAATCCCAAGCCGCTTCCAGATCCACCAGCGCGTAGAGGGCGCTCTGTTCCAGGTACGGCAAGATGCGTCCGTGAACACCCCACGAGCCATTATTACCCGTCGAGGTGACCGACAGGTCGACATTTGTACTGGGTGGCAATCGGTGGTGAGCCGCTTCGTAATTCAGTGCACCTAGAGCCAGCTGACGAATGTTGTTCGTACACTGAATCCGGCGGGCGGCCGCTCGAGCCGAATTCACAGCCGGCAACAGCAGGGAGACAAGGATCGCAATGATCGCAATCACGACGAGCAACTCGACCAAGGTAAAGCCAGAGCTGCCGGGTTTCGACCTGCGAATTCGAAAGTGAATCATCATGCTTTTACGCTAACACCCGGCGCCGGCATTTGGCAAGTTCAATGAGATTTACTGCGGATTCCGAGTCCAATTCAACGAGCCCAATTCAAAACTGCAAAACTGGCGTTCGTCGTACCAGCTTCAGTCGGAAGAACCCACCATTCCGCTTTTGGCGAATGACGCGGAACGCCAAACTTTCCAATTCGGCTCGGCAACCGACCCGCTTTTGTCCATTGCCGACGTGGCCAACTAAAACTGGCCATTCACGGTTTCTTGACCGTTCCGCGTTGTCGACGCTCTCCAGACTTGCGGATCAACATCGCTACTGATCGGCCCGGCCGAAGCGTCCATCCGGACAACGTTCACGACGCCCGGGTGGTGACTGCGGGCGGTGACCGCAGCGTACGTGCGAGCCGTATCTTGCTTTCCTTCGCGTGCATTCGTCCAGTCAATGTCATAGGTTGTGCCACCATTGGTATAGGGCAGCTCAAAATTGGGTGTGAAAACACTCGTGAATCCGGTTTGATGAGCACGACCGTCCACCCATTCGGTGTGGCCAGAAGAATCTTTGAAGTTGCCGTCGGTCAGCTCACCAGCGCTGACTGGCAACGCGAGCTCGCCGCTCCGATTTGCATCACGCAAATAAGGATTGTACGCCTTCACTTCGGCCGCGGCTAAAGTCTTGCTTAAGCCATCCCGGAACGAGCCGGCCTTCAAACGACTGTCGGGATAGAAGGCGCCTTGTCCCCCCTCTCCGGTTGCCGGGTCCCACACGAACCAAGTCCCCAAATTCATTCCGTAGTTCAGCGGGTAGTGGATCGGCGATCCGTCACTATCAAAGCGAGTTACATCCTTCGGCTCGGAAGGACAAAGGTAGGCGCCGACACGCACGGCACTTAAGGGAGCGCCGTTGATCGGCGCTGCGTTATCGTAGGAGTCGTTGTAGTCAACCTTCGCTTCCAATCCTTGTTCTTCCAGAAACGGCAAGAGCCGAGCCTGAATCGACCAACCGCCACTGCTATTCCAACTGGGCGGGTATCGACGATTCGCCGATTCGTAGTTGTTGACCGCGAGCCCAATCTGGCGGACTTTGTTCAAGCAGGAAACGCGGCGAGCTGCGGCTCTGGCAGAGTTCACAGCCGGCAACAGCAAGGACACCAAAATCGCAATGATCGCGATCACGACCAACAATTCGACTAACGTAAAACCACTGCTACGTCGCCCTCGAATCAAGCGAGAGCGTGATGCGAGAGAATTTTGATGACTCATCCAAACATTCCTAAATTCGGGTCTCGTGGTGAACTGGAAACACAAAGCGCACAGAAGTTACTTCCTGGCGACAGCCGGAATGGCCACCGGAAACGCCTCAAGGTTACGCAGATGCCCGGCATTGGAAGCGCCACCAACGGCCAGAATCTCGGTACCGTTCAGCGGCAACAAACGGTGAAAGAAACGCTCTTGCGTCAGCTTGGCAACTTCGACCCAAGTGGTACCATCACCCGCCAGTTGATGCACGATACCGCTGGCGCCGCTGACGAACAGCTCGTCGTCAAACTGCCAAGCCGAAACACCAAACCCGTCCATTCCATCGCCCAGCAACTCGGGCCCTTTTGACCACTCATCGGTCTTGGGATCGTAGATATCAACGCCACGATCAATGTCACTCATCTCGTTCATCCCGCCTAAGGCGAAGATTTTTCCGTGGATAGTTCCTGCGGCCAAAGCGCGACGACGGAACGGACATTTGAATTCTTTCCACTCAGGCGAGTCATCGCTAAGATCGATCACGAGTGCCGAATCGTACCACTCACCTTCATCACCCGTGCCGTCCAGTCGCCAGCCACCGACAACGTAAATCGAATCGCCCACGACAACCGCATCGTGCGACGATCGACCGCCGGGTAAATCGGCCATCCGCGTCCATTCCTTGGTGGTGGGATCGAAGCATGAGAATTCGGCGACCGATTTCAACACCTCGTCTTTGCCCGGTGCATTAAAAGCCTGCATGCCACCAATTCGGTAAAGCAGCCCATCGTGTGCAACCAGTGCCAAGCCCTGCAATGGAGTCTCCATGGGGAGCGATTCCCAAGGCTCTTTGGAGCTCAGATCAAGCCGACGGAAATTCTGCGAGAGATTGTCAGAACTGTGATCATGCGCGCGACCAATGTGGCCGCTGTAGACATAAAGCCGCCCTTCACTCACAGCCCCACCAAAACTGGCAACTCCTTCAGGCAAGGGAGTAAAACGAGAAGCGCTCGCGTCTTCGGTCGGTTTTTCCGCCACTTTTTTCAGCGGCTCGGCGCCGGGACCTGCCGCCGGCGCCTCATACGTCAACGTGGCGTAGTGATGCTGTTCGGTGAATGCTTCGCCCTGATACTCGCCGGCAACATCCTTCAAATTGTGATTCGTGCGAAAACTGTACAGCCCCGCTTCTCGCTCTGACACAACAACCATTCCCTCGCCGTCCGTCTTTTCATCCACTTCGTCACCACCCGGGGTCACGATGGCGAAAGGGGCATCCACAACCGGCTCGCCATTCCAAGTGACCTTCAGTTTCATGCCCGCGTCGACCAATTCGGGAATGATGTCCAATTTCAAATTCGAATCGGCAACGCTCGATAGGTCTTCGGCCGAACTCGCGTGCAGCGAACGTGAATAGTAAGTCAGCAAGATTCCGTGGTAGAGACCGTAAGTGCATTCGGTTTCGATCGCACAGGCATCGCATTTGGATATTGGAGCGTGGAGACTGACGTCGCCGTTTTCTGCTTCCAATTTGGTCAATTCCAGCTTCGCCCGCTCCTGGCCGGGAACGACGAGCCAGACTTCGGCCTCTCCCACGCCACCCGGAATTTTTTCACCTGGGATATCGCCAGCTTCCGAGAAGAAAAGTTCTGCGGTCGGCTGTTCGGCCTGCGCATCCAGTTTCAACCAGACAAAATGAGCCCCGGCAGTTTGCCCGAGGGCCACAATCAAGGCACATGCCAAAAATTGTGGCTTTGCGAAGTGGTTTAACATACGTGAGTCTCCGAAATTGCTTGCGCGTTGCCGCTGCTAGTTGTTAATTGTCTCGCCACCGGCTCGAGTCACCAGTGCGGAACGAACTTCCGCATCCGATTCGGTTGTGAGGAACGTTACCGAACCATCCAGGCGAACGAAATTCACGCCGCCGGAATGGTCGCTACGAAAAACCTTGCGACTGTCTGGCGCCAGATAGTCGTCTGAGTTGTTGAAGAGCGTCGGTATATCACTGCTGATATGACCCCAACCTTCCGCCCAATAGCCGTGGGCCCATGTCATATCGCCCCACTTACTACCGGCAGCCGAACAGTCAGACCAAAGATAGTCGGAATGCCCGTAATTGATCTCGCCAACCCACAGCGTATGGCTCGTTCCGTCCTTAATATGACGCATGCCCAGGTTATATTTCTTACCCGGTAGCGGCTTTCGAAACGGACCGTCCAGCGGTGCGAAAGGGTTGTAACGCGTACGGGTCGAAATGATGTAGCTGCCAGGGCCGAGCGATTCGCCACATTCACGCATCGGCACCGGACGCCGCAGGCTCATCGATGGACAACGATAAACGGCGAGTGACTGTTCCGTCCACTCGATGTTTGCTTCGTCGTCCACCGATCTGCCAAAGTCATAATTTTGCGCGATTGCCGATTCTTCCAGAAACGGCAAGAGCATCACCAACGTGCTGCCGAATTCATCGAATTGACTGCTCCCAGCGTTCGGGGGCGGCAAGTGATTCATGGCCGAGTTGTAACCGTGCGTCGCGAGACCGATCTGTTTCAGGTTGTTCAGACACTGAGTCCGCCGGGCCGCTTCTCGCGCCGAATTGACAGCCGGCAGCAACAGTGAAACCAAGATCGCCACAATGGCGATCACCACCAACAGTTCCACCAGCGTGAACCCGCGCTGCCGCCGGTGCACTGGAGGCCGTTTTTGCTTGGCTCGTGACAAGCAACCACCCGACAGAAAGATCAACATGAGGGCCCATGGTGATGTCGATTCGGGGACCGCAACGATGTCGGCCGACGTGAATTTCCGAGTATTCCACAGCACGAAATCTGCACCGTTGACGACACCATCGGCGTCAAAATCACCCGCACAGTACTCAGGGACGTTGCTGAATTTGTGGTTGTTCCATGCCACAAAATCTTGGCCATCCACGGCGCCGTCCAGATTCGCATCGCCCACCAAGTAGGCATTTCCACTGGGAAGATTGTTGGACCCCGCTTCGGCCAGCCAGGCCGCCAGATCGGCCGACTCGACGAGCCCGTCACCGGTCAAATCAAAACTGGCAGCATGTGTGCCAGCGACGATCTCGCCCACCAATGCGTCGACGTCCTCGCAATCAAATTGACCGTCGGCGTCAAAGTCGCCCGTCACGACATCGACGATGGTTACATCTAAATTCAGCAGCGCCGCCTGCCCGAAGGCGCCCGATTCGCGGTGCCAAAACGTGGCAATTTCATCGATCACCTGTTGCTGAGCGCTGTGCAACGAACTAAGCGATAGAAAGAGACCTCCCGAACTCAATGAATCCTGCAGATAAGAAACGACCGCAGGATTGCTCAAGTCCACGTCGAACGTGAATTGAGTGTTTGCTGGAACTGACACCCCAGGCATCAGGCCGGCGTTTCCTACAGCCCAGGGCGACACCTCAAACCGATCGCCTACGTTGTTCGACACATCCACACTGCCATCACTAGCGTAGACGTTACGCTCGCCAATTAGCTCCGAGCCCATCGCCTCCGTTTCCTGGAAGATGGTGTCCGTATCATCGGCTGGACCAAATCCGATTCCCGTAAAATCATTGCGCACATCAACGCCGAACAGTTCGACTGGACGCCCAGTGTCGGTATCGGCAACATACGAAGCGTCTGTTGGATCGAGATACGACTGGTAGGTGTCGTAAGTCGGATCGTAGTCGAACGAATCGCCAAACCGTGTCGTCGCGACAAGACTGGCCGATTGAATTTGGTAAGCCGCCGACGCCAAGCCTGTGGGCACAAGCGCTGACGTCTCGTACCCAATGACAATTTGCGCAAATCGATCGTCGGCAGTTTCCTCGTTATTAGAAAACGTACTGCCGTAGATTCGCGTGCCTGGTGTCGCGTTATTGTTGTAAACCCAGCGGTCAAAACTGGGTTCAAGATCTTCGAGTTGAATGAACTGGGCTTCCACGCTGCCCAAAAACAACAAGACAATCAACAACATTTGGCTCACGAGAGAACCATTGTTGAAGCTCATCTAAAATCCTTCTCCATTTCCGAAGTAACGATTGACATAATTTCGGTCACCACTAGAATCCGAATGATATTGAGATTCAGTCTCAAGTCAAGTGGTCTATTTTCCCCGTCAAATAACAGCGTATGCAAACATCCTAGCGGTCCGCCGGTTAGTGCCCAGGGTGCTTCAGATGATTAGGAAGAGTCTCAATGATATTGATCCGTTGCGTTACGATTTCCGTCCTGCTGGCTGCCACCAGCTTCGCCGCCACCGTCCCCTTCGAAGAGGACTTTGCCGCCTCGGATGCTAACTGGGTGACCGCAGCCGGCCTTCCGGGACTCGATTTTTTCGCCAGCGGCGGACCGGACGGCAACGGTTACGTCTCGGATGAGCTCAGTTTCGCAAACCTCAGTCCGGACGATCAGGGTCCCGTGATTTTCCGAGGCGACAATAACTTTAGCTCGAGCGGAAATGCGTTTGTTGGAAATTGGATCACCGAAGGCGTCGACCAGTTTTCCTATTGGGTGCGACATGACACGTTCGATCCCAGCACCGGCGCACCAGTTCCGATCAATTTCTTCGCCAGATTTGCTTCACCATTCAATTTCCCCGGCGCGACAGCGCCCGAGTTCGTTCCCGTGCTACCGGGCGTCTGGACGGAACTTTCGGTTGATATTGTCGATGGCATGGTGCCGTTTGGCCCATTCGTGACATACGAAGGCAGCGATTTTGACACGATCTTCAGTAACATTGGCAAAGTCCAAGTGGGAGTCTCCGTTCCTGCCGCAGTGGCCGGACTGGCTGACTCGTTCCGATTTGATTTGGATCGAGTCGGAATTCAAGCGGTTCCAGAACCGGTCGGACCGCTGATCACATTGACTGGCTTTCTTGCGGTCCTCATGGCGATTGGCCGACGTCGTCGCTGATTGTTGTGCGAATCGACCGATTTCAGAACAAGGCCCACGACAGGCGCTGGCCGTCGTGGGCTTTCTGTTGATCGACCAACTCGAAGACACCATACTTGCGTCTGCGAAAGCACCCTTCGCACCAACTTCCTTTCTTGAGTCGTCAGCGTTGGCTCTAATTGCAAAGCGGCGATCCCAGCGATAGCATGATCTCCAGATGTTCGGCACCTTCAACTCCTGGGAATAGATGCATCATGAAAGCGATCCTGCCAACCGTCTGCCTGATTGTCTTAGCCTTCGCCGGCTGCTCCCAGCAACCCGACACGTTGGCAACCGGCGGCTATGATGAAGCCGAGATGGCAGCAGCAACCGCCCGTGCGATCCGTGAGGTCGACGAGTTCATTGCAGAACTCACGGCCGGAGATTCCGAGAACTACGGCGTCAAAGCGCCTATTACAGACGGCGAAAATACCGAGCACTTCTGGCTGGTCGACGTCACTTACCAAGATGGACAGTTCTCGGGAACCATTGGCAACGATCCGGGCATCGTATCGAATGTGAAGCTCGGCCAACCATGGACGCTGGGCAAAACCGACATTTCCGACTGGATGTATATTCGCGACGGCAAGATGTACGGCAACTACACGATGCGACCGCTGCTCGACACGATGCCCCAGCAGAAAGCGGACGAGTTTCGAGCCATGTTCGCGAATCCTTGAATTCACGAATTTCTAAATCTGGCCATTTTTTTTCGTACAGTCTCCATTGGGCGGCGTCATCCTCTTCGTCGGATGCATTGTTCTTTCGCCTAACGAGACCATCTCTATGACGGAATCTCAGCCCGAATCGTTCGCCCAGAGGATTGCGAGCCGGGATACCGACGCGTTCACGGAATTTGTCCGCCGATACGAACACACCATGCTGCGGACCGCCTACCGAATCGTCGGTCAGATGGCCGATGCCCAAGAGATTCGCCAAACGGTCCTGACCAACCTCTGGCGACAGTCATCACGACCGCCAGAACCGATGGATTGCTTAGAGGCCTGGGTCCGCCGGGCGGTCATCAACGCATCTATTTCCCTGTTGCGAAGCAAGAAAAGGCGCAGGAGACGAGAAGAACACGGCGCAAGACCAGAGTCGGTGACAACCGATACGACCAGCGATGGCGAGGCAGCCGCACTTCATCGTGCGCTGCAGCAACTGACGATCGACCAAAGGGTCCTCGTATCACTTCGCTTCGATGACCAACTGACAATCCGAGAAATCGCGAACACGTTGGAGAAACCTCATACAACAATTCAATCGCAACTTCAAAAAGCGATCGCTCAGTTAAGGTCAATACTCGCGGTGCCGACAATGAACCGGGCAGTGAAGGACGAATCATGAACGAACAACCGAGCTCCAGGAAAGATTCAGACTTCAAAGATATTGAATTGCTTTTCCAGCGATCCGATCCCGCGCCGATCCCCGTGAATATCGAGGAGCTTCTCGGGGCGAATTCGCCCGCTCCGCAACGACGTGCCAACTGGCCCATCGTTGGGTCCATCGCGCTGACCTGCCTAGCCGCCTCGATCGTGCTACTGGTGAACTTGATCGGCTCTAGTTCCAGTAGCCAAGCGTTTGCTCAAGTGAAGGAACGAATCGAACGCGTGCGCACGGTGGAGTTTATCGAAAGGCGTTTTGAGACCCTGCCGGATGGCGTCGAAGATGGGCAGTTCCCGCCTGGTGTAAAGCCCCGTGACCTGGCTCGCAAACGAGTGGCGAAACTGGAACAAGCACTGGCGACGGCCTCGGCGGAAGAGAAAGCGGAAATCGAATCAAAGTTGAGTCTCATCCGACAGATGTTGAAAGAAACAAAGGCAGGCGAGTCGCTACCTACGATTGGCCGAGTACGTATTAAGGGAAAAACGATGCGTCGGAAAGATGGCATCTTCCCATTCGAAACCGAGTCAATAAGCAACGCGGAGACCGGTGAATCGGTTAATTTCAACAGGCAACAAAAGAGCGTCCGTAGATTCACAAAACACATAATCTTCGATCAGAAGACTGGCAAGCGCTCGGAACGTGCAGTGAGTTTCGACCCGGCCGTCGATTTCTTCCAAGCATTCCGTAACGTTCCTTCAGAGGCACAAAATATAGGAACGAAACAATTCTCTGGCCGGCTGGCGATTGGCTATCGCACGTCGAGTGAAATAGTGTCGGGCACTATCACTAGGACATACTGGATCGACAAGCAGACCACGTTACCCGTCAAGATCGTCAACACGTTCATCAGCTCGCAAGACGAAAACTATGCGACTCGCTTGGAACAAACTGAATTTAAATTTGACGCTCCAATCGATGAGGCAATTTTCAGCACGGCGACACCGGAAGGATACACTGAAAAAGAAGGAGCATTTCTTGCCATCAAAATAGGCGAAGACGAGGAAGGCGATGAAGAAGAGCCAGATCAGCAGCAGTGAGTGCGTGACGACGGAGCGAATCGATCGGTGCAGCTCAACTCACCACCTAGCTCTGGACGAAACCGGGACGCCAATCCTTCGGCCTTTCCACGATCATCGTTTCACCGGTAGCCGTAGCCGCCCGCGTCTGTGAAGGCATCCATTTGCGACGTTTTGAGACACGCGTGCGCCTGCGGCAGACGATTAAACGAGCGGGGTCGAGCATTGATGGGAGGCGAACGGCGTTTCGCTCGCCATTAAGTCTTCACATCGTACATGTAGTACGGCATCCGTTTCATGCCGAGCGATTCGTACGCTTTTTGCGCCTTCTCGTTATCGACTTCCACATACAGCCGGACATAGGCGGCGCCTTGTTCTTGGGCCAAATCCAACACGCGTTGGTACATCTTCTTGAAAGCACCCTGGCCGCGGAACTGGCTCGCCACGTAGACCGACTGGATGTACCACATGTCGCAATTCCGCCAGTCGGACCATTCGTACGTGATCAATAGCGAGGAAACGACTTCCCCATCGGCGTCTCCGACGAGATAAAAGCCTTTGCTCGTATCGGCAAAGACGGTCCGCACCGCGGTGTTAACGAGCTGGGGATCGAGCTTCTTCTCTTCCGTCTCCCACGCCATCGCGACTTGAAAATCGGCGATCTTTCCCGCGTCTTCGAGGCTGGCGGGACGAATGGTGATCGACATGACGATGGTCCTTTGGATCGGGGCCCGATGATAACGCTGCCAGCAACCGGCAGCAGCAAGGGTGAATCGAACGCGACGCCTTCGTGACTTGCAAACGGCCGTGCGAAACGGCTTTAGACGTCGCCGTCGATGTCCATCGAACTGCGCAGTTCTTCGCGATCGTGTTCCAGGAGCGCGTCGCTGACCGGTTGGAGGTCGCCGGCGATGATTTGATCGAGTTTGTAGAGCGTGAAATTGATGCGGTGATCGGTGAGCCGATTTTCTGGGAAATTGTAGGTGCGAATGCGCTGGCTGCGATCGCCCGAACCGACGAGAGTCCGGCGCTGGTCGGCCCGCTTCTCGTGCTCTTCCTGCTGTTTGCGCTCATAGAGCCGAGTCTTCAAAACCCGCAGCGCGCGGGCCAGATTCTTATGCTGACTCTTTTCATCCTGGCACTGCACGACGATCCCGGTTTCATGGTGAGTCAATCGCACGGCCGATTCGGTGCGGTTCACGTGCTGACCACCGGGACCACTGGCACAGAACTTGTCTAATCGGTAATCGTCCTGCTTCAGCTCGATTTCCACGTCGTCGGGCTCTGGCAACACGGCGACGGTAGCAGCCGATGTGTGGACACGACCTTTGGTTTCCGTCTCCGGCACGCGTTGGACGCGGTGCCCGCCGCTTTCATACTGCAGCTCACGAAATACCCCTTCGCCGCCGATGCCGATGATCAGTTCTTTGAAGCCGCCCAACTCGGTCGTGCTGGCGTCCATGATCTCGATCTTCCAACTCTTCGTTTCGGCATGCTTCTTGTACATGTTGAAAAGGTCGCGTGCGAACAGAGCCGCCTCGTCGCCGCCGGTGCCGGCGCGAATTTCCATAACGACTCGCGCCCGAGTCGCATCTTCACCGCCGACGGTGAGGTCCAGCAGGTCGGTCCAAGCCGCCTCGCGCTGCTGCTTGAGTTCTGGCAACTCGGCTTCGGCCAGCTCTTTCATTTCCGGATCGTCGCCCTGGATCATCTCGTTGGTTTCCGCGATCTGTTCGTTGATCTGTCGGAAGTTTCGATACTTGGTCGCCAGCTTCATCAGCGAACCGTGCTCGCGCGCGACGGCCGCCATTTTGTGCGAGTTGCCTTGGACTTCCGGATCGGACATCTGCCGTTCCAGGTCCTCGAACCGAGCCAGTTTCTCATCCAACATTTCGCGCATGGCGACGAGTTTCCTCAGGGATTGCGGGGAAGTCACTCCGGGGAGCGACAGGGCCGGATTCTACCACGGAGTCTCATGGAACACAGAGAGCACTGCTCGGCCACGTATTCCCTGCACAATATTCGTACGAATGCCGTGCGGTGAACAATCGGTCATAACCGTCGGCGAGGTACGAAACAAGAAACGCAGTCGGCTCGCGACCGAGCCTGACCGCCAGAAGCTGGCTACTTCTTGGCCTTCTTCTTTTTCGACTGAAGGCTGGCGTAGTTTCCGGCAGCAAACTTGTTTTGGAACTTTTCAATTCGACCGGCGGTATCCACGAATTTCAGCTTGCCGGTGTAGAATGGATGGCAAGCACTGCAAATGTCGACTTTCAATTCCGGTCGCGTGCTACGAGTTTGAAACGTGGTGCCACAACCACAGGTGACCGTGGTATCTACGTAGTCAGGATGAATCTCTTTCTTCATGGCAATGCAACCCGTTGGGCCCTACAGGGCGATTTTCCGCGATTTGTAATCTGAAGATTGTAACACTGAGCCGACATCTGATCAACCGACGCGAAAACGATTGAAATCCGTGATTTGCGACACTAAAATCGAAGGAGCGATCAGGGTAGCTCCGGTAACAGCGGCCCGGGTTGCTCCGACCAATTTCCATCATTCATCTCTAATCCGTCCTCACCTAAGCACGACCGCCAACGCAAAACACCTCAAAAAGCCTTTTGAGATTCGTGGGACCACCACGGATCCCAAAAGGTTTTTTTCGTTTCCAATCCACCACTCTGAATTCTTAAGGGCAAGAACTCATGAAGAAGACCACACCAAAGACCTCCTTGGCCGCCATTTCGCTGGCGATTCTCACGGCGTATGCTTCGCTCGCCTCTGGCGATATCCTTTCCGATTCTGCCAGCATCACCGAATCGGGGCAGACGTTCGTATTCTCCTTTGACAACGTTGGAGTGAGCGACGGGAGCCCGGGAGCGCTGCTGATCGAAGCACTCGGCGATTACAGCCCGACGCCTCCCAGCACGGAGATTCTCGACATCGATATCGATGGCTTTTTTGTCGATTTCGCCTTCGATCCGTCCCGCGGCGCCTCCATCGGCACCGATCTCTTTCAAAACGCCGCTTCGCAAAGCTACCAGGTGAGTGGAGCCGACTTGTTGCTGATCACCGGCGACGGTTCGGTCACGATGACGCTGCAAAACTCGTCCAGCGTCGGCTTCTTTGTCGATCAACCAGAAGATTTTGTACGAGCCACGCTCGTCTACAACGCGGTGCCTGAGCCGGCAACCGGCGTCTGGCTGCTGCTGGGACTCGGCTGGATCGTTGCGCGCCGACGTTAGGACGACGTTCGGGCGACGTCCGACATTGTTGCTAGGATCCACGATAACACCTGACTGCCCGGCGGTATCCGCCGGGCAGTTTCTTATGGGTGCACGATGAAGTTGCCGGCCCAGGTATCGGCTCAATCGACATTCGCCTCTTCTTCTGAAGGAGCCGACTCGCGCCAGTAATCGGCAACGAACGTGTCAAACACAAGTTGGAAAAAGTGGTAGGTGAACAGCGGCATGATCGCCAGTCCGCCTCCGACCAGCAGCGCTAACTGCAATCCGACCATCAGCGTTTTCTGACTGCCGGCAAAGGCGACACCAATCGCGTCAGCCCGCGCGAATCCACAGACCATGGCCGCCTGCCACGCCACCACGAGTGCGACGATGTGAATCACGGCCACCGCGATTAACATCATCAAGAACTCGCCCCCTCGCTCCCAAGGCGAAATCGATTCGACACGAAATCGATGCCCGCACTGGACCGCTCCGACGAGCACGATCAGCAAGATCCCGCACAATGAAATCGTCGACAGATGTCGCTTGTTCTCGGTCGACCAAGCGGCCATGTTTCCTTGCCGCCGTACCAATTGCCCCAGCACCATCGGCAAGACCACAATTAAGAACAGCTTTTGCATGGTATCGCCGACCGGCAAATCGAATGATGTCGAACGACTCATCGTCAGCCACAGCCAAAACGGTGCCACCACGAAGCAGGTCAAATTTGTCAGCAACGTGACCATGATCGGAATCACGTCGTTACCTTCGGCCCGCCGCGTCCAGACGGCACCGGTCGCAAGCGTTGTCGGCGTCACCGCTGCCACCATGATCCCCATCGCCAAATCGGGAGCAAACAACCACCGGGCAATGGGCCAGGAGAGTAGCGGCACAAACACGTACGCCATCGCCATCGCCACGAATGCCGGCGCGGGTCGAGCCACCGTATTGCGAATCGTTTGAAAGTCGACCGGTAACGTCGTCAACAGCATCACGCTCGCAACGATGCACTTGTGAAGCGTCGTCAGTTGCGAGAACCAACCAAGCTGCTCTGAAAAAATGGCGCCCGTGACGAAGGCCAATAGCAGGCCGAAGAGGAACCAGTGACGAACGACAAATGGCTTCATGCTAGCGAGCCGTCCTCTCTCCATTCCGCATTGGGCACTTCACAACTCGCTTCGGCGAATCGTAATTCGTGGTGCCCACTATAGCGTCACGCCCAGGAATTCCGCGATGGGAAGCGTTTTGAAGTCGTCCCGACAAACCACAATCAGTCGCCCCGCTCGCGGCCGACTGATGGGGCCGTCGAAAGCCCTATCGCCTGTTTTCCCGCAGGTCTACCATAGAACCGGACATCCCCGCTCTGACCACGTCGCAGCGAACGACGTGCTGACAGCGAAATCTCATCTGTACAAGAATCATGCTGCGTTATTGGACCGCCGGCGAATCGCACGGCAAAACGTTGTTAACCATTGTCGACGGCTTCCCGGCTGGACTGACGATCGACACCGATTGGATCGACCGGGAATTGGCACGTCGCCAAGGTGGCTATGGCCGCGGAGGCCGCCAACGGATCGAGACCGACAAAGTCGATGTTCTCACGGGCGTTTGGAAGGGGCAGACGTTGGGCGGACCGGTCGCCCTGCAAGTCATCAATAAAGATTATAAGCTCGAGCGTCTGGACGACTTGCCGCGGCCACGGCCAGGGCACGGCGACTTGACCGGAGCCATCAAATACCTGGGTTCGATTCGGGGTGTCCTCGAAAGAGCCAGTGCGCGAGAAACGGCTGTGCGAGTCGCGGCGGGAGCGCTCTGCAGGCAGTTACTGTCACACTTCGACATTCATGCCCTGGGCTACGTCGTCGAATTGGGTGGCATCGCGGCCGATCCGAAAACCGATTCGCTCCAGAACCACCAAGCGGCCCGCGACGAGAGCATCATCTATTCGCTCCGTCCCGATCTCGACGAACAGTTTCGAGAATTGGTCGACAAGACGGGCAAGAGTGGCGACACGCTGGGCGGCATCGTTGAGGTCCGCGTCGAAGGCCTGCCATTCGGCTTGGGAACTCATGCCCAATGGGACCAAAAACTAGACGGCCGACTCGCACAAGCAGTCATGGCCGTGCAAGCGATCAAAGGTGTCGAAATCGGCATGGGCTTTCAGGCGGCGCGCCTTCCCGGTTCGCAAGTCCATGACCCGATCCACTTCGACGCAGCCCAGCAAAGCGGACCAACACTCGGTTACGCAAGACCGTCGAACAACGCCGGCGGCTTGGAAGCCGGTATGACGAATGGCCAACCGCTGGTGATCCGTGCCGCGATGAAGCCGATCAGCACGCTCGCCAAACCGCTGGCTTCGATCAACATGGAGACCAAGGAACCGCAAGAAGCCTCCTACGAACGGAGCGACGTTTGCGCGCTGTCGGCAGCCAGTGTGATCATTGAAAATGTGGTCGCGTTTGAAGTCGCAAAGGCGTTCATCGAGAAGTTCGGAGGCGATAGCCTGACCGAAATCGAAGCCCGCTGGAAAACGTTCCACGAACTGGCCCAACAACGCTAACCCATCCCAACGAAGCAGGACGAGCAAGGATGCTACGTCTCAATCCACTCACGAAACGCTGGATCTGCCGCAGTCTCTTTCTGCTGTTGGGCGTGATGCCTTTGCTCGGTTCGATCGCTTTCGCGACTTGGCACCGTGTGTCCCACACGGAAGTCAGAGCCGAACAAAAACTGGCGGCGATGGTGGGCTTGGACACTCGGATCGAAACGCTGTCGACGCCCGCCCCGCAGACGATCCTCACTGCCCGCGTCAGCTTGCTCGATCCGGAAACGGGAATTCCGCTGGTCAAAGCAGATGGAGTCCAGTTCCAGTCGACGCCATCTGGAAATCGTATGCAGTTCGACTCGTTGAGGATTTCGGGCGAACGGATGCGAGCCATCGTCGGATTGCTCCAAGACCGCATCCTCAAACAACGACACGCCTTGGACCGCCCGATCTACCTGATGGCCGATCGAGTTACCCTGGTCACGGACGCTGGCGAGGTCGATCTGTGCGAACTGTCGATCGAGGCCAAACAGCAGCAGAACGAGCGGGTTGCCAACATCTCGTTCAAGCAAAGTCGCGACGCTGTGGAATCGGTGCGCATCAAGGTAACCCGAACCCAGGCGACTTCCGAGTCGGCCGCTATCCGTACCGCCGTCCGCATCGAAACCGGAACGACTCCCCTGCCCTGCTCGCTGCTACTGGCCAACAGTCGACTGGCAGATCGGTGGGGACCCGACCTAACGTTTCAGGGTGTAGCCTGGATTGACGAGTCGCAGGGGATATATACCGGTGACATCACGGGCAACTTGGCCAACGTCGAAGTCGATCGAGCGCTCGGTTCACGTTTCGTCGGATGCATTCATGGCAGCGCCGCGGTTCAAATCGAGCAGGCCGTTTTTCAGAGTAATCGTCTGGAGCAACTGCGGGCCCGCATCATGTTGGAGGACAGCTCGATCGACGCGGCGTTGCTGCGATCCTTTGCGACTCATCTGGGAGTCCGGCTAGCGCCGAGTCTGTCCGAACAGTTGAATTCGCCAACAGCCAAACCGGTCACATTCGATCGGTCCGAATTTCGGTTCCAGCTGAATCAGAATGGCTTGGAATTCGTGGGGCTGACGCCCTTGACCGATCGGCCAGCGGCGAAGAAACAGACCCGCCTATTGCTGGTCGCCGAGGGAACGGGCTTGGCGGCTCATCCCCGACAGCAACCGCAGCCTGCGGTGAATCTGCTGCGAGCGCTCGCCGGCGGCGATGCCGATGCCTTTCCACTGGAAAATCCGGCCTGCGTTCAGCTGTGGCAATGGCTGCCGATCGCCAACTAGGCGCAAGTCGCCTTGTGCTTTGCAAAAGCAGCGGAACCCGAGTTCTGTCTTCTTTTCCAGATGGTTCGAATCGAGTCGCTCGTTTATTTTCCACGTTACTTCGGCCGAGCGAAAAGCGACCATACGGTCCCGTTAGCGCCATGGGTCTATCGATCGAAACGGCTCATGGCGAAACAGCCCAGTCCGCTGCCAACCGACGTTGCCCGTCCAGGCCGGACATCCGCCGGCTCGCCCTTCAGTCTTGCGAGACAGGTGCTTCCTGCGGCGGCTGAGCGATCGTGTTCTTGACCGACAAGAGAATCAGCGCGCCGATGATGATCACAACGCCCGACATCCATTGTCGCGGCGTCATTCGCTCGCCCAAAAACACGAAAGCCAAGACGGCCGTCAGGAATGGTGTCAACGACTGGCAGCTGGTGGTGAGCGCCGCGCCCAATCGCTGGACGGAAACGTACAGCAACAGATGACCAAGCGCGATGCCCAACACCGAAGAGGCCGCGATCATCGCCCATTCCTGTAAATCCAAGGTGGCAACGACCGAGTAATCGCCTTTCGCAAACATGCCAATCAGCAGTCCAACCGAACAAAACTGCGCGACCAGCGCGAAAGCAAGAGTCGGATCGGCGTGCGGCAAACACTTGCGGACACTCACGATGTAAGCGCCAAAAAAGAGGCAGCAAAAAAAGATGATCGCCAGCCCCAACTGATCTCCACCGATCACCGTCTGCTCACGGTTCATCGCAAGTCCAATGAAGCCGCCAATCGACAGGACCAGTCCGACGTAAAATCGAGGCATGCCGAGCAAACGCCGCTCGTCCGCAAACAACAACATCGACCCAACGATCACGACGACCATGTTCGCCCGGACAAGGAACCCAATCTGACTCGCCTGGAGATGGTAATGCGACGTCGCCCAAAATACCTGCCCCAGCGTCGAGAAAAGGGCCGGCACCAAACAGGCGACGCACAACTTGCCGGTGATGCTTCCTCGTCGATAGGCGATCCACAGAACTGGCCAGTAAAACAGAGCAGACAACGGATATCGCAAACCGTTTGCCGTCCACGGATCGAGCGAGTCCTTCAGACCACGCAAGAAGACCGGCACGAAGCTCCAGCAGACGATCAAGCCGACCAGTGCGACGACGCCCAGGAAACGATGCCGCGTCTGTTCCGGCGTTTCAGATGGGTCGACACTACTGCTCATCACAACCGCTGAAATCGAAAGCGGGATCGCGTGAGCCATCATCACACGATTCGGTAGTCAAGTCGGCGGAAACATCGTGCCGTTTCAACGGCTTATCATGGCGAGCATTCATGGGCGTCAGTGTAGCGGCATTTGCCGGGCCCCGCTGCTGGGCAGGCGGCGGGAAGACAGCGGGAAGGCGGCACTCCGATATTAGGCCCATTCCAGGACGCTTTGGCGCCTGCTGCAAATCAAATAAGTAAGTTGACGAGAACTCCGCAGGCTCGTCGATGACGCGACCGATCGCGAGTATCATGAAAGCATGGCTCTTGTAGAACTGAAAGACATCAAGAAGATGTATGACCTGGGTGAAATCCAGGTTCATGCTTTGCGTGGTGCGACACTGTCTGTCGACGAAGGCGAATATGTATCGCTGATGGGTCCGTCCGGATCGGGCAAATCGACGTTGATGAATACGCTCGGCTGCCTCGATCGGCCCACTTCTGGCAGTTACCGCCTAAATGGCGAAGAAGTCGCAAAACTCACACGGGACCGCCGCGCCCAGATTCGCAACCGCTACATCGGGTTTGTGTTTCAGAGCTTTAACCTCCTGAATCGAACCAGCGCTATCGAGAATGTCGAACTGCCGTTGCTCTATGCCAAGAACGTCGGCAGCAAGGAACGTCGCAAACGGGCGATTGCCATGCTGGAACGAGTCGGTCTGGGCGATCGGATGGATCATCACCCGGGGCAGCTATCAGGGGGCCAACAACAGCGCGTGGCCATCGCCCGTAGCCTGATCACCGATCCGAAGATCTTGATGGCGGATGAGCCGACCGGAAACTTGGACACGCGTACTAGCAAAGAAGTCATGGCGTTATTCCGCGAGCTGAACGAAGGCGGCCTCACGCTGATCGTCGTCACGCATGACAGCGAGGTGGCTCAGCATTCAAAACGGATGGTCGTTATGCGAGACGGTCTCATCGTCGAAGACACATCTGATTTCGCCCAAGCTATCCAAGCTGTGAGGGATCACTCAAAAATCGAGGCTTTTGAGAGTTCGCCCGAATAAACTTTAACGGTTAGGCAAAGTCTGACGATGTCAGACGATATGGTCCGTTGCCTTATCTTCAATGCGTCGTTTCTCATTCGTCCTGCATCGCTAGCATGCCTGCTCATAGCGGTTTGGCTGGGCGGCGCGTCGCAAGTGGCGGCTCAACCGTGCGAGGAGGAACGCTGCATCTTCCCCGAGCAGCATTGTCTCGACATTCGCCCTCCGGAGGGTCTTTCTCCCGCCGAAGTGCCCAACTTGGGCCGTCCTAAAACGATCTCCGAACTTGAACAGACGTTCGAAATCTATCACCTGTCGCTCGATGAGGCGATTCAGGTGGCGTTGGCCAATGCCGAGGTGATCCGCATCCTTTCGGGTACGACCGCGACATCCAGCGGCCGAACCATTTACGATCCGGCGATTGCCAACACCAATATCGATGCCCAGCGGGCCCAATTCGATCCGGTACTGCAAACCGGTGCGGGCAGCCCGAATGGTTTTTCACGAACGGAGCAGCTTTTCGTTAACCCGTTGGACGACGGCATGACCCCGCCGACGATCACCGGCGCCGAAGTCGTGACGGGCGACAACCGCCAGTTCAATTTTGACGCGGGCTTAACGCAAATGACCGCCCGGGGTGGCACGAAAAGTCTCTCGTTCAATACGAATTCAAGCAGGAACAATGGCCGGCTATTCAATCCTCAAAACGCTTCCGACCTCACGTTTGGCTACACGCATCCGCTTCTCCGTGGCCGAGGAACCTGTGTCAATTTGGCCCCCATTGTTATTGCGCGCATCAATACCGAACGATCCTTCTATCAATTGAAGGACAGCGTGCAGGAGCTCGTGCGCAGTGTTGTGGATGGTTACTGGTCGTTGGTCCAGGCGCGAGTTGAGCTCTGGGCGCGGCAGCAACAGGTGGCTCAACTGGAATACGCTTTCAAGCGGCTGGATGCTCAGCGACGCGTCGAATTGGCCGATCTGGGCGATACGGCGCAAGCGAAAGTCTCTCTCGAACAATTCCGGGCCAACCTCATCACGACCGAGGCACAGCTGCTCGATCTGGAGGCCGCCTTTTTCAATGTGATGGGGCTTCCTCCCGTCCCCAACATGCGCATCGTGCCGGTCACCCCTCCTGTCCGTCAACGGATCGATACCGAATGGGACCAACTCGTTGCGACCGCGTCGGAACAACGCCCCAATATCATCGAACGCAAACTATCGATCGAAGCGATTCAGCAACAGCTGATAGTCAATTGCAACAACACACTCCCCCAACTCGACGCCGTCGGCACGGCAGGCGTGAGCGGACTGGCAGCCAGAAACACGCCCATCGGCACGGTTCGGTCCGACGCGTTCCAGGCGACAAACGTCCAAATCGGCTTGCAGTTGCGTACGCCTTTGGGGCAGCGAGCCGCCCGCGCCGCGCTGCGTGAACAACAACTTTCGCTCGCCCGCGAAAGAGCCAACCTGCGGCAAGACCTACACGCCGCGACGCATTCGCTGGCGCAGAGCATTCGTTCCCTGGAAAGTTTCTATCAACAATACGAGGCGTTCCAAAAAGTCCGCGAAGCATCGAAAACAAACCTTGATCGTCGCTTCGAAGTGGTCCGCGTCGGCGGATTGCCCGACGAGCCATTGGTTTACCTGGACGTGTTACAAGCCGTCACCGACTGGGGCAATTCGGTCAGCAGCGAAGCCCAGGCACTGACGCGCTACAATGCGGAAATCGCCAACCTGGAGCGACAGACAGGAGTCATTCTTGGGCGACATGGCATCATCTTCGACGAGGAAGGCTACCAATCGCTGGCGCCGTTTGGCAACTGCTACAACAGCGAATGCGATTGCTATCCCCAGCGGACGCCAGTGCAACCCAACGCGCCGCGATATGAAGCGGGCACCAAACCGGCGGAAGAAGCGTTTAACCTACAGGATTCTGCCCTCGGGAAACCGGGCAACAAAAAGAGCAAGGAGCCCAACGCTTACAAAGAGTTGTTGAACGACTTACTCGAACAGGAAGCGAAACCGGCCGAATTGCCGGCCGATGCGGACAAGAAAACGCCTCGTTCGCCCGGCGAGTTGCCTCCGGGCGACAAACAAAAACCGACGTTCGAGCCCAAGAAGATCCCCGCATCAGAAAAGCGAACGCTCCGCGCCATCGAAGATTTGCAAAACAGTCTCGAAACGACCGACCGCACGTCTGATCCGATCGAGCTGATTCAAGCCCCCAACGTCTTCCGGAAGTTGAACTACACCGAACCACGGCCCGCAGAACCAGTGATCCGACCGGCAAATCGACGCCCCCTGAAATTTACAACACCGGTTCAAGCCAAATCGAGTCAGCCCTATCGGTCGGCTGTCAAAACACTTCAATTTCTGAAACGGCTCCCGGCCCCCACCGAGTAGCAGCCGATTAACCGCCGAGTAGCCGCCTTCCGTTTCTCGAAAGACGACTTTACGCTAGAAACCTCTTCAGACCTTAATACCGACTTTGCGATTGATCTGGCATGGAACGTTCGGCGGAAGCCCCGCGGACTTTTTACGAACCCAGCAATCGCCGCTTGATACCAAATGCGCCACAAGTGTGGCAGCACTTAACCATGTTGGAGAAATCGCATGTCATCGTCTTGGATCGCCGACCGCACGGGCGCTATTGATAGTAGCGGCATTCGTAAAGTGTTCGATCTGGCCGCCACGCTTAAAGATCCGGTCAATCTGTCGATCGGACAACCCGATTACGATGTGCCACAAGAGGTCAAGCAGGCCTGCATCGATGCGATTAACGGTGGCAAGAATGGCTACGCCTTGACTGGCGGAATCACCGAACTGCGAGACAAACTGCAAGGCCGCATGGATGCGCAGTACGGGCATTCGGACCGAACGACGTTTGTCAGTTCCGGTACCAGCGGCTCACTCGTCTTGGCGATGCTCTCGTTGGTGAATGCAGGTGACGAAGTCATCATTTTCGATCCCTATTTCGTGATGTACAAACCACTGATCGAATTGGTGGGCGGAGTCGCGGTGGTCATTGATACTTATCCCGATTTTCAAATCGATGTGGCCAAGGTCGCCGCCGCGATCACACCGAAGACGAAGATGATCTTGACCAATAGCCCGTCCAATCCGACCGGCGCTGTGATGGATGAGGCCACCTGCAAAGCGATTGCCGAATTGGCCGCCGAACGCAACGTCGCGCTCCTTTCCGATGAGATCTACAGCTGCTTCTGTTTTGATGACGAATTTGTTTCGCCTGCCAAATTCAATGATCAGACGATTGTGATCGACGGGTTTTCGAAAAGCCACGCCATGACCGGCTGGCGTGTTGGCTTTACGCATGGACCGTCAGAAATCATCAACACGATGGTCAAGCTGCAGCAGTACTCGTTCGTCTGCTCGCCTCAGCCGGCTCAATGGGCCAGCATCGCTGCCTTGGAAGTGGAAACGACCGCCTATTCCGATTCGTACAAGCAAAAACGAGACCGGCTTGTGAACGGACTGAGCGACAATTTTGAAATCGCCAAGCCGGGCGGTGCGTTTTACGTCTACCCCAAGGCTCCCTTCGGAACGGGCGGCGACTTTGTGACGCGGTGCATCGAGAACAACTTGCTGGTCATTCCTGGCAATATTTTCAGTGAAAAAGACACCCACTTTCGCATCTCGTTTGCTGCAACGGATGAGACGATCGATCGCGGGATCGAGATCTTGAATCAACTGGCCGCCAGCGGCAAATGATCGGCAGCCGCCCAAATTCACCATGAATGAAATCGCCGTTTACGCGATTCCCGGATTTCGCGAGCCGTTCAGCTGCCTCACGCACCTGGGGGCCATACCCGTTTTCGTCGTGCTGGGCTGCCTACTGATCCGAAAAGGGCGTCGAAGCATTGGCAGCGCGGTAAGCCTTACCATCATGACGTTGTCGACGATCTTCCTGTTGTCGATGAGTGGCGTCTATCACCTGCTGGCGCCGGGGCCCGTGCGTGACGTCATGCGTCTGCTGGATGTGTGTGGTGTGTTCGTGCTTATTGCCGGAACGATCACGCCAGTGCACACGATCCTGTTCCGTGGCGCAGCGCGCTGGTGGCCATTGCTGGCGGTGTGGACACTCGCAACGACCGGTATCGTCTTCAAGAGCGTGTTTGCAGATCGCTTTCCACCCTCGCTCGAACTTGGCAGCTTCCTCGCCATGGGCTGGGGCGGATTGGTCTCTTTTATTTTCTTATGTCGCAAACATGGCTTTCCCTTTGTAGCGCCACTCATGTGGGGCGGGCTCGCCTACACGACGGGTGCGATCCTGCTCGCGGCACAAGGCCCGACACTCATCCCGGGCGTGATCACGGCTCATGAACTGTGGCATGTCGCGGTGCTGGCCGGGCTTGGCTTTCACTGGCAATTTGTCTTTCAGTTCGCCGACTGGGAATCGCCCGCCGGGCAAGCAACTTGCCAATAAAAAAGCGGGCCACTTTGGCCCGCCTAATTTCAGTTTGCATTGTCTACGAGTGACGCTCGATAAGCTAAGCACTCTTCTTCGGCGTGTAGGGGAACATCTGCCGGTTCCCAGCCACAATGTCTTCGTCGATGACGTAGCTGCCACCCGCTTCTTGATCAGGCAGTTCGAACATGATGTCCAGCATGACCTGCTCGATGATCGAACGCAGTCCGCGAGCTCCGGTGTCCTTCTCCATGGCCTGTTTGGCAATGGCCCGCAGGGCATCGTCGGTAAACGTTAGTTCGCTGTTTTCCATCTCGAACAGTGTTTGGAACTGTCGGATCAAAGCGTTCTTCGGCTCGGTAAGAACTCGGACGAGCCCTTCTTCGTTCAGTGGTGTCAACGCACAGGAAACCGGTAGACGTCCGACAAGCTCGGGAATCAATCCAAATTCGAGGACGTCATCACTGGTCACTTGGGGTAGCAATTCGGCCAATTCTTGCTCGTTCGTTTCCGCTGCGTCTTGGCCGAAGCCGATCGATCGCTTGCCGAGACGTTTGCGGATGATGTCGTCGATACCGACGAATGTTCCACCGCAGATGAACAGGATGTTGGACGTATCCATTTGGATATACTGCTGTTCCGGATGCTTTCGTCCACCCTGTGGTGGAACGTTGGCAGTGGTCCCTTCGAGCATTTTCAGCAGGGCCTGCTGCACACCTTCACCGGATACATCGCGAGTGATCGAGACGTTGTTACTCGTCTTGCCGATCTTATCAATTTCGTCGATGTAGAGCACGCCGCGCTGGGCCGCTTCGAGATCGAAGTCCGCGGCGTGGAGCAATTTCAAAAGCAGGTTCTCTACGTCTTCGCCTACGTAGCCTGCTTCGGTCAAAGTCGTTGCATCGCCAATCGCGAACGGTACGTTCAGGATACGAGCCAACGTTCGAGCCAAAAGCGTTTTTCCGCTACCGGTCGGTCCGAGCAGCAGGATGTTCGATTTTTCCACTTCAACGTCCGAGCCATTCCAGCCCATCGACAATCGCTTGTAGTGGTTATTGACCGCGACAGAGAGCACCTTCTTCGCACCCGGCTGGCCAATGACGTATTCGTCCAGCTTCGCCACGAGTTCACGCGGAGTTGGTATCTCGGAGAACAACTGCTGCGTGTTGCCACGTCGTTTCTGTTCTTGATCGAGGATCGTTTGGCAAAGGTCAATGCATTCGCCACAGATATAGACATCGCCTGGTCCTTCGACCAAGGGACCTACGTCGCGATAACTCTTACGGCAAAAGGAGCAGTAAGCGTTCTTTTTGTTCGTACTGCCACTTCGGCGGCCTGTAGTAGTGCCGTCTTGTCCTGCGGGCATGGATTCTCCTTTGGGGAACTTCCGACCACCGCGAAAAATTTCGCGACGGAATCGGCCATTGATTTGGTCAATCCCTGGTGCTGCTCGAAAGGCTAACGCATCACAACGCTGTGAAACGTCAGGCCCTGTGGGCTTCCATGTCCGCGTAGGTTAACGAGCACGTTACGGTTTATGTGTTTTCTTAGTTCACAAAGTTCTCTCACTTTGTGAAAAGCCAGCACGTTTACGGCTGACTTCCCCCATGCTATCGCCAAGCGAGACTTAGTAGCTGAAACAAATCTTCGACAAGTGACAGCTTTGCTAAGTTCGCTTTTAATCCTTGGCTTCTTCGTCTTGGATTTGCGATCCTAGGGCAGTTTTAATAGTTCGGAATTCAGCATCGCTAAGCACACCTCGCTGTTCCATTTCACGGAACTTTGTGAGGTACGTGCTCTTCCCACCCTCCTCTTCATTCTGACCGCGCAACTTTCCCACGAAATACCACGCTATAACTGATAAAGTCAGCGCGAAAGCGGTCCACAGGACTGCTTGGGCGATCGGAGTTTGCAGGTACTGCCACATGTCTCGAACTCAATGGTCCCGTAAAGTCACCCCTATTATGCAACATAACCTTAACCCGTCCAGATTCTGAAATCGGGTAAACTTACCTCATCGGCCCCCTGAAAATGGCAGTAGGCCTGCCAACGTGCCGATTGCTGCCCCAACGAAGCCACCATGAAGATTCCATTTTCCTGCCCCAACTGCGGCCACTTTACCGAAGTCGAACCACGCTATGCAGGACAGTCGGGCCAGTGCGGCAATTGTCGAAAACCGATCACGGTCCCAACGCTGGAAGAAGCCGCACGGCGGCCTCCCTCAACCGCTGCTCCCCAACAGGGCCCCGCCGACGCCCCCCAGCGACAACGACCGAAAACGAAATCCAATTCGCCACTCCCACTGATGATCTCAGGTGCAATCGCGATCCTGACCGCCGGCTGGATTTTGTGGCTGATCATTGCCAACGCCAGCGACATTCGGCCGACCGCCATCACCAAACGGCCCGCCGCGAAATGCAGCGACAATCTGCAACGAATTGGTGAGGCGATGAATGCTTACTACGAGGTTCACGGTCACTTCCCTGCTGCGACCTCTCGCAGCAAAACGACAAACATCAGTCGTAGTTGGCGAGTCGAAATCTTGCCATTTCTCGGGGAAAAAAAGCTGTATGAATCGTTGGACAGTGAGCAAGCCTGGAATGCGTTGCCCAATTCTTCGTTCGAAGCGGCGCGTCCAAAATGGTTCGCAGCCGAGGATGATCCGACACTCGCCAACGTCGAAACAAGCTACTTCTCCATCGTGGGTGACGACATGGCGATGCCAAAGGAGAAAGGGCGCCGTCGAGAAGAATTTACAGACGGACTCGAGCAGACGATCCTCCTGATAGAAGCCAAAGGACTGGCCATTTCCTGGTTGGACCCGCGAGACATCGATCCCTCGCAAGTGAAATGGGCCATCAATGCGCGCACGGCGGGCATCGGCAGCGAACACGCAGCGGGCGGGGTTCATGTGCTGATGGCCAGCGGCGACGTCTATTGGTTGGACGAATCGATCCCACCAGAGATCCTACGCGCGCTGTGCACCCTCGCAGGTGGCGAACAAGTCGACGTGAAGCGGTGGCTCAAGAAGGAATAGCGTCACTCGCACGCGCTGCGCGCAGCGACAGCACCCGCGCCGTGCCAGCTCTCGCCCATTCAGCCAATTTCGCCCCAATTGCGCGAAGCGAATATTCGGCTCAAGCAGAACTACGGCCAGGCCGATACTGAAGGCAGAAGTCTCGCGCGACCATTGCGCGGCTATCCAATGAACTCACTGATTGACCGGATCATGGACTGCCCCTTGCCGCATACCAACCGTCATCGATTCCGCAGTGCTTGCTGCCTCGCCTTGGCCCTCACGTGCGTCGGAGCCTCTGCGGCCACCGCCGACGACCAACGCATCTTCACTAAGGACCATACGTTCTATATTCCGTACACGGTCGAGGCCGAACCGAGTGGTGCCGAGCCTAGCCAAATCGAACTCCATGTCTCGGGCGATCGCGGCAATCAATGGCAACTCTACGCCAGCCAGCCCCCCTCGAGTGATCATCGATTTGCGTTTCGCGCCGGCGTCGATGGCGAATTTTGGTTCGCGGTTCGCACGATTTCTGCGGCTGGTCAACCGGACAAAGCCCAGGTCGAATCGCCCGAACTCATCGTGGTCGTCGATCAAACGCCACCGAAGATCAATCTGACTGCGACGGCCAATGAAAAGCGAATCGTGGCGCTCCATTGGTCGATTGACGACGCCGGGCTCAGTCCCGACTCGATCGAGATTCAGTATCGCAGTTCGCCCGACGACACCTGGATGCCAATTCCGCCGACGAAATCGACTCCCAACGCATACGGCGACGAAATCCAAGGGTCGGCTTCCTGGGTCGCAGTCGGCGACGGAGCGGCAGTGGAAGTCCAAGTCAAAGCGGAGGACCGCGCCGGCAATACCTCGCTCGTCGAGCGCGCCATTCCCCTCTCCAGCAACGTTGCTGTGAACGCGAACCCTGGCGCCATGAGCCCAGATATTCCTTGGCCGTCCAGCGAACCGATGGGTGACCAGCCGACCGAAGGGTGGCGACCGTCGGCAGGTCTCCCGAGCGACCTCATGCCACCGAACGGACCGGTCGGCAACATGTTGCCTCCCGTTTCGTCCAGCTCACCTCTTCCTGGTCAGATGTTCAACCAGGGGCAGCAGGCCGTGCCACCGATGGCCAGCCGGAATGAACGCGTCTCCCGTTCCCAGCGATTCCAATTGGAATATGAAATCGAAGGTGTCGATTCCGTGGCGGTGCACCGTGTCGAAATCTGGGCGACGAACGACAACGGCCAAACGTGGCGCCACCTGGGCGACGACGACGACAAGCAATCACCCTATCTGGTTTCGGTGCCCAATGATGGCATGTACGGCTTTCGTCTGCTCGTGCAGGCGCAAGAAGGGCTGCCGGTGCGACCACCCCTGAATGGCGACATGCCCGACGTCTGGGTGCGAGTCGATTCGAGCAAGCCCCTGGTACGGCTGACGAACGCGCGCTATGGCCGCGGTGCCGACTTGGGCCAATTGCTGCTTACCTGGCAAGCGACCGATCAGGACTTAACCGATTCACCCGTGACACTCCTGTTTGGCGAATCTCCAGAGGGCCCCTGGCGCATTGCGGCCGAAGGCTTGCCAAATTCTGGCAGTTACCAGTGGCCGGTTGACGATCGCATTCCGGCGGAACTCTACCTGCGCATTGAGGTCCTCGACCGGGCCGGCAACATGGGCAGTGACACGTCACGCACCCCGATTCGCGCCGATGGGCTGCTGCCTAAGGGGACGATCCGAGCCGTGACGCCGGCAGCGCATGTGATGCCAAACTCGCACGATGCGCCGGTCGCACCCAAGTCATTCACTCACCGCATGCGTGACAAGATTCGGATGTAAATCAAACTTCCATCTGCTGGATCGGGCAAAATCGCTCCCTTAGGGACTGCGGAGCCCCCGGTCGGTCTCCTTGCTGCTCGCTGCGGCTACCGCGATAATTGTTGCTGACGACCGTTTGTATGACGGTGGCCCAGCGCCTGTCCCGCTGTGACTGATCCCCGCTCCTGTTGCGACCAATACCGCCATGGATGCCCACGCGTTCGACTTCGTTGAGCAAGACATCACGCTGGAACAAGCGAACGTCGTGACGCTGTTTGGTGAAGATGCCTTCTTGCAAGGAACGGCACTGAAGCATTTGCAAGCGCAGTTGTTCGGTCCCAGTGACGACAGCTGTTCGGTGACCGAATGGGAAGGTCGTCAATGCGAATGGCGAGATATCTCGGACGAGTTGCGAACGGTGTCGTTGTTTGGCGATGGAGGCCGCTGTGCCATCATCCGTGAAGCGGACGATTTTGTCAGTGCTCATCGTGAACCATTAGAAAAATACGTGGCCAACCCTGCCAAGTCGGGTTGCCTCGTTCTGATCGTCAAGTCTTGGCCGAAGAACACGCGCCTGGCGAAAGCGATTTTGAAGTCTGGGCTCACGATCGAATGCCGCCCACCCCAACGCAAGGCCGGAAAAAAGACGGCCACCGACACCAAGCGATTACTCGACTGGATGGTCAAACGGGCCAAAGCCACCTACCAAACCAAACTGGCGCGACCGGCCGCGCAACAATTGCTTGACCTGTCGGGCGAACACCTTGGCCTGATCGACCAAGAGTTATCAAAACTGAGCCTCTACACCGACGGCAAACGGGAAATGACTCCAGAAGAAGTTGTTTCGATCGTCGGCGGCTGGCGGACTCAAACGACCTGGGATCTGCTCGACGCCGTTTGCGAAGGTAATGCGAAGGAAGCAATCACGCAGCTTGATCACCTGCTCATGGCGGGCGAACACCCGCAAGCCCTGTTCGGCGCGTTTTCCTGGACATTGCGACGGTACGGCATCGCCACACGTCACGTCGAGCGGCAACAGTCGAATGGGCAACGGGTCAACCTGCAGCAGGCGCTCGTGGACGCCGGAATTCACAAATTCCAAGCCGGCAACGCCGAACCGAGATTGCGGCAAATCGGTTTTTCCCGCGCGAAGCAATTGCTCTCATGGCTCGTCGAAGCCGATGCCCAGATGAAAGGCTCCCATTCGTCACCCGATCGGGCCCGCTACGTATTGGAGCAATTGATCTTCCGCCTCTGTCGGCACGCCGATGAGCGACAAACGGCCGCTGCCCAAGCCTAGCGGTCCATGCGGACCACGGCGTTGATGGTCATCCTCATCTGTGCCGCGCCGCTGCGAGTCCATCAAAGCGCACAAAAAAACGCCGCACGGATGGTGCGGCGTTCTTATTCTGTCGTGCTTCCGTCAGACTATTGACGGCGATAAACGGGCTGCGAGTTGGCAGCAGCACCAGGTTGCACGCGAGTCAATCGCCAGCGACGACCGTTGGGAGTGTTCACGCCGCTCCAAGCCAAGTCTTCACGGAAAGTGATCGAGACAAGGTTGCTCACGTTGACCGAGGCTTTACCCCAACTGGAAACGAAGTTGAAATCAGAAATCGTGATGTCGCCCGTGATCGCATCACCGTTCAACAAGACGATCGTGGATTGCTCATCCGCATCTTGTGAGAATCGAATACCGGCAATCGTGTGCAACGGAATGTCGACAGCACCGAAGAGGGTGTTCATTTTGATGGTGTCGAGATCGACTGGCGATCCTTTCAGCTCCAACCCCTTCTTGAGCGACATCTTCATCAATCCGCCGACTTGCTTTTCAGCGGATTCTTCTTGAGCAGACAGGCTGCTGACGGCCAATACAGCAATCATTAACGCCGTCATTGTCGTGCGAACATGAACTCGACTCATAGTTTGTGTCTCCAACGTATTTCAGGGAAGGAAGGGCAAGCACCGCCAGTTGTATGCATGCTCGGCACGGGTGATCCGCATGCCGGCTCTTCTAAAGCTACAAAAAAACTTAGATCTTCTGCCAGAGGAATGTCGGCTTCTTCCCGCAATCGTCTGCAAACCGCCAGCAAAGATAAACCCAAATTCCCAGTCTGAAGTGGAGCTTGATACGCCGCTACCGGTTGTTCCGGTTGGGTAATTTGCGTTTCAGAACAAAAAATCGGGCTCGCCGAAACATGTCGGCGAACCCGTTGCAACAGAAATCGAGACCTAGGAGGCCCGATCGTCAGATCGAGACTGGCTATTCGGCAGGCGCATCCGCCGTGTCGACCGGCGCGTCCGATGGCTCATCCGCAGCGTCGTCATCTTCCGATCCGCCAGCCAATTCGGCTTCGTATCTATCCAAAGTTTCTTGCATCGATGGATCGGCAGCCACTGCCTTCTTTTGCCATTCCACCGCCTTCGCAAGATCGCCCATTTCGTAGGCGACACGAGCCACCGTATCCAAGATGGAACCATCTTGATCGTTGGCCAATTCGTTGGCACGTTCGGCATACTTCATCGCGTCCGCCAGTTCGACACCCTTCATCTCGATCGCCATCGACCAGGCGAGCCCATTAAGGAAGCCGGAATTCTCCCAATTCTCCTCGGCCAATTCACCCAGCATGGTATTGGCTTCTTCCGTTCGTTCGGCACCGAGCAGCATCGAAATCTTCGCCATTCCCAAACGTGGTCCCGCTTGAGGCAGTTCGGCCATCAATTCGTCAATGATGCCAATCGCCTTGTCGTAGTCACCGTCCGACTGTGCCTGTTGCAGTTCGCGCATCGCGCCTAGCAATCGCCTTTGAGCCTCCGCAGCCGCAATCTGCTTGGCCCGAGCCGCTTCGCGGTCCCAAGCTCCGCTGGCCATCTGAGCAAGTGGGTCGTCCATTTCCATCGGGTGCCCGATCCACTCGATAAAGCCATCGGGGCCCACCACGAACGCGGTCGGAATCCCTTGTTGCTTGGCCGCTTGCATGTAGTCCTTGTGCGTTCCACGATTCGGATCGATTGCAATCGAATAGCTGATGATTTCGGCCCAAGTGTTTTCGTCATCATGTTCTTTGGCGAAAAAGGCATCCACCGTTGCTCGGTCTTCGTCGCTCACGCCAATGAATGTCACGGCATCGCCATATTCTTCCTGCAGCTTGCTCAAATGAGGCATGCTCGTGCGACATGGCGGACACCACGTCGCCCAAAACTCGACGACGTACGTCTTGCCAGCTTCGAACGAGTCGACCTCTTTACCCATCACCCATTCAGGAATGTTGAGTGGCGGTGCAACACTGCCGATCTGCAATAATTCTTCCTGGGCCGTCTCCGTCGCTTCCACCGACCCCGCAGCCATTTCAGGGGCCGCCGCTTCGGCAGGTTTCGCAGCTTCCTCAACCTTTTCATCCACGTCAGCGGTCATCGTTTGGACCGAAGAGGCCTGAGCCGAATCGCCCAGCGGATGCTGACTATTGCCACAGCCCAACTGCAGGCCAGCAACCAGCAATAAACCAACGAATAACTTTGCGACGCGCATGTTTAGCTCCTGTGAGTATTCAAGTAGAGGCAATATTCTAGGTGCAAGACCATGCCGCGGGCAACTTCGGCGACGCCCAGGCCAGCAATCTGCTGAAATCGGCGCTTTTATTGGTGAGCTACCCCACACCCCATCGTCGGGATTGAGGCAATTTCGAAAATCTATCGCCAGTCACCAGCCGTGATCGAACGACGAACAGCGATCAAAACCAGGCTGGCAACCGACCAGGCCCCAGCATGCACGGCTCAATCCACAACGGTCGTTTCTGACGCTTCCCCGCTGTGCCGGATCACGACGAAGCGATCTCCGGCGTCCGCTTGCAAATCGACCCGAACCTCTTCACCACCGTAACCGAACTTCGAGTCATGAGCGCGCACCGTGACAGAAGTTACCTCTTCTGGCAACGAAACATCTTGCTTGCTGCGGCGAAATTCGGGCGTCCGGACATGAGGATGGAACATCCGTCGCGTAAATCGGTCCGTTGGGTCGTTGAGCACAACGGTCCCATCGGGCAGTACGACGTCCCAACCGTCGAGAAAATGCGATCTGCCCGTGTCTTGATGACGGACCGTCACATGAAAATCCCACAGCCCATCCACACCATGTTCCGCTACGACGTCAATCACGTCGGCATCGCCAGCGCCGTTTGCCGGCGAAGCAATCTTCGCGCTCGGCCCCACGACGATCGGCGCCGTCTCAGTCACGGGCACTTTCTGAACATGATGAGCAGCGGGTTGCTCACGCCCGACGACCGTACAACCAATCATCACGGGGACCAAACCAACAACAAACAACCGAAAAGACATCTGGCAACGATCCGAAGAGAGCTTAGAAACTGATCCACACACTGGCCAACCGACAATTTTGGAAATCGGCGCTCGATACATATTCTGCGCACAATCCTGGTCGATTCAGAGCCTCGATTCCGAAGAATTGAAGAATCGTCTTCCCGGAATGGGGCGTTTCACTTCGGCTGTCGTTCGTCCCAGCGAGTTAGAATCCGCGTTTAAGAAGCAGTGACGTGCTCGCGCTCGGTACCTCCGCGAGATCGATACGACCTTCCGTGAAAATCCAACAGGCGCGGCTGTCGTTGCAGTCGCGCCAGCGAAGATTGCACCTCGCCCAGTGGTTCGAAATGCTGATCAACGAACGCCCTCAACGTGTCCGAAAATCCCTTTGTCAGCCGGACGGAGGCGTTTGAACCGCCTGGAGCAGCCGACCATTCGACAATTCCTGCTGCCGTCATCGCCTGCACGATCGTCTCTGTAAAATAGCGGCAGCGGCGCAGCTCGATCGACTCGCTTTCCATTAAGCGGAGAACGTGCCAAGTATAGTAGTCCGTCGGGTCGCCGCTCGCCGGGTACAGGAGTTGATGGAATTCGTGTTCCAGCGCGTTGACCGGCTCGGAAGTGGCCCGTTGTTCGGCGCGGATGCGGAGGTAGTGTTCGATCGGTCGCGCATTGCGGATCAGCTTGGCACTCAGTTCGACCGGCAACGGAAACAGCTCGGGAGACTGGTCAAAATGATCTTCGATCGCATTCTCCAGCGACTCCAACTGCAACCGACGCAACGACTGATAGGCGGTGAACTCGTCCTGAAGAAATAGGTTGGTATTGGGATCGCCGACGGAGTGTTTCACATCTAATCGATAGTGTTCGATCTCAAACACCATCGCCCGTAATCGCTGCCATTGATACAAGTGCGGGTCATTTTTGAATCGAGCGATCGCCAGATCGGCGTAGAAGATGTCGTTCGACTTTTCGGGGCAAACGAGATCATGAAAATAGGCGACGGAAAAAAACTCCTGCAGTTTGAGCCTTGCCAGTCGCCAACCGCCGCGCAATCCGTGCCTCGCGAAACCGATGTCCCAGACCACCTCGCAGACAAACAGCACCACGCCAAGCGGAGTGGCGAAGAATTTGGCCAGCGTCGATACCCAGTAGACAACAAGCCCACTGCGACGCGTCTGGCGATCCTCGTTCCAATCCAACAGTGAATCGACGGCCCCCAACAGCAGCGAGCAGCCGCCCGTCATGCCGAACGGATTGCTGCCGGCCAATAAGAATCGAACGTGATGGGCCGTTTCCGTCTGCGAACTCGTCAAGAACGTCTGCACAACCTTAAAACAAGCGGCAGCGAACACTCCCCACAGAGCAAGCCACGGCCGCCAGCAGAACAGCATGGCATAGGGAATGGAAGCCAGGAGCAAAATGATCCAGAAAAGACGGAACTCGCGCCGCCGGTCGCCACGCTCGCGCCGAGCAACATCATTCAGCTTGCCGGTCGAGTAGTCGATTTCCATCGAATCATCAAATGGGATGAGTCCAGTACTCCAAAAAACAAGTCGCCCCAGCGCGTTAGCGCCAGAGCGACTCTGACCGAAGTATTCGGCTACAAATTCAACGGCTGCCGATACTCTAACGTACAAATGGCGATTCGGCAGGTGCCGTGGCGTTAAACCGTTCGAAACCGATCAAAATACTCGGCGTGGCGTTATCCACGGTTCCCCACAGCGCGCCGTCGAATCATCCACCACAGCCCCAGCGCGAAACCGACCCAGCCGGTCGGCTCGGGCACTGGGACCATCACGAAACCGGTTAACTGACCGTTCAGCAACCCGCGACCGACGATACTGCCGTCGTCTGCAATCCCAAAGGCGCCGTTCGAAGTCCCGGTCGCCAAGTCCCATCCGCTCCCATCCGGTAGCAAGTCGTGCAAGCGAAACGTCTGGTTGCCGTCGAAAAGAAAAGGAACTGCGAACAATCCCCCGCCGGTGCCCACGACCCATCCGTTGGCGTTCACGCCACGGGCCGAGGCGGTGTTTGTATCAGAGGTGAGTGGAATCGCCGTCATGCCGTCGGTCTCGGACCACAGGAATGCTCGGCCGTTGGCACCACCATTGAGCGAGCTGCTCCCGGCAATCATGCCGCTACTGCTCACCGAGAACGCAATTGCGCTGTTGTGCCCCAAATCGGTCAGCGCACCGATATCGTTGGCACTACCATCACCCGGATCGAGATAAAATCCCCGTGTGACCGCGGCGCTACTGTTACTCAGCGCCTGTCCAACAATCCGCCCCGCATCGTTGACGCCGTAGGCCGTCGTCAGCACGGCTCCGTCAGGCATCGTTTGGGGAATTTCGGTCCCGACCGCAGCGGTAAACGTCGCGGCTCGCTCGGCACTGCCGCCGTCGACCGAGCCGACGGCCAGTTCACTATTATTCACCGATCGCGCTCGCCCCAGTGTCTCGCCCGCTGGCAACGGCAGGACGATCGCCGCACCATCTTTCCACATGACGGGAAGAGCGCCAGAGCCAAAGAAAGTGGTCGCACCGACGCCGACGATCGTGCCGGTGTCATTCACAGATTGAGGCGAACTGAAAGCACGCCCAGCCGCTGCCGGCAGAACCGACGTGCCGCCACTGGCCGACCACAGCAGCGGAGCGTTGTTCGTAAAACCGGCAGCGAAGTTGCCAGTGCTAGAAATCGCCTGCCCACCGCTTTGGGCTTCTCCCGGTTGCGCCAGGCTGACAATGGAGTATTGCGGTTGAGCCCATGCCGAATGTGTGACAAGACCGAAAGCCACAGCGACGAACGTCGCAAGTATCTTCTTCATTAAATCTACCCCATCGATGTGCCAAAAAAATAAAGAACATTGCCCACAAGCACTTGGCGGCGGAGCCTCGTGCATAAGGGCAGTGTTCTTTTTCAACGTGTGGATTCAGTGGCGCTCGGTTCGTCTGCGTGGACAAAGTTTGCACAGTCTACTCCCATCCGCTGGCAAACTCAAACTGATTCGCTGGCACCTGTTGCGAAAGTCGTCGTTGTGCGAAGCGGTACCGATCGGTATCCGTTCCTCGCAGCGGCTCCGCACTTGGACAGAAACATGTCATCGAAAACTCCCTCGGCCGTTGTCATCCTCCCAGCAGACAACGCAACCAACTCGATGGAACGCTGTCTCGATTCGGCGCTCGATGCCCCGCATCGGGATGAGCTGGACGTTGTTGTGGTCGCCAACGGCTGCACTGACGACATGTTAGCGCTGGCAAACGCCGACGATTCGCCTCTCCTTGGCTGGCAATGGAGGCGGCAACCCAATATGGTTGGTGAGGTCGCCCGAGGGATGGGTGCCATCCTTTAAACGTCCTAACAAATCCATGGTGTTTCCTAGAAGCAGTGCGATTGCCTCGCTTTTGCCACCTAGCTTCGATGCCACCTAGCTTCGATCTGCCGAGTCTCCCATGCCGCGATTCCTAAGAGAGCCACTTTTCACGTTACTGATCCTGGCAAGTTTGACGGTCGGCTGTCGCCCTACCGTGCAAACGGCGCCAGCCACTTCTGAACCACAATCTGAATTGCAATCTGAATTGCAATCTGAATTGCAAAAGGTATTGGACCGCACCCTCGCCACGA
>CAYZRS010000008.1:0-28287 GCA_964480915.1 uncultured Pirellulaceae bacterium | reverse complement strand
CAATCTGAATTGCAATCTGAATTGCAAAAGGTATTGGACCGCACCCTCGCCACGAATCCTGCGGCCATCGGCCTGCTCGTCCACGTGGAAGCGCCCGACCTGCAGCTCTCTTGGTCCGGGGCGGCCGGCCATGCCGACAAGGACGGAAACTCGATCCTGGCAGCCGATCAACCGGCTCTACTTGCCAGCAACGCCAAAACCTATGTTGCGGCCGCCATCTTCCGATTGGTCGAACAAGGCCAGTTGGCGGTGGACGATGCCGTGGGCCCAAGGCTGACCGAGCCCACCAACGCGTTGCTCGTCGCTGGCGGTTATGACACATCGGCCATCACGATCGGCCACATGCTGAACCATACCAGCGGAATCTTCGATTACAACGCCGCCGACGGGCACATGGAATTCGTCGTCGCGAATCCCAAACATGAATGGACGAAAGAAGAGCAACTAGAGAAAGCGATGTCAGCAGGCGCGCCGCTCGGTGCTCCGGGAGAACAGTTTTCCTACGCCGACACGAATTACGTTCTGTTGGCAGAGATCATCGAGGTCGCCACGGAGAAACCGTTCTATACGTCCATCCGAGAGTTGATCAACTTCGAAGCCCAAGCCATGCACAACACTTGGTGGGCCATTCTGGAACCACAACCGGCGTCGACCAAACCGCTGGCGCATCAATATGCCAGCGACTTCGGGTTGGATGCCTACGAACTGCATCAGTCATTCGACCTGTACGGTGGCGGCGGCATCGCCTCGACATCGAAGGACTTGGCTATCTTCATTCAAAACTTGTTCACGGGGCGCGTCTTTCGCGAAAAAACAACGCTGGCGGCAATGACGACGAAAGCCACACCCGTTCAACCGATGGAGGGCGAGTACATGTCGGGGCTCTCCACGATTGACGTGAACGGCGTTCAAGGAATCGGCCATGGCGGTTTCTGGGGAACGGCGGCCAACTACTTCCCGAAACTGAACGCGTCGGTGGCCGTCGTCGTGCTCGACCGCAATCAGCGCCAATTGCGTGCCGAGATCAACCTAGCGATGGTCGACGTTCTGATTCAGCAACCATAATTCTTCGCCATGCGCGCCCCAGGCCCGCTTCGACTCGATGATTCACTCCCAATCCTGAGGTCCCGATGGTCCGTTGTTTATTCGTTGCCGCGATGGCGATTACTCTGCTCGCCAATTCGGCCATTTGCCAAGAGAAACAGGTTTTGGAATTGCGAACCTACACGCTTGTCGATGCGGAGGCTGAAAAAACGCTAGATGCCTACCTGCAGCACGCTCTCTTGCCGGCACTCGCCAAGCAGGGATTGGGGCCCTGCGGAGTGTTCGATCAAGCCGAAGAAGGACTCGACGGCGCCATTCAAGTGATGCTACTCATCCCCGGACCAAACGTGGAAGATGTGACGGCAGCAGCAGCAAGACTAGCGGCCGATTCCGATTACCAACAAGCGGCCCACGAATACTTGGGCACTCCACACGACCAACCCATCTTTACGCGAGTCCAGAGCGAACTGCTTTTGTCATTCGATTGCTGGCCGAAAGTCGTTGTTCCCAAACAGAAACAAACGGAACAACCTCGCCTCTTCGAGTTGCGAGTTTATGAAAGCCCGACCGAACGGATGGGCGATCGGAAAGTGGAAATGTTCAATTCGGGCGAGGTCCCCATCTTTCTCGCTAGTAACATCCGGCCTGTCTTCATGGGTCAGGCGTTGATTGGCGATAAGCTACCGAACCTCACCTACATGACCGTCCACGACACCGCGGACGAACGAAAAAAGGCATGGAAGAAATTCTCCAGCCATCCCGATTGGAAAGCGCTGAAAAGTGTCGAGAAGTACCAAGGATCGGTCAGCAAAATCCACAAGAGCGATTGGCGGCCGAAGGACTATTCGCAGCTCTAGTCAATTCACGACCGATCGTCGCCGTGCTTGACCCACGCAATTTTGGGATTGTGGTTCCATCGCAACCGCAGATTCAATTGAGCCACATGGTGCTGTAAGTGGCGGATGTTGTAGACGTGCATTTCCAGCCGGGAAAACTGATGCCATGAGATCCCAGCCACGGCCGACAGGGACTCGGCCGTTTCCGCGGCGACTTCCCGGACAGCCTTTGCTCTACAAAAACTCAGATAGTCCTGAACGTCAGATCGCAAATACAAGCACTTGGGCTGGTGAGGCGCCAATTCTTCATAGTCACGAAACATCTCCGCCATGTCATGATGAAACGACTGGCTCTTCATCTCATCGATACCTCTTCCCAAATACAGGTCGCCAAAGAAGAGCGCATGGAAGATGGCTTGGCAATAGAGATGGTTAGCGACAAGACCATCCCATGTCTCATCCGGACAAAGGTCGATACATTTCTGCAGCGACAGAAATACTGCCTCGTACTGACTGGCGAGCGTAACCTTGGTAACGTCCAGCATGCGAATTGCTCCTGAGTTCGTTTCCCCGAATTTTGGCAATCTTTCCATTCTCTCTACTTTCCTGCGTCACGCGCCCCCAAGCATGGCACGACTATGCCGGTACGAGTACTTTTTCCGTCAGGACCTTGAAAATTCACAACGGAACCACCGATTCTCGGTTCAGGAACTGCCATCCGATTCGATCATCTCCAAGGGAGACGGAAGATGGACAGAGAAAAGGAGTCTGGCATGCGCTGGGTTGGCATCACGGTGGCGGTACTGGGCGTAGGCTTGGCCATCGCTCTTGGGAGTAATCCACAAACGTTTGTCGACGTGCCAGGAATCTTGTTCGTCGTCTTCGTCGGGCTAGGAGTCATCCTGGCTGGGCATGGAATCGGCGGCATATCTTCCGTGCCGCTGGCAATTTCTGGCAGCGAGGAAGACAAGGCCCAAGCGCAAACCGTTCTCGAAACGTCGATCGACGCTTTCGTCGCTGTCGGCTGGCTGGGCGTGCTGATTGGGGGCATTCAAATGCTCGGTGGCACAAATGATCCGACCACCGTCGGGGCAGGAATGGCAACCGTTCTCCTAACTGCGTTTTACGGCTACATCGCTGCATACGTCGTCTGCCTGCCGCTCTCGAAAGCGCTTGACTCCTAGCCTTCCCCTGGCGGCTGCGGAAAGAATCCGTTTTCTTGACGATCGGTCTCCGAGTGGGTTCCCATTTGGTAATATCGTGTTTGGTAATCCAACTCCTCAAGCATGAACGAAACCCATGTGGCCCAATATCTTCGGCGGTAGCAAGAAACCAGAAAAACACACACCCGATCAGATGCAAACTCACCTTGCGGACGGCAAGGCGGTCATGCTGGACGTTCGCGGCCAATCGGAATGGGACGCTGGCCACTTGCAAGACGCCATCTTCATCCCCTACAAGCAGATCAGCTCGTTACCGCAAGCAGCACAGTCGGTCGACGGCTTGCCGAAAGACAAGATCATCTACTGTCACTGAAAGGCCGGTGTGCGCGCCGCGGTCGCGGCCAAAACACTCCGACGCATGGGCTACCAAGTCCAAGTCATCAGCCATAGTTTCAAGAAACTTGTGTCGCTCGGATTCGAAGCCGCTTCCGAATAGCGTTGCGAGGCGAGGCGCACGAGTGCACCGCGGCAGCGATTTTCCAATGCAGTAACCGCCAGTGGAAGAGGGATGTCCGATCAATGAAAGTTTGGCTCACGATTCTCCTATCGACAACGCTGGCGATGTCAGTGGCAAACGCTCAACCGCGCACGAAAACGAATGGTGTTCGCGCGCGACTCTATTGGATCGGCACGGAAATCGATCCGGAAGATGAACTGGCGGCGAATCAATCCCCCAATCTCGATCAGGCCGTTCCCAACTTTCTCATTCAGGGGAATGAACCATGGTTCAAAACGGACAACCGCCACTACGAGGATAACTACGCCCTTGTTCTCGAGGCCAGCGTTCGGTTCAAGAGCGATGACGAAGTCGATTTTCGTTTGTATTCGGAAGCGACAGCCATTCTTGAAATCGATGGCGCTGAGTTGGCAACGAGCGAGGACGGCGACGAGGCAGTCAAAGAATTTGAACCGACATCGGAGTTCCACCGCATCAGGATCATCCAATATGTCAACGATGAACCACGCGAGCTCGGTCTCGAATGGAAATTGGCCGATGAAGAAGCATTCGCACCGATTCCAAACCAACGGTTAACCACCGCCGCATTCTACTTTCGCCCGACCAACGGCGCAGCGAAACGAATGGCCCAATCGGGCGATCGACCCGGCAGGTACGAAAAAGTCGCCGGCGTTTTCCCCGGGTGCGAATTGATGACGATACGTCCACCCGGAGTCGAAGTACCGGTGGGTGGATTGGACTTGTTGCCCGACGGCCGACTTGTGGTCGCGATGTTCGACGCGCGCGGACTGCGGGCTCCTGCCCCGCAAGAAGAGTCGAATGGCGAATTATGGCTGTACTCGCACGTCGCTGCGGACGAGCGAAGTTCGATTCTACGGCAGCGGATCGCAGAGCGTCTGTTTGAGCCTTGTGGAGTCTGTGTCGTTGGCGAAGCGATCTATGTTTCACAGCGGAGTCAAATTACTCGGTTCGACTGTGACGAAAATCGTCATTGGCATGCAACAACCGTCGCCGAAGGCTGGGAAACCAACGACTTCCATGCGCTCAGTTTTGGCCTCGTGCATCGCGCAGGCGAGCGAGACCATCCGGGATATTTGTTCATGGCACGGGGCACCGGCTTGGGACGGATGAAGAATCCACCCAACCATGGGTCGATCTGGCGGGTCGACCTTGGCCAGCCAGCGGGTACCAACGTCGAACCATTGACCGGAGGACACCGGACCCCCAACGGGATCGGCATCGGACCAGATGACCAGCTTTTCGTCACCGACAACCAGGGCGAATGGACTCCGGCGAACGAACTGAATCACGTCGTGCAGGGTTCCTTTTATGGCTTTCAGCACCGGACCGACAATGGTGGCTCGCCGACTCCATTTCAAGACGAACCCACAACTCAACCGGCCATCATTCTGCCTCAAGACGAAATCGCCAATTCCCCTTCCGAACCCGTCCTCATTCCCAGTGGATGGCCATTTGCGGGGCAGATGCTGGTCGGAGACGTCAAGTACGGCGGCATCAATCGAATTTCGCTCGAGAAAGTCGGCGGGCGATGGCAAGGCGCCGTTTATCGATTCAGCCAAGGCCTTGAAGGTGGCAGCAACCGCCTCGTTTTTGATGATCGGGGCCACTTATTCGTCGGCGCCATTGGCGGCGATCATGCTTCCAGCTGGAATTGGGTCAATCGTGATGGTGAGAAAACCTACCAGGGTTTGCAACGGCTGAAAACGAATGGCCGTGCCGTCTTTGACTTAGAATGCATCACAATCACAAAGCGAGGCTTTCGCATCAAATTTACCGAACCGGTGGCGCCCGAATGGCTGCATGATCTTTGCAACTATCGTTTGTCTCAGTGGCGATATGTGGCAACCGCCGATTACGGCGGCCCCAAGATCGACATCCGCGAACTGGACGTTCTGAGCGCGAAACCGGATGAGACTTCTCAAGCGGTCGACATCGAAGTCGCCGGCCACAAACCGGGCCACGTGATCCACTTCGATCTCGACGCCGTCTCGGCGAAGGGCGAACCGATCTGGTCGGCTGAAGCGTGGTACACGCTTTGGCGGTTGCCAGAACCCTGACGCTCGACAACGTGCCGTGCTGCCGCCAAGAACGATAGCCCACAGAAGACAGGTTTTTCGGGTCTTATAGATTTTGAAGGCACGACGGTCCCTGATTCTGTACTCGCCCCCTATTTCGAGGGCAACAACCGCGTCAACCGTTCGACAACTTAAGCGAAGAATTACTAGCATTGAGGAGCATCAAATGCCACGCGAAGGTCAAGACGCACACCAACAACCAATAAAACAGGCCGCCACGCCCCTGTCTCGCCGGGCAGGCACCGCTCAGATCGAGTGCGCTGTCGTCCTGTTGGTGATCATCGGCTTGGCCTTGGTCGTCTTCGAAGCGGTGGCCCTCACGCCGGTCCATCATCGGATTGTGGAAGCGATGAATCAGGAACTGAGCCAAGAACTGGCCAGCGGAAACCTCGGGGCCGAGGATGGAGACAAGCATGTACTTACCGAATACGAAATATCTGCCAGCGACGCGAAGTTCTTCTGGCAATCGTTAGCAATTGGCCTTTTCGTTCTTGTCCTCATCAAGTCAGCGGTCGTCCTCTATCACCTCCGTCGCCGAAGAAAAGCTCGCCTGCTAAAGATCCAACGACGCAGCATCTACGACCACCAAGCAGCCGTCTTCGAAAAGCGACAGGAAATGTATCATGCCATTTCCAATGAAATGTCCAAATTCGGCAGTGGCCATTTCCCTGTCAGCCGCTTCATGACCAAGCAAGTCGTCTCCGTTTCGGAGCGGTCCGATTTGAATGCCGTCAATGATGTAATGCATGAACAGGGAATTCACCATTTGGTCGTCGTGGATAGCGCCAACCGTCTAAAGGGCGTCATCAGTGACGGCGACGTCGACCACGGTGAAGGCTTGACCGCGGGTGAGATCATGACCCCCGGGCCCTATTCCGTGAATGCCGAGTCTGACGTCATCCCGACGCTAACACTGATGCTGGAACGACGCATCAATTGCGTACCTGTCGTTTCCCAACAGCATGAAGTGCTGGGCATCGTGACCCGTACTGACGCCATCATGCTGACCCAATGCTTGTTCCAGTGGCTCAACAACAGAAGCTCATACCAAGCAACTCAAGGAGCACCGCTGGCGTCCTCTCCGCAGATTGCAACGAGCCCCATCGTCGCGCCCCACCAGGCGTAGCCGAGTGTTTCGGATTGGTCGCCTGGGACGATAACATCGCGGTGTCATCCGAGGCCTTTTGAAAACGCCGCTGAGAAAAGTAAGGCAGAACACATCGGACACGCTAGCGACAAGCGAAAAAATCCAAAAAACCTGGTAAGGACCCAACGTCGTTCCTCGTCAACGAAGAGGTGTGAATGATTCACGCCGATTCCACTTTCAGTTGAGGAGACGAGCCCATGCGTACTGCATTTTTCCTATCCGTTTGCCTTTCCACGACACTCTTCACGAACTTGCTCGACGCCCAAGAATCGTCCAAGCTGCTCTCTTTCCTCAGCCGCTCGAAGGCATCGGAAACGCAGGCCGTGCGTAAACTGGCGGCTCAAGAAGATCTTCGACAAGTCATCGCCGATGCGCCAGGCGTCGTCCTTATCGACTTTTATGCCGACTGGTGCGGGCCCTGTAAGGAACAAGGTGCCATCTTGGCAACGCTGGACGAAACGGCACAACGTAACCGCGCCTCGATCATCAAAGTCGACGTCGACCAGCACGCAGAGATCGCCAAACTATTCCAGGTCGAATCTTTACCGACGCTGGTTGTGGTGAAAGACGGACAATTGATCGACCACAAGACGGGCCTCGCAAGCGTTGCAGAAGTCGATACCTGGTTGCGTAAATGACCAAGCCGCGAGGCGCCGCTCCAACGATGCCAAGCCCCAGCTCAGGCCGAGAAGTCATTCGGTTCGCCGCCGGGAAGCCATTTGATGTTGCAGCCCATCGATGGCAATTGTTCCGCATCGGGCGCCTCGCCTGCCAACACGGCGTCGATCGCCGCGCGTAAATCTTTGCCGGTCGGTTCGTTCCCTGACGAATCGTAGACACCCGATTTGATTCGCTTGGGACGAGTTTCGTCCAACCGCCCACGATATGCCAGCTTGTGTGACGCATCAAAGAGGAAGAAATCTGGCGTACACGCCGCGGTGAACGCCAACGCGACCGCTTGCGTCGGATCGCTGACGTAGGGAAACGTATAGCCCCATTCCTCCGCTTCGTCCTTCATTTTCTCGGGCGAGTCATCAGGATACTCGGCGACGTTGTTACTTTGAATCGCCACGATCCCCAATTCCGTACCAGAGTAATCGGCGCCAAGTTTCGCCAACTCCGGTGCTACATGCTTGACGTACGGGCAATGGTTACAGATGAACATCACGAGCAGCGGCTTGCCGGCATACTGCGATTTAGACGCCACGTTGCCGTCCGAGTCGGTCAATTCAAAATCGGGCAACGCGGCCCCCAGTTTCATCATCGTTGATTCGGTTAAAGCCATGACGGTTCCGAGTCCTTGTCGGTTGAGAAAATACCAGCGGTGATTTTACGCTTTCCGTGAGCCAAGAATAGCAGATGACGGACCACGTTCACCATGGGAACGAATCCGTGGCCGATTCCGATGGCCGGGCGGTCATCTCCTGACGAGCAGAACCGCAATTTTGTTCAAGCCGCGCGTCGCAGCCTTCTCTATACTCATCAGCGACAACACCTCCCAATCACGAATTGAGCGCCATGTATTTCCTCAACCCATTTCGATTCCTCCTCAAACGAACGACGGCCTGCCTATTCGTGTTCGCTTGCATTTCGCCGCCACCGGCCGGCCAGGCAGCAGAGCCCTTGGACACCGAGCCCGGAAAACGCCTTGTCGAATTGATCAAAGTGGTGGGCACGGCCGACAAAGAACAACGGGACCGCGACATCGTGCCACTCTTTACCGACGACGAAGATCCGGACGAACTGCGGGAAATGGCCGGCATTGTGTTTGAGCAAACCGGGGGTGGGATTGCCGTGCAGGAGGTCAAAGAATCGCATGAGAATCGAATCACGGTCATCGCCAAAACGGACATCGGTCCGCTTCTCGAAATTCAGTTGCAAATTTCCAAGTCGGCCGACCAGCGGATCACGAACCTCCACTTCGGCCGCTACGACACGCCGCAAGTTGCCAAACCGATCGGCAACCTGATTCCGATCTTCACGGCTGCGGAAAAGACATTGCCGGCGGCTCAAGGCACTTGGTTGGCCAAGGGGTACGGCTACGTCATTCATGTCACCGACAGCGACGTGGAGATGTACGATTACACCGGAACCTACGGCTGGAAAATGGAAGAGGATGAGGACAAATTAGCGCTGCTATTCGAAGCAGGCGACTCCGACGATCAAGCCCGCATGACGTATCACGCCAAAGAGCCCGGCTTCAACCTGATTCGACTTGAGGCGCTGCCCACACCGTGCCTGGAAAAAACAGAATGGACGCAATCACGACTGTTCGATCTGTTCACCGACATCATGACGACCCATTATCCCTTCTTTGAGCAGCGCAATATCGACTGGCAAGCCAAGATCGATCAGCATCGCCCGCAAGTCTCGGACGCGATGTCGGACACGGAATTGTTCGACGTCATGGAAAGCATGTTGTTGGATTTGAACGATGGGCATACGGGGCTGAGCGCCGAAATCGAAGGTGTGGAGCGGAACGCGAACACTGGTCACTCGAAGACGATTCGCCGATTGCGGGACGCCTTTGATGCGCTGCCGGAACCAAAATCGAGGGGCAAGTTCTTCGGAACGTTCTTTCGAAAACTCGACAAGGCCATCATGACCGACGTGCTCCACGGCGAGGGACACAAGACTTGTGCCAACCAGATCAAATGGGGCTTCGCGCACCCAAAAGTTGGCTATCTCAACATCGACGGCATGGGCGGCTTTGCGTTGGGGGACACCGACACCAAAGTCAAAGTCCTCCACGAGGCGCTGGACGAAATACTCACCGCCCTTGCCGAGACCGATGCGATCATCATTGACATTACGACGAACGGAGGCGGTTCGGACCTCTACAGTATTGAGATTGCCAGCCACTTTACGGATCAGAAGCGGCTCGGTTTTTCGAAATGGCCAGCGAAAGCGGACGAGTACCGGAACGATCGCTACGTGACACCGTACACCACAAAACATCCTGAAGGAGTCACCTATACGAAACCGATCTACCTGATGACGAATGATTACACCGCCAGTGCAGCAGAGATTTTTACGATGTGCATGCGGGCGATGCCACAGGTCACGACCGTCGGGACGTCAACTTCGGGTGCGCTCTCCGACGTGCTTTTCAAATCGCTTCCCAACGGCTGGGAATTCCACACATCCAACGAGATTTATGTCGATCACGAAGGCGTCTGCCACGAAGGGCCTGGAATTCCACCTGAGGTTCCCATGGACATCTTTGATCCAGAGAACATCCTCAATGTCGTCCACCACGAAACGGTTCAGAAAGTGGTCGAGCTCGCCATCAAGAATGCGGAAGCTACGATCGCTGCCGGTGCGAAGTAATCACGCCTTGTCGCGTTAGACCCCGTTGGAATTCCCCCGGATTGAATCCCAAAACTCGTTGGAAGCAACGCGTCAGATGACTTTGGTCAGAGAATCCGGAAACCGACGCCGCCACAGCGATTGGCACTCCCCTGGCTAACTGCTGCTTGGCGTCGAGGACGCGCTGGCTGATCAAGAACTGCCGAGGCGTAATCCCAAACTGTTTTTTGAACGCCCGAATCAGATGGAACCGACTAAGCAAGGTCACGCCAGACAACTCGGCCACGGTAACATCGCGTCGGCAATGTTCGACCAAGTACTGGCGCGCCTGCAACAACTCGTCCTGAATCGAATGAGCTGCCGACACCCTGGCCTCCCCGCCCGCGACCTCGGCCAAATCGACAACACGCTGTATGACTTGTCTCATTTGCCGACGACTTTTGGCAACGCTGGCATCGTCATCAAAGGTGGAGATCAATCGCGCCAAGGCACGGCAATCGCTGACAAAAGAAATTGGAGCGCACGTCGGCAGGGCTCCCATCAACTGTTCTGCGAGTTGAAGCGACGGGTAGAGCGCCCGATAGGCCAACGCTTCCGTCCCCTGGGGACCTCCCGAATGCACGGCATAGGGAGTGTGAATAAAGACCTGCTGCGCGGCGGCCGCCAAGCCACTGCTCTCGCAAGCGTCCGCTCCCGACGTCACCAACTGAATGACAAAGGTATCGTGAAAATGGACCGGAAATTTGCGATTGCTGATGCGCGTGGAGAGCAGCTCCATATCGCCCAAATGGGGAATTCGACGAATCTCTGAACAGCGAACCAAAACGAATCCTCTTGCAAATCCGAAATCGAGCGTCCTGAAATAGTTGGTTCGTGCAAGAGAGACCAATCTTGCCTAGCAGTTGGCAACAATCCCAATTCGCCGGGTGCTACTCCGCTCGATAATTGACTAAATTTGGGGCCTGGGCTTGCTCACAATGGTTGAGACCTCTTGTTCATGGGCTCCCGAAGTTGGGAAGAACAGGGCCATCAGCTCTGATCGGCGCCAACGAACGAACTCAAATTGACAACGGATTGGCCTTCGCCACCCCACATCTAGGAGACCGTACATGGGAAAGTTAACGGGCAAACGAGTCGTCGTGACGGGCGGTGGGCAAGGCTTGGGGTATGCCATCGTCGAGCAATTGATCGACGAACAATGCGACCTGGTCGTCCATTATCACACGAGTCGTGACGGAGCCGATCAACTCGTGGCGGCGGCAACGACGGCCGATGTCAAAGCGACCGCCCTGCAAGCCGACCTGACCGACGAACCTGCGGTGCAGACATTCGTCGCAGCGGCCGCCGATTTTCTGGGTGGCATTGACGTGCTGATCAACAACGCGGGCGATTTGGTGGCTCGACGAAATCTGAGCGAAATCGACACCGACTTCTGGGCGAAAGTGATGGACATCAACCTCACTTCGATGATGCTCGTGACACGAGAATGCGTGCCCCACCTCAGCAAACACAGCTCCAGCAGCATCGTCAACTTGGCTTCCTTGGCCGGCCGCAAAGGAGGCCACGCTGGGTCGCTGGCCTACTCCACGGCCAAAGGCGCCACTCTGACCTGGACTCGCTCGCTGGCCAGCGAGTTGGCGCCGCACGGCATCCGCGTCAACGCGGTCGCCCCGGGGCTGATCCTGGGAACCCGATTTCACGAAACGCACACGACCAAAGCGTCGGCGGACAAAACCGTTGCTGGGATTCCCGTCGGTCGAGCCGGCACGCCCGAAGATGTTGCTCGCCCCGTCGTCTTCCTCGCTTCGGAATACGACGGTTTCATTACCGGCGCCACGTTGGATATCAATGGTGGTGTCTACAGCGCTTGAGCCAACCGAAGACGGTTCTCGATCGCTGCGCTGCTCTGCGCGCCGCGCGTGCCGCACGTACGGCGAGCGTGAATCTGACTGCCCGCTAACCGTTGACCCCGATCGTCAGCCCAGATTCCGTCGCCCAACGCCGCAGGATCCCCATTTCCAAGGGCTTCGCTCGGCGATTCGCCCGGCCTCGCGCCTGCACAATACGACCACTCGAGTTCTGCAATTCGATCGTCAAATGCTTCTTGCGTCCCGCAACGGTCTCGACCTCCATCGTCCAAATCGACCCGCCGCCTCGGCTGCAACGGTCCACGTAGGATGCCACGCAGTGACTCATTTGCCGCCCCTCGACAGCGAGTGCTTTGCTGCTGAGTAGTTCTCGAATCGTCCACATTTTGGCGTTCCTCCCCTCCCCTTCCACAAACGTGAAGGCGGGAAAGCCACTACTTCGCCAACTTGCTTCAAACCGAGTGTTGTCGTTGGCCAGTTGTTTGTGCCAAGTGTGCATTTGAGCCAGCAGCACGCTTGGCTTTCGCCCCCGCATGGTCAAATTGGGTTGCGGCGGCCCCAACAATCGGTCACCACCACCAAACACCTGCCCCTGATCGACGAATCGCTGGTTGTATAGATAGTCGAACAGCGGCCCGTAGTCGCCGTCTTCGACCTCTGGATGCTGGGCCAACCAGCGGAAGACCGTGACCCAAAAAGATTCGTGTTGGAAGGAGCCAACGTGTGAGATCTCCAACAGTGCTCTCACCTGGCGATCAGAAAACTTGAATGTCTTCAATTGCCCCCAGCGGATGGCTTGCTCCAAGGTCAACTCGGCGGGAGCATGCATTAAGAAATGGCCCATGCGGCGAGTGCAAGGGATCGGCAAGGCACAATCGGCGATGCTGCCGCCAGTTCCCACGCGGACGTACCATGATTGTTGAATCCTGGCCGTCCGATCACAGCCCAAGAACCAGACCGAATCGAAGAAATCGGGCAGTGGGTAGTCGCAGAACAGGTGCCGCACGAGTGACTTGAACTGCCGGCGCGTGTTTTTACTGCGAGGCTTCCAGTCGTTCAGATCGCGGCGCCACTTGGCGTGCCATGTGGCGATCGCTACCAGCGCTTCGACGTAAGTGTTGCCACGGCGGCGACCAAACGATTCCACAACGGTCGCTTCGTGAAAAAATCCGCAGCGCACTGATGCCGTCGATCGAAGTAACTTGGCGAGCGCTTGCCGTGCCAACTTCTTCTGATGGGCCGGCAACCCTAGTCGCTGCACACACCCGGCCAACAGGCGTAGGTGAGGCTGGACGATCTGTTCGACTCGCAGCGATTGATCACAGATCGCCATCATCGTCTCGACCGAGTTCTTCGCCTGACGCCGTCGGCTTTTCATCGAAGCCTGGGCGACGGCCTCGGTTACCAAATAGCGTTCACGACAGCGCTCATTCCACGTCTTGTTCAAACGGCGGCTAAAGCCATGATCGGCGCACCAGGAACGGTACTCGGAAACCGATGGCAGTCCCAAGACTTCAATATGCCGCAGCAGGCAGGCGTCTTGCTCGTCATTTGGCGAGCTCTTTCGTCGTTTAAAGCGTCCCATAGCCTAAACGACCAAATCTGATCGACGAGGTTCGCCACAAATTCGTTCAGATACAGCGCCGCGCTGCTGACGAAAATGGCTCCCGCAGGCTCTGTAGGGATCCGAGTGCCGGCCCGAGTTTCGAACATTTTTCGGCCTGCACCGCTAGACAACCGCAGGACGCGATACGCAAGTTTGCAACGCGGCCGCTCCACAACGATTCACGGTCACCATGCTGGAGCATGAACTCGCGACATGCTTCACGAGGAAACAACGCAACTCAAGGGCGTCGCTTTGAAATCTATTTTTCCCCTGCTCATCGTCCTGCTGGCATCGTGCCCTCGATTGGCAGCGAAGCCGAACGTCCTGTTCAGACGCCATGCTGAATCGTGGGTCTGTTAATCGATTGCCGGAGGCAGCCGTTTGGGTAGAGCCGCCTGCTCTTCGGTGGCCTCATCCTCCTCATCTTCTTCATTCTTGAGGTCGAAATCCAACTTATCGTCAAACAGCACGCCGATCATCCCCTGCGGCAAGTTAAACGTGAGTCGTTCGTCAGCGCGTTCGATTTCTAGTACGTTGTCGCCTTGTGTTGTGGTATCGCGCAGATAAATGAACGCTCGCACGTCGGTCACGATTTGACCGTCATAGCGCCGAAGAACATCGCCTGGGCGAATTCCCAGTTTCGCTGCTGCACTATTCGGCAGCACGGCATCCACGATGACCGCCGCTGACTTGGATTTGCCATCTGAGCCAAAGTAACGAGCACCGGTCGAACGGCCCTGCTGGTCATATTGCTCCACGCGCTCGGCGTAGCCATCGGACGTTTCAATCGGCTTACCATCGATGCCAAAGTAGCGCTGATGATAGAGGTTATCGCGCTCGTCATAGCGAGCGGTCCAACTGGCGTGGCCCTGAGGCTGTTCCAACGCTAGCTTCCCTTCGATGTCAAACGTGGCCCGCTTTACCTGACGGCCACGCTCATCAAACGACTGCTGGTAGCTGGCGAAACCGTATTTGTTCTCGACCGGCTGGCCCGTCACATCAAAATAGGATTCCGATATCTTGTTATTGCGTTCGTCGAACACGCGGCGCGTGATGGCATATCCTTCGAGGTTGGTCAGCGTGTCGTTTTCATCGTATGTGGCAAACTCGATTTGATTTCCTCGACCATCGTACTGGCAAGTATATTTTGCATACCCATGATGATTTCGCTTTGGCTTGCCATCGGTTCCGAAGAATTTCTCTTCAACGACTTGAGTCCCATCGTAAGTAGCACGAGCGATGTGCATTCCGCCAGAGGCTAGCAGCGGTTTTTGATTCGCATCGAAGTAGGCGACCGAATTCGTATTTCCGAGTCGATCGAACCCGGACCGATGGACGGCATAACCCCAATTGGGATTCACGAAAAGTTTGTTGTCGGTGTCGTAAAGTCGCCGTTCGATCACTTGTTTCGCCGAGTTGTAGGCCATGGTCATGCGGAAGTAGCCTTGCACGTGTTTGCCCGGGTTTCCGTCTACATCGAAGCAGCTTTGTTCGACTTCCAGGTTGCGGGCATCGAACTTCCTGACCACGAGGTGAACCCCTCCCGGCCCCGCAATGGGCTGGCCCTGAGCATCAAAGTTTCCTACTCGAATTTGGTTTCCTCGTGCATCAAAAACCGAGCGTACGATCGGAGCACTGACAACCTCGCCGTTTATTTTCCCGAACGTCAATTCCCCGCGCTCGTCGAATGCAGAGACTTCGACACTGTTGCCGTGATTGTCGAGTTTGGTTGCCAAGACAGCGTATCCTCTCGCACCACGCGTCGGCAGTCCTGCCGTGTCGAACCAACGGTACTCGATGCCATTGCCAAACCGATCGTATTTGATGGTGGCGCGAGAGGCCATGAACCTTGTATGGAAGGCTGGTTTTCCTTTCGGATCGAAGTAGCTCGACTCGATCAAATGGCCAGCGTCGCTGTACGTGTTTCGCTCGCAACAATACCCGTGTTTGCCAAACGCAGGCTCACCGTCGCAGCCGATGAGAGTATTCGATGTGAGGTTTCCACGTTGGTCAAATTCCTGATTCCAGCCAGCGTACCCGTCAGCGTGCCAAGCCGGTTCGTTCTTCGTGTCAAAATAGCGTCGTCGCGTCTCTTGGTTTCGGTCGTTCAACTCACTTTCAACTCGATGCCAACCTTCCTGATGCAGCGTTGGCTTACCAGCCGCATCAAACAATGTTCGACGCGTTTGAGCTCCATTCTCGTTGTAATCGATCTCTTCAATCGCGAAGCCAAGTGACGTATTGATTGGCTGTTGGTTCTCATCCACGTAGGTTGCTTTGATAACATTTCCCCGTGAATCGTATTCGGCGAGGAGCCCAGCATTGCCTTCTACGTGATTGGTTAGCTCGCCATCAACATCGTAATAGAACTTCGCAACTTCGTTATTCTGCTCAAAGGTAGAACGGGACCGATGGATGCCTGCTAAGTTGATCGTCGGTTGGTCGTTGGTATCGAAGTTGGCAATCTCGATGGTTTGATTCCGTTCATTGTAGGTCTTTCGAATGCGATGCACCCCTTCCGCCAAGATCGTCGGACTGCCAGCTGAGTCGAACGCCGACTCTTCCGTAACATTCCCTCGTTCATCAAACGCCCATCGGTGAATCGAGTAGCCATCCGTGGTTATCGTGGGCTCATCGTTGACGTCGAAATGGGAAGACTGCTCAATCAGCCCCATCGAATTGCGTTTGAATTTTTGGAAATGAAATCCTTGGTTACTAATCGACCGCTTTCCCTCAGGATCGAAAAACCGAATGGCTTCCACGAAGCCTCGAGAGTCGTAAGCGTTGACAACTTTTGCCACGCCCGCCGTCGTCGCGACTGGTTTCAAATTGGCATCCAGACTCTCCGTGGCTATGAGGTTGCCGACCGTGTTGTATGAGTTCTTCTCGACAGAGTAGCCAAGGACATTGACCATTCGCTGTCCGTTTTCGTCGAGGTACTCGGTCTGGATGACATTGCCGTTTTCGTCGTGCGTTTGAGCGATCTGAGATACGCCCTTGACCGGCATCAAGTTCCCATCCGGTCCAAGGAAACTGACCGTTCGCTGGTGAAGCGTCGGGTACTCAATTCGCATGCCGTAAATGCCAGTGGAATCTGGCTGCGCACGCTGGTTTCGGTCAAAGTAACGTACTTGATTGAGCCGACCATCTTCAGCGTGGAGCATCTCCATATGCGCCGCGCCGGATCCGGTTCGAGATCGCTCGTAGCCATTAGGATCGACGTACTGCCCTTTGGTGGGCGGGTCGGTGTAGTGGAACGCCCATTGCTCTTGCATCTGATTGTCGTAGGCTAACACCTGAAGCAAATTGCCGTCGGCGTCGCGGCGAAATTCGGTGTGGGCAACTTTGACCTGCGCGTCGGTATCGTTGTCCAATTCAAGAAATGAAATCAGTTTGCTTGATGGAACAAGCTCGCCGGACGAATTCACGGACGTGACGCTCCTCACGATGCCTCGCCGCCCATCTTGAACGAACCGCAGCGTGTTCGCGCGCTGCTTCCATGCTTCTTTGTTTACTTTTCCGACGCCCTGCGGCACGCCATACCTTAGTTCTAGATTTGCGAAATAGGATGCGTAGGGGCGATGATAGTTGTAATCGTCCCACAGACGGCTCAGGACTAGCGTCAGACAGACGACGGCAATCAGCACGGCCGCTTGTGCGAGCGGCTTGCGGCGAACGTATCTCACCGTGCGATGGACAGCCCCAATCGTGGACGCATTGATGATCTCACCCGCCAAGAACCGCTTCAGGTCGTCGGCCAGCGCTTGGGAAGAGGCGTACCGTCGATCTGGATTTTTTTCCAAGCACTTCAAACAAATCGTATTGAGATCGGCTGGAACTTTGTCGCGCAGTCGGTTCGGCGCCCACGGTTCGTCATTCTCAACCTTCTTTAATATCTCGTACGTCGAGCGGCCAATGAAAGGCGCCTGCCCGGTGAGCAGGTAGTAAAGAATCGCCCCCAAAGCGTAGACATCTGCTTGTGGTCCAACGTGGCGAGAATCGCCACGCGCTTGTTCTGGCGGCATGTAAGGCGCAGTACCCAACAACTGGTCTTGGCCGGTGAGACTTAACTGGTCGTCTCCCTCCAATAATTTTGCCAATCCGAAATCTGTGATGTGGGGTTCGCCATGGCCGTCTACGAGCACGTTTGCCGGTTTCAGGTCACGATGGACGATGCCGTTCTGATGCGCATACTCGATCGCTTCGGCCAACTTCTGAACCATCCCGGCCGCTTCGTTAGGTGGCAAGACGCCGGCCGCCTGCAAGTCACGGCCCTCAACGAACTCCATGGCAAAGTAGGTCTGGTTGTCGATTTCGCCCAAGTCAAAAACACGCACAATATGTGGGTGCTGCAATTTTGCGGCCGACTCGGCTTCGCGCAGAAACCGCTGTTGAACTTGAGGACTGGCGTGGTTACCGGCCAACACCATCTTCAAAGCAACGACCCGATTCAGAGTCAACTGGCGCGCTTTATAGACAACGCCCATTCCTCCTCGCCCCAACTCTTCGAGGATTTCGTAACCAGGAATGGAAACGTGCTGCAAATTACGAGAGCTTTCTCGAGAGGTCGGCCTCGCCGCGTCTGACGCGATCGTCTCGTCCGGTTCGTTATCGGTCGAGCGAAGTTCGGCCGAATCAACATCAATGGTCGGAGCCGGCTCTTGGTTATCAGCATCTTCTGGTGGTTTTATCATCGCTCGCTTCCAGCTCGGCAAAGAATAGCACCAAGACTACGCGGTGGAGGTGTCATCAAAAAACAAGAGACCGGGAAGAACTTTGTCTGGCACGATTGAGGTCCCGTTGCTTCCCATCGAACGACTTGGTCGTTGCTTCAATCCACGCACTTGTCGGAACGAATCAAGCCGCCGGCGTGGGAAGGAACTGGCCTTCCCTGAGAAGATGCCAGAATTCTGAGTTTGTGAGCGGAATTCGGCTCACGAAAGTTGATTTATCGCATCTTTCACTGTTAGAGACCGAATTTTGTACCAGTCGGCAAGCGGCTAACCATGCAGACTGAGCTCGGGGACTCTGGAAACGGGGCTGTTAAGCCGATGCACCAGATTGTGCCCAATGATGCCCTGAATCGCCGATTTTAGTTCAATTCGCTGTTTATAGATTTCCTCCAATGCCGTGCGATTCCATGACACATATTGAGTTGGCTCAAGGACAAGGACATCCGTGATGGACGGCTCGCTGGTCAAGAAACTGATGTCACCCACGATGTCTCCGTCGCGCAGCCGTGCTAATTCCTTCTTCCCTTGGCGAACTGCAACTTTCCCTTGGGTAATGACAATCAAGCGTTCCGCAAGTTCTCCGGCGCTCAAGAGCGTTTCGTTTTGCTCGGCAGTCTGCCACTCAGCGACGTTTAACAAGAGCAGCAATTCTCGAGGAGTGCAGCTTTCACGAAACGTAAATTCGTACAGCTTTCGTTCTTCGGGGCTCATGCGAGGTGGCCGTCGTTCGAGAATGATAGTGATTACCCAGCCAATGTTGATCAGCATGAAGACCGACTGCCAGAAAATGGGCACCCAACTTGGACCCGACAGCTTAGGCGGAAAGAGATAGTAAGGCAGCGAAACAAGTATGGCGCTGATGGCCAGGATGCGAAGCAGCAGTACGTCCCTCAATCCGAAGCAGATGACCCAGACGATGTTGGAAGCGTGAAGAAAATAGACCGTCATTTGGGCTCCAATTTTGAAATGCACATTCAAAGACAATGGAAAGCAAAAACGAAGTGGCTGCTTTAGGAAGAACTTCGGGACGGGCCTTGGGCGCCGCCGCGATGGGCACCATCTTGCTTGCGAGCATAATCGCCTTCATCGGCGATCGTCAATTGTCGGTCCACGCAGATGAACCGGTAGCAGCCGTCAATGGTGCGAACGAAGTCAAAGGAGACGAACCGGCACAACGGCCAACGGCTTCAACAACGGATGTCACCGGGGCGGCGCCGCTCGCGTACGGCGAGCCCAGTCCCTTACCGTTACCAAGTTCGATGTCGCCGATCGAATATGAAAAGAGCTTTCTTCCTTTCATAACCAGCGCCAAGTACCAGTCGCTCGGCTGGCGGCGCGACAAGGGAATTCGCGATACCGGTCCGTTCATCGACGGGAAATCTTATGGTACGCACCCTGCCGTGCGAATTTTTTATTCGCCCGAGATCATTCGTTGGCTTGTCGATGGCCGAAAGAATGACATTTCCGATGGGGCAATGATCGTCAAAGAGCATTACGCAACTCCGGCCATTCGCCACGCGGACAAGAGCGAGGAAGAACTGTGGGAATCGCTGACCTCTTGGACGGTCATGGTCAAAGATTCGAGCGGATCACACGACGGATGGTACTGGTCCGAAGTATCGAAAAAGAGCGAACCAAAAAACAATCACGAATACCCGTTCGACCACCCGAGCGGTGGCTTTGGCCACTACTGCATTCGTTGCCATGCTTCGACCAAGTCGCCCGCAGAGAAGCAAGAATATACGTTCGCGGCGTTGCGTAACATCGAAGGCTTTCCGGGAACGCCACTGATTTTTCGCGTCGATGATTCCTGGCGCAATCCACCTGCCGAAGAAAAACAGCTGGTAGAGATCAGCTTAGAGGCAAAGTCACATCGTGGCTGCATGAATTCCTCATCGCCCTCACTCTGCCAGCCCACTTACAATGATCGATTCGCGAAAATCTATGGCTCTCTCGGCAATCGCAAGCGCGATCGCCAAGAAGTGCAACCAATTCCTCCGGTGACTCATGACTGGGTCACGATGGATGCCAATAAGAAACAATCGTTCATCACTTCGAATCAGTGCATGAGTTGCCACGCGGGACTCGTCGGCCTTTTGGGGCCGTCTATGTTTGTTGAGCCCAACGTCGAGGCCACGGCGACATCGGCTCCCAACGGTGAAGAGGATACCGGTTGGCACGTGTCGCCGTATGGCGAATGGCGGTGGACACCGATGGGATTGGCTGGCCGCGATCCTGTTTTCTATGCCCAAATGGAACTAGAACAAGCACTGCTGAAAACACAGTGCGCCAACGAACCCGAAAAAGGCCGCACGCTTTCGTCCCAACTGACGCAAACTTGTCTCAGTTGCCATGGTGTGATGGGTAAACACGAGTTCCATCACGACCATCCCGAAACGAACGAAACGTTCGGACTGGAACACGTCGCTGCCACCAGCCCGGCGGGTGCGCCACTGGGGCATGGCAAAGCTGAATATGGAGCCTTAGCAAGAGACGGTGTGAGCTGCGTTGTCTGCCATCGCGCTATCGAGCGACCTCAGCCAGAAGACGATTCGCGATCCTATTTGGAGTACTTTTTGGCCACTTCGATTACGGGGAACTTATGTTTTGCCGAACCGGGAAACATCTTCGGCCCCTTCGAAGACAAACAGCTCGCTCCTTACGCCATGGAGCACGCGGTCGGGTACAAACCTCAACATAGCGCCTACATCAAGTCGTCACGACTCTGCGGATCATGTCATACGGTGAACTTGCCAATTTTCACCAGGCCGTACCTGCCACATGAGCACAAGAATGAACTCGCGGAAGCGGAGCAAGTTCCCGAATTCCAAGATTTTCACCACCATGTGGAACAAGCAACCTATCTGGAATGGCTCAACAGCGCTTATCAAAACGAATTTGGTGACGACAACCCCAAGGCACAGTCGTGCCAAGACTGCCACATGTCGAAAGGGCTTGTCGATTCTTCGCTAGGCATCGATCTGGATCACATTGAGACTCGAATTGCCGCGATTCAGGACCACACCTATCCGGATGCAGAGAATCTGGCCAGTCACGACGAACTGAATGTGCGTCTGCGGAAGGAAGGATACTCGCGACATAACTTTGTGGGACTGAATGTCTTTCTCGTCCAGCTGTTTGATCAGTTTGATGACATTCTTGGCGTCCGCAAATTCGATTTCATGACCGGCTCGAAAGTCGACCTCCAACATGCCATCGAGAATTTCCTCCTGGTCGCCAAAACGCAGGTCGCCGACGTTTCGGTGGCGGCCGAGTGTAATCAAGAGCGAGAATTGAAGGCGACCGTCGATATTCTTAGCAAGGTTGGTCACCGATTCCCCAGTGGCGTCGGTTTTCGTCGAGCTTTTGTCGAGCTGCTCGTGCTCGAACAACCGGCTGGTGAAACGGACGAACCGCGGGTGATTTGGTCATCTGGCCAAACCGATAGCTTGGGTGTTCTGCTGGGTGACGACGGGCAGCCGCTGGCGAGCGAATTTTTCGCCACCAACACAGAGGGCAAGCAGGCCTACCAACCGCATCATGAAGTGATTACTTCCAGTGACCAAGTCCAGGTGTACGAAACGCTGCTGTGGGACACATCGCATCGATTTACCACTAGCTTTGTTGGGGGCTGTGACACCGTTAAGGACAATCGAATCCTGCCGCAGGGCTGGTCAAAGGATGGGCCCGATCCGTCGCTCAACGGCTACTTCCTCAAGGCCACCATGCCTGGCCCGGTGGCTGCAAACGACCCGGCCTATATCAGCGGGAGTGGCAGCGATCAGACCGAATATCGAATCGCGTTGCCGGCAGATGTGGATTTGAATCGGCTGACCGTCAGCGCCACGCTCTATTACCAATCGATGCCACCGTACTTTTTAAAAGCACTGTTTGATGCGGCCCCCAACGGTCCGGCGACTCAGCGACTTCACTACATGTTAAGCAACATGCGACTTGAGAATACTCCGATCGAAAATTGGAAGTTGAAAATCACGTCGGATGTGGCGCCCGTCAAGTTCTCGCCTAAGACTCGTTGATATTTTTACCGAACAGACAGCGACCCATCCCCTCAGGAGAATGAATGATGATGAAAAATAAAGTTCTAGCCCTATTTCTGATTGCCGGAATGTGCACAATCACGGCGTCGACTCGCATTGCCGAGGCACAAACCGAGGCACAAGCCGCAGCACCATCCACCTGCAATCAATGCGAAAACGGTGAGCAATGTTCCAAGTGCATGGCAACCGATAGCGTCGTGCTGTGCGGCAAGTGCGGACACGACAAGGCGAGTAAAGCATGCTGCAACGACGATTGTGAAAAATGTGACAAATGCGGCTTGCACGCCGATTCGCCGCTCTGCTGCAACGTCCCGCAAGGCTACGCGGGCAAAGACATGTGTACCAAATGCGGTTTCGAAGCAGGCACTAAAGAGTGCTGCCAAGGTGACTGTAAAACCTGTGGCATGCAGCACCGATCTCCGATGTGTTGTCGACTTACGAGCGAGGGCTGCAAGAACGGGACGCACTGTGCCCAATGCATGGCGGCGAATGAAGTTGTGCTGTGCGGCAAGTGCGGGCACGACAATGGGAGCAAAGAATGCTGCAGCGACGGATGTGCCAAATGCGAAAAATGTGGTCTACACGCCGGGTCGCCGCTCTGCTGTAAAGTCGATGCGTCGATGGCCGGTAAAGACATGTGTACCAAGTGCGGTCACGAAGCAGGCAGCGAGGCTTGCTGCAGCGATGGCTGTGACACCTGCTCGACGTGTGGCATGCACAAAGGGTCGCAGCTCTGCTGCCAGTTAATCGAAAAGGAAGACCAGGGGAACTAGGGGCTTCGCCGGGCCGCTTCTCTTCATCATTCAGTCCTAGGTGGCAAGCGTCGCTGGCCACCTAGGCTTTGGATTTTGGGGTATAAGAAACGATGGAAACAAGATGAGCATGTCGCGCTTATCGTTCCGACGACGATCATTCCACACCACGCACTACAACAAGACCAGTCAGGAAATGTATTGCCGCACTCCACCCAACAACCCGACCTCCCCGCGACCGACTCCTTCCTTGCTGACGTGCTTGATGGGCTGGGCAAGGATCAAAAAGAACTGCAGTGCAAGTACTTCTATGATGAGCAAGGTTCGCTGCTGTTCGATCAAATCTGCGAACTGCCCGAATACTATTTGACTCGCACCGAACAATCGATCATGGACGAACATGTATCGGAAATGGCCGATCAGCTAGGAAGCGGCGTGATGCTCGTAGAATTCGGAAGTGGGAGCAGCACGAAGACCACCGCTTTGTTGGACCAGCTCGATTCCCCAGCAGCCTATGTACCGCTCGACATCTCGGAAGAGCACTTGCTGAAGACAGCCGAAACGCTTCGCCAGCGTTACCCACAAATCGAAATCTTGCCACTCGTGGCTGACTTCACGCGACGCTTTGAGCTACCACAATCGAAAATTAGGCCAACCCATGCAGCCGTCTATTTCCCAGGCTCGACCATTGGCAATTTCACTCCCGCTGCGGCCGGTCAGATGCTGCAGACAATTGCCAATATCTTGGCCGAAAACGGTGGGTTGCTGATCGGTATCGATCTGCAAAAAGAGACGGCGATTATTGAAGCAGCCTACAATGATGCTCAACGAGTCACCGATGCGTTTAATCTCAACGTGCTTCATCGCGTAAATAGGGAACTTGGCGCCGATTTCGAAGTCGAGCATTTCAGCCATGAGGCGAACTACAACGAAGCGCTTGGGCGCGTTGAAATTTATGTTGTTAGCGATCGAGAACAGCGTGTCACGATCGCAGGACATGAGTTTCGATTTGGCCAAGGAGAGCGAACCTTGACCGAATACTCGCATAAATACACAATCGAAGGGTTCTCGCAATTGGCTGCGGATGCCGGGTTTACGTTGCGAAAATATTGGACCGACGAGCGAAAGTACTTTGCGGTCCTCCACCTAGTGAATGATCCCGCTTGATGTTGCCCATCGGCAATAGGGCGACGCAGACGGAGTGGAACGCGGGTGAATAAATCGTCAACCAGAACGTTTTCATATCGCCAGTTGGTTCAGTTGATTTGCTTGATCTTTGCTGGTGAGTTGATTTTTAGTCTGCCTTTCCATACATCACGCTTTTTTCGTCCGACATTGATCTCGGCGTTCGAACTAAGCAACACAGCATTCGGTGATGCTTTTGCACTCTATGGCATCCTGGCGCTGTTGGCCTATTTTCCGGGCGGAGTTATCGCGGATCGGTTCCAAGCTCGAACGTTGATGGCCGTTTCGCTCTTGGCGACTGCCGCTGGTGGCCTCTATTTCTCCACATTCCCTGGTACGCGCGGCCTCTGCTTGCTGTATGGCTATTGGGGAGTTTCGACGATTTTTCTTTTTTGGTCGCCCATGATCAAAGCGACTCGGGCCCTAGGGTCAACGCATCACCAGGGCCTGGCATTTGGCATTTTGGACGGTGGGAGGGGACTGGTCGCTGCTTGTTTGGCAAGCATGGCTGTGTTGTTCCTGGCAAAATATTTGCCAGGTGATGTCGAGCAACTCTCGCTCGAACAACGTCAGTCGGCCATGCGATCGGTCATCTACTTTTATTCGAGCCTCACGGCAGTTGCGGCAGCCTTTGTATGGTGGCTCATTCCCAACGATGCGGCGGACGAAATCAGGCCGGCCGGCGGCAAGCCCGAATCGTCATGGTCTGCGAATCGTGACTCACGGGATCAGCACCCGCCAAGTTCGCCTTGGCTCAAAAGCGTTATTCGTGACACGTCTGCGGTACTCACAATGCCAAGCCTTTGGCTACAAGCCGGTATCATCATTTGCGCTTACTGCACATTCAAAGCAATCGACAACTATGCAGTTTTCGCGGTCGAAGTGCTCCAGATGACCGAAGTGAAAGCTGCCAATTTCGTCGCCAATGTTTCGTACCTCCGCCCGATAGCTGCCATTCTTGCGGGCCTGGCGGCCGATCGCTTAAGCCCCAGCCGAACGATCAGCTTTGTGTTCATTGTGCTGCTCGCCAGCTATGGAATCCTGGCAGCGATGGAATATTCAGCGACCAGCAACTTCTTGGTGATCGTCAATCTTGCCGTCACCTGTTTCTGTGCATTCGCCCTGAGGGGCATCTATTTCTCGACTTTAGAAGAGAGCAAGGTGCCGTCACAGCATACGGGCGCCGCCGTAGGGTTCATTTCCGTTGTCGGGTACACACCCGACATTTTCTTTTATTCATTCGCTGGCCGAATCTTGGATGCCAACCCCGGCGCGGACGGATTCAGCACTTACTTTGCTGTATTGCTGGGCGTCACCAGCGTTGGTCTTTGCTGTTCGGCCGGCTTAGCCTATCTCGTTCACCGCCGGGCACGACGGCCGTGACGCCAACGAATTCAGACGAAACATTGACGATAATCGTAACACCGATGGGAGTATCAGATGGTCAAAGCTATTTGGAATGGAACCGTAATCGCTGAAAGCGACGACACGCAAATCGTGGAAGGCAATCATTACTTTCCACCCGCCGCGATCAAGCAAGATCATTTCCGTATCAGCCAAGCGACAACCGTTTGCGGTTGGAAAGGAACGGCGAATTACTATGACGTGGTCGTCGGGGACGAAGTGAATGAGCAGGCGGCCTGGTACTACAGCGACCCGAAGCCGGAAGCGATCAAGATCAAAGGATATATCGCCTTTTGGAAAGGTGTTGAAATCGTCGAATAACGGCACGACGCAGCGTGAGTCGATACGCTCGCAGATGATCGGGTGACAAAAACACGGGACAGGCACTTTCCCGTGATCGCGATTCCCGGTTTGTGAGAAACTGCGGCAGCGCCAGTCCTGGTTTTGCAACGGCTGCTCGACCGGACCCATCGTGTTGCGACATGAATCTGCACCGAAAGGAACAACAATATGGTGACAACTTCAACCACTGCGGCCGAATTGGCAGAGCGGTATCTCCGCGTACGCAGTTTTTCCGATTCGCTTGTCGAGCCACTGACTGCTGAAGACTGCACGGTCCAATCGATGCCCGACACGAGTCCCACGCGCTGGCACCTGGCCCATACGACATGGTTCTTTGAAACATTCATTCTGGCGCAACAGCCGGGATACGAACCGTTTGATCAAGAATTCACCTACCTGTTCAACTCGTACTACAACTCGGTCGGCACACAGTTTCCTCGTCCGAATCGCGGATTGGTCTCGCGGCCAGGTCTGGCACGCGTCAAAGAATATCGCGCGTACGTCGACGAACAAATGCAGCAGCTGTTCTCGGTGGGAGACGCCAACGAGCTGCAACCGGGGCTTCTGGAAATCGGCCTCAATCATGAGCAACAGCACCAAGAGTTGATACTGACGGACATCAAGCATGTCCTTTCTTGCAACCCGATGTTACCGGCCTACGTCGAGCAGTCCTTTGCCGCGACCGCCAGCGGCTCTCCGTCCTGGCAATGCTGTCCAGAAAAAGTGGCCCAGTTTGGTCATGCGTCCGACCAATTCTGTTTCGATAACGAACTGCCTTGCCATCAAGCACTCTTGCACGATCATGAATTGGCCGATCAAACGGTGACCTGTGGCGAATTCATCCAGTTCATCGACGCGGGCGGTTATCAGAACCCCAAGTATTGGCTCTCGCTCGGCTGGACGACTGCACAAAGCGAAGCATGGGATGCGCCCTTGTACTGGGTCAAGCAAGATGAACAGTGGATGGTGTTCACTCTGGCCGGCCTAGTTCCTGTCAACGAAGACTGGCCGGTTTGCCACGTTAGCTATTTCGAAGCCGATGCTTTCGCACGTTGGCATGGCTCTCGATTACCGACAGAATTCGAATGGGAACACGCTGCAGCAGATTCGGTTTCTACGAGCACTACGTTGCGAGGCCAGTTTGCCGACCACCTGAAGGCCGACGGCGATACGATTCATCCCACGCAGGCCATGGGGGCCGACGGCCAGCGAAACTTCTTCGGCGGAGTCTGGGAATGGACCAGCAGCAGCTATGCCGCGTACCCCGGCTATTGTCCGCCCGCCGGGGCGTTGGGTGAATACAACGGGAAGTTCATGTGTAACCAATACGTCCTTCGAGGCGGAAGCGTGGCCTCGAGCCACGACCATATCCGACCCACCTATCGCAATTTCTTTCCACCGTCGGCGCGTTGGCAATTTAGTGGCATTCGGCTGGCGCGATGAATTCGTTTCTCACGCGACACGTGGACGAATCGCCAACATCTTTTCCACTTGCTGCCCCGTCCACCTGTCGCCATCGATTCGCAAACAGATACCTTCAATACCAACTTTCTCACTTGGGAAGCTACGACATGAGAACTCGAATGCTATTTTTCATTGCGATCCTTGGCCTCACCCACACGGCCGCGATCGGCCAAGTCACCGTACAGCACGGCGACTTAAGCGTCACGCTCCCGAGCGAGCCGCAGCCGAGCATCGTTGAACTTGAGGACGGTGCCAAGCAACACCATTTGAATCTGCCCTTCCCCAATGGCGCCATCGTCATCTGGCACCAGGAAGCTCACAAAGATGTTTCCGACCGCGAACCCGGTTTGCAGGCCGGTCAAGACGCGATCGTAAAATACGCAGCGGGCGAAGTCATTGAATCGAAAAAGGTCGAGTTGGAGGGCCACCCGGGCCGCTATTTCATCGTTTCGGTTCCTGCCAAGAACGGAGAATGCCGCGTTGGCTTCTACTATGCTAACGGAAAGCATTACCAGGTCATGGCGGTCGGCGCGAAAGAATTCACACGCTCCGATGATGTCGACAAGATGTTCTCTTCTTTGACTTTCCAGTCAGCCAAAGTAGCCCGGTAGAACGATGACGACGTCGCCAACGCCACCCCACAATGGAACGACTCGAACCATTCGACTCCGGCTCAGTGACATGCCGGGGCTGCTCGGCGGACGTTAAAGAGGACATTAAAGCGAAGATTAATCGGTCAGAACTAACTATTTGGTCGTTCTGC
>CAYZRS010000007.1:76563-140718 GCA_964480915.1 uncultured Pirellulaceae bacterium | reverse complement strand
TCTAAGATGATGGCAGCCGAATCGTCAAGGTCGTAGCTGGAGACGAGAATTCGTCGAGTTGTGGTGGCTGTGACGGCGCCGCGCCTTTGTTAGGATGCCCACTTCCAATGGGTGGGTTCGATCATTTCTAGGAGTCGAGTCGTGTTGTTTGACGAGGTCTGCACTTACGTTCAAAAGCGTCTGCAAGAGTTCGATTTGATCGACAGCGGACGGCAGCGGGTGCTGCGAGAGCTGGCCGATTACGTCGGCAGCACCATGGCCAGCGGCGGTACCGCGCGGCTGGTCTTCATTTGCACGCATAATTCCCGACGCAGCCATTTGTCAGAGATTTGGGCGGCGGTGGCTGCCGCGCATTACCGCCTTGCCGCAGTCGAGACCTATTCTGGTGGCACCGAAGCGACCGCCTTTAACCCTCGTGCGGTCGCCGCCCTGGAACGGTCGGGCTGTGCAGTCTCGGTCGCAGGCGCTGCCGACAACCCGGAATACTCGATCCGATTTGGTGACTCGGTGGACGTGCCGCCTCGATTCTCGAAAATCTACTCCGCCTCGCCCAACCCGACTCAGGGGTTCTGTGCCGTCATGACGTGCGACTCGGCTGAAAAGGCCTGTCCGACAGTTTCAGGCGCGACGAAAAGACTGGCGATCTCCTACGTCGATCCCCAAGTCGCCGACGATACCGCGGACGAAGCGACCGTTTACGACGAGCGATGCGCACAGATCGCGCGGGAGATGCTGTTTGCGTTAGCGATCGTGGCGGACCCGGGTTAGCGTGTCCGCTGGCGTAGCGAGTCACGCGAGCGGTGATCAGCAGCTGCTCGCAGTTCTGTTCCTTCGTCGCGGTTCGCCGTTGCCAGTTGGCGCTCTGGGTGCGTAAAATCGTCGAATGGCTTCAACGCGATCTTCCTTCGTCGAATTGACCGACGTCACACGAACATTCAAGACCAAGTTCGATTCGGTTGCTGCGCTGGACGAAGTGACGTTTTCGATTGGTCAGGGGGAACGGGTCGCGCTGTTGGGCCGCTCCGGGTCTGGAAAATCGACGCTGTTGAATCTCCTGGGAGCGCTCGATCGGCCCACCTCGGGCGTTATTCGCGTCGATCGACGCGAACTCAACTGCATGAATGCGGAAGAGATGGCCGACTATCGGCTCCACACGGTCGGAATGATCTTTCAGGCGTTCAATTTGATCGGCACGATGTCGGCGCTGCAGAATGTTACGCTTCCCTTCGTTTTCGGAGGAGAGGCCCGTTCTTCACGTCGGAAGAAGGCTCGGCAAGCATTGGAGCGAGTCGGCCTGGCAAAACGGGCACGACATCGACCGACTCAACTTTCGGGAGGAGAGCAGCAGCGCGTGGCAATCGCGCGCGCACTTGCCTGTGAACCGTCGCTGCTTCTGGCTGACGAACCGACAGGCAATCTCGATTCGGGCACCGCAGCGGAGGTCGTCGAACTGCTGGTCGATTTCTCAGAGCAAAACAATACCGCCGTGCTGCTGGTGACTCACGATGAGGAATTGGCGCAGCAGTTCGCCCATCGGACACTTCGCCTGCACGATGGCCGCCTGGTGGAATCGTCATGAGGTGGACCGATCTACTCCGTTCGGCCGCATTTGGCCTCAGGCAGCACAAACTTCGGACGCTGCTGACGTTGTGTGGCGTGACGCTGGGCGCGCTGTTGCTGTTCGTCAGCATTTCGGGCGGCATTGGCGTGATTCATACGGTGAATGAGCGACTGGGCATTGGCGACCGTTTGTTGGAAGTCAATGTGTCCAGCGGGTTTCTTGTCGACGAAGTGTCGGCGGAAGCGGCGCGCGATGCTGGGTTCACGCAAGAGATGTCAGACGAACGACGCATCCGCTTGGCAACAGCAAGCGGCGTGGGCGGGCGAAAGAGCGTCCCCATGGACCAGGCCGGACTGGCCGAACTGCAAAAGATGAAGCATGTGGCGGGTGCCTGGCCGAAAATTCACTTCAACGCCGCAGTCCATTTTTTGGATCACGACCAATGGGCGACCGCGTCGGTGAAAGCCATTCAACCGACTAAGGTGCCCAGCGTATTCTTGGTCGCAGGGCGCCCTTTCTCCGGCGGATCCGCCAAGGAAGTGATGGTTGGCGAGTTGTACCTGTACCTGATGGGTGTGCAGAGTGACGAGGAAGTGAAGCAAATCGTTGGCACCAAAATTATGTTTGTGCCCAATAGTCCGGAGCTCGCCGCCAAGGCCAAGCAACTGCTGGCGCTGACGATCGTTCAACCGCCGGGTGTCGACCGTGCTGCCGAGGAAGCGACTCTGCGCGCCGAGATCCAAAAGATCGTGGCCGCGGCCGACTACCAGTCAGAGCCGCTGGAGATCGTGGGCGTCGTTCGCACGCTGGATCGCGAAGAAGCGCGATATCATCCCGAACTGGCTCAGTTGGACCGGAATCTGGTCGTTTCGCAAGAAGCGGCCAGCGAAATCTGGAAAGCGATTGCACCGCCGAAACAGCGCTTGCAGGTGACCGTGCGAGCCGACCGTCCGGAGAATGTGCTGCGACTTGAAAACGAGCTGAGCGACAGGGGCTACCGGACCGTGTCGATGGCCAAGTTGGCCCTGCAAATACGCAGTGCCGTCATGCTGATCACCTTGATTATCGTGGCGATTGCAGCGGCCGCGCTGATGATTTCGGGGATCGGGATCACGAATACGATGATCATGAATGTCCTCGAGCGGCGGCGTGAGATCGCCATCATGAAAGCGATCGGGGCACAGGACAGAGACATCCAGCGTGTCTTTCTGCTGGAGGGAATGCTGATCGGGATTACGGGCGGTATTTTGGGGCTCGTGCTGGGACGATTCTTGTCCGGACTGACCAGCCAATACATTCAGCAGCTCCTCGAGTGGCGATTGAAGATTCCATTTGGCAATGAGATATTCGCCTTTCCTTGGTGGCTGATCCTCTTTACGCCATTGATCGCGGCGATCGTCACAACTTTGGCCAGTATGCTACCTGCGCGGCAGGCGGCTCGCGTCGACCCGGTGGCCACATTGCGTTCACTGTAATGCTGTCGAGGAAACGTTCCTCAGTCCATGGCGTTCAGCGCGTGTCGCAGATTGGTCGCCAGGCGACCGTCGGTCTCGTGGCTGAGGACCAGCAGTCGATCGATCGAGCGGCCGAATGCGGTCGGCCAACTAGTGACGCGGTAGGTCACGCCATGTTCTTCGCATGCGGCGCGCACCTGAGGCGCAATGCGGCGCAAGTGGCTGGGAGGCAGTTGAGGAAACAGATGGTGCTCGATGTGAAAGTCGAGCCCACCGCAGAGTATGGAAAGCAACCATGGTACGCGGAAATTATTGCTTGCTTCGATTTCCATCTCGTACCAATGACCTCGACTGGAAGCCCTTGTGCCCGCCGGGTAGGTCGTCGTCTCTTCGCCCACATGGCCACAGAAGACGGTCGCGGCGCTGTACAGTTCTTTGAGGACTTCAGAAATCCAGTTGCCCAGCAGCACCTTCCACCACATCGTTCCTGCCAAGATCGGCCACAGCAGGTACTCGTAGGCGTAGTACGGCACAAAGGTTCTCAAGACACGCTTGCGGACTTCGCGGCGAGTACTTTCTGATCGGTCATGAAGGAAATCAAACTCCTCAGGGCGACCGTTGCCAAACCAAAAATCGATGCAGCCAGTGACGTGCAGGTTCGTCAGCATTGAGAAATTGGGAAACAGCACGAAGAGCGTCATGAAGATCTGGCAGCGATGCCCAAAGCCGTTATGCGGCGTCTGATCGGTCAGGCGAATACCGCCAAAATGAATGTCAGGATCACGGGCGGCGACGTTGGTGTAGTGATGATGACGGACATTGTGTGCGTTGCGCCATGATTCGGCATCGATCCCATTCCGCCACCGCCATGTCTTGGAGTGAAACTTGCCGGTCGTATCTAGCTTGTCGTAGGCACCATGCAGGATGGCATGCCCCAGCTCAATCGCCTCCAATTGCTTGTGGAGAAAGAGAACAAGCACGCCCAGCGAGAACAGAAGCGGCTCGAAGGAGAGATAGATTAGGACCCGCCCGATAATTTCCGCACCGCGCGAAAAGCGGAAGAGGCGCCGCACGGAACGGACGTCCTTGGCGCCAAGGCTCGATTCGGCTTGCACCTTGATGGCGTCCAGCGCGCGAGCCAAGCTGGCGTGCCGCTCATCCCTAGCCACTGAGTTCGTGCGCGAAACGATGGCAGCAGTTTTCAAGCTCGGCAAAATCTGACTCTTTTCCGCATGACCGAACTTTCCTTTAGGCGGTCAGCCTATCAGGGGCAGGGTAATGCCTCAAGCTTTCGGCGCCGTTGTTGGCCGACCAAGGTGAAATAGGTGTCCGACTATGCCGGTTAGCGAAAGCGCCGCCGGGAAAGGGCGAATCGGTTTGGGCTCATCGACTCACATCGTTTAGGCAAGGCGGGTTGTTCCTAGAAGTCAAACCCTCAATTGGTGGGGAAGGTAAGGGGTTCTAGGTATACCGGAGCAGCCGATCTCGGCATAACCACGCACTGACGAAAACGCGTGGTCGGTCGTGAAAGAGCGGGCCGATGGCAAAGCTATGATGACTGCACTTAAGATTGTTCTGGTTTGCTATTTCGTCGGTTGTTTGATACTCGTCTTGGCCTGCTGTGCCGTATCGGGTTCGGCCGATCGACAGGTGGAAGAGGAAAGTCGCCCGATGGGACATCGTCGCCGAGCTCTGGTTCCGCGTCCTAAGTTCTTGGCCAGACGGCGTGATCGCGCCAACAAAACCGGCGGACCGGAGCGCTAAGCTTGCGGCCGCCAGTTGTTCTGCCCTCAATCGGCTGCCGGCAATCGACGTGAAGCGCCGCCCCGCTATTCGTCCGCCCGGTCGTTCGATGGCTGCTCGGCAGCCTGTTGCTGCCGAAGGAACTTGGCCAACGTTTGAGCAAACATCGGGTTATTGGGCTGCAGCGCGACAAGTTTCTGCGCCACTTCGATCGCCTGCGGCAGCTGATTCTGTCGCTCGTAGAAGAGCGCAAGGAACAATGCATAGCTGGTGTTTTCCGGCTCGAGCTCCACCGCCCTGGCAATGGGCGCCTCCACTTCGTCGAGTCGACCTGCCAAATACATGGCGAGCCCCAGGCGATATTGCAATCCGGCCGACTGAGGTGCCAGCCTCGCATCCCGCGCGAGCAGCGGTAGCTCTTGCTGACGCAAACGCTTGGCCTCGTCCGGCTTGCCAGCGCTATCCAGCAGTGCCGCCAGGTTGGATCGCGGCCCTGCGACCGAAGGCTGCACTCGGATCGCATCCACGTAGTGCTCCATGGCGGCCGTGACATCTTGCTGCCGCTCCGCCAGCATTGCCAACGAAATGTGTGAGCCAGCCTGGTCACCGTCGACCAGCAGAGCGCTCCGGTGCTCGGCCAAATTATCTTCCATGGCCCGTCGAGCCGGGCTCATTAGGGCATGCGGCGGAACGGAAGCGAGCGCGCTGGCCGCTTCCAATCTAACGTGCCTTGTCGAATCGTTCAGCAACGGCGTGAGCAGCGCTAAGCGATCGGTAATATCGCCATCGGCGAAATAGCCGCAAGCGGCGCCGCGCACCATCGGGTCTCGGTCACCGAGCGCTCGTCGAGCGACTTTCTCTGATTGGTCGGATCGATACTGGGGCAGCAGGGCAACGGCCGAAGCGCGAACGAAAGCCGACCGCTTGCGATCGGCAGCCAGTTGCTGGACCTTCTTCGCGGCCGCTTGATCGCCTGTCCACGCCATATGGAACGCTTCGGTCGGTGCTCGATCTCGATCGGTCTCGCCATACCATTGCCGAACCGCAGCGGCGGCCCACTCGTTAAGTCGTGCCAGTTCGTCAGCGACTTCGGTATCCCCGGTTCGGCCCGCCTCCAGCCAGTCGGCATAATACGGCAGCGAAGCATCGCGCTCTCTTCTCAGCGGAGAATCGTCAAGATGGCAAGCCGTGCAGGCGTTGGGCGTTGCAAACTCGACCGACAGATCGGGACGCGGTACTCCCAACCGATGATCGCGGCGAAGATCGATCGCCATGTAGGGTGTTTCTGGCATGTGGCACTCAATGCAAGAGGCACCGGCCGAACCGACGTCATGATGATGGTGCGCGGGCGTGTCGTACTTGGCGGCCGAATGCTGATGACACGAGGTGCAGAGGCGATTGTCTTCGAACTTGACTTGGGTCGTGTGGGGGTTGTGGCAGTCGGTGCATTTGATTCCGTTGGCGTACATCTTGCTCTGCAGGAACGAGCCGTAGACGTACACCTCGTCCCGGATTTGGCCGTCCGGATAGTAGGTGTCGGGCGTCATGAGCTGGACGCTGTAGTGATCGAAAAACGGATCGCCCGGTTGGTAATGGTCGCTCGTCCGCCGCCGTCGCGCATGGCACGGTGCGCATGCGTCGATTTGTGGTTTGTTGTCCAACACTTGAAGCTTCGCCGGCAATCCATAGCCTCGCTTCCGATCCCAGAATATCGAATTTGCGCTCGCCAGCTCGACATGCAGACTTCCAGGGCCATGGCACGCTTCACAGCTAACGTTCATCTCGGAAAACCGGGTGTGATATCGCCGCTCTGCGAGATCAAACGCTTTGTGGAGATCCGTCGAATGGCAATCGGCGCACATGTGGTTCCAGTTCTGGGCGTAGCCGGTCCAGTGGAGCGGATCATCCGGTGACAATCGGTCGCTGACGTCCGGCGGTTCGAGGTAAAACCATTCCTGCTTCGCGATGTCCCAAGACCAACGAAGCACTTGCACTTTGCCCAGGCAATTCGGTTGATCCGAGCGTTCGGTCTCCACCATGAATTGTTGCAGCGGATCATAGCCAAAAGTGAATTTGACTTCGTAGTCGCGCAAGTGACCTTCTCCGTCCTCCGCCGTGAACATGAACTTGTCGCCAGCGCGATAAGCACGCGACTTGACCCCGTGATGCTCAAGCTCAATATCATCGAAGCTGGCCAGGACGGTCTCGTCCGAGGCGGCCTCCATGGCCTTGTCGTGGGGTGAACCGGCCCACGCGTCCAACTGCTCGCCGTGACAGTCGATGCAAGCCGCGCGCCCGACATAAGTCACCGCAACATCGTCGGGAACGGACGACCAATAATCAGAGGCAAGATAGCCGGCGATGATCACGACGGCCAAAATTGCCAGCAACCCAGCCTTGGACTGCCCGCGTCGTTGGAGATTGCATGATTCGAGTTTGTTGGAAGTCATGCTTTGATTATGCGCACAACTGACTCAAACCTACAGCCGCCTCAAACGCTTGCTGTGCGTGTCAAGGCGAGGCGAATGCGGTATTCTGATTCATCCCGTTCATGCTCCGCTCAAACTGGCCTTAGGCGTGAAAGTAAATGTGATGCGAATGCTGATACTGGTTCTGTGGGTGTTGGCCGGAAGCGGCCATTCCCTGGCGATCCGCTCGGTCGCCGCCGACGAACGCCCCCATGTCCTGTGGATCTATCTTGAGGACGTCAGCGGCTGGTTTGGCTGTTACGGAGAGACGCTGATTGAAACACCTCATATCGACCAGCTGGCACAAGCGGGGACACGTTTTGATCGATTCTATACTCCTGCCGGCGTCTGCTCGGCGACTCGCTCGGCGATCGTGACCGGGATGATGCAGACCTCGATCGGTGCACACAATCATCGCAGCTGCCGCGCTGTCTTTCGCGGCAAGTCCATGGGAACGTTCGATGAAAACGTCTTGGATATCCCCACGATTCCACAAATCATGCGGCAGGCTGGCTACTACACGTTCAACGAGGGTGGCAAAGACGATTACAACTTTTCGTTCGAGCTGGACGAGCTGTACGATTTCGTCCCCCAGCAACGTGGATGGGGCCCTGAGAAAACGGTAGCCGGCGCTTGCTGGCAAGGGAGAGCCGCCGGACAGCCTTTCTTCGGCCAAGTCCAACTTGGTGGGGGCAAGCTGGGGAAAAGGGCGGCGCAAGTCGTGGACCGATCCGTCGTGCCGGTCCCGCCGTACTACCCAGACATCCCCTTGGTCCGGGAGGCGATCGCGCACCATTACGATTGCTTATTGAAAACCGACGAACAGGTCGGGGCGATCGTCGAGGCGCTGCGCCGGGACGGGCTCTACGACAACACGGTCATCTTCTTGTTCAGCGATCATGGGTATGAGCTGCATCGCCACAAGCAGTTCCTTTATGAGGGCGGTATTCAGATGCCGTTGACGGTCACGGGGCCTGGGCAGCCGGTCGGTGCCGTGCGTCAGGACCTAGTCAGTGGCATCGATATCAGCGCCGCGACTTTGTCCGTCGCCCACATTGAGGTGCCCGACCATCTCGAGGGGCGCGATTTCCTGGCTGATGACTACACGCCCCGAGACTACCTCATCGCCGCGCGAGATCGCTGCGATTACACGATCGAAAAAATTCGCGCTGTCGTAACGCAACGATACAAGTACCTGAAGAACTACCTCACCGATCGTCCCTACATGCAGCCAAGCTATAAGGATCCCTGGCCTGTGTCCCAGGAGCTCCGTCGTTTGATGGCGGCGGGTGAGATGAGCGAAACGCAGCAGCTCTTTTTCTCAGACACGCGAGTTCCGGAGGAGTTGTACGATCTCGAGCACGATCCGCACGAAATTCACAACCTGGCCCTCGACCCTGCCTTCGCGCGGCAGCTGCAAAAACACCGCCAGCTACTGGCAGATTGGATCACTGAAACAGGCGATCGAGGCCAAGAGCCCGAATCGGACCTCGGCCTGCTGTGCACTCTCAAACGCTGGGGAGAGCATTGCGTGAACCCAGAGTATGATCGTGTCCGCCACCTACTGCCTGCCGAGGAACCGGCCAACAACGCTAGTCAGCAGAAGACGAATCGGTCCAAATAGCAGCGAATTTACCAAGCTTGCAGCCTAGCGTTCTTGCGGTTTCGCAAACGTGGCCAGGTCAACGGCGACTTCCGCCGTAAAGATGCTGCCCCTGTCGCAGCGGTCTCGCAACGATTCACGGATCACTCGTTCGCTACGGACGATCTGTGCGTAGTTTTTGGTCGAGTTCTTAAACGCGACGATGATCGGTTGATCCAGGTCGGCCATCTGGTCATTCAGTCGGATGATGAATCGCGTGAGCCCATCCGCTCGGTGCACCGTAAATCGATTTCCCTCGCGGCTGACCTCCAAGATGGTTCCCTGTTTTGCAGTGCCCGGCGCCGCTGCCAACCAGTAGCAGCGATCGTGCGTCACGGCAGCTTGCTGCCACACGATTCTCGCCGGCCATGGGTCGCGGCGAAATTTGGCCATCCAAGGAACGGCGACAGCGTCATTCAAATTCATCCAGTGGGAAAGTCCGGCATGGATGTGCACTTCGTGCGGATACCCGGTCGGGTCGCCTGCCTGTAGTGCTGCCAGCCTCTCCTTCCACTTGGCCGCGACTTCATTCCGTTGAAATCGGGCATCTTCGGCGCCCATGTGAATCGTGAAGCCGATATTCCTTAGTCCTAAAGGGGAAGCGTTGTTGGGATGGCCGGCCGACATCGCGGCCGCTGCCAACTGGTCTGCCATGCGTGGTGCAAGCTGATAAACACCGTCGCCTCCAGCCGAGTAGCCCATCAAATACACCCGATTCGGATCGACGCCTGCAAAAACGATCGCATCCTCGATCAAGCGGGCAAAGAAGCGGTCGATGTGCGCTTTGTGCCACATATTCCACGAATCGGTCGGGGCGCGCGGGGCGAGATAGATGCCTTCGGCCGGTTGATAGAGCCCGATTTGATTCTGCCATTGCTGATCGTTGGCTGCGGCCGTCGTTTCACCGCCGCCGTGCAGCGAGATGTAGAGGCTGCGGCCGCTTTCTGGCGCTTTGCCAAAGGTCTTGAAGTCGAATTTCATGTTCAGATCGCCAAGCTGGATCGATTTGGCTTCCCATTCTGCTTTGCGGTCTGCTCGCAGCCTTGCGATCCGGTCTTGCCGTTGCTTTTCAGCCGCCGCAGAGGCCGCCTCCTCCGTTAACGGGTCGTCGCCAGTGGCCGGCGACGCAGCGGGGCCGGCTCGAGGCGGCAGTTCGACATCGATCCGCAGTCGAGTGTCGGTCGCCTTGGTCGAAAACGGCTCGTTGTGGCGCTCATCACATTCGAGCACGTACGCCTTGCCTTGGGGCAGATCAAAGGTGGCAAAGTCATTGGTGTCGGCCGATTCATCCCGCGATGTGCCGGTCGCAATCTGTTCGCCACTTTCCGCTTCCCGTATGACCAGCGGAATGGCAATTCGTTGATCGGCCGCAACGACTCTCACCGACACTCGGACCTTGCCAGCTGGGACACGATTTCCCTGCGTGAGGTAGCGATTGGTCACGTTGATCGCATGGACGCGTGCCTCGTCTGACCAAACCAAGGGGAACAGCGTATCGGTACGTCGGAAGCTCACGGCATAAATTGAATGGAGTTTGTTGAGTGGGTCAGCCTGAGCCGCATCGTTGTTAAACCAGGTGCGATCCAGCCCCTCGGCAGAGAATTCGGCGGCCCCCGTGAATCGCCACCGCTCGCCGTCCCAAACCTCGACCCAGGTATGATTACCTTGTTTGTGGGGCCAGCTGGGGATGCCGGCCAGCCGGGCCGGCACATTGACACTGCGGCAAGCGTCGACAAGCAAGATCGATAGTCCGGTGCACGAGGCAAGTCCTTGCTTGATGCTCTCGGATGGGGACTGGTTCGCTTTCTTGCGTTTCGTCGAGTAAACCACCTTCAGTTCGGCGAATAATTTTTCGTTAAGACGTTGAGCCGCTTCAGCCGGTGTTTGGCATGCTGCGGTCAAGCGCCGCGCGATCGGGTAGAGCGACCGGCGCCAGTTTTCGCGCGTTTCGTCGACGTTGGCGTAGGGGAGTACTTGCTCTCGAAACAATTCATCCGAGAGTTTCCATGGCGAATTAGTCCGGGCCTGATGAGCGAGCCGAACGTTGTCCAGCAGCAGCTCAGACGAGAGCTTTTTCAAATCGCCCGGTGGCATGTGTTCGATCAAGAATGCCATGGATGGCCGTTGTTCCGGCTCGACGCCATGCAGGGCCGCTTCGAGCGGCTCCCTGTGCGTGCCGGCGATTGCCAATTGGGCCTCGACCGACGCCGACCACCAGCGTTTCGTATCGTCGGCAGCCTGCTGGGGTTGAGCTTCCGCCCAAACCGAGGCGGCAAGCAAGACGAAGAGGGGCAGCAATGGGTCGCAGGAGCGGAATCGACAGATCATGAGAAAGCTCATCGGCGAGGCTTGGTAGTGTGTGTTCGATCATAGATGATCGATTCGCCAGTCGCATCCCGCGAGGCCAAACTCGATCGGCAAAACCGGCTACAATCCGAGGAGAATCGTCTCCCGTCGCGGGAGTGCGTCAAAGCGAAGTGAAAAGGCGAGATTATGAGCAAGTGGCGACTGGCCGAAATGACGTTGGCCGACGTGCGTGAAACTTCTTGGCAGGTCGCAGTGCTGCCGATTGGAGCCTGCGAACCTCATGGGTTCCATTTGCCCTACGGAACCGACATTTACGAAGCGGAAGGGATCGCAGATCGTATCTGTGGCGAGGCGACCGCCCGGGGCGGCCAGGTCGTCTTGTTGCCGACTCTCCCTTACGGCGTCGACGCCAATCAAATGAGCTTTCCCCTTGCGATGGACGTTCGCCAAGACACGCTCAATTGCCTGATCAGGGATCTGTATCAGACTTTGCGGCAGCATGGCATTCCCAAAATGGTGATCTTCAATTCCCACGGCGGCAATGACTTCAAACCGTTACTGCGCGAGCTAACCAATGTTGACGGCCCCTTCCTGTCGCTCGTGAATTGGTGGCAGGCTTTGGCCGATGTGACCGAAGATCATCTCGTGAACGCCAGTGGCGATCATGCCAATGAGCTGGAAGCCGCTGTTATGCTGGAACTGCAGCCAGATTTGGTTCACCTCGATCGGGCCAGCGATGGCGCCACGCAGAAGACGCGGTTCGAAGAAATCGAAAACGGCTGGGTGAGCATCTCTCGCCCCTGGGAAAAGTACACGGTCGACAGCACCGCCGGCGACCCAAGGCAAGCCACCAAGGAGTCGGGCCAGGCACTCATCGAAATCATCGTCGACCGTATCGCCGGCTATATAGCAAAACTTTCAGCCGCTGACATCGACGGTGCCTTTCCGTACTGACCGGCATTTCGCGGAAGCCGCGCCTTCTTGCTTGCTGCTGAGGGGCGATCGGCGATTGCCAGACTTGTCTGTTGTCGCTGCCGGTTCCCCAAGGAACGCCAGCTGCGCGACTGCCAGTGACTGTGGTTTGGACAGAAGCAAACGGTCTGCTCGTGACTGGCGACTTGTGTTTCCCAGGCTTCCACCGATATTCTAAGGGCTGTATCGAGGCCACTCTTGCTGACGGTGTCGATGGATAGATGCATTCGATTAATGGAAGCGAGTTAAAACGATGAAGAATCCCTCCGAGTTCTTGTTTTGGGTGATGACCAGTTTGGTGCTTTGTACTTGTGGCGTGCAACCACTCGCGGCGCAAGAGGCAGCGACGGCAGATGCTGCCGCGGAAGCAACGGCAACCGCGGAAGCAGTCGACATCGACAAGGTGATGAGCGACGCTCAGGAAAAGTTCGTCGGCGGTGACATGAAGGAAGCGCTCGAGCTGCTGGAAACCGCGATCAAGCAAGACCCAAAGAATGCCACGCTGCTGGCCGTGGCGGCGAATGGCTACACGAGATACGGAGTCGAAATGGCGAGCGATGATCGCAAGGCGGCCAACGTACCGCTACGTCGGGCGGCCGAGCTGATGCGAACACTAAAAGCATCGAAAAAATCGATGTCGGACCAAGAAGAGGCGCTGTTCGTCAATGCGATCTACAACGAAGCCTGCTGTGCCGGTGTCGACGGACAGGCCGATGAGGCGAGCAAGCTATTGCGGGAAGCGGTCGAACTCGGCTTTGACGACGTCGGGCAAGTCGAGAACGATTCCGACTTTGATGCTGTTCGTGACAACGAAGTCTTCCGAGCCGTCGTCAGTGAAATGGAATAACAGGGCGGACGCCGCGAGGAAAACCAGTCATTCGATGTGATTTGGGCCAGGCTTGCCGCGGCGGCGCATCAGTGGGGCGAAGGACAATCCATCTGGGCGGCTCCCCGACATCGGGGTGCCGCTTGGAATTTGGATGGAAGTGGCCCATCTAAATGGACGTGATCTGTAACCCCGCCGCGTTGATTCCCCGCCTTCGCCTGAGGACAACGAGCATAGGAACAGCAATCCGGCCACGCACGCTGGCGGAGGGACGGAATGGACCAGCTCAGACTCGCTAAACTTCTCACGATTCCAAATCACAAAGTCCTGACTGTCGGTCACGCCATCGGCATTGAAATCGCCAGCACACCAACCGGCGGGGCCAGAAGTTGACACCCATCCACTGCATGGGACGGAGGGGCAGGATCGACAGAGAAACTCTTACCTATGCTGTGCAGCTGCCGCCTTGGAGATGGGCGCTTTTGAGATGGGTGGCCTCGCTTCAGCCCGCCCCGTACTAGGCAGGCGAGCTCCTCGATACCAACAGTCGGGGAGCGTGAAATCTGGCTTGTTATCAACATTCTGACGATCAAGTGGGTGGGGAAACGTCGTTGTGCGCTGGGCCGAATCGATGCGATCTTTGCGCAAGAAAGTGACCTCCAACAAGGGCGGGATCGCAACGTTGCCACGGCGAATGATTCGTGCCTTGTTGTTGGGGTGGATGTGGACCATTTCAAAATCTTTGAGCAGCTTGTGAAATGTCGATTCGATGAGGTCCAGGCCTCGTTGTTGCCAGAGTTCCTGCAGTTCATGAAACTCGATGACCAGAATCCGGAATTTCCGCAGGGTCGCCCGATCGGCATCCAGGAGGACGCGATACTCGGCCCCCTCAATGTCCATTTGGAGCAGCATGTCACCCCTGCCCGCGGCGTTTCGCTGAATCCACGCTTCTAAGGTGGTAAACAACCCATCGTTGTCGAGCCCCAAGAACTTCTTTTCGAAATGGAACTTCGGATGAGCGATGGGAGGCTGCTCCACCGAATAGTCAGCCAGAAAACAATCGATTCCCATCGTCGCCAGTTGCGATTCAAAGTCAGACATCACGTCAACGCCAGGCGAGAAGAGCGCCTCGATCCCGGCGAGGTCATCAGGAATGAGGTAGCCACCATCTGCTTCGCTGCCGATTCGAATTAGATCGTGATTGGTGGACAGCGGGTTCATGAGGCTAAAGAATCGATCTAAATCAGCGGCGTGTGTCCTGCGAGACAGTACGGAAGTGCCGGCAAGGAACGATCTGTTGATGTAGTCACGCAGCTTCATTGTTCACAACCTTCAAGCCGGAACCAGATGTTGATTCAGTGAACGAGATTCTATCCGCGCCATTCTCATCTGGCCACAGAACTTGCCGCGACGCTGCGGCATGGCATTCGATGAAGCCTCAGTCAGCCACAAACAAGTGAGCTCAACGACGATTGCTGGCCAGGAGTATTAGCGTGGGCTGCAGACAGCAGGGCATTCCTGGCCGGCGTGGGTGTGCTGCTCGTTTAACCGTCAGCCGCAGGCGCACGTGTGCAGATGAACGCCGTCAGAAACGCGGGCGCCGGCGGCTACCGGTTAAACGCTCACGGCCCGAATGATGCCGAACACTGTTGTGCTTAGCGAACGGAGAGGGTCAGGTCCATGTTTTCGGGCGAAATTTGTCGGTTGAGTCGGACAGAACTGGCCGAAAAATGGACCAGACCCTGGGCTGCGTTGAAGTATCTACGGCGCCCGCTGACACGTTTGTTTTCTGGGAGCACGAAGCTGTCGTCAGAAACTCAAACGACGCCTTAAAAACCAGTCGGAGCGACAGGATTTGAACCTGCGACCTCTACACCCCCAGTGTAGCGCTCTACCAAGCTGAGCCACGCTCCGATGGAGTCCTGATCCGGGGTTCGAGTCGGTGCCAGTCGCACGGTTCGAACTGCCAGGGCCATTACCCAAGGCTCCATTCTCACGTAATCTTACGAACCGACAAGGGCGCGTGCGGATGGTGGCATCCGGGGCGGCGACTTCTGCCGGTTATTCGTGGGAGACGGTTGGGTGAGCTCACCAAAAATTGTGGTACTAGACGGGTATGCGGCAAATCCGGGCGATTTGTCTTGGGATTCGCTGGGGCGGCTGGGCACGCTGGAAGTGTTCGATCGGTCTGAGCCGAGTGTCGTGGCGGAACGTTCCCGCGGGGCGACGGTGATCGTTACGAACAAAGTGCCGATTCGAGCCGACTTGCTACGGCAGCTGGAGGGGCTTCGAAGCGTGGCGGTGATGGCGACCGGTTACGATATCGTCGATGTCGATGTGGCGCAGGAGTGTGGCGTCGTTGTGCAAAATGTACCGGCCTACAGTACCGAATCGGTCGCCCAACTGGTGTTTTCGCATCTGCTGAACTTGGCCAATCGAGCCAGCGATCATGCAGCCGCCGTTCGCACTGGAAAATGGGCGGCCGGGCCCGATTGGTGTTTTTGGGATCATCCGCAAGTCGAACTGGCGGGGCAGACACTCGGAATTGTCGGCCTGGGGCGGATCGGTCGGGCCGTGGCCCGGATCGCCCTGGCTTTCGGCATGCAAGTGCTGGCCACGAAACGAACTCCCCTGGACGTGACGGCACACCCAGAATTGGCGGCGGTCGAGCTGGTCGATCTGGCCAGGCTGCTGCGCGAAGCGGACGTCGTGTCGCTGCACTGTCCGCTCACCGAGGCAACGCGACATTTGATCAATGCAGAATCGCTGGCGACGATGAAGCGGACGGCCTACTTGATCAATACCGGCCGCGGGCCACTCATCGATTCGGCCGCTCTGGCAGCGACACTAGCCAACGGAGGCATCGCGGGGGCCGGTTTGGACGTGCTCGAATCGGAACCGCCACCGCTTGATCATCCGCTCACGAATCTCGATAAATGCTTTGTGACGCCGCACGTCGCTTGGGCGACGCGTGCGGCTCGAGAACGTCTGATGCAAGTATTGGTAACGAACGTGCAGTCCTTGTTGGCGGGCAAGCCGGACAATGTGGTCAATTCCTAAAACAATTCGGCAAGGGCAGAGGGGTAAACATGGAAGCTGAAGCTTACTTTTTCGATCGACTGACGCAAGCCATCAAAACGAAAGGCAATGCGGTCTGCGTGGGACTTGATCCTCGCAAACAGTCGTTGCCCAAGGGGTTACTGCCACTCAGTTGGTGCGACGAAACGGACGCGGTGGCGCAGGCCTATCGCACATTTTGCACCGACATCATCGACACGGTCGCCGATTTAGTGCCGATTGTGAAGCCGCAGATGGCGTTCTTCGAACAGCTCGGTCCGGCCGGTATGCGGGCGCTGAAGAAAGTGATTCGACATGCGCGGCAAGCGGGGCTGTTGGTCCTGCTGGATGGCAAGCGAAACGACATCGGGTCGACGGCCAAGGCTTATGCTGACGCCTATTTGGGGCGAAACAGTGCCTGGACCGGCGATGCGCTGACGATCAATCCGTACCTTGGAGACGACAGTTTACAGCCGTTCGTTGATGTGGCGGCGGAGCGCGGCGCCGGCCTGTTTACGCTCGTGAAGACGTCAAACCCGGGCGGAGGCATGTTCCAAGATGTCGTGGTCGATGGCGTGCCAATGTATCAACGAGTTGCCGAGCAGGTCGAACGGTTTTCGACCGCGACGGCGGGCGAATGTGGCTACGGCGTCATGGGTGCGGTCGTCGGGGCGACCTATCCAGAACAGTTGAGTGAACTGCGCGCGCGGATGCCCCATTCTTGGTTCCTCGTACCGGGGTTCGGCAGTCAGGGCGGGACGGCGAAAGATGTGGCCGGTGCGTTTGATGCCAACGGCTTGGGGGCTGTCGTGAATAGCTCGCGGGCCATCATCTTTGCACATCAAGCGCCTGAGTATGAGGCCAAGGCGCAACAGGGGAATTGGCAAGCGTCGGTGGAAGCGGCTACCAGAAAGATGATCCAAGAGCTGTCGGAAGTCAGCTAGGCTCGTTAGGTCGCCTATCACGGAGCGAAAGGCGACTTTGGTGGCGGTCATCCAAAGCGGGAGACGGAGAATGGCGCGACGTCCAAATGGGGCGGCTCGTTGCACACGAGCTCTTGCACCAACTTGCCCGTTCCGGCGGCCATGCTCAGTCCCAGCATGCTATGGCCGGCCGCGATCCAGACGTTTTGATATTTCGGGCTGCGATCGATGATCGGTTTGCCATCCCAAGTCATGGGACGCCAGCCGTACCACTGCGACTCGATCGGATCACAGTGCGGATCGTGTAGGTATTGCTCGGCAGCCGAACGTAGCATCTCAATGCGCGGGGGCGGTATCGATCGATCGTAGCCGACGAATTCCATCGTCGAACCGATGCGAAAACTCGAACCGAGCGGCGTGACTGCCACGTGGCTCTCTTCGAAAATCAGCGGGATGCGTGGCATTCCAGCGGGCGACGGCATCGTGACCGAATACCCTTTGCCAGGCTCAATCGGAATCCGGCAGCCCAGGTGCCGATTTAGAAAAGGCGTCATGGCTCCGGTCGCCACGACAAAGGCATCCGCTTCGACGGCTTGGCTGGCAACCAAAGCGGCCGCTCTCCCGTGGCGATCACCGACAAATCCGCTGACGGGCGCCTGTTCGAGGATGGTGACGCCCTTAGCTGCCAACTTTAGCCGCAGCGATTGCATCAGCAGGTCGGGGCGAATGTGGCAATCCGCTTCGTAGTGCCAACCACCCCCCAGCCCTGGCTTCAAAGCGGGTTCTAAATCGGTGAGCGCCGCGGCATCGTAGGCGGTCGCCGCGACGCCGAATTCTTCCGTCAGCAATTGGTCGGTCTGACGATAATGTTCGAAAGCCGCCTCCGTATCGAACACGAACAGCAGGCCTCGCGCTTGCCACTGGCAGTCGATCGATTCGGTGCGAATGAGTTGACGGTAGTGCTCGATGGAAGACTGCAGCAAGGCGTGCCGCGCCGAGGCCGCCTCCATCATGTGGGCCTGGTTGCAGCGGCGGGAAAAATGGTAGAGCCAGCGATAAAGCCCAGCGGAAAGCCGCGGTTTGATCCGCAGCGGCGAGTTGCGATTCAGCAGCTTTGGCAGGGTCGCTGCAATGGCGCCCGGTTGAGCCAGCGGCAACACGTGGCTGGGGCAGATGTAGCCGCAGTTGCCGTGCGAGCACGCCGCGCCGAACCGCTCGCGATCGATGATCGTCACTCGCAGCCCGGCGTCTGCCAGGTACCAAGCCGACATCGCTCCGATAACACCGCCGCCGATGACCGCGACGCTTTGAGGAGTGTCGTGACTCATTGTGAAAAGCCTGCGGCAAACGGATCGGCCGGATCAATCAGTAGCGTCGCTTCACTCGTAATGAAAGCGCGGCCACGAATGGTGGGGATGATGTGGTTAGGCTGGTCCGACCATTGGTAAGAGCCCGTAAAAACACTGCCGACGATGCTCTCTTGCCGCCAGACAGCACCCGGCTGCAGTTTCCCTTCGGCTGCCAGGCAGGCCAGTTTGGCACTGGTGCCGGTGCCGCACGGTGATCGATCATAGGCCCCGCCAGGACAAAGAACAAAATTGCGACTATCGTTCTGCGGATCGCCTGGCGACGTGAAGAATTCCACGTGATCGATGAAGGCGCCGTCCTGGCCCGTGATGCCGGCGTCGGCCAAGTGTTGGCGGATACTGATCGCCAGCGAGGTAAGCTCGGCAGCGCGGTCCACGTTGATTGTTTCGACGGGCGATTTTGTTAAGAAGAACCAATTGCCGCCATAGGCAACGTCACCGATGAAGGTGCTTCCATTCGCAGTCACTGAAATTCCGCTGCTGGCGCGATAACTTGCGACATTCTCGACATCGACCGTCCCGTCCTCGTGCAGGGTGGCTGTTACAACGCCGGCCGGCGTCTCAATGCGGTGCGTGCCCACTGGCAGTGCGTCCAGATGAGCAAGCGTAGCCACCAGGCCGATCGTGCCGTGGCCGCACATGCCGAGGAACCCTTGGTTATTGAAAAACATGACTCCGACGGTGCACGAGGCGTCGGTTGGCTCGCAGAGTAGGGCACCGACCAACACATCGGATCCCCGAGGCTCGTTCACGATGGATGCTCGGAACGAATCGTGTTCTTGCTGGAACCGCTCAAATTGTTCGGCGAACGATCCGACCCCCAAATCAGGGCCGCCATCAATGACGACTCGCGTCGGTTCCCCACCCGTGTGGGAATCAATAACGTGAACGGCGCGCATGACGTCGGTCTCTGGTTTTCTTGCTAATGCGGGGCGAGGCTGCCGCCCCGATGCGACGGGTCGACGCTTGTTGTACGCTGTTAGCTTGATCATAACAGACGTCTATGTTTTCGTTGGAGCCCCTTCATGGCATACCCTGTATTAATTGACGGTAAATGGCGAGACGCGTCCGCCAAGGCGACGTTTCAAGCAAGCGACCCTCAAGCAGCAGCACCGATTGACGGTGAGTATCCAATCAGCGACTGGGCCGATTGCGACGCGGCTCTGGAGGCGGCGCAGGCGGCGTTCGCTGCCCTGCGTGATTTACCCGGCGAACAGATCGCAAAGTTCTTAGAATGCTTCGCGACCCGCATCGAAGAACGCTCCGACGAAATCTGCGCCCTGGCCGCGTTGGAAACAGCGCTACCACTGTCACCTCGATTGGCGGGAGTCGAATTGCCAAGGACTTGCAACCAACTGAGGCAGGCTGCCGAGGCGGCCCGCACCGGCAGTTGGCGTATGGCGACGATTGATACGGCCAGCAATATCCGGTCGTGTTATGCGGCAATAGGCCCGGTCGCTGTCTTCGGACCGAACAACTTTCCGCTGGCGTTCGGCAGTATCTCCGGGGGCGATTTCGCGGCAGCGATTGCGGCCGGCAACCCCGTGATCGCCAAAGCCAATTCGGCACACCCGGGCACGACACGATTGCTGGCAGAAGAGGCGCAGGCGGCTGCCGAGGCAACGGGCATGCCGTCCGGAACCGTTCAGCTTCTCTACCGAACGGAACACTCGGACGGTGAGCGGCTTGTCGCGGACCCTCGGCTTGGCGCCGTCGGTTACACGGGAGCACGACACGCCGGCTTGAAGCTAAAGGCGGCCGCAGACGCGGTTGGCAAGCCGATCTATTTGGAGCTCTCGTCGGTCAACCCGCTCTTCGTATTGCCCGGCGCCCTGCAAGAACGAGGCGCCGACATTGCGACTCAGTTGAGTGGCAGCTGCTTGCTGGGAACTGGTCAATTCTGTACGAGTCCTGGGATTGTTATTCTTGTGGAATCGCCGGGAGCCGATGAGTTCGTCGCCTCCGTCGCCGATCAATTCCAAGCGGCCGCTGTCGGGACACTGCTGTCCGCAGCGGGCAGGGAAGGGCTCGGGCGGGCTGTTGAGTCGCTGCAAGCGGCCGGAGCACAGGTCGTCTGTGGTGGCAAGACGGGTGGCGGCCAAGGGTACAGCTACGCCAATACACTATTGCGCGTGTCAGGGAGTGATTTTCTAGCGAATAGTCATGAACTGCAGACCGAGGCGTTTGGAAATGCCTGCCTGATGGTCATCGCGCAGTCGGTCCAGCAGGCGGCTGCCATTGCAGCGGCCATGGAGGGGAATCTTACCGGATGCATCTTCTCTGCGACCGACAGTCAAGACGACGGGGCCTACCGACCGATCGCGGCCGCTTTACGGCAGCGTGTTGGCCGGTTGCTGAATGACAAAATGCCGACCGGAGTCGCGGTCACGGCGGCCATGAATCATGGCGGCCCCTTTCCAGCAACTGGTCATCCCGGGTTCACGGCTGTCGGATTGCCCGGTTCCATGCTGCGATTTGCGATGCTGCAATGTTTCGACAACGTTAGGCCGCATCGCTTGCCCGCCGCTTTGCAAGACGCCAATGCGACGGGAGCCTGGCGACTGATCGACGGCGAATGGACGAAAGGCGAGGTCACGGTGTTAAGCTGATGGACTGCCGTTCCATTCCCGCCCAGGCCAGTCGGCCCACCAGGTGCGGAACAAGGTGTATTGCGATTGCACAAACTGCCGCTGACTGTCCGAAAGCTGGTCCGTTGGATTGAACTGCAGCGAGTATTCACGGTCGCCATTCAAGACCATCAGGTGCTTGTAGTAGAGGACCAGGTCGGGCCCCTCGTCGAATTTCGAAAGGACCGCCAGCGCTTCGTGAAGCTCTTGCGCCCAGCGCCGCGCGACGACGTCGCCTGCGGCTGCCGATCGGCACAGCGCCACGAAATGGAGCACCTCCTCTGGCAGCGCGTTACCGATGCCGGTGATCGCGCCGGCCGCACCACAGTGGACGAAACCGTGAAAGACTTGCGTGTCGACTCCTACGAGGAGCGACAGGCTGTCATCGCCGCTAGTAATGTGCTCGGCGGCGTAACTGAGCGATGCGGCTCCGCCAAACTCTTTGAAGCCGATGAGGTTGTTGAAGTCTTCTCTCAAATCAAAGAATAGCTCCGCCTTCGTTTCAAAGCCGTAGTACGGACTGTTGTAAATGACCGCCGGGAGATTGGGGGCCGCGGCCAAGATCGCCGCAAAATGATCCCGCTGGGCCGCCACCGAAGTGCCGCGCGAAAGGACGCGAGGAATCACCATCAATCCGCCAGCGTTGTGCGCGGCCGCATGCGCAGCGTGTCCGACCGCCGCCGCAGTGTTGATCGCCCCCGTGCCGACGACCGTCGGCACGCCCGCTTCGCACAATGCCTGGACGCCCTCTTGCCGCTGCGCGTCGGTCAGCAGCGGCCAGTCGCCCATCGAGCCGCAGTAGATCACGCCCGACATTCCCGTTTTCACTAATTCTTGGCCCTTGCGAACAAGTGCGGCGAAATCTGGCAATCTTGCCGACGTGGCGGGAGTCATCAGGGCTGGCAAGCAACCTTGGAAAATACTGTCGATCATGGCGTTCCCATGGAGTTAACGGTCAGTTAGTGGGCAGTCAACGGTGCCCATGGTGGTTGGACGTAGCCCGATTCTAGAGTCATTAAGCCGCCGAACAAGTTGTCCGAAAGTCAGAACGGATTGTGTGTTCCATGGACGGCCGATTTGTGGCCCGGATGTTGTCAAGCAAACGTAAATCACGCAATTCGGCCGGCGGGCCAAGGTTGTTGTACCGAAACGAACCGTTTCAGATCACTTCCTCCGCCCGAAAGCTGGGCGGGTTCAAACCAATAGCCAACGGCAAATGGCCGTCACGATGGCGACCCCCAGGAGGTTCAGGATGAGCCCTTCTCTTGCCATCGTTTTGACCGTGAGGTGCGTCGACCCGAAAACGATTGCGTTGGGCGGAGTCGCGACGGGCAGCATGAAGGCAAAGCTCGCGCTGATCGCTGCTGGCACCATGATGAGCTTGGGATCGAGTTCGGCCGAAGCTGCTGCGGCTGCCAGCACGGGCATCAGGAGGGCCGTTGTGGCTGTGTTGCTGGTGATTTCCGTTAGGAAAGTAACCGCCAGGCAAGTCGACGCCATCATGACGAGTAATGGCAGGTTCCCGATGTTGGTTAACGATGCGCCAATCGTGTCGGCGAGCCCAGAGCTTGTGAAGGCCTTGGCGATCGCGATACCGCCACCAAACAACAGGAAAATTCCCCACTGAATACTAGATGCCGTTTCCCAGTCGAGCAGTTTTCCCCCTTTCCCATTTGGGATGAGGAACATCACGATCACTGCGCACAGTGCGACGCTGGCATCATTGGCGCTTTCTAAGCCGAGGGCGGCACTCCAGCCGCCAGAGGGCTGCCTGCGCGTAATCCACAGCAAAGCCGTGACGGCAAACACCAGCAGTGTCCGCACCTCCTCACGACGCCATGCCCCGACGGGAGGAAGCGTCACTTGTAATGATCGCGGCAAGCCTCGCGTCAGCCACAGGCCGACCACCGGGAGCATGACGATCACGATGGGAACGGCCCACTTCATCCATTGCAAAAAGGTCGGTTCGATGCCGGTGCTTCGGGTGTAGACATCCATGAACACCAGGTTGGGCGGTGTCCCAATCGGCGTGCCGATGCCTCCCACACTGGCAGCGTAAGCGATCCCTAGTAGCAAGCTGATTTTGAGTCGCTCGTTGTCGACTTGATCCAGAACCGCCAGAGCGATCGGCAATAGCATCAACGTCGTCGCCGCGTTGGAGAGCCACATGCTGAGCATCGCCGACGCCGTCATGAATCCGAACACCAGTCGCCTGGCGCTGCTACCGCCGAATAGTGACACCATCGAAATGGCGATACGGCGATGGGCGCCGCTGCGTTCCATGGCGGTCGACAACATAAACCCGCCGAGCATCAGCAGAATCAAGGGGCTGCCATAGGCTTCGCCAACCTTGGCTGGTGTCAGAACCCCAACCAGCGGAAAGACCGCCAGTGGAATCAGCGACGTCGCCGGAATCGGAATTGGCTCGAAAATCCACCAGATCGCACAAAGCGTCGTCACGCCCGCGGTCCAGCAAATGGACGGCGACAACCCGTTTTGCCGCAAGACGCAACCTAGCAGCAAAGCGAGCATCGGCCCCAGCAGCATTGCTCCCCGTTTCAACATCGCCTGTGACTTGGGAAAAAGGAATGGAAATGCATAAGAAGCAACGTGTTGATGAGCATGACCGAACTCGTCGACTACTTCGCGCCTCTCGCTAAACGGCCGGCTTCTCGTTAAACGGAGTTTTCATGGCAGCTGCCTGGCGGAGCGACTCACGGGACAACAGAAGCCCTCGGGGACAACAAAAGCCCAAGAGGACAAGCGGCTCCGAACCGCATCCGTCGGCTGCCCGCAACTCACGGACGAACCGCTCCCTAAGCAAACAAAAGACCAAACAAAAAACGCGGTCAGAACCGACAAAGTGCGAAAGCGTATGTGCATCGGACTCCTGTTCGGTTTAGACCGCGTTTGCAAGCGATGAATGCCTCTATCGCGATTTACTCGTCGCCTGCCTTGAACCATGGCAGCAACGTCGGTTCATAGTCACAGATTTCAGCGGCGTTGAAATATAGTTCGATTTCTCGTTTCGACGATTCGGGGCCATCCGACGCGTGCACCAAATTCATCTGTCGGCTACTGCTGTAGTCACCACGAATCGTACCGGGTGCCGCCTTCAAGCCGTTGGTTGCACCCAGCATGTCCCGAACGACCTGGATCGCTTCTAGGCCTTGGATCACCATTGCCAGGACGGGAGCGCCCGTGATGAATTCTTCCAGCCCTGGATAAAAGGGCTTCTCTACATGTTCTGCATAGTGCTGCTTGGAAAGCTCTGGTGTGACTTGCAGCATTTTCATCGCCACAACGTTCATGCCCTTGTCTTCAAAGCGAGTCAGGATGCGACCCATCAGGCGTCGCTGAACACAGTCAGGTTTCAAAAGTACGAGCGTTCGCTCCATGGCAGAGTGACTCCTAGGAATGGAATTCGATTTGTGTTTATCAATGTTAGCTGGCAACCTGCCAGTAATGAAAGAGCACGCCGCCGATCAAAAGAGATCAGCGGCGTGCAACCTTCGGAATGGATTCTACTACGAGTGGCGAAAACGTCTACCGTTCGTACTGCAGGTGACTGCCTATTCCTGTGACGGGAGCCGCCTTGGGATGGCTCTCGTCGTCAGCTACCACCACATCGAGCCCGATCGGTTTCCGCGTCGTGACGAATCTAGCCGCCCCTGGGGTTTCGATTTGCCTGGCGGGAGCAGGTTGTCATTCGGGAATTCGCGGCGAAATAACTCGCGAGTCTCTGGGCTCAACCGCTTCCACAAATCCTGGCCCGCCGCGGGTGTCGCTTTTGACTCATCGACGGCCGGCGCGGTCTCCGCTTTGTTGAAAGTGGCCTGGTCATTCCCCGGCTCGACGCCAATGCCTTCCAGCAAATCTTCGATCGAACGACGTTGCGGAGATTCGGCCGGCTCTCGAGTCGAATTCGGTAGCGATTCGACGTTCGATCGCTGCCGAAGATCCGTCTTATCTAGATCGGAACTCGTGTCGGGGCCGTACAAATTCGGCGAGCTCTGCGATTTCGCCGGCGTTGGCGACTCGTTGTTCTCTGGCTGGAAATCACCCTCGAATCCGGGCTGGTGATAGCTCTGGAAGTGTTGCGTCGGAGCCGCCCATTGCGTGGCGTGCACACACTGACGACATGGTGGAGTACCATCTTCGCCGGGCCAACAGCTGGGGGCGGCAACATGCGGGACGCGGCAGGAAAGTTGCGAGCGCTTCCATGCGACCCAGCCGGGGTTGCTGCAACCCTCCAGCATCTTGTTGTACTCCTGTCCCTGATGCGGGCAGCACGGTTTGTTGTGATAACCGGAACCGACGCCAATCCCGAAGAACCGCATCGCCTCGTCCAGTGAGGGAGGTGCAAACCCGTCGCCGCAAGCGGGAGTCAGCATGTGAGAAGTGAACGTCAGTGCCATCAAGGCGATCAGTGCCTTGCCATTGTTTTTGATCATGGGTCGAATCCATTCCTGCTGTATTCGAGTCAGCTTCGTCATGAGCCTTCCGAGGCGTGCAGCCAAAACGACTGTCACCATGAGCAACATCGGTCCAAAGTCGCGCTCAGCTGACTCGTGTTGCACCGGCTATCCCAAGTATTGCGCCTTCCAGGACTTGTTGAGACGGTCTGGCGATCCGTGCAGATCACCCGCGTCGCAGACGTTGTGGCGATGACCGGGCTGAGTGAAGCTCTGCGGGCCTGGCAAGGGTTGCCGCTTCGCGGGGTAGCGCAAACCTCGCCCCTTGCTAGCGAGCTGGGGAATGGTGAACTTGACCGAGCTTTGCAGGCGTCGCTGTGGCTAAACCGAGGCTGGTTTTTCCAGCGGACCGGCCATCACGGTCGCGGTGCGAGTGAGTGGATACTTGGCCAGCACTCGGGCGATGTCTTCTTGGGTCACGGCGAGATAGGAATCGACCGATTCGCGAACCGTACGATAGCAACCGCGCTGAATCCAGTTGTTGCCAATGGCAAACAGACGATTCATGGGTCGTTCGGCGCGTCTGACCACCTGAGAAGCGACCTTGTTCTTCGCCAAATCGAGCTCCTCCGCCGTCACGCCGCCGGCTTCCATGTCGGCTTGCAATTCGCCGAGCCGGGCCGCATTGGCAAGTGCATCCTCCGGGGCGCAACTAAGAAACGACATCAGGAGCCCCGCATCTTGAAATTCGTAGGAGGCGGTCGAGGCGTACTCGGCCTGCCCCGTATCGACGAACTCCCAGAACAAGCGGCTGCCCCCGTCATCACCGAAGATGACTGACATCAGCCGCTGGGCATACCGATCGTCGTCCGTCGCATGCGGGCCGCCCGAGACCTGAATCACGTATTGCTGATTCGCATTGGGGCGGTGCATCCAGCGAATGCCAGGAACACCTGCTGCTGCCACGTCGGCACGCTGTGCATCAAAAGGTTCCCACTCCCCGCACAACTGCTGCGCGGTTTCGACCAACGATTCGAAATCGACATTGCCGCTGGCGACGAGCGTCATATTCGACGGGCTGTAGCGACGCTTGAAGTACTCACGCATCGCGTCAGGTGTCAGCGCGCTGACCGTTTCGGCGGTCCCCAGGACGCTCATCCCGAGCGGGTGATCTCCAAAATAGAGATTCATGCACTTTTCGTGGGCGTTGTATGGGGGCTGATCGTCGTACTTACAAATTTCCTCGATGATGACTTTCTTCTCGACTTCGAAATCGTCATCGCGCAGCGAAGGTCGCATGATGTCGGCCAGCAAGGCGACCGCCGGCCGCTGATAATCGGGCACGACGGCACAGTAGTAGACCGTCTGCTCTTCGCTCGTATAAGCATTCGATTGAGAACCGATTTCGTCGAGCTCGCGGTTAACGTCGGCGGCTGATCGGTTCGGCGTCCCCTTAAACGTCATGTGTTCAAGGAAGTGGCTGACACCCGCGATTTGGTCATTCTCGTCGCGCGCGCCGGCGTTGACGAAAAAGCCAGTGGCCATCGAATAGGCCTTATCATTGCATTCGGCCACGATCGAGAGGCCGTTGTCTAAAGTGAATTCACGAAACTTCAACGGGATTCTCCAAAGGCTGCGAGCCGAGCGTGACGATGGTAAAGTCGCGCGGCGGGTGCTCACGCAGGTAGGCGTTGATACTCTCACACGTCAGCCCACCGATGACCGTGTCGATCTCATCCATCGTGCGGACGCGGCCCAAATGGTACCAATCGCCCGCAATCGCGCCGGCCCGGGCACCGCTCGATTCCTGCTGCATGATCAGCGCGCTCTTCGTGCGGGCCTTTAATCGATCGAGCTCCGCTGGCTGGATGCCGTCGGCCAACTTGACGATTTCCGCGATCAAAACGTCCAGGGTTTCCTGCGCACGCTCACTGCTGGTCCCGGAATAGCACAGCACCGATCCGCGATCACGCAGCGAATGGTGCATGGCATAGACGGTATAGCAAAGCCCGCGATTCTCTCTCACTTCGGTAAACAGTCGCGAGCTCATGCCATCGCTCAACACGCCAACCGCGCCACGAACCTGAAAGTAGTCGTCGTCGCGGTAGGGGATGGAGGGGAACGAGACGCCAATCTGAGTCTGGCTGGAATCTTCGGGCAGGTGCAGGTAGTCGCGGCTTGGCGGTGCGCCCGAAACGACCTCGGCCGGTGCGCCCTGCCAGTCACCAAACAGTTCGGCCACATCGTCCTGCAGTTGTTGCCAGTCAAACTTCCCGGCGACCGCCAACACGGTTCCTTGTGGCCTGTAATTCGTTTCGAAGAACTGCTGCACGTCAGCCAGCTGAATCGACTCGATGGCGGCCACGGTTCCTTGCGAGGCACGGCCCCAGGGATCGCCATACGCCTTTTGCCGCAGCGCTTGCATCGTCCGCTGCGAAAGATCGTCTTCGACCGCCTGCAATTCTTGCAGGCAGACTTGGCGAGCATCGTCCAGCTGATCGGCGGGCAAATTCGGCCGCTGCAGAATGCCCGCGTAAATTTCGAGCACCCCTTTGAGTTTTTCGGAGAGCGTGGCCGCGGCGAACGAGGTGTGAGCCGCGGTGACAGCGGCCGAGCGATCGGCGCCCAAGCGATCGAGCTGCTCGACGATCTGACGACTCGTTAAGCCGTTCGCGCCGCGCTGGGCCATTTCGCAGGTGAAATTGGCCAGTCCCCATTGCTCAGCCGGGTCCCGAGAAGAGCCGGAAGGATTGACAAGCGTGAAGGCAGCGGACTCGACCCAGTCCATGACCTCAGCGACAAGAATCATGCCATTCGGCAAGGTGAGGTGGTGAATCTGTTGGCTCAAAGAAACCGTCCTTTGGTTGCTTATGATGCTGCGGCGAGATTCGCCCCAGCGACTGGATTACGTGTAGGCAATCTCGACTGCCTTGTACACGGTTTTTACAGTACGGAAGCCCAGTCGGCGATAGAGCCTAATCGCATCGACGTTGCGAGCCGTCACTTCGAGCTGGACTCGATCCAGGCCGGCAGACCGAAATCCGGCCGCCGCCTGCAGGACGAGTGCCGCCCCCAAGCCTCGACCACGATGATCGGGCGTGACACCGACATTTTGAATGCTGCCGGTAAAACCATCGGTCATGACACCCTGAATTGTCCCGCAGAATTCGGCCTCGTCACGGTGCGGCCGCTGGCCGAGCGGCGCTGCGCCGATCAACCAAGTCGCTTCGGGCAGAAAGCCCTCACGCCGTGATATGTCGCCCATCAGCTGTCGACAGCCAATCGCATCGCCAAGGCAAGGGAAGACGTTCGAATCGAGCTCCCAGCGAAAGCTGCGAAATTTCACGTCCGCATGATAATCGAGTAGCTCGACATCGTAGGGCAGAAAAGAATACCCGAACGGCAGAGACGCACTCAACAAGGCGCGAGACAGATCAAGCTCCATCCGGAAGCGTTTGTAGTACTGAACCGTCATGGCTGGGTAGGACCGCTGGGGCTACGGGCGAGGCGGAGCGGCTGCCGACCGCCCCTGTCACAATAATTTATCCCGGTGTCAAATAGGGGTCAATTCAACAGTCTATTTTTCGAAAGTTCGATTGTTGCAAATGGGCCAATCGCAGCGAGCCTGATGTCACGTGAAGCCGTTCGTAGGGTTTCTGATGTCAGCGCAAATTGCCAAGACCGCCACTCAGGCCGGTTATTTATGCTGTTTTGTTAGCATTTTTAGCCTGTGGGACGGATGGAGCGGCTGATCGAGCCGTGACCAAGGCGTCGCCTGAGTACCACCGCGGCCGCTGCAAACAGGCCCCCAAGCCAGCAGATTCGGGATAGTGGAATGGCAAATCGCATGGAATTTCGTCTCATCGAGCATGGCTCGGCCGAATATGACCAATCGGTCGAGCTGCGAGATCGCATCCTGAGGAAGCCGCTTGGGCTCCAGTTTTTGCCCGAGCAGCTGGCGGCCGAGCACGGTTCCTGCCATGTTGCCGGCTTCCTCGACGGAATCATTCGGGCCTGCTGTATCGTTGTCGCAGGTGACGAGCGAAAATTTCAGGTCCGGCAGGTGGCCGTTGATGATGGCCTGCAACGCCAAGGGTACGGTGAACAGCTGATGCAGTTCGCCGAAGCACAGATCGAAAGACTCGGGGGCGACACCGTCTTTTGCCATTCCAGAGAGGTGGCTCAGTCGTTTTACGAAAAGTTGGGATACACCACGATCGGCGATCCGTTCGTGGAAGTCGGAATCACTCACATCCTTATGGAAAAGAGACTTGGCCCAGCGAACTAGAGGATGCTCGGTTACTTTCCCAGGAGTCACATCAGCCATGAACAACATCGAAACCACCATGGGCGCTCGCCCAAGCATGCCGCCCCATTCCCTCTTCCTCTCAGCCATCGTTGGCGCGCTGTTGCTCAGCTGCTCGATCACCCAGGCCCGCGGCGACGAAGAGCCAACCACCTTCCAAGGAAAAATCGTCTGTTCGACGACTCAGATTGCCGACTTCTGTCGACAGGTTGTGGGCGATCGCTGGGAAGTCCAATGCGTACTGGCGCCGGGTGCTGATCCACACATGTTCACGGTGACCCCCGAAGCGATCGAGCGAGTCCGCAGCGCCGACATCTGCTTCGACAACGGCCTACATTTGGAAGGTGGCGACTGGATGCGGACATTGGCCGACCAAGAATCCAAACCGATCGTATCTTGCACGACCGGAATCAAGCCGTTAACCGTCGAGTCGGCCGATGGCGATTCGCAAGCGGTCCCCGATCCTCACGCATGGTTCTCGGTCGCCAATGCGGCGCAATACGTGCGGAATATCAACTCGACGATGAGCGAACAGGACCCGGCAGGCGCCGCCCAGTTTGAGGCTCGCACCGGACTTTACTTAGAGCAATTGCGGGCCCTGAAGTCGTGGATACGACGTTCTTTCAACGCGATCCCTCCTAAACGCCGGATTCTTGTCACCAGCCACGACGCTTTTAACTACTTCTGCCAAGACAATGGCTTTACCGCCCAATCGCCCGTCGGTTGGTCGACGCAAGAGGTCGGTGCTGAATTGACGCCGGCGCGGCGGCAGCGAGTGATCGATTCCATTCGAGAATCGGGTGTTCCTGCGATATTCGTCGAAACGAGCGTGAATCCTAAGGCGGTAACTCAGTTGGCTGAGGAGGCCGGTGTCAAAATCGGCGGCAAGCTTTACTCCGATTCGATGGGTGCCGAGGGGACGCTGGGAGAGACATACATTGGTATGATGCGGGAGAACGTCATCACGATTGTCTCCGCGCTGTCCGAGCCATAAAGGGATCGGAATTTGCTGCTGCGGAACGTCACTTGGTTGGTCGGGCCATCTGAATGCGCATTCTATTTGCACTGCTACTCGCCGCTTCTATCCTGCTGGGAACGAAGTGGTTCCTCGCCGCCAATCAGCCCGCACCGGCGACGCGCATCGAAGTGATGGAGCAACTGGCGGCAGGTCAGTTCTCGATCGAGCTCGTTCCCATGTTTGATGCCGGGCCCGACGCCTTTTCGCTTCAAGCGGAAGAGGCCAGCTCGATTGTGGTGGAACTGCAAGGCGAAAATGTCTTGAATCACTCCGCCCCCGTGGCAACGGGCGAAACCGTCACGATCGAAAACGTGACGGGACTGATCGAAGGAGATAACGAATTGTTCGTTCGCGCCACGCCGGCAGACGGATCGGCCGATTTGGTACGGGCGATGCGAGTTCGCGTCCTGCGAAACCAACTACGACTGGCCGAAGCGTGGCTCTCGTCAGAACCAGGCCTCGCGGTCGAGGGAACGGTGACAGTTTCGCTATCGGGCATCGAATCGAAAGAGCACGACCACTAACGCATGAGCGAATCCACAAAATCAGCGACGAAGCCGGACAGCGGCCGCGAATCACAAACACCGGCGATCAAGGTCGATCACATCACCGTCAGCTACGGCCCGGCGCCCGCGCTGCTCGATGTCAGCTTCGAAGTCCCTTCCGGAACCTTGGTTGGTATTATCGGTCCCAACGGGTCGGGCAAGTCGACATTGATCAAAACGATCCTTGGCTTCAAGCGGCCAGACGTTGGCACGGTTCAGCTGTTCGGCGAATCGGTCGACGATTCGCGTGGCCGAGTCGCCTATGTCCCGCAGCATGGGTCGGTCGATTGGGAATTTCCCATCACGGTGCGGGAGGTTGCGCTGATGGGCCGCTATGGCCATATTCCCTGGTGGCGCGACCCGACAGCCGAAGATAAACGCATCGCCGATGAAGCGCTGGAAATGGTGCGCATGTCCGAATTCAAGAATCGACAGATCGGACAGCTTTCGGGAGGGCAGCGTCAGCGAGTCTTCATGGCGCGGGCGATGGCTCAGGGCGCGGACATTCTGCTTTTGGACGAACCGTTCTCGGGTGTCGACGCCGCGACCGAACGAGCCATCCTGGACGTGCTGCAGCAGACCAAAGAATCGGGCCGGACGCTCATGGTGGTGCACCATGACTTGGCGACCGCCGCTGAATATTTCGATCGGCTCCTGCTGGTAAAACAGCGACTTTACGCCTACGGGACGCCGGAACAGGTCCTGCAGCCAGACTTGCTCAGTGCCGTCTACGAGGGGCGATTGCGGATCTTTCGCGAGTTTGAAACAGAGCGACCGGCTGGCAACGTTAAGGTTGCATCGCCGGTCGATCCGCCGGAGGCAGGCGCGTAAACGCCGGCTCAGCCATGCTTGACAACCTTTACGCTTTGTTCATCGAGCCACTGACGCAACAGGTGTTCCAGCGCGCACTGCTGGCCGGTTCACTTGTGGCTATCGTGTGCGCCGTGATCGGCTGCTACGTGATCCTGAGACGCATGGCCTTCTTGGGCGACGCGCTGTCGCATGCGATGCTCGCCGGAGTCACCGCCGGCTACCTGTTCATGAAAATCGTCTTCAATAAAGACACGCACGTGGCGGCGATGCTGATCGGCTCGCTTCTCGCCGGCATGGTGACCGTCGTGTTGATCAGTTTCGTGTCGAGGATTTCCCGGATCAAAGAAGATACGGCGATCGGCATCATGTACACCGGCGTCTTCGCGTTTGGAGGGTTGCTGGCCTCTTACTTCAGCGACAAAATTCACATCGACCTTTATCACTTTGTGATCGGTCAATCGGTGCTGACCGTGCGTGATTCTGAAATCTGGCTGATCGCCATTGTGACGGCCCTGGTGCTGGCGCTCGTGCTTCTGTTCGCCCGGCAATTGAGAATTACTTCGTTCGATCCGGTAATGGCAGCGTCGCTGGGAATCTCTGTGGTGATGTACGAATACCTGCTGACCGCTTGCACTTCGCTGGTGGTCGTCGGCGGGGTGCAACTGGTGGGAGTCATTCTCGTCGTTGGGATGTTGGTAACGCCCGCCGCGACCGCTTACCTGATCTCAGATCGATTGAATCGGATGCAGTGCTTGGCAGCGCTGTTCGGGTTCACCAGCATTCTCGGCGGACTCTACGTCTCGACCTGGATTGGCAACGCGGCAACCGGGCCAATGATCGTCTTCTTTTCCACGCTGCAATTTGTCGCAGTTCTGGTCCTGGCACCTCGTTACGGGATCTTGGCCGACTGGATGCGCCGCCGAGCCATGGTGCCTCAGCCGCTGGTCGAAGATGTCCTCGGTTGCATGCGGAAGAGTGGCGATGACCAAGCGGTCACCATGGCCACGTTCAACAAGTACGTCGAGGCAACGCCAAAACAGATCCAAAAGGCTTTGCGGTGGCTCGATCGTCGAGACTTAGTGACCGAGTCCTCGGGCCAATATCGCATGACGGAAGAAGGCAAGCAGGAAGCGAGGCGACTGTTGCGGGCTCACCGCCTGTGGGAATCGTACCTCAACCATGTCGGCCTGCCGTCCGACGAGCTGCATAAGCAGGCGCACGTCCTCGAGCACCTGCATGATGAAGAGACGGTCGATTACCTGGACGACAAATTGGGACATCCCCTCGAGGATCCTCATGGGGCCGAGATTCCTGAAGACTTTGTCCACTTGGTCCCCGGCACGATCGTGAAGGTGGCACTGCTGCGCGACGGCCATAGCGGCACGATCGAAAGGATTGAAGGCAAGCTGACTGGGCCCAATTTGGTCGTCGGAGGCCACATCGTCATGGGGCCTCGCAAAGAATACGGTACCGTGTGGAGCATGCGACTCGCCGATGGGCGCTGGGTCGAAATCGATCACCTCGCCGCCGACGCCATCATGGTGCGGCTCGACGAACACAGCAGCCTGAAACCACCCAAGTAACAAGGACGGCGGGAACCGCATCACCGCGGCTCTATTTCTGCCCGACCTGAATTGGCAAATCGGCCACGACGTACGCTGCGACCGCTAAAGTGATCGCACAATCGGTGAGGTCCTTGGGGTTTACTTTGTCGACGGTGTCGGCCCAGGTGTGATGCTGATTGAAATAAAGCCGTCCATCGACTTCCAGCCCCATGCAGACCGCGCCAATTTCCTTCAGCTTGCCGACGTCGACGCCCGAATAGCCCGAATTGACGCGATGAGCGCCCATCGGCTTCAGCAGGCTCATCACCGACGTGATCTGATCCATGGCCACCAGCTCTTGCCGATCATTTTCCATATCGATCGACAAACCCTTCGGGCGGTAAGCGCCCGAATCGGACTCAATCCCTGCGACATGCTTCTCGTCGCGATGGCGTTCTAAATAGTCCTTGGCGCCTGCCGTGCCATTCTCTTCATTCGTCCACAGCACAACACGAATCGTTCGGCGTGGCTGCAGCTCAAGGTTCCGCAGAATGTTGAGCGCCTCCATGGCCGCGACGCAGCCGGCGCCATCATCCTGAGCCCCCTGGCCGACATCCCACGAATCGATATGCCCGCCAATGACGACGATCTCCTCCGGCAATTCTCGCCCAACGATTTCTCCCATCACATTGGCCGATGGGACCTCGCCTTCGTCGCGCGCTTCCATCTTCAGCTCGACGACGCAGCGCTTGCCACGATCTTGAAGTCGCCGCAACATCATGGCCGCTTCGATCGAAATCGCGGCCGTCGGAACTTTGTCGACACCGGCCTGGTATCGCATCGCGCCCGTGTGTGGCGAGACGAGCGAATAGGCGGTCACCGAGCGAACGAGCGCTGCCACGCCACCCCGTTCGGCAGCCCAAGTGGCGCCGTTGCCTCGGTACTTCACCGTCGCCCCATAGCCCGACCCATCCGTGTCGGAATAGGCCGGCATCGCCGCGTTGAAGACCACAATCTTGCCGCGGACTTGATCGTCTTCCAGCGAGTCCAGTTCTTCCTTGTCGTCGACCACGATCACTTCTGCGGTGATTCCGTCAGCGCCTGTGCCCATCGAACCGCCCAACCCCAGCATGTCGATCCGCAGCGATCGCGGTTCCACGAGCCGGCAACTTTCATTGCCTCGCACCCACTTCCGAACCATCACTTCTTCGGCATGTACATTTTCGTGCCCGTCACGTTTCAGTGTCGCCTCGGCCCATCGGAGCGCCTTCGCATGCGACTCACTCCCGCTCAGTCGATGCCCAATGTCATCACACAGCTCTTGAAGTTTGAGATAGCCATCATTTCCGGCTCGAGCCGATTCGATGATCTTGTTCGTCGTCGATTCGTACGCGGCGATCGTCGACGCGAGATCGATTTCGGCAACCGCCTCGCCGTCCTGAGCGAAAGAGGCCAGTGGAATCATGCCGAGCAACAGGCAAACCGATGCAATTGTGTGGTTGATTTTCATGCGTGCCAAGTTACACATTTCGCCCGCGAGTGTCACTTGCCTGAGCAGGGGCCAGCGCAAAAACATCTCGCTTTCGCAGGGCGAAACCGCGGCCAGAAAATTGCGCCCACGCCAAAAACTGGCACCGTCGCGCTCGCGACAGCGATGCCAGGCGACGACGTCGCGGCTAGTGAATGGGGTCTCGTTTCGGATGGAGCAGCTTTGCCACCAGTCCGGTCCAGCCCGTCTGGTGCGAGGCGCCAACGCCGCGACCAGTATCGCCGTGAAAGTACTCGTAGAACGGTACGTAGTCGGCAAAATGCTCATCGCCTTGAATCTGGGGAATATGGCCGTTAACGGGACGATTGCCGTGTTCGTCTTTTTGGAAGATCTTGACCAGTCGCCGAGACAGCTCGGTAGCCACTTCGTTGATGGTGATCATGTTGCCCGACCCTTTGGGGCATTCCACTTTGAAGTCGTCACCGTAGTAGTGATGGAATTTTTGGAGCGACTCGACCAGCAGATAGTTCATGGGGAACCAGATGGGGCCCCGCCAATTCGAATTACCACCGAACATGTTGGTCGTCGATTCGCCCGGCTGATAATCGACGGACAAGCGTTTCCCCATGCTCTCGAAGACGAACGGCTTTTCGCGATGGTAGCGCGAGACGCTGCGAATGCCGTAGTCGGATAAGAATTCCGTTTCGTCCAGCAGACGCCGCAGGAGGCATTTCATGCGATGCCCGCGCAGCAGCGACATCAGCCGCCGTTCACCTCGCCCCACTTCGTACCAACGCGATACCAGCGCCGCCAAATCGGGCCGATCGTTGAGGAGAAATTCGAGCCGCTGCTTGAACCAAGGCAACTTCTCTAACGTTTCCGGCTCGATCGTCTCCACGGCAAACAATGGCGTCAGCCCAACCAGCGAGCGGACTTTTAGCAGACGATTTCGCTCGCCCGGCACATGGAGCATGTCGTAGTAGAACTCATCTTCGACATCCCACAGCCCTTGGCCTTCGCCACCGATGTTCGTCATCGCTTTGGCAATGTAGAGGAAATGCTCGAAGAATTTCGTGGCGATGTTTTCGTAGACCGGATTGTGGCGGGCCAGTTCGATCGCGATCCGCATCATATTGAGCGAGAACATGCCCATCCAGCTGGTGCCGTCGGCTTGGTCGATGTGCCCACCACCGGGAATCGGCGCGCTCCGATCAAAAACGCCGATGTTATCCAGCCCGAGGAATCCGCCTTGAAAGACATTGCGGTTATCCTCGTCCTTACGATTCACCCACCACGTGAAATTGAGTAGCAGCTTGTGGAACACGCCTTCGAGGAAGGGAACGTCAGCCTTGCCCGTCTGCTTGCGATCGATCTGGAAGACGCGCCATGTGGCCCATGCATGGACGGGCGGGTTGGCATCGTCGAAGGCCCACTCGTAGGCTGGCAACTGCCCATTGGGGTGCATGTACCACTCGCGCGTCATCAACGTCAGCTGCTGTTTGGCAAATTCAGCATCGACCAAGGCGAGAGGAATACAGTGGAACGCAAGATCCCAGGCGGCATACCAAGGGTACTCCCACGTATCCGGCATGGAGATGATGTCGGAATTCTTCAGATGCTGCCATTCGTGATTGCGACCTGATTTGCGCGCTTTGTCGGGAGTCGCCTGCGTCGGGTCTCCGTCCAACCAACGTGTCACGTCGTAGTGGTAGAACTGTTTACTCCAGATCATTCCGCCGAGCGCTTGCCGATGAATGCGACGGTCATCTTCGCTGGCGATTCCGTCTTGGAGTTCGGCGTAGAATTCGTCGGCCTCGGCGCGGCGATCTTTCATCACCACGTCAAAGTCGGAAAACGGCGACGGCTCTTCGTGATGCGTCAGACGGACCCGAGTCGTAAACGCAGCGCCGGCCGGCACCTCCTGCGAGAACAACGCGGCCGCTTTCGTGCCGGTATCCTGCGGGTTAACCGCCTCCTTCTTTCCCCTTACCACGAACTCATGAAAGGCATCTTTGAAAAACCCGGGGGCGTCGCTCCGACCAAATAGCTCACGAACATTCGATTCATTCTCGGTAAATAGCAGTCGCTCTTGCTGATCGGCGTGCCACCAGTAGGACCCCAAATCGGCGTGCTCCATCCGGATGGAACCATCATCGGCGAGGTGCATTTGTGGCTTACCGTTGGCGTGGTCTCCCCAACTCCATGTATTGCGAAACCAGAGCTGAGGCAGCACGGTCAGCGGCGCCGCTTGAGCAGACCGATTGAACGCCGTGATCTGCATCAAAATATCTTCGGTGCCAGCCTTCGCATACTCGACGAAGACATCGAAATAGCGATGACTGGCCAACGCCCCGGTGTCGTGCAGTTCGTATTCCGGAAGCTGCCGGTCGCCATGAGCATTCTTTCGCCGCAATTCTTCGTAAGGGAACTCGCACTGGGGATACTTGTAAAGCATCTTCAAGTACGAATGGGAAGGTGTCGCATCGAGGTAGAAGTAAGACTCTTTGACGTCCTCGCCATGATTGCCTTGCGGTCCGCTCAAACCGAACAGGCGTTCCTTCAGGATGGGATCGCGTCCGTTCCAAAGCGCGAGCCCCAGGCAGAGCCTGGATTGATCGTCAGAGAAACCGGCCAGGCCATCTTCGCCCCAGCGGTAGGCACGCTGATGGGACTGTTCGAAGGTGAAATCGGTCCAGGCGTTGCCGGCCGGGCTGTAGTCTTCGCGGACCGTGCCCCATTGGCGTTCGCTCAGGTAGGGGCCCCATTTTCGCCAGTCGGCATTTTCAGCATTCGCTGCGGCAACCCGCTGCTGCTCACGATTTTCCACTTCGGCCACTTCCTTGCTGCTTGCTGAATTCCGCCGCGGTGCTCATCAGTCGACACCGTGCCCACAGCTCCTGCCGCCAATTCGATTATGGTTTTTATCGGAGCCGAGGGGAATCCTGCTAGATCGGGTGGCCATCGCTCCGTGTGTGTCCTATGCGGCGATCAGTCGCCGTAACGTTCGCAAGTTGACCTTGTCGAGGTTCTTGCCCGATTCGTCTTCCTTGGGCGTTTCAAGATACATGGGAATTTTCTTGAAACGACGATCGTTGAGCAGAAAACGAAACGCCTCTTTGCCAATCTTTCCTTGGCCAATCCCGGCATGTCGATCTTTGCGCGAGCCCAGGTCCCGCAGGCTGTCATTCAGATGAAACGCCTTGATTTGCTTGACTCCGACGAGCTTGTTGAACTCACGCATCGTCGCCTTGTAGTCTTTTTCGGTCGACAAGGGATAGCCGGCCGCGAACACGTGGCACGTGTCGAAACAGACACCGAAACGTTCAGGGTCCCGTACGCCATCGAGCATTTGTGCCAGATGCTCAAACCGCCAACCGAGATTCGTCCCTTGGCCTGCCGTCGTTTCCAGCAGGCATCCAGCCCCCAATCCTTTCGTCTGCTTCATGACCTCATTCAGCGCTTTGATGATTTGCTTCATGCCTTGCGCTTCGGTGGAAGAAACAAAAGAGCCAGGATGAACAACCACCCAAGGGATTCCCAACCGAGCGGCCCGCTGCAACTCGATCACAAACGCATCGACCGACTTGCCCCACTGAACCTTCTCGGGACTGCCAAAATTGATCAAATAGGAGCTATGGGAAATCGGGTGGGTGACCTGCAGATCGACCAACGCTTGCGAGAAAAGCTCGCAGTCTTCGTCCGATAAGGGCTTTGCCTTCCAGATCTTGTTATTTTTGGTGAAGACCTGTACGCAATCGCACCCCGATTCTCTCGCCCGCTCGACCGCCTTGTAATAGCCACCAGCGATCGACATGTGGGCTCCTAAAACTGTCATTCAGTGATTTCTCCAGAGGGGGTTGGCGTGCGGGAATCGTAGATTCTGCTTGACAGTGGCGAGACTTTGAAGGTGACTCGAAAACAGGTTGGCAAAAATCATCGCAAAACCTACAATAAAATCATTGGCGACAGACTTCGTTTCGCGAATCCGGTTCCAGGAGTGAGCACTGTGGGTGCGTATTTATTCGTCGCTGCCGTTACTTTGATCGCTGGAGCCTACTTCTGCCGGATCATCGTCCGGCGCTACATGATCGGCCGTCGTCGCGAGCAGATCATGCGTGGTCGCAAACTGTTTCAAATCCGACGAGAGTGGCTGGAAGCAGAATTCGTCACGCGGGCCATGGCGACCGGCAAGCCACGAGGCCTCCGTTGGACGAACTGCGATTTCGAAAATTCGGTCTCGTTCGCCCGCGATCGAAATAATGGACAGCTGCGTTCGCTCGTCGGCGTGTCGATCTCCTTCGAAGCGATCGAAGGGGGCGGCATGGAAGACGTCGAAGCAGTCAGCAATGTCCGCTCAGCAACAGCCGTCTTTTACTATGACGGCATTCACTGGAACACGGACGGTCGCGCCGTGTTCAACCTCAGCCCTGATCAGACGATCGAGCATTTTCACCACGAGCTTGAGGCGGTCTAACCAGGCCGTCGACCTGCCTTTCTTCGCACGCGATTCGACACGGCAAGTGCACCGCACAGCCGACGATGCCAACCGCTTGCCTTTTTACGAGTTCACTCTAACTTGTAGTGACGATGCGAATTCCGCACCGCTCACAGCAGTTCTCTTTCAAGGCTTGTCATGCAGTGTCGTTTTACCACGCAGCGTCTCGTTCAATTCGGTGATACCGACATGGCGGGGATCGCTCACTTCACGAACTACCTCCGCTACATGGAAGAGGCCGAGCATGAGTTCATGCGAACGCGTGGCCTAAGCGTCGTCATGCACGATGACAAGGGAGCGTTCGGCTTTCCGAAGATGTCGGCCAAATGTGATTTCTCGCGTCCCGTGCGGCAGGAGCAGGTTTTGGACATCGAGCTGACAGTCAACAGCGATGACGGAAAGACGATCGCCTACGACTGTCAATTCCACTGCGAAGGGCAGCCGGTCGCGAAAGGTCAGCTGCGAGTTGCCTGCTGCCGCTTCCCTCAGGATGGATTGCCCTATCCCATCCCCATTCCGGACGACGTCTGCGCGGCGCTCGAAAAAGTCCCCAGCTGACAGCTCGCAGAATCGATTAACCGAAGAGTAGACGAACCGATGACAGAACAGTACGACGCGATCCTTTTGGTATCGTTCGGTGGCCCTGAAGGCCCCGATGATGTGATGCCGTTTCTTGACAACGTGCTCCGCGGTCGCAATGTTCCGCACGAAAGAAAGCTGGAAGTGTCGGAGCACTACCAGCACTTCGGCGGAGTCAGCCCCATCAATGAGCAAAATCGCCAATTGATTGCCGCATTGGAATCGGAACTCGAAAAACACGGCCCCCAATTGCCAATCTATTGGGGCAACCGCAACTGGCACCCGATGCTCGGCGATACCATGCGGCAAATGAAGGAAGACGGTGTCCAGCGTGCTCTGGCGCTGATGACATCGGCCTTTAGTTGCTACAGCGGCTGCCGTCAGTACCGTGAAAACGTCATGGCGGCGCAAGACGCGGTCGGCGAAGGTGCCCCCGAAGTCGATAAGCTGCGGGTCTTCTTCAACCACCCAGGATTTATTGGAGCGATGTCGGAACGAGTCCGCGACGCGCTGGGCACGTTGTCCGCGGCCACGCCCGCGAATACGCAACTTGTGTTCACCGCGCACAGCATTCCGCTCGGGATGGCCAATGGCTCCAAGTACGAACTGCAGTTGCAAGAGGCGAGTCGGCTGGTGGCAGAAGCGCTCGATTGGTCCGATTGGCGACTCGTATACCAAAGCCGCAGCGGCCCACCGACACAGCCCTGGCTCGAGCCCGATATTTGCGATTACCTACAGCAAGTGCACGACGAAAAAGTGGCCGAACAGGTTGTGATCGTGCCGATCGGCTTTGTCTCAGATCACATGGAAGTCCTGTTCGATCTCGATACCGAAGCAAAGGAACTGTGCGATTCACTCTCCTTGCCGATGGCCAGGGCTGCGACGGTGGGAACGCATCCGCTCTTTATCACGGCGCTCCGCGAACTCATCGTCGAGCGCATGAACGGAGCTGCCGACCGACCGGCACTGGGACCGCTAGGACCAAGCCATGACGTGTGCCCCGTCGACTGCTGCCAATCCGGTTATGCCGCTCGCCCAGCCAGACCAGCGTAGGGTCGACTTCGCGGCAACCTGACCCGCAGCGCCACCGACGGCCGCCGCAGACCACGGAATCTGCTACTCACTTCGCCGCGGAGGGCCAGGAAAGAACGCGTTCGTGCGGCGGATGTACGCGGCGTACTCTGGCCGCCGCTCGACGATCGTCGATTCCAACATGGCAACACCCGAGACTTTGATCAAAAAGAAACTCATGGCCAGCGGCCCGAAAAACGTCCACCAGGCCCCGCCACTCGCCGCGACCAGGTACAGTCCCCACCACACGCAAAAGTCCCCAAAGTAGTTCGGATGGCGCGTGTAACGCCACAGCCCGGTGTCGAGCGCCTTGCCTCGATTCGCCGGGTCGAGCTTGAAGCGCGCCAACTGCCAATCGCCGATCGTTTCAAAAAACAATCCGACGATGAACAGCGCCACACCGCATCCGTCGAGCCAACTCCAAGGGCGATCGGCCAGCTGCCCAAACTGAATCGGAAAAGAAACGACCCACATGATGACCGCCTGCAACCAAAACACCGTCCCTAAGCTCACAATCCAGAAGCGTTCGCCGTGCTTTTTTCGCATGGCGGCGTAGCGATAGTCTTCTTCCTTGCCAGCGTTCCGCCAAAATAGATACCCCGACAACCGCACGCCCCAAAGTGTCACCAGCCCGCAAAGCAATGCAGCTCGCTGTCCACCATTTGCAGAACGAAAAAACACGGTCCAGGCGATCACAACAAAGCCCATTCCCCAGGCCAAGTCGACGATACCCGCATCGCACATGCGCACGCTGATGATCCAGACGACGGTCAGCAAACCGGCCGCGACAACAAGTGATTGCAGCGCCACACCGGTTCCTGTGAGCGCCAGCAGGGGGCAGGCCGTCAGTTGGGGCAGGGCGAGGGAGGCGATCATTGCACTGCCGTCGTCGCCATGTCGGAAAAGACGATACGGAGTCGTTCTACGCGAGCTCGATTGACGCCAAAATCAGAATAGCCAAGACGCGAGGCCGATCGGATGTCGATTTTGTGGTTGGCCGCATCGAGCAAAAGTTCCAAATCATCGACAAAGCGGAAAAAGCGACTACGGAACTCGACGTGCATATACCCATTTTCATTCGTAACGATCTTGGCCATTCCCATCGAGCTGACGGCAGCTCGCAGGCGATCCCAGGCAAGTTCCGGGGAATCGGCGAAAGCAAGAGGCGCCACGCGCTGGGTATTGTCCTTGGCTTGCGACGAGACGCAATTTGGCTTGCTGGTACACGCCGCCAACTGTCCCGCGACTGCCCCTAAGGACTTCGGTTTCCGCTGCGACATAGCACCCATCGTGAAAAGAAGAACCAAGGCGACAACAGGCAGGGCAGCAAGGACATTGCGTTTTTTGATGTTCACTTGGCTCTCACATGACGCGCGATGTGCCGCTGCTGATTTTGTTTTCACCCCCTGCTTCTCATGGAATCATACCAAGAAGCATATATCGTTAGAAGGTGTGAACCGCGTCGGCACGATCGAAATGCTGAAGTGTGCTTTAGCCTACGGAACCGTCATCTCTGTTGACCAGTTCGATGACCAACGGCAAGGACTCGTTTGGCACCGCCGATGAATGCATCGCCTTCGAGTTGGCGATCAGCCGGTCCAGATGGCAGCCACAATAGATCGTCGGCGCCTTCGCCTTGGTTAGCTCGAACAGCTCGGCCGCCCGGCGCGCGTGCCGTGCCATGCCCATGGGATTCCCTTCCAGCACTTTGACACCTGCAGCGGCGAGTTTAATGAGCCCTTTCGTGAAGTCGGCGCAGGCTCCCCTGCGTCCCAAGGCAATCCACACTTCCTCCCAGGCTTCGTGGGATTCCCAATAGAATCGATGATTGAACAGATCGACGCCCCACAGGTAGAGCTGGCAACTCTCCCATTCGCTGGGCAAGTCTGCGCAGCAGGCGGCGACGCCGGGTCCCGGGCACTGATGGCCAGACGGGTGGCTCTTCGGGTGTGCCGTCTTGCCGGGTACGTAGGAATAGGGCGGGAATTCGAATTCCGGTAGGTATCTCAAAACTCGCACCTCTAGATCGATACACGAATGCGACCACAGCGGGTCGAGGTCGTCGAAATAGCGCTTTGCCGCGGAAACTGGGTGGCCACGGCGGCCGTTTCTGGTTCGGCATCGGGCGCAGCGTTGTTTGGCGGTATCATTCTGACTTGTCGATCACACCGCCGTACGAATTGACCCAACATGGCCCGCCTGCATCATCCCGCCCGAATGCCCATCGAGCAACTCCTGTCCGATTGCGAGGTCCGCCGCCAAAGACGCAGTGGACCAGGAGGCCAGCATCGGAACAAGGTCGAAACGGGGATCTTCATGAAACACTTGCCGACCGGCGTCTCTGCCGCCGCGACAGAAAAACGAAGCCAGGCCGAAAATAAAAAGGCGGCCAGCGAACGATTGCGCATCCAGCTCGCCATCAAACACCGAGTCGAAGTGGCCAGCGATGACGAACCGCACGACATTTGGAATTCGCGAATCCGAGGCGGACGGATCGTTGTCTCTCCGTCTCACTTCGATTTCGCCATCATGCTGGCCGAGGCGCTCGATTTCCTGCAGGCATCCCAGCTCGACTTTGTCGATGCTTCCGAGCGACTCCGCTGCACTCGATCTCAATTAACGAAACTGTTAAAGATCGAGCCGGCCGCCTTTCAATTCGTCAACGAGTCCAGACGGGACCGCGATTTGCCTCCACTGAAGTGACGAATGAGGCCTTGCTGGCCTTGCGCAGCGAGACACGGCAGTCGACGAACCGGTCACGGGCATCTAAAATTCTCGTAACAAAAACGACCTGGACGAAGGGCGAGTGAACGTGAAGCTACTGAAAGTCGGCGCCGGGGTACTGAACCAAACGCCTTTGGATTGGAATGGGAATTCCAATAATATCCGAGAGGCCATCCGGGCCGCCGCCGATCAGGACGTGCAGCTGCTCTGCCTGCCCGAGTTGTGCATCTGCGGTTACGGCTGCGAGGACGCTTTCTACTCGCCCGCGATGGTCGAAATGTCGACACGAGTGCTTGTCGAGTTGCTGCCGGCGACCAAAGGAATGATTGTCTCCCTCGGCTTGCCCGTGATTTATCGCGGCGGCCTGTTCAACTGCGCGGCACTCGCGGTCGACGGAACACTACTCGGTTTGGCGGCGAAACAAAACCTGGCGGGTGAAGGGTTGCACTACGAGCCGCGTTGGTTCAAGCCATGGCCCAACAATGCCGCGGGTGAGGTCGAAATCGACGGCCGCGCATATCCGATCGGCGACCTCATGTTCACCTGTGGCGATGTCCACATCGGGTTCGAGATCTGCGAGGACGCCTGGGTGCTCGATCGCCCCGGCGGAGAGTTGGCGCAGCAGGGCGCCGACGTGATCCTGAACCCGAGCGCCAGTCATTTTGCTTTCGACAAGCATGCGGTTCGGCGGCGGTTGGTACTCGATGGCTCGCGCGCCTTCCATACAGCCTATGTCTACGCCAACCTGCTCGGCAATGAAGCGGGCCGAGCCGTTTATGACGGAGATGCGATGATTGCCAGCGCCGGCGAATTGCTGGCGGAAGGTAAGCGACTTGGCTATGCCAATTCCGAGATCACAGCGGCCGTGATTGATCTCGACAAGATCCGCATGCAGCGAACGCGATCGAGCAGCTTTCCTGTGGAAGTGGAACGAGATCAGTCGCTCGTGATCCAGTCCGAATTCGCCTGCAAAGAAGCGACCGATGCACCCCGTCTGCAGCAAAGACCCGCCTGGGAGACGAGCAAGTCGATTAAGGAGGAAGAATTCACCCGAGCGGTCTCTTTGGCACTGTTCGACTATATGCGAAAAAGCCGATCACGCGGCTTTGTGGTCTCTCTAAGCGGGGGCGCTGACTCGGCTGCCGTTGCCACGCTAGTCGCGCTGATGGTCGCCTTCGCCGTCGAGGAGCTGGGGATCAACGGTTTCAAAAAGAAACTGGCGTACTTCAAAGAGCTTCAATCATGTGACGATGTCCCATCGATGGTTGGCAAGTTGCTGACCTGCGTCTACCAGGCCACAAGAAACAGTGGAGATGTCACGCGAAATGCGGCGCGAGACGTCGCGGCGGGTGTCGGCGCGCTGTTCTTGGAGCTCGATGTCGACGGGGTCGTGGAGGACTATGTCGGCATGATCAGCAAGGCGCTCGACCGAGAACTGACCTGGAAGAACGACGATCTGGCACTGCAGAACATTCAGGCGCGAGCCCGCGGGCCAAGCGTCTGGCTACTGACGAACCTGGCCGGCGCGCTGTTGCTGGCGACGAGCAACCGTTCAGAAGCGGCCGTCGGCTATGCCACGATGGATGGAGACACCTGCGGCGGCGTTTCTCCGATCGCCGGCATCGACAAAAATTTTCTCAGGCAATGGCTGCGATGGATGGAAAGCGATGGGCCAACGGGGCTCAGTCCGCTCCCGGCGCTCGCCGCTGTGAATGCGCAGCAGCCGACGGCCGAATTGAGACCTCAGGGCGCGAAGCAAACCGATGAAGGCGATCTGATGCCCTACGATCTGCTGGATGCGATCGAAAGAGCGGCCATTCGTGACAAGCTGGCTCCCCTCGAATGCCTGCAGAAAATGGAAACGGCATTCGGCCAGTACGACCGACAGCAACTGGCCGAGTGGACCGACCGCTTCTTTACCCTTTGGTGCCGCAATCAGTGGAAGCGCGAGCGATACGCGCCCTCGTTTCACGTTGACGACGAAAATCTCGATCCGAAGACGTGGTGCCGCTTTCCAATTCTCTCCGGAGGCTACGAACGTGAACTACGTGAAATGTGGGAGTGGGTTCAGGGCGGAGCCGGTGACGATACGGCTTAGAAATTCCCACCAACTCGTGCCAGTGGCTCTGGTCCTATGCTGGCTTTTGCTATGCCTGCCGGTCGCGGGTGCTGCAGGCGAGCACCGCCCCAACATCATCTACATCCTGGCCGACGACCTGGGCTATGGCGAATTGGGCTGTTACGGCCAAACAAAAATCCGCACGCCTCATTTGGATCGCATGGCGGCTGAGGGCATGCGATTCACTCAACACTATGCCGGTAGCGCCGTGTGCGCTCCGTCCCGCTGCGTCTTGTTGACCGGCAAGCACACTGGGCACGCCTACATTCGCGGCAATGACGAATGGCCGCCCGGAGTCGATGTGTGGAAAGATCGGACGCTCGAAGGGCAGCGGCCGTTGCTCGCTGCCGAAGTCACCATCGGAGAAGTCCTGCAAACGGCAGGCTACGAAACTGCCTGCATCGGCAAATGGGGGCTAGGGACATTCGATACCGAAGGGAGCCCTCATGCACAGGGGTTTGACCACTTTTTTGGCTACCTCTGCCAGCGTCAGGCTCACTCGTTTTATCCGTACCACCTGTGGCGAAACGGCGCCAAGGTGGAATTGCCGGGCAACCAGGATTCCGATTTTTGGACCGGCGACGACTACAGCCACGATGAGCTAACGAAGGAGGCGCTGAAGTTCATTCGCAAGGAGCGATCGCGACCGTACTTCTTGTATTTGCCTTATACCGTCCCTCACGTCGCGCTGCATGTGCCAAAGGATTCGTTGGCGGAATATCAAGGACAATGGGACGACCCGCCGTACGACGGCAAGAAGGGTTATGTACCCCACCCACACCCCCGTGCCTGTTACGCCGCGATGATCACCCGCATGGACCGAGACATCGGTGCGCTGTTTGACCTGATCGAAGAGCGAGGCGAAGCGGAAAACACTCTCATCATGTTTAGCAGCGACAACGGACCGACGTATGCCGGTGGCGTCGATGCCGAGTTCTTCCAAAGTGCCGGGAAGCTGCGAGGACTGAAAGGCTCGATGTACGAAGGCGGCTTGCGCGTCCCGTTCATCGCAAAGTGGACGGGCAAGATCGAACCTGCCAGCTCTTCCGATCACCCCAGCGCCTTCTGTGACCTCTTGCCAACGCTGGCCGAACTGGCAGAGGCCGACGCTCCGACCGGAATTGACGGATTGAGCCTCGCGCCCGAGTTGCTGGGCAAGGGGAAACAGCCAGCTCACGCTGCCATGTACTGGGAATTGAACCGAAAGCTGGCAGTCCGAGAGGGCAAATGGAAGCTCGTCCGAAACTACCTGCGCCAAACCAAGTCGTGGAAGACCGAGTTGTTTGACTTGGAAGCGGACGTTGGAGAAGAGCACGACCTCTTTGCCAAGAATCCAGCAGTCGCTAAGCGACTCATCCATTTGATCGACGAACTGCGCACGGAATCACCGATCAAGAAGTGGCAACACCCGAACACTCCGTAGCGACGCGCGGAGTTCCCTTTGCAAACCGACCGAAAGGTGACACAGGAATGACGGCCCCACCCATTCTCGGAATCTCGGAAATCGTGCTCAGCGTCAGCGACCTGCCGCGAATGCGGGCGTTTTATCAAGAGGTGCTCGGCTTCCCTCTGCACTCCGAGTCGAGCCACCGCCATGGCACGACCGCCGATTCGGAGGGAACGCCCACGATTTGCTTCCTCACGATCGCCGCCACGGAAACGCCGCTCGGCCAGAACGGACTGCATCCACAACTGCTAGTACTCATCGATTACCAACAACACGTGTTCGCCAAATCCCGTTTTGATGGCCACGATGTCAGAAAATCAACGCTCAACCATCTCGCCTTTGAAATCGATCGCCAAGACTTTCAAACGCATTGGGACCGGCTGGAATCGCTCCAGCTATCGCCCACGAAGACCGAATTCCCTCAACTGCGGGCGCGTGCGATGTTCTTCAAGGACCCGGAAGGAAATACGCTCGAATTGATTTGTAGAATCTGAACGAGCGGAGCCCGTAGTGCGTGGGCAACACTCTGTACACGACAAGTCGATCACGCTCACCTTGATCGTGTAACCACGATCCGCGATCCACACTGCCTGTATCGGCTTAGCTCCATTGCCGGCGCCCGGCGGCGACCGTTATCCCCAAGACGATCAACCAGCCTGCCGGTTCTGGGACCGGATTCGTATCGGAGGATTGAAATCGGAAGCTGGACCAAAGAACATAATCGGCTCCGTTCACGACACCGTCCGCGTTAAAGTCGCCGGAGCACCATGCGGGCGTCGCGGTAAAACGGTTGGAAGACCAAATGATGTAGTCAGCACCGTTCACGGCACCGTCCAGGTTTGCATCACCAAGCAAATAGGGATTGCCAGACGCTAGGTTAGCGGCGCCCGCGGCGGCGAGCCACGCATCTCGATCGGCGAGGTTCAGGTTGCCGTCTCCGGTGAGATCAAACCACGGCTGAGTCGATCCGGTCGAAATGGCTTCTACTAGTTGATCGATATCAACACAGTCGACGATCCCGTCCGCATTGAAGTCGGCCGGCTCGACCGTTACTCGCGACACGAAAAGGCCATCGTTGATATCGCTCGAGATGATCGTACCGCTCTCAAAGTACGGATAGACCGACCAAGCGCCATTGAAATTGGCGCCGTTATTGGATGGGTGTGTATCGAGCCAAGCGACTTCGTTCAGCGTGCCCGTGGCTGCGTCCGTAATCTCGGCGACCCGGATACCGCTGGTATAGTTCGCCTGGAAAACGTAATTGCCTTTGACATAAAGGTTGTGATCGATGGCCGAACCGGCGGTAGGACCCGATGTGCCCAAATAGACTGGGCTGTCGAGGTCGGTCACGTCCCAACGGTGCGTCCACTGCGAGTCCAGTTCATCGTTAAGAAAGAAGATGGTTTGATCCTCCGAAAGCCACCCTTGGTGAACGTACTCGACACCAGGATAGACGTTTTCCCAAATTCGAAACGCTCCATTATTTCCCTTGTCGGTCACATCGATGATGACAAAATCATTGGCGCTTGCGGAAAACATCACTTCGCGGCCTGCATGATCCGGATCGGGGCCGCTGTAATTGACCACCTGCGCATCGTGGATGTATCCATCGACGTTGATGTTGCGGATGAATTGCGGGCTGGCCGGATTCGAAAGGTCGTACGCCAACGCTTGCCCACCGTTCAGGTCGCTGCCAACGACGTAGGCGAATCCCGAGTCTTCATTGACGATGATATTGTGAGCATTCCGAAACGTATTTTCTGTGGTCGTCGCAGAAAACGTGGTTGGCGAGGTGATTCCTCGGAGGTTCGTAAGATCGAAGACCTGCATGCCATGCGGTCCCACGTTTCCATCGGCCACGACGTAGGCATAGTTGCCGTACGTCTTGACGTCGCGCCACGCATCGACGGCACCATTGTTCGAGGGCAGATTGCCAAGATAGACGGCGTTGTAAGGATCGGTCACATCGACGAAGGAAACTCCATTCGTCCGCGCCATCAGAGCGTACTCTTTGCTTGTGAGCGGATCGGTCCAGCCCCAGATATCAGATCCGTCGCCACCGCCGATTTGATTGAGGCTTAGCCGACTCGCCAGATCGATACTCGAAGACGGATACTGGCCCGGTGCAGAGGCAGCAAGGCAAGCGACAGTGAGGAATATCAATACGGAACGGCACGGTCTGATGGTCATCAATTGGGTTTCCGTTGAGCGATACTGTTAAGTGAAAATGCGGCGCGACCAAAGGTCGCGCCGCTCAAGTCTCAAGCAAGTCGTCTTAGCGACGTTTGGCTGCTGCGTAGCAAGCGGCCGCCACGAAAAGGAGGGCGGCGTGCCCGGGTTCCGGTACCGCATTCGTCGAATCCGATGATTGGAATCGGAAGCTCGACCAAATCACATAGTCGGCGCCATTCACGAAACCGTCTGCATTGAAATCGCCCGAGCACCAAGCAGGCGTCGCGGTAAAACGATTGGAAGACCAGACGACGTAATCCGCGCCGTTGACGACTCCATCAAGATTCGCGTCACCAGGCAAATAAGGGTTTCCAGACGCGTTTTCGGCCGCACCGGCGATCGATAGCCACGACGATACATCACCTACGTCCACGTTGTTATCCGAATTAAGATCCCATTGCGCTGCCGTGCTACCACCAGCGACGGCGGCTACGAGAGCATCAAGATCGGCACAGTCGTAATCGTTGTTGCCGCTGAAATCGCCCGGCAAGGCAACGTCGGTCGCCGAGATGTCCAAGCGATACATTTGCACTTCATTGGCGTTCCCAGAAGCGCGAACGTAATAAGTTCCCGCACTGCCGACGTTGAATCCGCTGATCGTCTCGGCCGACCCAGCGCCCGTCGAGTTTTCAGAAGTCAGCAGTGCACCGTTCGTATCGTATAGATTGAGCGTCAGATTGCTAAAAGATCGGGTGGCGTAGGTGCTCTGGCTTCCACCTTGCGGCCCTTCATTGTAGGTCGGACCTCGCGGATCGAGCGCAATATCAAGCGAAGACGGCCCGTCGACCGTGAACGAGTAGTAGTCCAGGTCGGAGTTGTCATCGACGCTGACAAAATCGGTCCAGACGGATGGAATCACTACGGTCGTGTTGGAGGCGTGCGTGCCGATGCTCACTGTGCTTCCGCCGGCCACCGAGCCGAGCGACGTCGCGTTCGCGATAGAGTCGTTGCCGCCATTTTCTTCATAGATGTCGCCGTACCCTCGCTGAACCGCCAGCAGATCATCGAACTGCGGCCCGTCAAACGAAGTATCAATGAAAGGCTCCATCAAGTTGCGTGAATTACTTGATTCGACGTGCGAGAAACCGAGGCCATGCCCATGCTCGTGCATGATGACGTTCCGAAGTGCTCGGAAGTTGTTATTCGGCGTGTCGTAAAAATTGCCATCGGCCGTATCGAGAACCATGTCGCCACGATTCGGGAAGTAGTTGTAGGCCAGCACGTTGCTCGGGCCGTCAATGAAAACGCCCCCCATGCGTACGTCACCGCGGACGCCCAGCACTCCACTGTTGTTCCCATTGGCTGTTACGCCATCATCATTGGGCTCGTAGATCGTTGTCAGTCCGCTGAGTTCATCCCAGCGATCAAACGATTGCTGAAACAGCGGTAGCCAAGTTGCGCTGGAACCAAATTCGTTATCGAGAAAGGCGATCAGATCGCTATTCTGAGACTCACCAGCGATATTCGTGCCGTCAGGCAGAAAGCTGTAAGTGATTGTCGTCGGTTGGCCTTGGACCAATCCGCCACCGTTGGTGGCCGTCGATGTCCATCGCTGCGATAGACGGTACGCGTGGCAAGAATCCACGCCCTGGAACAAACATACTGCCGCGAATAGCGCGACGAAAGTAATCCGACTTCTCATGAGCGATCCCCCCTCAAGGTTGCACAGAAGCGAAAATTCAATGGCGGGCACCACCAGAATTTGAACCGTCCGCTGAAGCGAGCTAACGCCGAACTGGAATAGTCGGCGCAACCCGGACATGGGCCAGCCTAGTCCAAAACACCAATCTTGTCACGATTGCGTCCCATTGGGGGGGCGACCAGCCGATTGCCGCGAAATGTCAATTGTTTTCCAGCAAGATGATTGCGGAATGCCAGTCGCTCGACTAGCTTGGAATGGTCGGAGATTGCTATTGCAATTTTCTTGAATCTTAAAAACTAGGGGAACGACTAATGAACAAACTCTTACGTGTAAATTCTCTCCTAATTGCGCTCGCAATATGTTCGGCTAGTTCGGCCGACATTGTCTTCACCGTTAACTTCTTCGAGAATTCTGGCGATGTATTCAACCCATCTCAGACTCCGCTGACTCAGCCGATCATGGTCGGTGACGTGTTTGATATGGCCGTGATTGCCGAAGACACTGTCGAGACGACACTGGCTTTGACGGGGTACTTGCAGTGGGTGTTTGACAACTCGTTACTGACACAAGATCCAGGCACGTTCGGCGGGATCATAAACTTCGACACAAATGAATGGGCAAACGCCGGCGTGCCCTCTTTTCCGACCGGCAAAACGGCGACCGGCGGAATGTTCAATTTCATCAGCGGTACCCAAGCCGGGCCAGGAAACCCGAAGGAAGTGTTCCGGGTCAAATACACTGCAGACGATATCGGCACGGCTGCCTTCTCGATCAATGGCCTCGACCTGCCTGGTGTTCAAGATTTTGCTGCTGGACCGCTTGGTGGTGACACGAATTTCCCACGAAGCTTTAGTGCCGACGGAACGTGCGTTGACATTGGCTGCACCGGCGAAGTCGTTCGATTCCTGGGCGGTTCGGTCACCATCATTCCAGAGCCATCGGCAATGGTTTTGCTGCTGATGTGCGGATTCGGCTTCATTCGCCGACGGTAAGACTGTAACTATCGCCACATGAAATGATAACGCCCGCTGGCGACACCGGCGGGCGTTTTTTTCGGCCGTTAATAGGTCTTGGACGCCTTTGGTCGGCGTCTCGAGAACTTATCCTTCAGCCAGCAACTTTCTCAGCACGAACTGCAAGATGCCACCATTGCGGTAGTAATCCATCTCGACCGGCGTATCGATGCGGACCACCGCATCGAATTTGGTCTCTTGGCCGTCGTCTGATGTCGCGGTAACGCTGGCGATTCCCTGGGGCTGAAGGCTATCGTCGACATCGACATCGAACGATTCATGGCCTGTCAGTCCGAGCGATTTCCACGACTGGCCGCTGGGGAATTCGAGCGGCAGGACGCCCATTCCGACCAAGTTGCTGCGATGAATCCTTTCAAAGCTGGTCGCAATCACGGCCTTCACGCCCAGCAGGAAAGTCCCTTTCGCAGCCCAGTCTCGACTGCTGCCGGTGCCATATTCGGTCCCGGCCAAAACGACAAGCGGAGTCCCCGCTTCGCGATATTTGGTCGCCGCGTCGTAAATGGCCATTTGCTCGCCGCTGGGAATGTGCGTGGTGACGCCACCTTCGGTGCCCGGTGCGAGTTGATTGCGGATGCGGATATTGGCGAACGTTCCGCGGTGCATGACCCGGTCGTTGCCTCGACGCGATCCATAGCTGTTGAATTCCCGTTTATCGACGCCATTCTCGACCAGGTAACGGCCCGCTGGGCTGTCTTGTGAGATCGCCCCCGCGGGTGAAATATGATCGGTCGTGACCGAATCGCCCAACAAGCAAAGTACGCGGGCCCCTTTAACAGGCTGAATCGGATCGACATCGGTGGTGAGGCCGACCAAGAATGGCGGCTCTTGGATGTAGGTGCTCGAGTCATTCCATTCGTAGAGATCGCCCGAGCCCACATCAATCGCGTTCCACTTTTCGTTCGACGTCAACGCTTGACCATACTGGTCTGAAAACATCGATGGCTGAACGGACGATTTCACGGCCTCTTGAATCTCTTCCAGCGTGGGCCAAATGTCGGAAAGCATCACATCTTGACCTTGGGCGTCTTGTCCGAGCGGTTCGGTCACGAGATCAATATCGGTCGTACCGGCCAAAGCGTAGGCCACAACGAGTGGTGGGCTGGCGAGGTAATTCGCTTGCACGAGCGGATTGACACGCCCTTCAAAATTTCGGTTACCACTCAGCACGGCCGAGGCAACCAACTCACCTTCGGTCACCGCCTGCGCGACCGGCTCTGGTAGGGGACCGCTGTTTCCGATGCACGTGGTGCAGCCATAACCGACCGTGTGGAAGCCTAGGGCCTCCAACGCCTCGGTAAGTCCCGCGCTATCCAGATAGTCGGTGACCACGCGCGAACCTGGCGCCAAGCTGGTTTTGACGTGAGCCGGAACTTTCATGCCACGCTCGGCCGCCTTCTTTGCCAGCAAGCCGGCCGCCACCATCACCGAGGGGTTGCTCGTGTTCGTGCAGCTGGTGATCGCCGCAATCACAACGGCCCCATGCGTGATTGTCGATACCGATCCGTTTTGGATCGTCCCGGTGCGCTGCAGTGCATCGTCCGAAAGTTCGAATCCTCGCTCACTGACCGGCGCTCGCAACACTTCACCAAAGCTCTTTTTCATGGCAGAGAGCGCGATGCGATCTTGTGGACGTTTGGGGCCGGCCAAGGAGGGCTCGACCGTGCCCAAGTCTAAGCTGACCGTTTGAGTGAACTTGGGAATCTCGTCCGTGTCCAATCGAAACGTCCCTTGTTCCTTGTTGTACCGCTCGACCAACTGCACTTCGTCCTCAGTACGGCCAGTCAGACGCATGTACTCCAACGTCACGTCGTCGACCGGGAAAAAGCCCATTGTGGCGCCATATTCGGGAGCCATGTTGGCAATCGTGGCGCGATCAGCAAGCGACATTGTCGAGACGCCACTGCCGTAGAATTCGACAAATTTACCGACAACACCTTCCTTGCGGAGAATTTCCACGACCATCAGCACGAGGTCGGTCGCCGTGGCACCGGTCGCCATCTTTCCGGTGAGCTCAAACCCAACGACTTTTGGCATGAGCATGTAGAGCGGCTGCCCAAGCATCACCGCTTCCGCTTCAATGCCTCCAACGCCCCAGCCGACGACGCCCAACCCGTTGATCATCGTCGTATGGCTGTCGGTACCGACCAAAGTGTCGGGAACAGCGACCTGGCCCGCGTGGTCCTCTCGCAAGAACACGCCCTTCGCCAGGAATTCGAGATTCACTTGGTGAACGATGCCGACGTTCGGCGGCACGGCGCGAAAATTGTCAAAGGCATTTTGCCCCCAACGGAGAAATTCATAACGCTCTTTGTTGCGCTGAAATTCCAGGTCGACATTCAAAGCCAACGCATCGCCACTGCCAAAGCGGTCGACCTGCACCGAGTGATCAATCACCAAATCGACCGGAATCAAAGGGTTGATTTTCGTCGGGTCGCCGCCGAGCCGAGCCATCGCGCTGCGCAAAGCTGCCAAATCGACGACTGCTGGCACTCCGGTAAAATCCTGCAATACGACCCGGGCCGGCTTGAAAGGAATTTCGACACTGGCCGGGGCTGGGGCATTCCAGCCGGCGAGCGCTTTGACATCCTCCTCGCTGACAACGTAGCCATCGCAGTTTCGTAGGACCGATTCCAAAAGATTGCGAATCGAGTAGGGCAGCGAGTCCGGCTGACACAGTCCCGCATCCGCCAGTTTCGACAACCGGTAAATGCCGGCCGAGCCGCTACCCGTATCAAAGGTATCACGAGCGCCGAAGGGATCAGTTTTTACTTGGCTCATCAATAAGTCCTTCACCTGAATCGCTTGAATCGTGGTCGAGCCAATCGGCTCGCCCGTGGTTGGTCATTCTGGGGTTATCCCCGAAATTCTAGCGAATGGCGGTCCGAATGTCTTGGTCGGTTGCCAACGGGTACGTATCGTCGCTTTGCGGGGCAGCTGTTATGCTGAGACAACTTTCCCTGATTCCAGACCCTGCAGATGCCTATTTCTGGCAATTCGGTATGACCAACATCGACCAGTTTGAGAGTGTCTTTAAGTCTGCCGACAAGGCAGTATTCTCGCCGTCGGAGATCTCCATCAAACGTGGCCTGCTTGTCGTCGATATCGACCGGCCGTCGGCAGAACCTTTGCTGAAGTCGGCCCATAACGTGCTGAAATCGTTCCAGGCGAGTCATCCCATCGACTGGCAAATCATCGACGACGACGATTTTGACTCGGTCGATGACCTGATGAAGAAGATCGAAGACTCCGGTACCGAGCTAATTTGCATGTATCGGAATTTGAAGACGCGGGCCACGAAATATCCGTACACCCTGGGCACCTTCGTCGACGTGCTGACTCAGGCGACGCCGCATCCGGTGCTGCTATTGCCCGATCCGGAAGCCAATCACCCGATCACGAAGAATACCGACCGCGTCATGGCGATCACCGATCACCTCACGGGCGATAACCGTTTGGTCAGTTTTGCCGCAGCGCTGACCGAACCTGGCGGCAAGCTGTTCCTGACCCACGTGGAGGACGAACGGGTTCTCAATAAATTCAACTCGACCATTAGCAAGATTCCGCTGCTGAACACCGAAACCGCTGAGCAGTCGATTCGACAGCAGTTGCTAAAAGAGCCGATTGATTACATCGCCTCGTGCCGCAAGATCATTCAGGAGCAGGGGCAGGATATCACTGTCGAGGCGATCGTGACGATGGGCCATTACATGAATGACTATCGCCGATTACTGGAAGAGCACCAGATCGACGTGCTCGTACTGAATACGAAAGACGAAGAGCAACTGGCCATGCATGGCCTCGCCTACCCGTTGACGGTGGAGCTGCGAGAGCGGCCCCTCATGTTGCTCTAGCTAAGGAATGGCCACCGTGTTGAATGGACTATTATTCGCTGCCTCGCACCACGTTCCCGGCTGGGTAACGGCGGTCTTCGGTGCGATGCTTGTCGGGCTCATACTTTGCCTCGCATTTGAAGAAAAGCTGCATGCCAAGAAGTCAGTGATCGCTGGCCTGTTTGCTGTCGCCTGTCTATTTCTCGCCAGCTTCTGGGGGCTCCTGCCGCTCGATTCGGTCGTCATCGGCAGCGACGAGCTGATCGTGCATGAGGCGGTCGAAGGCGTCGCTGCCGACTACGACGGCACTCAGGAAGAGGTCGTTGTACCGCATGTCGGCGAGGGGGATACCGAACACGGCGAAGTCGAAGCGTTGCACGTGGGTGGGCATCGAGTCCACATGCCGGTCTACATTCCCGGCGTGGAATGGGGCGTGATTGCGATCATATTGGGCTCCAGCCTATTCGTCGACGTTACCAGCAAGTCGGGGCTTTTCACCTGGATTGCCATCAAGGTGACCAAACTGTCGGGCGGTGACCCGCTGCGACTGCTGGTCTTCTATGGGATCATGACGGTCGTTTTTTCGGCCGTTCTCAACAATGTCACGGCGATGATTATTGTCGGTTCGCTCACAGCCGTCTCGCTCGCCAAGCTGGATCGCAACGAGAACCTGCTCAGTTTCCTGCTGATTGAAGGACTGCTGACGAACATTGGCGGATTGCTAACCCTGATCAGCTCGGTACCGAACATTATCGTCGGCAGCGCGGCCAACATCAGCTTCTTCGAATTCTTCATTAAGGCCGCGCCCTACGTCGTGGTGACGACCGTGGTCACGCTCTGGATGGGGGCGAAGCTCTGCAAGATTCGCTCCCTGGAGACGGCGGAAGAGCGAGCAGCGGCCGCATTGCAGGTCGCCAATTTTGATGAAAACGACGGCATCGAAAGCTGGGGCTTCTTCTGGTTCGGCGCCGCGATGTTGGTGCTGTTCATTCTGACCATTGCCACGACGTCGGTCCTGCCCGTTGTGAGCGACCTGGAAATGGGTTTCGTGGCGATCGCCTTCGCGATGATCATGCTGTTGCGATACAAGCATTCGGCCGACGAATTCTATCGAGCCCTCGATTGGGATCTGATTGGCTTCTTTATCGCGCTTTTTGTTGTGATCAACGTGATGGAACATGCCATGGTGCTGGAAGCGATCGGCGTCGTGCTCGCGAAGATCATCGGTTTGGGTGAAACGTCTGGCACAGCTGCCGTATTGCTTGCCTCGGCAGCCTTTAGTTCGGTCACCGACAACATTCCGCTGGCAGCAATGCTGTCACGAATCTTGACGAGCCTAGGAACGCAAATTAACGCGCCACCGGAAGCGGCCGATCCGCTGTGGTGGGCTGTCATCTTCGGCGCGAACTTGGGCGGCAACTTGACGCCGATCGGCTCGGCTTCGACGTTGGTTGCCGTCACCATCATGCATCGCAACAAACTGACGCTCTCGTTTGCCGGCTTCATCAAAGCCGCTTTCCCCTACGCGGTTGCGCACATCGTGCTGGCCGTTATCTACGTCTTGCTCTTCCTCGGTTAACCGTCAGGCTTGCGCAACCACTACGACCGGCCCAGGCTCGATCGTGGTTTCACGCTGCGCGCTCTTGCGTCTGCATTCATCGCCCGTCGGGGCCGATACTCGAAATGGCACCCGCCTTGGCCATTTGAACTTTGGGCGTACGTGATCGCAAATAACCTCAGGCAAGTCCATGGACCAGGACCTCGACGCGATGCTGAGTCGCATTAACCACCTCACGGCGGGCGGAGACCCAGGGCCGGCCAACCATCCTTCGGAGCCCGGCTTACCGCCCCGCCAGCCATTGCCGCCTGGCCCTCCTGGCCCTTCGAATTTGGAAATTGATGCCGTCCATCAGCGAACGCCAGGTCAGCCCGGACCAGGTGGCCAGCCGTTCCCGCCCGGGATGCCCGGCGCACCCATGGCGAGCGGGAACCCAGGCGGTCAGCCGGTCCCCGGCATGACGCCTCCGCCAAGAGCGCCCATGATGCCGCCCCCCGGCGCACCCATGGGGCAACCCTTTGCGGGTCAGCCACTGCCCGGCCAACCTTTTCCAGGCCAGCCGCTGCCAGGCCAACCGATCGCTCCACCCCAGGGGCAGCCCGGCCAGCCGGGCATCATGCGGGTGAATCAGCCGCCAGCTCAGCAGCGAGGCCCCGGCGGCATGCCACTAGGAGTTCCCGGAGTGCCGATGCCGCACGCCGGTGGCCCACCTACCGGTCCTCTGCCTGCGGCTCCGATGTCGCCCGCGATGGCTCCACCCGTGACGCCCAAACCGGCCCCACCACCCGAGTTCCTTCCCAAAGAGCCGGCGAGCCTAGAAGAGGCACGGCTGAATGATAGTCAATTGGAAGAGCTTGTCCTCAAGTACCTGTTGGTCTCCGGCGAAGCGAGTGGTTCGGGGATCTCGGATCAGGTGAAGGTACCATTTTCCTTCATTCAGGATCTGCTGGCTCGGCTCAAGTACGACCAGATGATCTACTTTCGCGATACGGCCCAGATGGGCGATTACGTCTGCAGTCTGACTGAAAAAGGACGCGACCGAGCCCGTGGTTACGCGAATGACTGCACCTACTTTGGCGCCGCCCCTGTCTCCTTGTCCGACTATTGCGATTCGGTGAAGGCTCAATCGCTCAATCACCAGAACCCGACCGAAAGTGATTTAAAGAACGCGTTTAGCGATCTGCTCGTCAATCCCAAGATGTTTCTCCGCCTCGGTTCGGCCATGAACTCAGGCCGCGGCATGTTCCTGTTCGGATTCCCGGGCAACGGAAAAACGAGCATCGCCGAACGGGTCACTCGGGCCTTTGGTGAGCACATTTGGATTCCTCGCTCGATCGGTGTCGACGGCGAAATCATTCGCGTCTTCGATCCGAGCCAGCACACCGAAGCGCCGCTGGAGGACGACGATACGATCGTCTCGAACCATCGCGTGGACAAGCGGTGGGTGCGCATCGAACGGCCGACGCTTATCGTCGGTGGTGAGTTAACGATGGACAACCTCGAACTGTGCATCAATCGCGACACGGGCATCAACGAAGCGCCGATTCAGCTGAAGAGTAACTGCGGCACACTCGTCATCGATGACTTCGGCCGCCAGCGAATGACGACGGATGAGCTGCTCAATCGCTGGATCGTTCCCTTAGAAAAGAGATACGATTTCCTCAACTTGCCTAGCGGCAAAAAAATCCAAGTCCCCTTCGATCAGCTTGTCGTGTTCTCGACCAACCTCGAGCCTAAGGATCTGGTTGATGACGCGTTCCTGCGTCGTATCCCATACAAAATCGAGGTCGAAAATCCGACCGAAGCGGAATTCCGCGAGCTGTTCAAAATCATGTGCCCACTGATGGGATTCGACCACGAGCAGAAGGCGATCGACTACCTCATTGCAGAGCACTACAAAAAAGTCGACCGCCCATTCCGTTGCTGCCAACCACGTGACTTGTTGCTGCAGGTGAAAAACTACTGCAAATACACCCAAAAACCCCAGGTCCTATCGAATGAAAACTTTGACTTTGCGGCAGGAAATTATTTCTCTGTCATGTAGTCCTAGTTAGAATTGAGTCGTTATGGCATCTATTGAACTGAATACTCCCGGGCAGATTTCCGCATCAGCGGGCACTGCAGAACTATCGCACACGGTCACATGGTTTCTCGTGTGGGCCGCGATCTTTCCGTTCACCATTCTTCTGGCAACCGTACTGGCCTGCTTCATGCTGCCGCGCAGCGCTTTCCTGGCGCTACGATCGCTGGTTTGATCGCGGTTCGCGATAACGAGCAAGGTCCGATTTACTCGAACGCGAAACGGCGCTGGGGGTCCTCGTGGACCGCGTCGGGGTTCAGCTCTTTGTAGAGTAAGCTTGGCTGAATGTCGGTATTGTTTTGGTACTTGTCGCTGGAGTACGACTCGGCAGCACCGGACAATTCATGATAGAAAATCTGGCAGATTGGGACTCCGGGGTAGATGCGAACCGGCTGCACGGCATACATCTCCAACGTCCAGTATCCGCAGAAGCCGACGTCGCCAAAACCGGCTGAGGCATGGACAAACAGTCCCAGCCTGCCGACGGACGATCGCCCTTCAATCATCGGCACGAGGTTGTGCGTTTCGGTTCGTTCTGCGGTACGACCCAAGTAGAGTTGGTCGGGCTTCAGCACCATGCCGTCTGCGGGAATACGAACGCGACGCGTGCGGTTCAATTTCCGCATGTCGAGGACAACTTCCTCATAGACCATGATTTCATTGTGAAGCGTCAAGTTATAGCTGTTCGAATTCAACTGCTCGGCATCAAAAGGCTCGATCACAATATCCGAGCCAAGTCGACTTTCGATTTCATCGCCACCTAGAATCATCGTAAAGAGCTCCTGTACGCAGTCATGCGTTTGCCGTGCGGCTGGTTACTCGAACAAAACACGTTGGCTTGTTGCGGCGACATCAAATCCCAATCCTCGGGCAAACGTCGCTCATTTTGCATTGATCGCAGTCAGGTCGGCGGGCTTTGCAGACTTCGCGGCCGTGATAAATCATCCGATGCGAAAACGAGACCCATTCTTTTTTGGGCAGTTGCTCGACCAGGTCGCGCTCGACTTTCACGGGATCGGTTTCCGCGGTCATCCCGAGGCGGCGACTGATACGTCCGACGTGGGTATCGACGACAACACCCGTTGCCAGGCCAAACGCGGTGCCCAGAACGACATTGGCCGTCTTGCGGCCCACGCCGGGCAGGGTAACCAAGATATCGAGATCTGGCGGGACCTGGCCGTCGTGCTCGGCCACCAACCGCTGGCAGCAGGCTTTGATGTTCTTCGCTTTGTTGCGGAAGAAGCCGGCCGTTTGGACCTTCTTTTCGATCGATTTGAGCGGTGCCTTGGCCAGCGATGCGGCGTCGGGGTACTTTCCGAAGAGCCCTTTGGTCACGATGTTGACGCGAACGTCCGTACATTGTGCCGACAGAATGGTCGCCACGAGCAATTGCACGGGTGAATCGTAATCGAGCGCACACTTGGCATGCGAATAGTCGCGTTTCAGCCTGCGGACAATCTTTGTCGCGTGCTTGCGGCGGTCAGAACTAAGAGCCATCAATGTGCTGGACCGTGCGTTTTAGGAGCCTGCTTCCGTGTGCGATTAAGTTTGGATGAATGGCGAGATTCGTCAAGACTTTGGCACCCTTTTTGTTGGAATTCGACGCCGCTTCCGTTTAAGCCGTACCAGTCATTCTAGCTGGGCGAGACCACTGTCGGTTTGCTCGGCAAATTGACATACTAAGTCGCTGTTCCAGCCGCTTCATCGAGTGACCAAGTGAATACTAACCAGTCGCCGTCATCTGACTCCGCCTACGACCACCGCTACCTGTTGGGGATCGCCTATTTCAACGATTGCGACTTTTTCGAGGCTCACGAAGTCTGGGAAGAGCTGTGGGCCGACGTGCAGGGGCCGGCTCGTCGCTTCTATCAAGGGCTGATTCAAGCTGCGGTCTGCCTGCATCATTTCGGGAACGGCAACACAGGCGGCTCTCGGAAGCTGTATCACGGCTGTCGCGGCTATTTGAACGAGTACGCCCCCCACTTCCTTGGGCTCGATCTGGCCACCTTCCTGACGCAGCTGGAAGACTGCTGTGCCGAGATCCTGGCCAGCGAAGAGAAACGGCCTTTGGTCGAGATTGTGGTCGACAAAATCCCGGAAATTCACCTCGATCCGCCCGTCGAACTACCCGAATTGCCAGAATCGGAAGACGACGATGAATAACACCGCAAAGTGCATCTAAGGGCGGCTCAATCATGCTGTGGAACATTCTGGTGCAATTCATCTTCCGGCTCACATTTGGCCTGGCCGCTGCCATGGCGGGCACGTCACCGGCTCTGGTGACCGCCGGCTACTTCCGCGTCCATTTGTGGGTCGCGCTGGGGCTGACGACGTTTGCCGGGGTCGCGATCGCCAGTGGCGAGGCAGGCCTCGCGCCGCGGGGCCTTATCTTTCAACTGGCGCTCGCTGCCGGGATCGCATCGTACGTCGGTTCGGTGATTTGGCTGTATGAACAACGTCGTATCGGACGCTGGGCACTCGGGCTGGTGGCGGCTCTCGCCTTGGCCGCTGCCCATTTGGCCATTGGCCAGGCTCAATTGCCAGAGCTCATTCCGACCGCAGGTCCCTGGCTAGGATTTCTGGATATTTGCCTGGGCGGACTTTTGCTGGGTTGCGTCATCGCTGCGATGTTCCTGGGGCACTGGTACCTGAACAACCCAGGAATGCAGCTCGCCCCACTCAAACGTCTGATCTGGGGAATCGCGATCACGGGGTTATTGAGGATGCTGCTCTGCGGTTGGGGCCTGAGTGGTGAGTTGGCCGCCGGGAACCCACATCAAAGCCTGTGGTGGACACTGGTGGCGATTCGTTGGCTGGCCGGACTTGTCGGCACGCTTTTTTTGGCCGGAATGACGTGGCAGACGCTGCGAATTCCAAATACGCAGAGCGCAACAGGTATACTCTATGTGGCCGTCATCACTGTTTTTCTGGGCGAGCTAAGCTCGCAGTTTCTTTCCGCAACGTCTCACTTTCCGCTCTAGCATGCCGCTGAATATTACCTACAGTTGCCCCGAATGCAGTGAGATATGCCGCGCCAGTGTCGCCAGCGACGCGACAGAACTCCTGTGTGAGGAATGCCAGTCGGCGCTGCGGCTGACGAAGGGAGCGGCGGCTGAGGCCGAGCTGAAGAAGTGCTTGGTGTGCCCGAGTGACGAACTGTTCTTGCGGAAAGATTTTCCACAGCGACTGGGCGTCTTCATCGTGGTGCTCGGTTTCGTCGCCAGCAGTGTCGCCTGGTCCTTCCACATGCTGATCACGACCTATGCGATTCTATTCGCAACCGCTCTGATTGACGTCACCCTCTATTTACTGGTCGGCGACCTGCTCGAGTGCTATCGGTGCCACGCCCAGTATCGCGGGGTCGTCGATTTGGAACAGCACGAAGGTTTCGATCTTGAGATTCACGAACGACATCGACAGACCCAGGCGAGGCTGCAACAGGCCGAAGCAGCGCTGGCGAGCGAGCAAGCATCGGAGTGACCGCACCGAGCTCCCACCGGACGACCGCTCGCCCCAGCCGAGCCATTTTCAGCGAAACGGACCAACTGTCGCTCGCAGGCGGGCTGACGAATTCGCGGAATCGGGGCAATTTGCTGGACCACAGATCGTTTTGCGGGCCGCTGCCCGTCGGTAGCATCTCATTTTTTCAGAGAAAAACCCTCGGCGCGGCGCACCCCGCCGAGGGACCAGTGCCAGGCAGTTCATCCATTCTCCCCTTGTTGGACTGCGGCCACCTTGTCAAACTTTCCGCCGGAATGAATGATCATTCCAGCAATCGATGGACGGATACCCGAAGGGCGCACGCATGGCTTCTGAAGAGACTGCAGCTGCACAACCGACCGCTGCCAAGCAAGGCAAGCGCATCCTCCTCGTGGATGATGACTTTGAAATCATCGAGTCGCTTCGTTACGCGCTCGAAAAGGCGGGCTACGAAATCATCATTGCTCGTGACGGCAATCAAGGCTTGGCACTGGCAGAGCGAGAAGACCCGGATTTGGTAATTCTCGATATGATGATGCCGAAGCGAAGTGGCTTTCTCGTCCTCGAGAAATTGAGGCGGTCACGTCCCGTTCCGATTCGGATCATCATGATCACCGCCAACGAGGGCAGTCGCCACAAGGCATACGCCGAAATGCTCGGTGTCGATGATTACATTCGCAAGCCCTTTCCGATGGACCGCTTGCTGGAAAGTGTGCAGCGACTGTTGGCCAATTAATGCAGGCCAGTTAATGCAGGCCAGTTTCGCCCGCTAGACTCGCTCCCTCGA
>CAYZRS010000007.1:0-76463 GCA_964480915.1 uncultured Pirellulaceae bacterium | reverse complement strand
TTAATGCAGGCCAGTTAATGCAGGCCAGTTTCGCCCGCTAGACTCGCTCCCTCGAGAAACCAAAAACGCCCTACTTCGAATGGAAGTAGGGCGCCTAAAGGTCGAGTTCACGCTTCACAGGTGCAATCACATGACGAACTCTTCCAGACTCTTCAGGAGGTCGTAATTCGCTTCCTTCACTTCAGCCCGCGTAGAAGCCTTATTTAGCTCAGCGAAAAACCTGCCTTGCAGGCCTTCATGACTCGCTTTCAAGACATCGCTCCGCCAGGTCGGTTCGTCCAGTTTTGAATCGAACGAATGGGAAGCGTCTCCCTGGCTCGTCCCGCTCAGCGGCGCGGCTGCCGCAACCATCAACGCACTCGTTTTGGCGAGCGCCTTGGCCTTGGTTTTGGCCGCGAAGCTGTCTTGGATGTCAATTCTTGGTGTCGCTCCGGTGGCCATGTCTTCTTCCAGCGTCATGTCGGTCCCCAGTTCCGTCGTTTCATTCGGCACTTGGTCGCTCGGTGAAGCGTCATCGGAAGCCGCATCGGTCGTTTGGGATAACGGCGTCTCCAGCTGTTTGAACTGATTCCACCAGATAAAGTCGATGCCGTCGATGCGGAAATCCCCGTTAAAGTCGCCGTTTTGCCAGCCATGGTTTGTCGTGAACAGGCTGTCCTGCAACTGCTTGAAGTCCTCTCCGTCGACGCGTCCGTCAAGGTTGGCATCTCCGTATTCGGTACCGAGGATATCGCGTACCAGGAAGTCTTGATCGGACCGCCCGACCGAACCATCGCCGTCGAGATCGAACTCTTCATTCGTGATATCCAAGCGGACCGCCTTGGCCAGCATGTTGATGTCATTCGCATCGACCACGTTATCGCCGTCCAGGTCGCCCGCCAGCGTTTCGCCTTCTGTCGGATCGACTTCCGGTTGGACATCGATATCTTCCGTCGCCGCTTGATTGTTCGCAGCGGGCGCCAGGCGTTCCATTTGTGTCGCTAGGGGTTCGTTGGCGACTGCGCCCGCTTCCAACAATTCGGCGGGGATGAATCCGGCAGCGCTGAAGAGCGTTCGTGCTTCGAGCGACTCGAGGTTAATGGTGCGGCTGGCTGCGATTTCGGGGGTCTCCGCTCTCGTCGTAAGCAGGTTGAGCAACATGGGCATATTCCACATTAAGAAAGTTTCAGTTTTGGGATTTCGTCGACGTGAGAAATTGGCTCCTTTTTGCCGACAACGAACCGTAGCACTGAAAGGGGGGGAGTCGGATCGCACTAGGGAATTCCTACGCGATTGCGTTTTCGTTCGTGCGTTTCGATTCGATTAGGTCAGGTCACGCATGAGGAATACTACCTAGGCGGAACTCCTTGGCGACCCAAAGTGCGCCCGGAAAGGTGCGAGCGGCAGGGTCTCATCTAGGAAACCGCCAGCCATTGCTGTTCGCGACAATACCGTTACGAAGAGTTGCGCATGGAAAAATGTCAACCGTATTTTTTGGTATTTCTTGATGATGCAAAAAACGAACTGTCCTCTTCGCCGATCGGATTGGTGGAATTGAGACCACTCATTATGCCTGCATTGCAGGCAATTGCAGTGACGATTCGTTTTTTCATATTGCCGAGATAGAGACCACGAAACATACTTCGACTGGAGCGTGACTCGACGTTTTGACTCGGCCACACCAGGCTCGCGCATTACGCGGCTCCCGTTTGTGCTCTTTGCAAACTTTCTCACCGGTAGCGTCCCAGCGATTTCTCGGGCTGCCATCGATTCCCCAGAGCTCAGTGTTCACTGCGCATGAAATGGGCGATGGGTGCTGCGCGAAACGCCCCACGACGCATCCGGTCAGAAAGGTTGCGAAGGAAACAAGACAGTCACACGCGATCAGGCTGCGAAGCGGATCTTACTCAGGACTGCCATTCGTCAGCTAACCCCAAACGCCAGCATTGGCAGGAGAACCGAAGATGGCTGAAGGCAGAGACATCATTTCGTTGATCGGCGAGAAGCAAGATCTAACCAATTTCCAACGCGCCCATTGGACCGGCACCTTTGCCGAATATCTGGACCTGATTCGACAGAATCCCCGCATCACTCGCAACGCCTACCAACGCATCTACGACATGATTCTGTCGTATGGCACGGAAACGTACGAAGCGGGCCGTGAAAAGAAGGTGCACTACAAGTTCTTCGACGACCCGCTGGCGGGCGGCAAGGATGCGGTTTTCGGTCTGGAAGAATCGATCGCTTCACTCGTCAACGCCTTCAAAAGCGCCGCCCAGGGATACGGAATTGAGAAACGAGTCCTCCTGCTGCACGGTCCCGTCGGCAGCAGCAAGAGCACGATCGCCCGCCTGCTTAAGAAAGGGCTCGAGCAGTATTCCACCACAGACGAGGGGGCGCTTTACATGCTCGGCTGGGCATCTTCGGAAGCCGGCGGTGAACCAACCGTTCAATGGTGCCCGATGCACGAAGAGCCATTGCACCTCGTTCCCGACGAGCACCGCGATATGGTTGAGCATGAGCTCAATCCGCTTAACGGCAACAGCCCGTTTCATGTCACGATTCGCGGTGATTTGTGCCCCTACTGCCGTCACGAATTCAATGATCGATTGCAGAAGTTTGGCGGCGATTGGACCAAAGTCGTTGGCGATGTCCGTGTCAAGCGACTCACCCTCAGCGAAAAAGATCGGATCGGTATCGGAACCTTCCAGCCCAAGGATGAAAAGAACCAGGACTCGACCGAACTGACGGGCGATATCAACTATCGCAAAATCGCCGAGTACGGCACGGACAGCGACCCCCGCGCGTTCAACTTCGATGGGGAATTCAACATTGCCAATCGCGGTATGATCGAATTCATCGAAGTCCTAAAACTGGACGTGGCGTTCCTGTACGACCTGCTGGGTGCCAGCCAAGAACACAAGATCAAACCCAAGAAGTTCGCCCAGACCGACATTGATGAAGTCATCCTCGGGCATACGAACGAGCCCGAGTATCGTCGCCTGCAAAGCAATGACTTCATGGAAGCGCTGCGAGACCGTACCGTCAAAATCGACATCCCATATGTCACCAAGCTCTCGGATGAGATCCAGATCTACACGAAGGATTACAACGGCGACAAGGTCCGCGGCAAGCACATTGCGCCTCACACGATCGAAATGGCGGCGATGTGGGCGGTCTTAACTCGCCTGGAAGAGCCCAAGCATGCCAACCTGACACTCCTTCAAAAAATGAAGCTCTACAACGGCCAGTCGCTGGCCGGTTTTACCGAAGAGAACATCAAGGAGCTTCGCGAAGAGACCGTGAACGAAGGCATGCTGGGCATCTCGCCTCGGTATGTCCAGGACAAGATTTCGAACGCGCTGGTGGCACACCCCGACGCCACGACAGTGAACCCGTTCATGGTTCTCAACGAACTCGAAGCGGGGCTCAAGCATCACTCGTTGATCAACGCCGATGAACTACGCAAACGGTACCGTGACCTGCTCGACGTCGTCAAAGAAGAATATGAAAACACGGTCAAGAACGAGGTGCAACGTGCCATCGCGGCCGATGAAGACGCACTGCGTCGACTCTGTTCCAACTACATCGACAATGTGAAGGCCTACACACAGCACGAGAAGGTCAAGAACAAGTACACCGGCCAATTCGAAGAGCCGGATGAACGGCTGATGCGTTCGATCGAAGAAAAGATCGATATTCCCGATTCTCGCAAGGACGATTTCCGTCGGGAAATCATGAACTACATCGGCGCCCTGTCCATCGATGGCAAGAAGTTCGATTACAAAACGAACGAGCGTCTAAACAAAGCGCTCGAACTCAAGCTGTTCGAGGATCAAAAGGATTCGATCAAGCTAACAACGCTCGTCTCCAACGTTGTCGACGCCGACACGCAGCAGAAGATCGATGTCGTTAAGGGAAGGTTGATCCGCGACTATGGTTACGACGAAGAGAGTGCCACCGATGTTCTGAATTACGTGGCCAGCATCTTCGCTCGCGGCGATGTGAAGGAATAGCAAGGGCAGGTCACCATGAAGATTGATCGCGATAAGACTCGCTTCAAGGATATCGTGCGCGGCAAAGTGCGCGACAACCTCAAGAAGTACATCAACCACGGCGAAATGGTTGGCCGCAAGGGGAAGGAACTGGTCACGATTCCCATTCCTCAGCTCGACATTCCTCATTTCCATTACGGAGACAATGGATCGGGCGGTGTCGGGCAGGGCGAGGGCGACGAGGGGCAGTCGGTCGGCAAAGGGCGTGAAGGTGATGGACCCGGTGCCGCAGGCAACGCACCCGGGGCGCACGTGCTTGAGGTCGAACTCGACATGCAAGAACTAGCCGACATGATGGCCGATGCACTCGAATTGCCTCGCATCGAGCCGAAAGGGGACGCGAACCTGCAAGACGAAAAGACGCGATACAACAGCATCCGCCGCAACGGGCCCGAATCGTTGCGCCACTTTAAGCGCACTTACGTCCAGGCGCTGCGCCGCCAAGTCGCCACCGGAACTTACAATTTTCGTCGCCCACGAATCGTGCCCATCGGTGAGGATAAACGGTTCCGCAGCTGGTCGTCCAAGCAGGAGCCGCAGGCGAACGCCGTCATCATCTACATGATGGATGTTTCGGGCTCGATGACGGACGAGCAGAAATCGATCGTTCGTACGGAAGCGTTTTGGATCGATACTTGGATCCAAAGCCAGTATGAGGGCGTCGAACGGCGCTACATCATTCACGACGCCGTCGCCAAAGAGGTCGATGAACACACGTTTTACCATACGCGCGAGAGCGGCGGGACGCGGATCAGCAGCGCCTACCAAGTCGCAGAAGAACTGATCAAGCAGCAATTCCCGGTGAACGAATGGAACATCTACTGCTTCCAATTTTCCGACGGAGACAATTGGGGCGAGGACAACAAGCAGAGCCTGGCGATTCTGCGACAGAATATCCTGCCAAACTGCAATCTGTTCTGCTACGGACAGGTCGAAAGCCCATATGGCAGCGGCGAATACATCCGCAGCCTACGGGATGAATTCGGCCAGTCCGAGGAACGACTGATCTTGTCAGACATTGAGAGTAAGGAGGCCATCTTCGCCTCGATCAAAACGTTTTTGGGGACCGGACGATAAAGTCTCCACAGAAAGGACCTTAATGCACGAACGACCCATCCATGGACAACGATATTCGATTCGCGTCGGCTTCCGGAAGATGGAAGTCAGCGGACGCTCGCGCGCAGAGGCAATTCAACGCGCACGCGAGCAACTCTGCCAGGACATGCCTCGGATGTGGGATGTGATCCAAGCATTGGAGGTCCACAAATTCGAAATCCATGAACTGGATCCGTGACTTCGTGGTCGCCCCGAGATCGGTTTGCTGCTTCGACTTCCTAAGTGATGACATATGGCTATTGTTCCCACACGCACTCTGCCCGCTCGTCTGGCCGAAATCCAGCTGGAGATGGAGGACCACGCGAGCAACTACGGGCTCGACTTCTTCCCTACCATCTTCGAGGTGGTCGACGTCAACGAGCTGAACGCCATTGCCGCCTATGGCGGGTTTCCCACACGCTACCCGCACTGGCGTTTCGGGATGGAGTACGAGCGGCTCTCGAAAGGCTATTCTTACGGACTGCAGAAAATCTACGAGCTCGTGATCAATAACGATCCTTGCTATGCCTACTTGCTCGACAGTAATTCGATCACCGACCATCGGATGGTCATTGCTCATGTTTACGGTCATTGCGATTTCTTCAAGAACAACTACTGGTTCAGCAAGACGAACCGTAAGATGATCGACCAGATGGCGAATCACGGCAATCGAATCCGCCGCTTCATGGATCGCTTTGGCGTCGAGACCGTCGAGAACTTCATCGATGCGTGCCTCAGCCTGGAAGATCTGATCGATATCCACTCCCCCTTCATTCGGCGGGCCGATACCGAAAACAGTTACGAATTCCGCAGCCCAACCGACGAACCCGTCGCACCACGGTCGACCCGTTTCCCGGCGAAGGGCTACATGGAGTCGTTCATTAATCCGCCGTCTGCGCTGGATCGGGACGCCGCGTCCCGGGAACGACAGGAACCGATGCAGCACCCGCCCAAACCGGTACGGGACGTGATGGGTTTTCTGGTGGAGCACGCCCCGCTGAAGCCATGGCAGAGAGACGTTCTCGCGATCATTCGGGACGAGGCCTATTACTTCGCTCCCCAGGGGCAAACCAAGATCATGAATGAAGGCTGGGCCACATATTGGCATAGCACGATCATGACGCGTCACGGGATCTGCGACGGCGCTGACGTGATCAGCTATGCCGACCATACGTCGGGGACGCTCGCCAGTTCGCCCACGCGGCTCAATCCTTACAAATTGGGCATCGAGCTCTTTCGCGACATCGAGGATCGTTGGAACCGCGGTTGCTATGGCCGCGAATACGAAGATTGTTCCGACATGCGAGAAAAAGCCCACTGGAACACGCGCATTGGCAAAGGGCGCGAGAAAATCTTCGAAGTCCGAAAGATTCACAACGACCTAACCTTCATTGATGAATTCTTGTCGCTGGAATTCTGCCGTCGTTACAACATGTTTTCGTTCGGCTACAACAACGATTCGGGCAACTATGAAATCGAAGGGCGGCAATTCGAGCAGATCAAGCAGCGATTGCTATTCAGCCTTACGAACATGGGGCGGCCCATCATTCATGTGCTTGACTCCAACTACAAGAATCGATCAGAGCTCTACTTGCAACACAAGCATTGCGGCCCCGAACTGCTGATCACATCAGCGCGAGACACGCTCGAAAATGTCCATCGCATGTGGCAGCGCCCCGTCCACATTGAAACGGTCTTGGATGAAAAAGTGGCGATCCTCTCCTACGATGGCCTCAATCACGAAATCCACCGCAGTGAAGAAGGGACGGGCGATACCGACGTCGCCGGCGACGAATCGCCAGAAAGCTGAAGCCCCATGAACAGTGCGAACAAGCTCCTAGCCGCCATTGATGCCATCGATACCCATTCGATTTCCGCGACCGCGCCACGACGAGTCACGATCGATTCCCCGTTGGGAGAATGGGAGGCGGTCGTCGAGCAGTCCGATCCGCTGGCCTGCTCTTTTCAGCTGCTGGCGGTCGCCTGCCCAATACTGAAGCAGCGATCGACCGACCAATTGAAGACGCTCAGCGAAACCATCGCCGAAAAGATGCAGTATCTCTTGGAGCCGATCCGATTGATCGAATGCGAAGAGGACGCCATGCAGATTCGATCGGACCCACCATCGACCGAAGCAGACCAGAGCCGCCGATATTACGAACTGCTGGTCAAGCGCCGCGGGCTCTCCTTGCGACGCTTCGAGGCGGTCACCGGTCAGCGTCGACGACCTGTCAGCATGGCCTTCACGCGCGAGCAGCTTCGCCGCATCTGCAACGACTTCGAAGACGCCATCCTCTGAACAAGTGCCGCTCGCTGCCGCACCGCAAACCGTCTTTCAACGTTACAGGCCCCTCTTGCTCCACTGGGCACATTGTTGGCCAGCGCCAAATTGCTAAGATCGTGATACCCACTTTCCACTTAGTAGTTTTGGAGCATCATGGCATCTCAGCGACCGCACGTAGCGAATATTGAACCTTCACTGCAACCCACCGAGGGCTGGCATTGCGTTCACCATTACTATCGTTTCGATCGCGCCCGCTTGGCCAGCGAGCCATTGCCGGCAGACGCCAGCGATCAGTTTGTGACCACACTTGCCGCCGATACGGAAGGAGCGCCGACGCAGCTGCAGGCCTTCATCGTGGGTGGTGATAAAGCCGATTTCGGCGTCATGCTGCTCGACCCCGATCCGCTAAAGATCGATTCCATCCATCAGCGATTGATCAGTGGGCCGTTGGGAGCCTACCTGCGCCCTGCCTACTCGTTTGTGTCGATGACGGAGGTTTCGGAATACGTACCGACGCTGGAACAGTACGGCGATCAGTTGGTTGAGGGTGGCGTCGAACGCGATAGCGAGATGTTTACGACCAAGCTCAATGCCTACCAGCAGCGCGAGCCGATGATGCGGAAGCAACGATTGACCCCAGATTTGCCCGCCTGGCCGGCCATGTGTTTCTACCCCATGAACAAGAAACGCAAGGTTGGGGAAAACTGGTTCACGGAACCATTCGCGGCGAGGAAGGCGATGATGTCAGAGCACGCCAAGAGCGGCATGGCATTCGCCGGCAAGGTGACTCAGTTGATCACCGTCAGCGTTGGGTTAGACGATTGGGAATGGGGCGTTACCCTGTGGGCCAAGAACCCAGAGTTCCTCAAGGAAATCGTCTACAAGATGCGATTCGACGAAGCGAGCGCACGCTATGCCGAATTTGGACCCTTTTACGTTGGTTATGTCGCGACGGCTCAAGCGATTCTCGCACACTGCCGTGTCGGCTGATCCCGCGTAGCCATTACTCGGCAGCAGTCGGTGTTTCGGTTTCCGCGGCTGCCTTGCGGACGGTCAGCTCGATCACCACGATCGTTCCAAGCGGCGGAATGTTCTCCGTAAAGCTGGCAAAGAGCAGATTGCTGTTTTGCTGAGAGCTTTCGACGGTCACATCCATCATGGCGGTGGAGAAATTGGAGACGCAGATCAATTCGCCACCTTCGGCGTGGTAGAACTCTTCACCCGAGTCCTCGTCCTTCCAAAAACCGCTTCCGCAAAAGACCCAATCTTGCTCCATTGCCTTTTCTGTTTGCAGGTTTTTCACGAACGTCTGCCCGCGTACTCGATGATCCTGGCCATCGTGATTCCACGCGGCGAAGACGTCGATGACGGGGCCGGTTGCCGCTTCATATTCTGGTGAGAATTTCACGGTCGTTCCTGGTTTTGCACCCACGGCGAGCATGGCAGTGTGCACCAGATAGGCGGGCGCCTGGACCGCCAGGACCGATTCGTATTCTTTCGTTCCCGCGGGACAGGCAAACATTTCCAGCACCCCTTCCCGGCAACTGACGACCGAACCGAGCAACACCCTCTGCGTCTTGGCGTCAATCCAGACTTGGTGCTTTTCGTCGAGGCGTTTGAAATCATCCATGCCAGGCGGGTCGGCCGGCCGCTGAGGCGCCGCTTCACCCTCTGGTTCGACCTTCTGAGTGGCCTCTGCGGGAGCGACAGGTGTGACCTGCGCACTCGCCGGTGCGCCGCAAACGAGGAGGGCGAGCGGTAGCGTCAGAGTCATAAACAAGCGATTCGGCTGGCGCATGAACATTCCTTTGTGCGATCCGAGAGTCTCTGAAAGTCAACGCGGGCGGGAATGAGTTGCCAGTTACCATCGATTGGCTAAAGTGGACCCAAATCGAGGCTGCCGGTCTTCGCGTTAGCATCGTTCATTCCGCACCTCAGAATTATACCAGGGAAAGCTCGCGATGGGCTCGTCGACAGCAAGCAAGAAAAAGAAAAAGAAGGCGGCCCAACGTTCCGTGACGGCTGCCGGAAAACAGCTGGCAGTCGCCGCGATGTCCGACGGTGACGACACGCACGAGGCCTACCGAAAATGGACCGACTACCTGCAACAGCGTTCGGCGCCCGCGCCGCTGGCAAAGCTGCTGCCCAGCAAACAGCCTGCGGTCCTATGGGGCGTTTCGACAACTCACCTCGCACCGGGTGCGGGCCGCGATTTTCTTTCAGCCATCAACAACATCGCCGACAAACGCCCAGCGAAACTCGATCCCTCGCTTGTGGAACAGTGGCGTGATTCACTCCCCAGCCGCAGCGACCTGATACCGCTGGGGCTGGAGGCAGTCGCGGTCGCTCAGGTGCTGCCTCAACTTTCCGTTTACCTCTCGCGAGAATCCTGGCAAGCGCTGCTGGATGCTCTGACGCAACTCGTCCGCGAAACGTCGTCGCTTTCGAAGCCCGGTGCGCCTTGGCCATCTCAAATATTATCCGGGGAACTGCCGTTGGTATTGGCGTATCAGTTTCCCGAAATCCCAAGCTTGCACGCATACGCCGAGGAAGCGGTGCTGTTCATCACCGACAGCGTCGACGCGTTGCTGGATGGATCAGGCATGCCCGAAGCGCCCAATTTTGGGCTCCTCCGACCGCTCCTCGCTTGCTGGCTTCGCTGTTTGGTCCTGGCGAAATCGACGCGCAAAATCAAGTTCACCAAACCGGTCAAACAACAGGTCGATTGGCTGGTACGGCACGCTTTGCGGTTCACCAGAAAAGATGGCTCCCACATCTTCGGCCCCTCGGGCGACCCCAATGATGATTTCATTTCCCTGCTGAACGGCGCACATGCACTCTTTGGTAACGACAGTGACAAGTCGCTGACGACCGCCGTGCTGAAAGGCATCGACGTCGTATCTTCCAGGCTGCCGACCGAACCGAGTTTCGAATCCGAGTGGGCTGGCGTCGCGATGTTGCAGCCGGAGTGGTCGCCGGACGAGCCGCGGTTGGCGACGCTCTTCCACCAGCAGCGGGTGGAGGTCGAATTGTCCGCGAAAGGAAAGCAATTGCTGGCTGGTGAGTGGTCGGCGTCGATTTCGGTCGATGGGACTCCCTTGCAGGCCGTCGACGACTGGGGGTCGGTCTGCTGGTACTCCGATTTTGATGCCGACTACCTTGAGTTAGAAACGAAACTCTCAGGCGGCTGGAAGTTGCAACGGCAATTCTTGATGGCTCGCCAAGACTACTTCTTGTTCGTCGCCGACGTGCTGTCAGGTCCCGCTGAGGCTGAGATCGATTATCACCTGCAACTTCCACTTGCAGAGGGAACCACTTTTCGAGGAAACGAGCACACAACGGAAGGGTTTCTGGCGAGAAAATCGGCGTCCGCACTGCTGCTGCCGCTGGGTGTGCCGGAGTGGAAAAGTGAAGCGAGGCGGGATCGACTCGTCAGCACAGAGGGCGCACTCGCACTGCACCATGAACGTCGCGGTCAACGGCTGTATGCGCCTCTCTTTATGGATCTGCACCCTCGCCGCCTGAAGAAGAAATGCACCTGGCGACGACTGACGGTGGGTGAATCGCTGGCAATCACACCTCCCGATATGGCGGCTGGGTTCCGCATTCACGTCGGGCCGGAACAATGGCTCGCGTATCGTTCACTGGGCAAGCCAGCCAACCGGACCGTGTTGGGGCAAAACCTTATTAGCGAGTTCTTCTTTTCTCGCTTCATGACCGACGGTGACTCGGACGTGATCGTCGAGATCGAATAGGGCTGACATGACGACAGATGAACAACGAATTGGCGATAACTACCGGCGCATCGTGGGCCGCGTGGCGGAAGCGGCCGAACGATGTGGCCGATCGGCCGATGAAGTCACCGTGGTCGCTGTCACGAAGTATGTGACGTCCGAACTGATGCGGCCCCTGCTGGCGGTCGGCTGTCGCGATTTCGGGGAGAGCCGACCTCAGCAACTTTGGCAAAAGGCAGCAGAGCTTGCTGAGTTCGATGACATTCGGTGGCATATGATTGGCCACCTGCAACGGAACAAGGTCGCACGCACGGTCACACACGCGGGCCTCATTCATTCTGTCGACAGCGACCGATTATTGGCCGCGATTGACACGGCAGCTGCACCCGAGGTGCAGGACGTCTTGCTGGAAGTCAACGTTTCTGGCGAGGCAGCCAAACATGGCTACCAGGCAGCAGAGATCGCGGGCGTACTTGCCGGTCGTCAGGAGCACGGCCATCTGCGGATCGTCGGGCTGATGGGTATGGCCGCCTTAGTCGGTGGCGCGGCAGCGGCGCGAGCCAACTTTCGCGCACTGCGGGAATTGCGCGACTCGCTCGTGGAAGAGACGGGCCTGACTGATTGCCTCCAACATCTCTCGATGGGCATGAGCGGCGACTACGCGATTGCCATTGAGGAAGGGGCTACGATCGTACGAGTCGGTTCGGCTCTCTTCGCAGTCGACGACGCTTGATCCTCGGCGACCCGACGAAGGAGCCTGTTCTAAATCCGGTTCGACTCGACTTTCTGTCGCCGCATCTGCGAGGGCGATCCGCCGGCACCGGAGGCCTTCTCGCACGAGCCATGAGTGCGAGCCACCAAGCAGCGATCGCGGCTTGGCAGGGCCGCCAGATGTGGCGAGACGCTTCTGGCCCACAGATCGCGGGCGACCGACAGGCGGATCCACATTCTGCGTGGACGCGACCGACACGGTTTTCGTTGCTTTCGATCCGGTTGCCACGCCTCAGGCCGCACCCTTTCCGGATTCCGTGAACGCTTGTAGCATCGCATGATACTCAGATGGGAGCTGATCATGCTGATTGCATTTGGAATTCTTGTTGGCGGCTTACTACTATTGGGCTTGTATGACGTGTTTCAGACGAAGCACGCAGTTCTGCGCAATTTTCCCGTGCTCGGCCATGCGAGGTACCTGATCGAAATGCTGGGGCCGGAACTGCGCCAGTACATCGTGGCCGCGAACGATGAGGAACGCCCTTTTAGTCGAGATGAACGAAGCTGGATCTATGCTTCCTCCAAGCGGCAAAACAACTACTTTGGTTTTGGCTCCGACAATGACATGGAGCGTTCCCCGAACTACATGATCGTGAAGCACAGCGTCTTTCCGATCACATCGCCACACGCGGGCGAAGATTCGTATGATCCGCTTTATCGAATTCCGTGCGCAAAGGTCGTCGGCGGCTTCCGCGAACGAAAGCACGCATTTCGGCCGGCGTCGGTCGTCAACGTTTCAGGGATGAGCTACGGATCGCTGAGCGCAGCGGCGGTCGAAGCGTTGAATCGCGGCTGCGCTACGGCCGAATGCTTGCAGAGCACTGGCGAAGGAGCCATTGCGCCGCATCACGATCATGGCGCTCGATTGGTATGGCAACTGGGAACCGGATACTTCGGTTGTCGCGCCACAGATGGCGGCTTCAGCATGCCCAAACTGCTGGAGACGATGGAGAAATACGACAAGGTCGCGGCGATCGAAGTGAAACTGAGCCAGGGAGCCAAGCCTGGCAAGGGCGGCATCTTGCCCGCCGCGAAGATTACTCCAGAGATTGCCGATATTCGCGGCATTCCGATGGGCGAGGACTGTTTGAGCCCCGCATCTCATCGTGAGTTCGGCAACGCGGATGGCCTGCTGGATTTCGTCGAGCGATTGGCGGACGAAACGGGCAGGCCGGTTGGCATCAAGTCGGCAGTCGGCGACTTCTCCTTTTGGAAGGAGCTAGCCGACCTGATGGAGGCGGGCGATCGAGCCGTCGACTTCATCACGATTGACGGCGGCGAAGGGGGCACCGGCGCGGGGCCGCTCGTTTTCACCGATCATGTCGCATTTCCCTTCAAGCAAGCCTTTGCCCGCGTCTACAAGTTGTTTCACGAGAGAGGCCTGCACGAGCGAATCGTCTTTGCGGGCTCCGGCATGCTCGGCCTGCCGCACCATGCGGTGTTCGCTTTTGCACTCGGTTGCGACATGATCAATGTGGGGCGGGGCGCCATGCTGGCGATCGGCTGCATCCAGGCCCAGAAATGCCACACGAACCATTGCCCGACTGGCGTGGCGACGCAAAACGCCTGGCTCATGCGAGGTTTGGATCGAAAAAACAAGGCGGATCGCGTGGCGAATTACATCGTGACGCTGCGCAAGGAACTGCTCTCACTCAGTCACGCCTGCGGCGTCGCTCACCCGGCGCTGATTACTCCGGAACGGATCGAGATCTGCGACGATCGATACTCGGCCAATTCGCTGACGCAGTTGTTCGGGTATGACGCAGACTTTGGTCTGCCCTCCGCGGGCGATCAACAAACTGTCCTGCAACTCATGAAGGGCAGGGGAGATTGAATCCTGTTCCTAGCAACGAACAATGGATAAAATACTGGCGAGTCTGCTACGTCACAGTGACCGGAAGACGGACTCTCAAACGACGCTGACTCTCAAACTACGAAAAGGAAATGGCATGTCTGAAGAACGCGATATGGTTGGCGAACTCATTACAACGCTCAAACAACAGCGGGATGAACTGGCGCTGAAGATTCATCTCGGCAAGGAAGACGCGAAGGATGAATGGGAGAAAGCTCAAGAGAAGCTATCCAAGCTGGCGGACGAATACGAACCGGTCAAAGAGGCTGTCGAGGAATCGGCCTCCAATGTCTTCGCTTCGTTGAAGATCGTCGCCGGTGAATTGATGGAAAGCTTCACTCGCATCAAAGACTCGATCACCGAGGAAGATGCCTAGTCGCCCGCTCGATCATGAGGAGAGCCGTTCGCCCCGCCGGAGGTCGAACGGCTCGGTGTCATGCGTGCGAAGCAGTTTCCGTAAAACGCGTTCAAACCCGGCTGACCGCCCGCAACGTGGCGCCCTGGTCGTGGCGTCTCGTCGTATCGCCTTGCAGGTGCGATGTCAGGCCTTGGCAGGGGGCCTGGGTTCCGGCAGTCCGCGGTCAGTCTTCGTAGCGAATTTCCAGCACTTCGAAATTGATCGTCCCCTTAGGCACGGGAATTTCCACTTTGTCACCGACTTTCGCCCCTAGCAGGCCCTGACCGATCGGGCTGGTGATCAGGTATTTGCCGGTGTCGTAGTCTTCTTCGCCGGCGCCAACGAGTGTCAGTACCTCTTCTTCGTCGATGTCAATATCTTTGACAACGACGGTCGCACCGAAGCCGACCTGATCTCTTGGGACGTTGGATGTGTCCATGATGTTGGCCATACTCAGCTTGGCCTTCAACTGATTGATCTTGGCTTGCAGCATTCCTTGCGACTCGCGAGCACCGTGGTACTCGGCATTTTCCTTCAGATCCCCCTCGGCTCGAGCAGCGGCAAGTCGCTCGAGGATCACGGGCATCTGTTCGTTTTCCATTTCTTCGATCTGGGCTTTGATCTTGTTGTAGCCCGCTCGGGTCATCGGAATTGTGTCCATGGTTGGCTCGCAGGTGGGGAAAGGAAACTTTCAGTCACGTCTCTAGGTGTCGCCGGTACACTTCCGTGCGACACCGAACGAACGAACGGCCAGCACGGTTCAGTGCGGCCGTTTCGTGTGGTCATATTTTGAATAATTTGTGGGCCCGAGTAAAGGCGACAAACATCGCGGATGGCCGCTAACTTTCGGGTTCTTCCCGCTGAGAACCGGCAATGCCACGATTCGCCGTATCTTATTCCTTAGGCTGTTTCCGGCAAGTAAAGAATACAGCCGCAGTTTTTGCAGAAGACGATCTTGGAAAGCGACAACTCGTTGATCATTTGCGGGGTACAGCGCTGAAAACAGCCTCCGCAAACCTCATCATCGAGTGGGGCCAGCGCATCTTCGCCGTGCACTTTGGCCATGCGATGATACTGGTCACGCACATCGGCGGGCAAAGCGGTCTCGGCTTGCGTCAATTCTGCTTCGACACGCGTTAACTCACTTTCGAGACTATCTTTCTCGGAAGCGACACTTTCTTGAATCGCCTTCAAGTCTGCTTTGCTCTTGGCAACGCCCTCTTCCGCCTCTTTGACAGAGCCTTCATCTTCGCTGACTTTGTCCAGCAATTCGATGATCTCGTCGGAAAGCACGCTATTGGCCTGCTCGTCCGCCGCGATTTGCTCCATGAATGCTTGGTATTCCTTATTGTTCGATGCGCTATTGAGCTTGGCTCGAATATCCAGAATGCGCGATTCGCGTTCGCGTAGCGAAAGGTTCTTTTCGTCGAAAGTCATGCGGCATCGCTGGAGCACTTCTTTGGCTTCTGCCAGTTGAGCCTCCAATCGGGCGACGGTGCCTTCGCCAGCTTTGACCTTTTTGGGTCCTCGGTCGAGACGATCTTTGAGATCGGTCCGCTGACGATGGAGCCGATGAATCTCTCGAAGCGCTGAGGCCTCTACTGCCATGCCTTGCCATCCTTCCGAGATGAAATCTTGTTGCCAAGGGCATTCGTGGCGGCACGCCTTGCCGTCCGAACGCCTGCAAATATGAAGTTATGAGACTACCTTTTACCTTCTACGTCGGTTTTCTTCCACTGCTCCCCCGCTGAATCGTGAAAATGGGCCGCGATCTATTGATCGCGGCCCACTTCTTGTGCCATGTGACGCTTCACCCGCTGGCTCACGCAGCCAACGGCTTCAAAAACCCGGCCAATTGCTGACTACGAACCGGGTGCTGCAGCTTGCGGACCGCCTTCGCCTCAATCTGTCGCACGCGTTCTCTCGTCACTTTGAAAATGCGTCCCACCTCTTCCAGCGTGTAGGTATATCCGTCCCCCAGTCCGTATCGGAGCCGGATGATTTCACGTTCGCGGTAGGTGAGCGTTTTCAAGAGGTTATCAATCTCCTGCCGGAGAATGACGTTGTTTGCGTTCTTGAGCGGACTATCGCTCGACTGATCTTCGATGAATTCACCGAAGGCACAATCTTCGCTCTCACCCACCGGCCGATCGAGGCTGACCGGATGGCGACCGATGTCCATCACACGCCGAACTTCCTCAATCGGGATTTCGGAACGAATGGAAATTTCTTCCATGGTCGGCTCGCGCTTCAATTCTTGCAGCAGAGCCTTCTGCGTTTTCCGCAATTTCGTGAGAACGTCGATCATGTGGACGGGGATGCGAATCGTACGAGCCTGATCGGCAATGGCTCGAGTAATCGCTTGGCGAATCCACCACGTCGCATACGTCGAGAACTTAAAGCCGCGACGGTACTCGTACTTGTCGACGGCCCGCATCAGCCCCGTATTGCCTTCCTGGATCAAGTCGAGAAAACTGAGCCCACGATTTCGGTACTTTTTGGCGATCGAGACGACCAGTCGCAAGTTACCGCTCGACAACTGTCGCTTCACTTCTTCGTACATCGCATGCTCACGCTTCACAATCTTCAGGCGATTGCGCAGGCTGCGTGGACTTTCATGCGTCAGCATGAACAAGTCATAAAGCTCTCGACGCAACAGATCTCGTTCCGTCTTCGCCAGCGGGTCGCGACGGATGATCCGCAAGCGAGCTCGAATGACGTCCATCCGCTGCAGGCAGGTCTCCAACTGGCGGATGAACGGTTGCACACGTCGCGTTCGCAGGCTCAGCTCTTCCACAAGCTGCAGTGTCTTCGTGCGTCGGCGGAGGAATTGCTTCCGAACGCTGCGACGCACGCTGGCCGGTGTCGATTTGCTGATCAGTTGTTTGAAATCGTCGCGATTCTGAGCCAGCAAGTGGTCGAGGAGCGGCAAGTTGTGCGGCATACGTGCCTGGACCTGTTCCTTCGTCAATCGCTCGGTGAGCGATACCTTGATCGTTCGATCGAACGGCAACTCGCCCCGATGGACTTTTTTCAGCGTATCGACGGTCGATCGCATCGCCAATTCACAGGTCAGCAGTGCTCTACGAAATCGCTTTCGACTGACTTCGATTTTCTTCGCGAGCGAAATTTCTTCTTCCCGTGTTAGTAGCGGGATGCCCGACATCTGAGAAAGGTACATGCGAATCGGATCGCTGTTGATCTTTGTCAGTTCTTCGAGCGGCAGCAGGCTCGTCGGTTCGCTCGGTGCGGGCTTGGCCGGCTTATCCGCGACAAATTCGTTTTTGGGCGCTTCGTCGAGCAGGTCAATTCCGCGTTGCTCAAGGGCCAATAGCAATTCATCCAGTTTCTCTGGACTGACATCTTCATCAGGAAGATAATTGTTAACTTCGTCGTAGGTCAGAAAGCCTTGCGACTTACCTTTGGTGATGAGCGATTGTAGATCTTGATCGCAATTTAGCATGATGAATCCCCTTGCGCTTCGTGCGCTGTTAGGACATCGATCCGCTGTTTGTGGCCTCCCCTGTCGTGCGGGCACAAACTGGCGGTTCGGCAAGGCTCCTACCCATCCTTGGGCGGTGTCATACCTTCCCGGCGTTCAGCAAGCAGTTTTGCGAGTTCCTGCATTTGCTGTTCTTCGCTCAACTCTCCGTCTTCAATCCGACGGATTGTGGAACGCGTCTTCTCTTTGGCGAGCCGACCCTCGTAAGCGGCCAGTATTGCTGCGAAGCACTCGGCAGGGTCCGTATGGAAGTCCGGTTTGTGTTCATTGTCTTCAGGGTCATCTGAAAACGGGACTTCTTGACGCTGTGCGTCCGGCTGCTGTGCTTCGCTTTCTGTCACGTGTTTCGCAGGTTCATGACCGTGCAAAGCCGCTTCATCAAGCTCGACGATCAAAGTTTTAGCCGCTTGGTCTTGAATCTCCAACATGACATTTTGAAACGTCGGTTCCATTCCCTCTGATAGCATCCGTCGCCACAAACCAAACATCTTTCGCGTGAAGTTACTGTGGAGCTGCGACTCATGAATTTCCGCCAGCGCCTGTTCTACAAACTGCGGATTGGCTAGTAGCAGTTGCAGCAACTCGCGATCCCATGAATCGATCTCGGCAAGTGTCATTCGCGCTGGTATGGCAGCGTTTTCGGCAGACTCGCCGCCCTGAGCGCGCTGCCGAATCGCGTGCACTCGCTCGCGAATTTCCCCTTCGGAAATGCGAAACACGCGCGCCACATGAGCCAGCATTTGACGGTATCGCAGCAGCTGCGCCGAAGCACCATCGCCGGTTGGCGGAGCGATCCTCGCTAGCGTTCCTAGCACGTCTTCCAGCGCTTCGTTGGCGCGATGAATATCTTTCGTGAGGTCGACGCCCCGGGTGGCGATCTGCAATTTGTGATAGAGCGCATCGACGGCCGCTTCCAGCTGATCCCGAAACGCATCGGCACCTTGGGTCTGTAGGAAATCGCAGGGGTCCTGGCCCTCGGGTAGTGTCACGATCCGTAGATCGACCGGACTGGCGACAAACAGCTGCAGGATCTCGTTCGATCGACGTTGGCCCGCTTGATCGCCATCAAGTACCAACGTCACTCGGTCGGCAAAGCGTTTGATGACCTGGACATGCCGCTCCCCTAACGCCGTCCCCAGCACGGCGACGATGTTATCGATCCCGTGTTGCCAGGCCATGATCGCGTCGGTGTAACCCTCGACCACCACCAGCTCGCGTGACTTGGCGACGACGTCGCGAACAATGTCCATGCCGTATAGCAGCTGACTTTTGGCAAACAGACGATTGTCGGACGAGTTAATGTACTTAGCCGGGTCTTCCTTGTTGTCCGGGAGGATGCGGCCACCAAATCCGACCGCGCGTGATTGCGTGTCGCGGATCGGGAACAGGACCCGCTCGCGAAAGAAGTCGAAATTGCGCTTACTGTTTTGGCTGAAACCGGCCAGCCCGGCCGCCATCAAGACTTGCGGTGAAAAGCCCTCGGACGGTGCTCGGTCGATCAGCCATTGCCAACCGCCCGGCGCAAATCCCAGGTGATACCTGCGAATACTCTCCTGCGTAATGCCACGGTCGGCCAAATAGGCCCTTGCACGCTCCGCTTCCGGCGCCGACAACAGGCACTCGTGATACAAACGCTCGGCCCAACTGACGGCTTTGTAGAGCGTCTGCTTGTCATCGGCGCTGCCAGGAGTCGCCTTTTTCTGGCGATGATCGATGGCGATGCCGGCGCGATCGGCCAGGATGCGGATCGCTTCGCCGAACTGCACATCTTCTCGCTGCATCACGAAATTGAAGACGTCGCCACCAATATTGCAGACCCAGCAGCGCCAGCTTTGACGCACTTGATTCACCTGCAGCGAAGGTCGGCTGTCATCATGCCAGGGACAGAGCCCCACATAATCACGCCCTTTCCGCGTGAGCTGCATATAGCTGCCAATCAAATCGACGATATCGATGGCCGAGCGAACTCGTTCTTTGACGTCATGATCAGCGGACAAGCGGAAATCCCTTTCGAAGGTCGGACGCGAAGCCGCCGATCGGCGGCTGACCCGAGTTCGGGATTATATCGGGCTGAGAGAAGGGTGGTCAAACGGCCACACAGGCTGCAGTTGCTCGTCGATCTCGCACCACCACGGGGCTTCTGACCGCAAACTGCTGCTAACGGGTCGGCACGACGAGCTTGTCGAACCAGGCCGCCGTGATCGAATTGTCGTCCTCTTCCTCTTCGGCAAACGCTTCGTCCCGCACGGCAGCGGCGGTGCTCAATGGAGCCACGACGGTGCCACTCGATGCGCTCGGAGCCGCATTCTCGAGCGCGTTGATGACCAGGATGGCGTCGATCGGGCTGATCGCATTATCGCCATCGACATCGGTCCACGGGGGCGGCACGTCCCCATTCAGATCTTGCGCCACATTCTCGCCAATCTGGTTGATGACGAGGATCGCGTCGAGCGGAGAAATCTGGCCATCCGCATCGACGTCGACATTCCAAATCGGGTTCTGCCAAGCGCGCGCCCGGTCGGCGACTGTCAGCGTCACCGGCGCCACGTCGGTTGGGGTGGCCGTGCCGTTGGCGAATCCATACTGCAACGTGTCTTGGCCAACGAAATCAGGGTCGCTGGTGTAGGTGATCGAACTGCCTCGCACCGTGGCCGTACCGTGTGACGGTGCAACCGTGATCACAATCGTCGGCGTGCCGGCTGCTGCCGTATCGTTGACCAGCGGCGTGATCGCTACCGACTCGCCCGAATAGCCGACGGCAAAGTCGGCAACCGGCTCCCAGCCTGCGGAAGAGACATTGATGGTCACGGTCGCTTCATTGGAGACATTGCCTTGCGAGTCCCGCACGGTATAGCGAAAGTTATCGGCGCCCGAGAAGCCGGCGTTGGGCGTGTAGGTAATCGTGCCGTTGTTGGCATCGACACTTGCCTCACCAAAATTCGCCTGACCGACAATGGCTAAGGTCGACGGATCGAGCGTGCCCGTCGGAGCCACGTCATTTGCAAGTACCGAGATCGTTACGGGCTGAGCGGCCAGCGATGACGCCGAGTCATTCGTCGCGGAAGGGGGGATCGCAGCGACGCCTTCGATATCGGCTTTGACATTCGTCCCACCGACGATAATCTCGGACAGTTCCATGGGAACCGCCAACTGACCGCCAGACGCCTCGACCGAGTACGTGCCCGGTTCCAGTCGAATTTGATACCCGCCAGCGTCCAGCGTCGTCGTTTGGAAGGTACGCCCATTGCCGCGAATGGTGAGCGTCACGCCAGCCAGCCCTTCGCCCGGATCGTAAATCTCATTTCCATCGGCATCGCTCCACGCCACACCCAGCAGGAACGGGTTTCCCGCGCGCTGCGGCTCACCGAAATCCTGTGTCACGACGAAGGGGCCGACACCGGTCCGAGCGCTGTTTTCGGCCAATACCGAAATCCCCACTTCGGTGACGCGTGTATCGAGAATGTTATTTCGATGCCCTGGTGGTTGTTGAATGCCGGTGCTGCTGGTACCCCAATCGACAATAAACCCAGCGTGCGTGTGCAGGTGGGATTCGGCGTAGGCAAAAATGTTCTCGCTGGCCGTTTGGAAATCGTATCCGGTGGCTGTAATTCGATCACCAATCGACAGCTCGCCTGGAAGCACGTGCTCTTGCATGTCCAGATCGATCATCAATTGACTGTGAGCGGCCGCCGCTTCGGTCAACTGTTCGTTCCAGGCCAAAGGAGGAGCCGGTTCTAATTGCGCCCACTGATTCAGCAAGACTTCACGATTGACATCGAAAAAGTCGATCGCAATCTGAACGTCCGAATCACGAGCGACGAGCTCCGGATCGATGCTCGAGAAGATCACTTCCAGCTCGCCGGCCGGGTCTTGCCGGAACCGATTGATGTCTTCCAACAGCGCTTGCTCGAATGGCGACGCATTGACGGTTAACAATTCTCGTTTTTCGAGAACCTCGCAGCGCAGCGCCCGCTGGCGTCTTGAATTCATTGATGGCAATGATCGGAAGAAGGGCATAAGGAGTGCACGCAAAACGGGAAGAGAAGAGGGTGGGACGGCCCACACGCCGCTCCTTTCAGACTAATGGCGGCTGCCGATTGCCGCAAGAAAATCGGGCCCCACGACGGGTTGTACCGATTGTACCACCCTCGTTTTGGTGTGGTGACTAACCGTTCAGATCGAGGCCCAGGAGTCGCCGTCGAATGAGGTCGAGCGCCTGCTTCACACTGCGCTCGACTCGAATATCGGGATGCCCTGCCAGCCCCCGTTCGACGACCACGTCATCACCAGGACTTGACGTTGCCAAGGCAATGTGGAACGACTCGAGATCGCTGGCAGGAAACTTGCCGACTGCCAGGGCGTAATCGGTATTGAGTCGCACTCGCAGTGCGCGTGCCATGGCCAACGTGCCGGCGGCGGACGTCACGTCGTCCACGTCGGAACCGGTCAGTGGCCGCGCGGCGCTGATCGAATCACAAACGACCGCGCCGCGGAACGCGTCCGCATTGGCAGCTTGATCGGCGCCGCAGAGCCAGTGAGCCAGTACGCCTTGCGTGTCCGTTTCGCAGACGGCCAACGATTCGCCCCGCGCTGCCAATTCCCGAACGACAACGTCTTGCAGTTCTTCATCCTCCGTTCCAAAGACGACATCACCCAGTTTGGCATGAATGTCATCGATCGTTGGCTGCATGGCGGCGCGGCAGTCATCGCGATTTGCTCCAATCGCCGTAATTCGCAACGTTATCGTCGCCCGATGCACCGTGATACCGACGCGCGGGTTGCGGCCCCGTTGAATCAATTCCGGAATTCGCTGCTCGCAAGAGCTTTCCCCCAGACCAAAACACTTGATCCGCTGATGCAAGATTGCTCGACCGCTGCCCGCATAGGCGACCAGCGACGGCGCCACGGTCTGCTCCCACATCTCCCGCATCTCGACAGGAACGCCCGGCAATGCGATCCAACGAACGGCCCGCTCGCCCATTGTGGCAGAGAGATCAACGCCCGGTGCCGTGCCGTGCGGATTGGGAATCACGACGCTGCCGACTGGAAACATCGCTTGCAGTTGATTGCGATCTGCCATGGGGCGACCGCGAGATGCAAACATCTGACGGATGCCGGCCAGCACCTCTTCATCCAAAACCAGTTCACGATTGGCTGCGGCGGCGATGGCGTCGCGGGTCAGGTCGTCGGCCGTCGGGCCGAGCCCGCCCGTGGCCAGCACGACGTCGGCCTGCTCTGCGGCAAAGCGAAACACGTCGGTGCATGGCTGTAATTCGTCAGCAGCCGTCAAATGGACGACCACCGGAATCCCCAATTCGCCCAGCCGTTCGCTTAACCAGGCACTATTGGTATCCAGTCGCTGTCCGCTGGTGATTTCGTCGCCGATGGCGATGACGGCCGCTTTCATCGAGTTTTCCTACTTGCTTTAGGGGACTTCTGGGGAGTGATCAGCTATCACCGAGCCGGCAGAACGCCGATGATGGGTCGGCAGAGCTGTCGCTTCGCGGGGCACGTTTCGTGGTCGCGTTGACACACTGTTTTACGGGCCTCTATCATCAGAGCCAACGGCAGAGTGATAGCACGCTGCACTTTAGGACTTACTTGGCACGGAACCATTCAGAATGTCTTGGCAAAGTGATCTGGAGCATTGCCTCCGCCCCGATGAACCACTGGCCCCTCATTGCTGGCTGCGGCTTGGCGGCACAGCTGAGTTCTTTGCTGAACCGACCAATGAGGACGACCTGCAAAAAATCGTCAGTCGCTGTCGTGAGAACAATATTCCGCTACGCACATTGGGAGGTGGTTCCAATCTCTTGATCAGCGACGAAGGAATTCCCGGTGTCGTTCTCAGCCTGGCATCGCCGGCGTTCGGAAGTGTTTCGGTCGCAGGGACCACGTTGACGGCGGGCGGGGGCGCGGCGCTCAGTCATGCCATCGTGTCCGCGGTTCGAGAAGGGCTGGCCGGGCTGGAATCGCTCGTCAGCGTCCCGGGCACCGTCGGGGGCGCATTACACGGAAATGCGGGTGACAAGATCGCTTCGGTGGGCAGTTGCTTCCACGAAGCGACCGTGATCACTCGCTCCGGCGAGCTTTCGACGCGCAATCGTGCGGACGTCGCCTTTGCGTATCGCCAAAGCGGGCTGGACGAACTGGCGATCGTGCGAGCCTCGTTTCAGCTCGAGCAAGAGAGTAAGGAAGAACTAGCGCGCCGAATGCAAAAGCAGTGGATTGTGACTCGATCCGAACAGCCGACGCGCGAAAAACGGACCGCCTGCCTGTTCAAAGATCCGATGGGGCAAAGTGCCAGCGAGTTGATCGAAGCGGCCGGACTGCGCGGCCATGTGGTCGGTGGCGTTAGCCTATTCGATCGCGACCCGAACTACGTGATCGTCGCCGAGGAAGGAACGTGCGACGACGTGCGACGGCTGATCGATGAGATCCGGGAAAAGATCAATCTCAGTACCGGGGTGGAGCTGGAGCAAGCGCTACAGGTATGGTGATCGACTGCGCGTCATTAGGCACCAGATAACGACCATTCAAGACCAGAAGCTAACACGGAGGTAGCGGATGGCGGGGCAGGAGGGAGCCGACAATTCAGCACATCGCCAGCGCCCATTTGGCCTTGGCGATGACATGAATACGACTGCGCTGTTGGTCGGACTCGTTTTGACCAGCCTCGCGGTCGTTTCATTTTTCCTTTGGAGCCAATTCGGCTCACGCCTGATGGCCGACGGGAAGTACAGCATCGGTGTTGAATCGATCGAGATCACTCCGGCTCCCAACTGGATCATGTCGGACGTGCGCACCGAAGCGATGATGCTCGGCAGCCTTTCTGACCTCAACATCAAACAAGAAGACCTGACACTACGGATAGCGCAAGCGTTCTCTTTGCATCCGTGGGTTGCCAAGGTGAAGCGTGTCAGCAAGAAATATCCCGCGCGTGTCGTCGTTGAATTGCAGTATCGCCAGCCGGCGGCGGTCGTCGAAATGGCACAGGGACTTTACCCTGTCGATACGGAAGGCGTCTTGCTGCCAACGAGCGATTTCCGCTTTGTCTGTACAAAATGCGGTACGAACCATCCGGTCGACATCGCCGATCGCACCTGCCCCACTTGCAGCAAACCGCTCGTCAACGTCGCCACTCAGTATCCACGCCTCTGGGCCAGCGAGACGGCTCCGATGGGACAGCCGGGCGCGCCCTGGGGAGACCCGCGAATTCAGGCCGGCGCTCGGCTGGCAACTTTGATGCGGCCCATTTGGAACCGACTCGGATTCTATCGCATCGTTGCGCGACGCCCAGCGAAGTTCGATCTCGACCGGCCCGTACCGGCGTTCGAGTTGATCACCCGCAACAACACGCACATCTATTGGGGTCGCGCGCCGGGTGAAGAATTCACCGGCGAACCAACGGCCGACAAAAAGATCGCACGGCTCATCGATTTCGTGCGAAAAAACGGTTCGCTCGACGTGCTCGAAGCGGGCCGCTCGATCGACCTTCGCGACGCCGACAAGTTGCAGGTCGCCACGAAGGAAGAGGCGTTACTGCTCGAATAAGCGTTGGGCTCATCCCTCGTGCTTACTCGATCGCCGCCGCCGTATCGATCGCTCGTCCATCGTCGACCGACACAAGGAAGGCATAGACGAACGGGTCGACATCGTTCGACAAAAATCCGACCCCGCCATCCAACTTGACCGCGTTCACCCCGCCAGGGTGCACGCTGCGCGTCGCGCCATAGATCGACTGCGTTCCGCCCGGCCGGCATGGCATGCCGCGACCACTGGCGTAACCGACATCACTGCATGCGATGATCTGGTCGGCGTCATTCTCTTGGATATTTGGTAAACGGACACTGTCCACTTGGTCGGGATCCGGGTTGTAGAACGAGCGCGTCATCGACGGATTGCTGTCGTGGAAATTGAGACCGATGATACTGCCACCAGGGTAGGGTGCTGCCCAGACTCCACGAGAATCCCACGCCCGATCCAAAGTTCGGACTTCTGCCGCGAGTATCGTTTTCGAAACGCCATCTTTGATTTTCTTGAGCGACTGCCCGAGTCGCTCCCCGATCTCAAAGCCGCCCAATGCGGCAGGCCGCAACTGAAAATGATTCATGTGCACGGGACTCATGTAGCCTGCATAGTTCCCTTTGGCGAAACCGAACTCGCTCACTTGCGCCGTTTTCACGATCCCCAACAGTCCGCTGCCATCGTAGTTTTGAGCCAGGTCGCTGGCGTCTGACGGGCAGAGGAGCGAGCCGATCTGCTGCGAGAACACGGGGGCGCCGGCACCGGCCGGCTGTTCTGTAACACGAATCGTGAAGTCGAAGCCATCGTACAAGGACTGCTCCTCCATGAACGGCAATACGAGCGTGATCCAGCTGACGGCCGGCCCGCCATTGCGACCCTGAATATCAAAACAGCCAGTCGTCATGGATGAGTTGGCATAACTGGCGAGCATCGTTTCGCAATTGGGACCACCTTCCCGAGGCATCATCCAGGCGCCGGGCGGAAGCGCCTGGTAGGCCGATTCAAAATTTAGGGTGGCCAAGCCCAATTGACGAATGTTGTTCTTGCACCCGATGCGGCGCGCCGCTTCGCGCGCCGAGTTCACCGCGGGCAGCAGCAGCGAAACCAAGATCGCGATGATGGCGATGACGACAAGCAATTCGACCAAAGTGAACGCGGCGCGTTTTTGATGACAGTGATGACAGGGCATGGTTTGCCTCGCAAGGACTTGGACCACCGGCTCGCACGGGTGCAACCATCGTATCGTAGTCTAGCAGTCAAGCGCAAGCCATTGTTTCGAGACAGGCCAGCCCCTGCCGAGATGGCCCGACAGTACGGAGTGTGGGTCAGCACACACAATACAGCGCGCGAAAGAAAAGAAACGCCGACTGGCTGCCGCTCGGTGAAATCGAGCAACTAGGATAGAACGACTAGCGGCTTTCCGTGTCGGTAGGCTGCTCAACCGGAGCGGGAACATCTGGAGCCGAATTTTGTTCCGCTTTGTCTTCTTCGAGTAGTGCTTGATGCAACTCTTCGCGAACGACCGGCAATTCGGCCGGCGCTTCGATGCCAAGGCGAACACCGCCACCGGTAACTCGCACCACGGTAATCACGACCGATTCGCCAATACGAATCCGTTCTCCGACCTTGCGACTGAGTACGAGCATTTCGATTCCGATAACGACCTTGATCGATTCGACGTCCCGAACAAACGGAATCTTCATCGCCGAATCGTGGCTGTGCAGGTGATCAATCGTTCACGTAGGCAACGAAATTCACCACCTTTTCCTGCAGTTTTGATAACACAATCCGAAACCGTCAGCAACCAACTTGCCAGTTTCCGACCTGGATCAGCCTTAGAGTTTACCCAAACAGCCGCAATGGCGACTTGAATCGGCCAGAATTGGCCCCACCTGAGCCGTGCACCGGCCACGACTGTCGGGCGACATGAGCTGTCGGTACGATTCACAGACCTTGGAAGTCGCGTGGCGATTCGCCCGCTTTCTCGAAAACAGGAAAAGGGTCGACCATGGATGCAAACTCTCAACAGTACCAAGAAATTGCTGCCCTAATTCACTCTGACAACAGCCCGGTCGGAATCGATGCGAAGAAGACGCACATTCTGATCATCCAGCTTTTGCAAGAGATCCAGGCGCGGCTGGAGACGCTCGAGCAGCGTCTCGATGAGCTGGGTGGAACTCGCTAAGCATCCGCTCAGAAGAACCGCTATCGCTGCGGCGGCGGCTCTTGAATTAGTTGACTCATCGCTTTGAAGCGATCGGTTCCTGCCTCTTCACAGAATTCAAAAAGCGCCGATTCGGTCGTTGTCAGCGTAGCGCCGGCCAGTTCCATCCGCGCGAGCGCCGTCCGGTGATCGATGTCGTTCCTGGCACCCACCGCATCGACCGCCACGTAAACTTCGAAGCAGGCTGTTAGCAAGTCCAGAACGGTCTGTTGAATGCACACATGCGTTTCGATGCCGACGACAAGAATTTTGTGCCGCCCGTCTGCTGCGAGATTTTCAAAAAGCTGCGTGCAAGCGCCACAGCTGAAGGCGACCTTCGCGGCCGGCGACGGCATCCGCTCTGCCAGCGACGGTTCGGTTCCGCCCAGCCCCCGCGGGTACTGTTCCGTACCCATGACCGGAACTTCAAACAACTTGGCTCCGTCCAGCAGGCGCCGATTATTCCACACGATGGTTGGCCCGCTCTCGATCAAATTCAACAGCTTGGGCTGCATGTCAACGATCAACAGCGCCGTGTCCTGTCGCGACATCAGCAAGGGACTGCGGGTTAGTGGGTGGCTGGCCGATTTGTTCATACGTTCATTTTTCGTGTTCGAGAGGTGCCGTCAAAAGTCGCATGCCGTTGAAAATGACCAGCAAGCTGGCGCCGACGTCGGCAGCAACGGCCAGCCACATCGTTCCGTAACCGGCCGCAGTGATCAAGAGGACGACCGCTTTGATCGTCAGCGCGAGCCCAATATTTTTCCAAAGTCGAGCCCGAGTCAACTTGGCAATCCGAAAGAGACGAGTCAACGAACCAAGCTGTGGAGACAGGACGACAACATCGGCCGATTCGAGCGCCAAACCACTGGCGCCACTGCCCATCGCGATCCCCAGATCGGCCGCGGCGAGGGCCGGCGCGTCATTAAACCCATCGCCCACCATCGCCACCGTTCCCGCTTCGCCCCGCAGCGCCGTCACCAGTTCGACTTTATCTGCCGGCAGTAGTGACGCGTGGAACCGCTCGATCTGCAATTCGGCTGCCACTTGCTGGGCCACCTCCCTTCGATCGCCGGTCAGCATGACAGATTGCACCATTCCAGCCGTCCGCAAATCGGCCAAGGCGCTGGCCGCATCCGGCCTTACGCCGTCGGAGAGTTCGATCCGCCCCAGCAAGCGGTCACTGGCGACGTAAAAGCAGGTCGCGTTCGCATTCGTGGCGTCTCGCAGCGCATCGCCAGCAGCTGTCGACTTTGCTTCCAGAGACTCCATGACGAATTCCCACGTGCCCAATCTCACGGACTGACCGTGCCACCGCGCCGAAATGCCCCGGCCCGGCACAGCCACCACCTCGGAGACGTCCGGCCATTCTTCCTCGGCTGCCGCCGCGACCATGGCGCGGGCGATTGGATGGGCGCTTTGCGACTCGACCGCTGCCGCCAATCCCAACAGCTCCGACTCGCTGACTCCCGTCGCGGTTGCGATCGAACTCACCTGAAAGTGCCCCCTCGTCAGCGTGCCGGTTTTGTCAAAAGCGAGCGTGTCGATCTCTGCCGCGACCTCCAAACTGTCGGCACCTTTCACGAGCAAGCCGGCGCGAGCGGCTCGCTGCAGCCCGCAGACCATCGTGATGGGCGTCGAGATCACCAGAGCACAGGGACAAGCAATCACCAACAAGACCAAACCGCGATGCAGCCATTCTGGGAACAGAGCGGTCCATGTCGCCGCGCTGGCACCGCTTAGGACGAGCGGAACACCGAGCGCCACCAACAGCGCTAATCCGATCACGACAGGCGTGTAGTATCGCGCGAAGCGGTCGACAAATCGTTCGGCGCGAGACCGCTGCGCACTTGCCTCTTGGACGAGCCGCCCGACTTGGGAAACGGCGCTATCGGACGCCGTGGCCTGCGTCATCACCTGCAGCGCGGCCTCGCCATTGACGGTGCCTGCTAACACCGCATCGCCGACCGTCTTGGTGACGGGCACACTCTCGCCCGTCAGCTCCGCCTCCGTCACGGTCGATCTCCCATCGATGACCTCGCCGTCTATCGGGATCGATTCTCCCGGCCGGACCAAAACGACATCGCCAACCGCCAGCGTCGCGACGGGAACATCGGAGGCTTCGCCCGGCGCGCTCTGACTGTGGCTATGGCTGTGATCATCGCTCGGACCGTGCGAGCACGCAGCCCCGTCCGAATGCTCGTGGTCCTCATGCTGATGCCCACATTCGGTCGCCGCTTTCGAAATCAGATGCGCCATCTGTGGCAAGCGATCGGCCAATTCGGCGATCGCTCGGCCTGCCCGGCGGAGGCTTAATGACTCGAGCCAGTGAGCAACGCCAAACAGTGTCATGGCGGTCGCCGCCTCGTACCACTCGCCAATCGCCAAAGCGCCGGTCGCGGCGATGATCATGAGCGAATTCATGTCTAACCGCCGCAGTTTGAGCGAACGCCAGGCGGCCAAGGCGACCGGCGCGCCGGCAATGCAGGCCGACATAACGAGCATGGGGACATAGACTGTCACCGACCATCCTAGGAGGTGGCCGAACGCCGCCATGAGTAGCAGCACTCCGCCGGTCGCGACGCAGCGACTTTGCCAATTCCAGGCAGCGGCTGGTTGATTGGTCGAGCTGTCGGCTAGGTCCTGTGCCGGAAAGCCAATCTGACGCAACCGCTGGCGGATCGTTGCCCCTTCTATGCGGCTGGCATCAAATTGCACACGCACCGTCCGCTCGAGATAGTTTGCCTGAATGTCCACGATCCCCGGTTCACTGCGGAGCCCCTGGTCAATCAAGCGAAACTCGGTCGGGCAATCCATGGCCGGAATATGAAACGGCTCCCATACATTGGATTCCTCTGGCAACGTCGATACCTCCTGGTGATCTGAATCAGGGCAGATTAACAACGTCTGGCCAAATTCTGTAGATCATTCCCGTCGAAGGTTGCAGGCGAGCCGCTCGGCAGCGCGGAGCGCGAGAATCACCCCGCTTGCCCTTGCATCGCCTGACGGGCACGGCCGAAGCACAGCAGCCGCCTAGCCGCGCAGGCCGGTATGGGGAAAGATATACCGATCGCCCCCAACAGGATATCATCCCCGACCCCTGGAAACTGACATTCATGAAAATTCGTTCCACGACGATCCTCAGCGTGCGGCATCGCGGCACAGTGGCCATTGGCGGTGACGGGCAAGTGACGCTGGACACGGCGATTATGAAAGGCGACTCGCGCAAAATCCGCCCATTACTGGAAGGCAAAGTCTTTTGCGGATTTGCTGGCGGCACCGCGGACGCCTTTAGTCTTTTGGAACGTTTTGAAACCAAGCTGAAGGACTATCCCGGCAACGTCCCGCGTGCTGCCACTGAATTGGCCAAAGATTGGCGCACCGATCGATCCCTGCGACGACTCGAAGCGTTGCTCGTCGTCGTTGACGCGGGAAGCACGCTGCTGATCAGCGGCACAGGCGACGTCATCCAGCCCACGGACGGTGTGCTGGGAATCGGTTCTGGGGGCAACTATGCCGTCGCGGCAGCCCGCGCTCTGGTTGCTCACAGCGAGTTATCGGCGGCCGAGATCGTGAAATCCTCGTTGCAAATTGCTGCACAGATCGACATCTACACCAACGACAATATTCATGTGGAAGAATTGGAGTCTTCAAGTTGAGCCTGTTCACCACTCCATCCAACGACCCGAGCCACATGACGCCGCGCGAAATCGTGGCCGAGCTCGATCGCTTCATCATCGGCCAGCACAGCGCGAAGCGGGCCGTCGCGGTGGCCATTCGCAATCGCTGGCGACGACAACAACTGCCCGACGAAATGCGGAACGAGGTAGCGCCCAAGAACATCCTCATGGTCGGCCCAACCGGTGTCGGCAAAACGGAAATCGCCCGACGGCTCGCCAAGCTGACAGGCGCTCCGTTCATCAAAGTCGAAGCGACCAAGTACACCGAAGTCGGATACTACGGTCGAGATGTCGAAAGCATGGTCCGTGAACTGGTCGAAAACTCGATCGGCATCGTCCGCGAGCAAGAACGGAAGACGGTCGAAGAAGATGCCAAGCAGGGCGTCGAAGAGAAGCTGCTCGACCTGCTGTTGCCTCCGCCCGTGACCATCCAAGTCGGCATCGACGAACCCGATTCGGCCGAACATTACGGTCGCAGTCGTGAAAAAATGCGCGCGATGCTGAGATCGGGAGAGATGGACGAACGCGAGGTCGAAGTCACGACCGAACAAAAAGCGGCGCCGGTCATGATGGGCGGCATGGGAATGGACAACATGGATATGGACCTCGGCGCCATGTTCGAAAAGTTCATGCCCAAGAGTACTCACACCCGGAAAATGAGAATCGCCGATGCGCGGAAAGTTCTGTTCGAACAGCAATGCGATGCACTACTCGACAAAGACAAGGTCAACGCGTCCGCGGTCGAGCTGGCCCAGAACATGGGGATCATCTTCCTCGACGAGATGGACAAAGTCGTTGCGACCGAAGGAGGCAAGGGAGCCGATGTGTCGCGGCAGGGCGTGCAGCGTGACCTGTTGCCGATCGTCGAGGGAACCACGGTGCAGACGAAGTATGGCTACATCAACACCAGTCACGTACTGTTCGTTGCTGCCGGGGCGTTTCACCGGACGAAGCCTTCCGAACTGATGCCCGAGCTACAGGGCCGGTTTCCGATCCGCGTCGAACTGGATGACCTGACGAAAGACGATTTTGTCCGCATCCTTACCGAACCCAATAACTCACTCACCAAGCAGTACGAAGCGCTGCTGAGCACCGAAGGTGTCACGCTCGAGTTCGCCCCAGACGCCATCGAAGCATTGGCCAGTTACGCATTCCAGGTCAATCAAAGGACGCAAAACATTGGTGCGAGGCGGCTGTATACGATTATGGAACGCTTACTGGAGGAGCTCAGTTTCGAAGCGCCCGACATGAGCATGGGCAATGTCCCGATCAATGCGGCCTACGTCACTGCACGACTTGACGAAGTCGTCGAGAACGAGGACTTGAGCAAATTCATCCTGTAAGCCGTCCGTTGGACTTGCCGAACCATCATGCTAACTTTCCACGCCACATCACTCGCTGACACGCAACGCCTGGCCGCCGCCCTGGCGGCCGAATTACCCGACGGTTCGGTCGTGGTGCTCTCCGGGACCTTGGGCGCCGGCAAGACGCAATTCGTGCGCAGCTTTGCCGCCGCCAAAGCGATCGACGAGGCCGACGTTACCAGCCCCACCTACGTGCTCTGCCAACACTATTCGGGTGAATGCGAAATCAGCCACCTCGACGTCTACCGGCTGAACTCGCAGGAAGAATTCGCCGAACTGGGCGTGGAGGAAATCATCGACGCCTCGGACGTGACCTTCGTCGAATGGGGTGAGCAAGTCAGCGCCCAGCTTCCGGAAGAGCGCATCTGCGTGCAGCTTAACGTCGAAGGTGAAAACGAGCGAGTCATCACCGTCACCGCACAGGGAACCGTTTTGGAACAGGCAATCGCCCGAGTCAACTCACGATTGACCGCCTAGGCACCGCCACCAGCACCTCTCCGAATCGAACCGACCACCCAGTTCTCACTCATCTCCATGCAGAAACCCGGCCGCAGGCAGCGATTCGAGCTGGCCACCCAGCGTTGCCTGCCAAAGCCCGCGCTCAGCAACGACCGTGCCGATCGCTGTGACTCGCACATCGAAAGGTTCTTCGGCCAGCAGTCGCTCTGCCTCACCTGGAGGCATCGTAAACAGCAGTTCAAAATCCTCGCCGTCACTCAATGCTCGCTGTAGAGCGGAGCGTTCGGGCGCATTTCCAGACAGACGAATGGCCGCCTCGGAACAGGGCACTGCGCTGAGGTCGAGCGCAATGCCACAGTCACTGGCCAGTGCGATTCGCGATGCGTCGAGCGCCAGCCCATCGCTCACATCCATCGCCGCCGTGACGCGGTAGTCCCGTGCCAGGATCAGCGACTCTTGAATCCGCGGAACGAAATCGATGTGGTGCCCAGCCAAGCTGCCACCCAAGGTCCCCGTCACCAGCACCGAATCCCCAGCTGCGGCGCCAGACCGAGTAAACGGACGCTGCGTGCAAACACCAAACGCCGTCGCGCTCACGACTAACTTACCGTCCCAGACATTCGTGTCGCCACCGGCAATTGCCACGTCAAATCGCTCACAGAGCGGCAGCATGCCCGCATAGAGCCGCTTGACCAACTCGGTCGGGAACGAGTGGGGAAGCAACAATGAAATCAGCAGGCCACTGGGCTTGGCACCCATTGCCGCCAGGTCGCTGAGATTCACGGCGGCCAATTTGCGGCCGATTTGCTCGGGCGAGTGCTCTTCCAGTCGAAAATGGGTGCCGTCGGCTAACAGGTCGCTCGTGACGACGCAATTCGGCTGCGATTGCCAATCCAGCACCGCCGCATCATCCCCCAGGCCGACGAGAAACCGGTCTCCTTGCGGCAATGTGTTTTTCAGCCATGCTAAGAACTCTGCTTCCATGGGTGCATTCTACGCACTGAGTGGCGGCTCACCATGACTCGCTTGCTGCTTGACGGAAAAACTGTCACGAGAACTGTGTCGCGGACCTTATGATTCTTTTGATCGACAACTACGACAGCTTTGTGCACAACCTGGCGCGACACTTCCGCTGCCTGGGGGAAGAGACGCAGGTCGTACGTAACGATGCGATATCGAGCGAAGAGGCGATCAAACTGGCACCGGACGCGATCGTTATTTCACCCGGCCCATGCTCGCCGGCAGAGTCGGGCGTGTCGATCGATCTGATTCAAGAGAGCCTCGGTCGGGTGCCACTGCTGGGTATCTGCCTCGGGCATCAAGCCATTGCGGCCGCGTTGGGCGGCCGTGTGGCGCCGTCGTCGCGGTTATTGCATGGTAGATCGAGCCGCATGGAGCATGATGGCCTGGCGGAATTTTCCGGGCTGCCCAATCCCCTGACGGTCGGCCGCTATCATTCGCTGATCGTCGAAGAACAATCGTTACCGGCGGAACTGCAAATCAGTGCGCTGGCCGACGACGGTGTCATCATGGCGATTCGCCACCGTCGCCTGCCGCTCGTCGGATGGCAATTTCATCCCGAATCGATTTTGACGGAACTCGGCCGGGAGCTACTGCAAGGCTTTTTAAGACTAGCAAAAGAGTCCGATCCGTCACTCTTTGATCGATCCGACGCACCGCACGCCTCGCCCAGTACGGTCCGTCCCAAACTCCTACCGCGGACGAACGCCCGGCCGGCCGCCGATTGCGAGCCGTCATGATCCTCGAATGCATCGTGACCACGCTGAGAGCTGCCGAGGGCAGCGGAGCCGACGAAGCGCTCAATATCGCCCCCATGGGGCCCATCATCTCGGAAGAGGACCTCGATTTAGACTTCTTTACCCTGCGCCCGTATCAGACGGCGACGACATTTGCAAATTTGCGGCAAAGTGGCGTTGGCGTCTTGCATATTTGCGATGATGTGGAACTTTTGGCTCGAGCGGCAATTTCTTGCTGGGAGTCGTTGCCGCCGACCGCAGCAGCGGCCAAAATAAACGGGCGAGTTCTCAGCCAGGCCAATCGCTGGTATGAATTCGAAGTCGATGCACTGGATGATACTGAACCGCGGTCAACCATTCGTTGCCGCACGGTTCATCGAGGGCGACGGTCAGACTTGATCGGTTTGAATCGAGCCAAGCATGCGGTGCTGGAAGCGGCCATCTTGATGACGCGACTCGAATTCCTCTCCCATGAGGAAATCGGGAAGCAGCTTCAAGCCTTGCAAGTGATTGTGGGAAAGACAGCCGGAGCGAGTGAGACTCGCGCCTTTCAGCTCTTGCAAGACTATTTCGACACGCACACAAACGCTGCAAGGAATGAGGCTTCGAAAAACCAAGATGGTTGATTCTGCGCTAACGATTACGGCACCTAGCCGCTTACACTTTGGAATGCTCTCTTTCGGCTGGCCCGGACGGCGTCAGTTCGGCGGCGTCGGAGCGATGCTCGACCGACCGCTGCGGATGACAATGTCACCCGCGACGAAACTGTCTGCGAAGGGCAAGCATGCTGACCGTGCCGCCAGCTTTGCCCGCCGGTGGGCTCAATGCCATCTCGCTGGTGCCGACCCGGCTTGTGAAATTCAAATCGAGACAGCACCGTCGGACCACATCGGTCTCGGATCGGGCACACAGTTGGCCCTCGCAGTGGCCGCCGGCCTGTTCACGATGCACGACCAACCGCTTCCGAGTGCGGAGAAATTGGCCGCCTCGGTAGGGCGTGGTGGTCGTTCTGCCGTCGGAACCTACGGATTCCTCAATGGTGGGCTGATCGCAGAACGAGGACGCATGGCGGGCCAGGAATTGGCCGAGCTGCATCGACGCATTGAAATTCCAGCAGCCTGGCGATTTGTCCTGCTGCAGCCCCACGATCGACAAGGCGTTCACGGCGAAGACGAGAGCCGAGCCTTCCTCCGCCTGCCACCGGTCCCGACGGCGACGACCGAATCGTTGTGGGACGAATTGGACCAGCGATTGCTGCCCACACTCGCGGCGAAAGATTTTGGCGGCTTCAGTGAAAGCTTGTACCAATACGGCATCCTGGCCGGCAATTGTTTCTCGCATATCCAAGGCGGACCTTTTTCTTCGCCGAAAGCGGCGGCAGTCGTGGCCGAAATCCGCGCCATGGGTTTTGCCGGGGTTGGACAGAGCTCCTGGGGGCCGACCCTCTTTGCCCTCGCCGAGTCTCGAAAAGAGGCCGCTGAGCTGGTGGCTCGTATTGCCGAAAGCCATCAGTCGATTCGCTGCGAGATCTGCCAGCCCAACAATTCCGGCTGGCAATGCGAAGTCGCTTGCACCTAGCGTCGCCGCGCCGGAGGCCACGCGATCGATTCTTAAACCGAGATTTTCTCGGTTCATTCTGTATTTCGCGGTCAGGCCGCTAAGAAAGTGACCATTGGCGGTGAGAATCTGTGGCGTTTCGCTCGGTATACTGTCGCTTCGTTAGCATCGTGACGCTGTGCCGCCTGCGCGGCCGTTTTCAAACACTCTCAAACCCTGCGAGCCGAAACGATGTACCGATTCTCTCTGGTCGCGACCCTCTGTCTATGTTTCCTGACCCTGCCAATTGCCGCGCAAACCGCGGCCGAAGTGGAAGCGGAACCGCAAGCCGACCAGAAAGAGCAATGGTTCGGTACGCTCGATGTCGGCGCTGCCACGTTGCGACTGCTCCTGGAAGTCACCTCGGACGCCGACGGCAAACAAGAGGCGGTCGTCTTCAGTGTCGACCAGGGCAACGCCAAAATGCCGACCGATACCTTCAGCATCGACGGGAAGCAACTCAAATTCACCATCGACAAAGTGAAAGCCGATTTTGCAGGTCAGATTTCGTCCGATGGAAATGCTTTCACTGGCAAGTTCACGCAATTCGGCGTCGCTCGAGACTTGACGTTTAAACGCTCCGACGGAGTTCCAACGCGAAAGCTCGAAACGGCCTGGGTTGGCGATCTTCAAGCCGGACCGCAGACGCTGCGAGTCCAGGTCCGTCAAATGAAGACGAGCGAAGGCGAATCGATGGTCCTGTTTGATAGCCTGACGCAGCGGGCAACTGGGATGAAGGCCGAGCTGGAAGTCGCCGGGGAATCGTTCGTACTCAAAGTTCCCGGCGCTCAAGCCACCTACAAGGGCACACTCAACGAAGACAAGACGCAGGTCCGCGGCCAGTGGACCCAAATGGGCAATTCGATTGACCTGGAACTCACCAAGAGCGCCACCGCCGAAAAAGCGGGGCCTCGCAATCGACCGCAAAGTCCACAGAAACCGTTCTCTTACGAGTCGAAATCGGTGACGTTTGCCAGCACGGCGGCAGAGGTCATGCTGGGCGGCACGCTCACCTATCCATCCGCGGGAGGCCCCTTTCCTTGCGTTGTCCTTGTTTCTGGATCGGGTCCGCAAAACCGGAATGAAGACATCTTCGGCCACAAACCGTTCGCGGTCATCGCCGATCATTTTGCCAAGCGGGGCATTGCGACGCTCCGCTACGATGATCGTGGCATTGGCGAATCGACCGGCTCGTTCATCAAGTCGACGACCGCCGATTTCGCGCAGGATGCGGCAGGCGCCATCGAGTTCGCCAAGAAACATGAAATGGTGGACGCCCAGCGGCTGGGCGTCATCGGGCACAGCGAGGGCGGTTTGATCGCGACCATGCTGGCGGCCGAACGAAACGATCTGGCCCATGTCGTGCTGATGGCGGGACCGGGAGTCGCTGGCGACGAAATCATTTACGACCAGACGAAAGCGATTGCCCAGGCTGGCGATGCCCAGCCAGATTATCTCGCCGAACAGGAAGGTCTCATGCGAGAGCTCGTCGCTGTTGCCAAGACGGGCGATTTAAAGGAAGACCAAGTCGAGGAAATCATGAAAAAGTACCCGCTGGTCGCGGGGGATGCCGACAATTCCCTGATGCTGACTCAATTGCAACAATTCGCGACTCCCTGGTTTCGGTATTTCCTCAATTTTGATCCGGCCCCCGTTCTCGTCAAAGCTTCCTGCCCGGTCTTGGCACTGCTTGGCGAGCACGACCTGCAAGTCACCGTGAGCCTAAACGCACCAGCCATTGAGGCGGCGCTCGCGCAAAGCCCGCATCCGGATTCAAAATTCGTGCAACTGGACGGGCTCAATCACTTGTTCCAGCCTTGCACGACCGGCTCCCCGTCGGAATACGATATGATTGAGCAAACATTGGACCCCTCATTCCTTACCGCGATCACTGACTGGGTGAACCAGCACTAATCACTAACGACAGGAATTCGATTTGAGCCTTGAAGAAATGCGACTCCAATACCGCCGGGGCGGTCTGACCAAAGCGGACGTCGCCCCATGTCCGCTGGAGCAGTTTACGAAGTGGTTTGAAGAGTCCCAGCAGTTTGAACTGCCGAGCTGGTGTGAACCCAATGCGATGTCACTCTCGACAAGTGACGGGCAGGGCAGGGTGACGTCGCGGACCGTCCTCTTGAAGGGCTGCAACGTGGACGGGCTCGTTTTTTATACCAACTATGAATCGGAGAAAGGGCAGCAACTGGCAGCGAATCCGCAAGCGGCTCTGCTCTTCTATTGGCCTCATCTCGAACGGCAGGTGCGCGTCGAAGGGCGCGTGTCCCAACTGGAGCGGGCGGCCTCCGAAACGTACTTTCACAGCCGGCCTCGCGGCAGCCAAATCGGCGCAGCCGCTTCGGCTCAATCCCAGCCGATCGCCGATCGATCGCAACTAGAGAGCGCCTTCGACACGTACGAGTCAAACCTCAACGAAGGCCCCGTCCCTTTACCAGACCACTGGGGCGGTTACCGGCTGGAACCGCGACGCTTCGAATTTTGGCAGGGGCGCGAAAACCGGTTGCACGATCGAATCTGCTACCGAAGAACGAACGAATGGACGATTGAGCGTTTGCAACCCTGAGTTCGGACGTCGCCCCAGACTCCGAAAACGACGCAATCCCACCAACTTCCATTTCGTCGCCCTCGCCGCTTGCCAAGAATCGCCGCCTAGCGAAGAATAGCCCGTTCACTGGAAACCAATCATAGGCGGAATTCTCATGGCCGAATTGGGCGTCAACGTCGACCACGTGGCTACGGTTCGCGAAGCACGAAAAACCTATGAGCCGGACCCGGTATGGGCCGCCGCCGCCGCTGAGCTGGGCGGCGCCGACGCGATCACCATCCATCTTCGCGAAGACCGTCGACATATCCAGGAAAGGGACCTGCGGTTACTCCAAGAGACGACATCGGTCCGTCTAAATCTCGAAATGGCCTGCGAACCACAAGTGCTCGCGATCGCGCTGGACGTACGGCCCGCTCAGGTGACGCTCGTACCGGAAAAACGGGAAGAGGTCACCACCGAAGGGGGGCTCGATGTTGCCGGGAATGCCGACCATGTCGCAAAGTACGTGACTCAGCTCAAAGAAGCGGGCATCTTCGTCAGCCTATTCATCGACCCCGACGAACCGCAAGTCGAGGCCTCTGCGCAGATGGGTGCAGACGCGGTCGAACTGCACACGGGCCAATACGCTTTGGCTGACGATCATGGCGTCGCTGCCGAACTTGGCCGACTCCATCAAGCGTCACTCGCGATTAACCAAACGTCGATGCGACTGCACGCCGGGCACGGTCTGAATTACAAAAACGTTCAGCCTGTGGCTCAACTTCCCAGTATGTTCGAGCTCAATATCGGGCACAGCATTATTGCCCGTGCCATCTTCGTGGGCCTGACAGCCGCCGTTCGGGAAATGAAACACCTGATCTCTTAATCGCCTGTCGAAGACGGTCATTCCATGCACCAGAGATCCGATTCCACGGCTGTCTAGCCTGCAAGCGACTGTCGCGATAAGGCCACTGCCGGCGCCGTCCTTCCAGCAACGTCGGCAGGCTGTTAAAGTTTCGGGCTGGGTTTGTTTTTGAAGCGAGAGGAGTTGCGATGAGTCGTCGAGGAAGTCAGTTTGCTGGGGTCTCTGTCGCGATCACGACGCCATTCAAAGATGGGCGGCTCGATTCGGCTCGTTTACGTGAGCAGATCGATTTTCAGATCGAAGCTGGCGTCCACTGTATCGTACCTGTGGGAACGACGGGCGAATCGCCCACGCTCAGCCATTCGGAACATGAACGGGTGATTGCCGAGGTCGTACAAGCTGCGGCCGGTCGTGTAAAAGTGCTCGCCGGCACCGGTTCCAACTGCACCGATGAAGCGCTCAGCCTGACGCGTTGGGCCGCGAAGGAAGGGGCCGACGGGACGCTGCAAGTCGCTCCCTACTACAACAAACCATCCCAAGAGGGGCTCTACCAACACTACAAAGCGATTGCGGAAGAGATTGCACTGCCGATTTGCGTCTACAACATCCCTGGCCGCACGGGCAAAAACATCGAACCTGAAACGATTGCCCGGCTCGCCGAGCTCGAGCAAATCGTCTGCGTAAAAGAGGCGACCGGCTCGCTGGACCAAGCTTCTGCCGTCATCACCATGACCGACCTGACCCTGCTGAGCGGTGATGATAGCCTCACGCTGCCGCTGCTGGCGATTGGTGGCGAAGGAGTCGTGTCGGTCGTAGGAAACATCGTCCCGCAGGACATGATCGCCTTGGTGGCTGCGGCCCGTGATGGCGACTTTAGCGAGGCACAACGGTGGCACGCCAAGCTCTTCCCGCTCTGCCGAGACATGCTGGGGCTCGACACGAACCCCGGCCCCATCAAAGCGGCAATGAAGATGCTGGGACGCGACACGGGCGAACTCCGTTTGCCGATGGCTCCCATCGACAAGGCGGCCGAAAAGCGGCTACAGCAGACTTTAATCGGGTACGGCCTGCTCTAGAGGGAAGCCCTGTTAATGAATGTCGGGCTCCGACCATCCGGAAAGCCGCTTCTTGCAGTGAAGGCGGGCCGACAATAACGGGAATCGATGGCAAAAATGCTGTCAGAATCGCGCATGTGCTTTTTGTGCATCATGCCAATCCTCATCACCATGGCTTTTCAGCGTCGTTGCGGCCAGTTCCTGGTGGCAAGGACGCCTCATTCCTAGAACGCCTGACCGCCAAAACGCACGTTGACGACTTTCGTGGTGAGCCTGCGAAACATTGTCAGACCAACAAGAAAATGATCGTTTTGCTTGCTTGCGTGGCATTTTGCCTAAGCTATTGTTGAGAGCTTTCGGGCATCCCAACGCGGCAGAACGATCTCCCCTCATTGCCTGTTCCGCGACCGCAAGCGACCGACCCAGCCGTGCATCAACCCTGCGTTGACCGTGCGTCATGTAACGAAACACACTTCGGCTGCTCTCCCCCGTTGCCCGCTTCCGTTTGGAACAGGCAGCAAGCATCCCGACTTCGCCAACCGAAGGAGGCTGACATGCAATTTTCACAGATCGCAACCCACGTAGAACAACTTCGCCCCGAATGCACGGTGGAAGAAGTCGCTCGACTATGCGTCTTGGCACTCGGCATGGCAGAGAAGGAAGAAGAGCTTCACGACGAAGAATCGCTCTTTGCGTTACTGAAAGACGGCAGCTTGAAGCTTAAGATGAGCACCGACCATCACGCGGCGGTCAAGGAAGAGCTTGTCGAAATGACGAAGACCGACCCCAAAGATTTCCAGAAAGAACACATCTGGACACTCGTTCGCGCCATCAACGTTCAAGATCAATTGCTCCAAATGTACGCTGGCCTCGAGCCGCTCGACCGCGAATAGTTCTGCGGTGACCGCTTAAGTTAAGAAGAACCACGCCACGGTCATGTAGAGCACGATCCCAAAGATATCGATGATGCCTGCCACAAACGGATTGCTCATCAGGGCCGGGTCGAGCCCGATTCTTTGAAAGAACAGCGGCAAGCAGGAACCGACCAAGCTGCCGCACAAAACGACCGAAACCAATGTCAGCGGTATCACCCACATGCTGCTGAGGTTCATTTCGGCCGGTGTGACTGCCCAAGAGGCGGCGAACCCGCAGGCCGCTAGGAAGCAGCCCAACATCAAGCCCAGCACAAACTCGCGCTGGAGGACACGGCTCCAATCGGAGACGCGAATGCTCTGTTTGTTTAACCCAGTAATCACCAGGGTCGCCGATTGATTGCCGGTATTCCCACCACTGGAAATGATCAACGGGAGAAAGAGCACGAGCCACGGCCATTTTTCCAAGTCGGCTTCATAACCACGCAGGGCGAACGCCGTCAGCAAAGCAGCCACAAACAGAATGAACAGCCAGATGCCCCGCTTCCAGGCGAGCGTTACGATACTCGTTTGCAGATAATCGTCTTCCAACGGCTCGACCGCCGCACTTCGGTGAGCATCTTCGGTCGCCTCTTCCACGACCACGTCCATGACATCGTCGTAGGTAATGATACCGAGCAACTTATGCTCAAGGTCGACAACCGGGATCGCCAACAGATCGTATTTGGCGACCTTGCGTGCCACCTCTTCCTGGTCGTCGTCGACTTCGGCGCTGACGAGACCGGTTTCCATCAGGTCGCCCAGTTTCAAGTTCTTACCGATGGAAGACAGCAGTTGCCGAGCGGAAACCAGCCCTCGCAAGTGACCGTTATCATCCACGATGTAGAGGTAGTAGATCGTTTCAAGGTCTTCCGATATGCGCTGCAGTTCCTCCAAAGCGTCGCGGACCGTCAGCTCTTCCGCCAGCATGGCGACTTCGGTCGTCATGACGGCGCCGGCAGTCCCTTCCGGGTAGGATCGCAGGTGGAGGATGTCTCTCCGGTCGCCGCTTGGCAGCAGCGGCAGCAACTCTTCGACGATCTCCGGTCGCACATCATTGAGCAGATCGACACGATCATCTGCCGCCAATTCGGCCACCAATCCGGCCATCTCCTTGCGATCCAGCGTTTCGATCATCTCGATCTGAATCGCCTTGTCAAAGTAAAGGAAGATCTCGGCCAGCTGCTCCGATCCGGTGTGGCTGAGAACCGTCCAGCATTCCTCCGCGGTCAGCCCTTCCATGAAATCGGCGGTACGGGCGGGGTGGAGCGCTTCGCAAAACTCTTTCAGCTCGGCCGAATTGTTTTCAGCGATCATGAGCCGCAGTTCGGGCAGGTAAAGCGGGTTGACCATGGCTCGATTCCCAAAAGAGGAGCCCGCGGCCATTTGCCGGGCCCGGGCGAGACGGAAGATAAGACGGAGAAGAGTATACCTGGCTAATTGAAATCAAGTCGCGACGCGGGCTCTTTCGGCTGGCTCGAGCTGCGCAATCGCTGGACCGTCACTTGCAGCTCACCTTCCCGACCATTCCGCAAGTAAGTCACGGCATGAGACGTACCCGCCTCTTGCCGTTCGACGACGCCCTGCAAGTCTCGAGAATCTCGCACCCGTGTGCCGCCAAACTTAACGATAATATCGCCGCTCCGTAAGCCAGCGTTGGCTGCCGGCGAATTTGGATTGATTTTTCTTACCAACACGCCACCTTGATTCATCCGCAGTCCCGTTTGCGGCAAGTCGCTGGACCGCAAATCACGAATGTCGACGCCCAAGTAAGCCCGCCGCACTTGTCCATAACGGGCCAGTTGCGTCAGCACCCATTTTGCTTGGTTGCTGGGGATCGCAAATCCGATCCCTTGGTACCCACCACTGCTACTGGCAATGGCCGTATTGATCGCGATCACCTCGCCATCCAGATTGACCAGCGGCCCACCCGAATTGCCCGGATTGATGGCCGCATCGGTTTGCAACAATTTGCCTCGCCGAATCTGCTTCAGCGATCGGTTCTTGCCGCTAATGATGCCCGCACTCACCGTGGAGGCGTATTCAAAAGGACTGCCGATCGCAATCACCCAATCGCCGACTTCGACTTTGTTGGAATCGCCCAGGGTCGCAACCTGCAGGTCGCTGGGCGGGTTCTTAATCAGCAGCATGGCAACGTCGCTGTCTTTGTCCCGCTTGATTTTTTCGACTTTGAATTCGCGATTATCGGCCAGCCGCACGATGATGCGCGTCGCCCCAGACACGACGTGACTGTTGGTGAGTACAAATCCTTTCGCGTGAATGATGACGCCCGATCCGACGCTATTGTCGAATCCGTCTTCTTCATAAAAGGGGACAACCTGGCCGTCGGCGGTTCGCGCCATCTCTGGATCATCCGTGTCGACCAATATCGTGACGACCGACGGCGATACTCGCTCCGACGCGGCACGGAAGGCGGCCGATAGAGCGCGAGCTTGCCCCACTGCCTGAGCAGCCTCCACCGACTCTTCGGTGCCACGCAAAGCCGCCTCTTCGACGGTCGCGGCCGATTGTCCCGACGCGGGGCCACTGAGCAGCATCGCCAACAAGCCAATTCCTGCCAGCCACCAAGAATTGCCTCCACCGGCTCGTATCGATCTGATCTGCATCATCAACGCCTTCTGTTATGACCAAGCAATCCGTATAGATGGAATCGACAAGGCTTCGCTAACGTAAACAGCGATTTGTTGGCTTTCCTGACCATCGAATCCGATTATAGGTCGAATAGGCGGCCAGGCCATTGTTGGCCACCTGATCCGCGAAACTCGTACGGTCCACCCTCAGCGGCAGGTTCACCTTCCTAAGCGGAGGAATCGGCGCCGCAAATACTCGCGAAACGGCAATGCTTGGGTTAACCTTACAGAAGAGCCCTTGCCAAAGATCTGCTCTGCTGGAGAGCCTAGACGTTGTCCAGGACCGTTCACGATGACGGGCTTACCTGTCACCGTCACCGTCCCCGCCAACTCGTCAGCCATCTCTCGCACGTCATTCGACGTAGATCCGAGCCAAGGGTCTTACCACTTGGGCGAACCGTTGCGACTGATCAAGGCGAATCACTTTCATGAACCAACCTCAATCCACCATGCATGGCGGCGAATCGGTTGAAGAGACCCTCACGCGATGCGAGTCACGAATCGGCTATCGATTCGTCGATCGCGATTTACTCTACTCCGCACTCACACATTCTTCGGGCGCCAGCAGCCGCGTCCAATCGAATGAGCGATTAGAATTCCTGGGAGACGCCATCCTCGGCATGGTCGTTTGTCACAAACTGTATGAATCCTACCCCGACCTGCTCGAGGGCGAACTAACTCGCATCAAGTCGGTGGTCGTCAGTCGCGAGACCTGCGCGAAAGCGAGCGAGTCGCTGCAACTGGAAGACTGCCTCTTCCTGGGTAAAGGCATGACGGCCCAATCGTCGATCCCCAAATCGTTACTGTCGGACGTTTTCGAATCGCTCGTGGCGGCGATTCATCTCGATGGCGGTTTCGAGGCCGCTCGCGAGTTCATCGAAGCCCATCTCTTCCGCTTCATCCAGCCTGTCGCTGACGGAGATGCTGGTGGAAATTACAAGTCCGAATTGCAACATTACGCCCAGCGGACCTACGGTCGCACGCCCACCTATGCGATGCTCGATTCGCAAGGGCCGGACCACGAAAAGAGCTTTCAAATTTCGGCCTGCATCGGCGACCAGACTTTCTCACCCGCCTGGGGACGCAGCAAGAAAGTCGCCGAGCAGAACGCCGCCATGAATGCGCTGCGCGAGTTGGGCGAACTGGCGGATTAGAGGCGAAAGCCTGGACGCCGGGGACCTGGACTCATCGCTCTTTTGTCTCCTTCTGGTTCGCGGCATGGTCAAATATCTTCGCCAGCCCCGCGGGCAGTTCTTCCTTCAAGGCCAGCGTCAAGAAATTCAAGTCATGATCATGGTCTTCAAAGACGTGCGTTTCGAGGTTGGTTTTTCCCAACGCCGCAAAACGTGCCTCCAAATCATGCACTCCTTCAACGGGAACATTGGGGTCGAGAGTTCCGTGGAAGATGCTGATGGGCAAATCCAATCTCGTTAAGCGTGTCTTGTTAGGTTCCAATGCAAAATGTTCCCGCAGCCACGGTACGCTTACGCGGAAATAGTGCTTCCAGATCCAATCCTCGTTATCAATGGACAGGTTGTGCAGTAGCAGGGAATGAAGCACCTTCTGACGGCTGGCGAAATCTTCCGCCGTCAATTCCCCGTCGGCGTTCGCGTCGATCCAAGCGAACTTGGCGCCTTGCATGGCCTTTTTCCGAAACTTCTTCGCCTGCGGTGCGTCCGATTCGTACTCTTCCTGGCTGATCACGGCGTCGTCATTCTGATCAAACACCGGATTGAGTTTCATCATCGAACCATGGCCGGAAAACTGCCATTGAATAATGTCGTACAGGTTGTCGTGGGCATATCCAGCCAACATCAAGGCGTCAATCTTGCCTGGATAGCGCTCGGCCGCCATGGCGGCTATGATCGTGCCCTCGCTCCAGCCCAGCAGAACCACCTCGGCTCCTGCCAATCGTTTTTCTTGCCTGAGCAGATCCACGATACAGCCAATATCTTCAACCTCTACGCTGGGGACGACTTTTCGGAATTTCTCTCGATCGACCTCATCGTAATAGGGTGGTTCTTCTCCGTGGGTGACGCCCCGCTTGCTGTAAGAGAAGAAGGCGACGTTTCGTTCATTGAAGTGCCGCGCAAGAATGTCGAAATAGGCGAAGTCTTTGCCGCCTGCGCGCCGTTTATTCAGATACGTTGCTGGCCCGGTACCCGAAACGAAGACGACCAGTCTCTCGATCGCCGGCGCATCATCTTCGTTCGGCAAGCAGAGCCGACCTTGAATCGATTCGCTGTCAGCCAATACGACTTCCAGGACTTTTGTAGAAAGTGGCTGAGAAACAGCAGGAACCGTGGTGAGACTCGCTTCCTGCGCCAGCACACTCGCCACCGCACAGGAGGAGACGAGCATCAACGACGGAACAAGCTGACTAAGGCGATTCATCGATTTCTTGACTCCCTTGCTGGTACTTAGCGGCCGGTAAGCACTAGGCACACGTATCCCTTACGACTCTCTCCATCAGCCCCTGGACGGCACGCATCCTCGCCCTGGCTGCACGCCATCTCACGTCACTCGGTCGTCCCTTCGGTCTCACGAATGTGCACGTGGTTACGCAAGTGCTCTTCGCAGTATGCCGACGATCCATCGCACTTGGAACAGTAGCGGAAATCCATCTCGCGATGCGTGACGCTATCGATGCCGCACACGGTACATACGTGCCGGCGTTCGGCATTGCTGGACGCCACCTGGGCCTGCCATTTCAGGCTGCGATGGAATCCGGTCCCGCGCTCCCAAAGCTCATCTCCGAAGAAAAGCAAATAGTTCCCGACAGACGCCGCAATCAACAACATCTGACTCGGGCCGCCGACGGTGAATAGGAATAGATAGCCGGCCGCTTGCAACCAAGCCAAATACTTCACCGGGACCGGCAATATGAACATGATCATGAACGTGAAGTTCGGGTTCAACGTCGCGAAAGCCAGGAATAACGTCGCGTAGACATAGCTCCCACTGATCATCTCACCGCGAACGAAGAGACCAGCGACGGCAATTAGGAAGAGTCCAAAGTAGACGAATGAGCACAGCCGCACCGTTCCCCAGACCGACTCGAGATAGTTCGCCATCATGTAGAGGATGTAAAAATAGAAAATCGCAAAAATTGGCTGCCCGACGGGCGCAACCCACATGAACGTGAATAATCGCCAGACCTCACCCTCGAAAACGCGATCCCAGTTGAGCAGCAGGCGCTCCATTAACGCCGGATTGGACAAGCAAGCGACATAGACGACGGCCTGCGCAGCAACCAAGATGCCGGGCAGATTCGTCACGGCGAACGGCCGCACGATTCGATCCAGCCACTTGATGACGTTTGCCGAAAAACGCATTTCAAAACCTTTGAGTGCAGCACAAAACGCGTAGGAGATTGGACCCCAGTGTAACCTGTGACGACCTCGTCCGCCCTAGGGAGTGAGTCCTCGGCAAGGCAGGCGCTCTTCGACCGGGCCAACTTGATTCGGCCAGCGCTGAACCGCTCGCAGAGACAAGATCACAAGGAACTGCAACCAAGACAGGCTGCCATCGCCCCGAAATCACCAGGGGTGCCGATCGTCACGGCGTCTTAACACCACACCTGGAATATCGTTCGTCTATTCTGCTCGCACATCGACCCAAACCATGCGATGGTCAGAAGCATTCGACAAATCCGATCGCGGATCATCGCGCTGCGGCCAAAAGACACCCGAATTGACGACACTCAAATTGCCTGGCAACACATAGTCGGCGCGCAGATTGCCGACCCTGCCGTCGCTAAAGTCGCCCGTGTCGTGAGCGGCCGGCCCCTGGTGCTCAGCGTTCTTGCCGCCCTGGAGCGAGGCCGCTTCGCTGGCGCCTGGGCTAGCCGGTTCAACATGCGTCACTTTCGCATGGTCCAGCAGCAGGCGGATCGCCTGCTGGTGACTACCGCCATCATGCGGATCGGCATTGAGGTCGCCCGCGATTACGAACCGCGCTTCGGCAGCCAGTCCGCCCGCCACGCCCGCATCGTCGCTGATGTAGGAGGCTGCTTCGCCGCCGGTGATGTAATCGGCCAGCAGACGAATCTCGTCATGATTGCGACGGCCATTGCGATCCTCGGGTCCGTCGAAGGCAGGCGGAGTCGGATGGCTCACGAGGAAATGGATCGGCCCCTCCGGCGTTTCAATCTCTAAATCCCAATGGCTTTTCGACGAGAGCCGGAATTTGGCGAGCGATGCGTCAGGATAGTAGGCAGTGCCGTCCCGTTTCGTCGGCAGCGCGGCCCCTGGCATGTCTTTCCACAGCAGCTTCTGAAACGTGCGGACGCTCTTGATGGGGAATTGCGAGTAGACGGCCATTCCGTACTGGCCCGGGAAACGGCCATAGCCAAAGCAATCGGTGGCCTCGCCCTGTTTTCCGTTGCCGTCCAGATCCAGCCCCGAAGGAACGCCAGTATTCACCTCGGCCGTGTAGCGATACGGATAGGAGATCGCCGACGTGGTTTCGCCTGAAATTTCCTGTGGCACTTCGAAATACTTCGCATGCAACAACTCCATCGACTGCTGTTCGGTGTCATAGTCGAGCTCATTGACCAGCAGCACCTGCGGCCGCACCAGCTGCACAATGGTGGCCAACTTGCGCGCCTTTTCGCTTCCTTGCTCGAGCTCTGTCACCAAGGCGCCCGCTCGGGAGCGGTTGAGCGCCATGTTGAATGTGGCAAAACGGATACCTTCGACAGCAGGCGCCAATTCATCTCGCCCGCTGGCGGCCGCCGTGGCCTGACCGTCCGTGGGCGGCTCGGCCGGCGAGACGCTGCACCACGCACCCCACAGAGTTAGGCTCACAAGAGCAGTGCCCAATCGAGCGACGACGTCACGATACCAACGAAGCATGATTATTCCTCTGTTGAGACGTCGGCCGACAGGTCGACGCAAACGCATTCCTGGTCGTTGCGAACGAACATCTTGCGGTGAGCGAAGGCTGGCATCGACCAGACGACATCACGTCCGAAAGCATTGTTCGTCGGCTCCAAAATGTGGGTCCGATCGAGTTCTTCATAGCCGTCGCGATCAAGCTTGGCAATCATCAGGTCGCCCGTTTCACTAAACATCCAGTAGCGGTTCTTTTCCTTGACGATAAACGCCGTGCCCGTTTGGACAGCCCGTTTCCCAATCGGTTGCGCCGTTTTCCAAAGCCGTTTCCCGCTTGGCAATTCGAAGGCCATCATCTGACCATCTTGGTGGAAGCCATAAATGGTGTCCCCCACCGCAATCGGCTGCACGTTCACGGGAGAGAGCCCCCGGCGCGATTCATCTTGCCAGATCAATTCTGCGTCCGGTTTCTCCATGTCCAGCTTCAACAGCGCGTTGCGCTTGGAGTAACCGGCGATGTAGAGCAGGTCTCCCACGCGAATCGGCGACATGATCACCGAGCCATTGTCGGCCTCGTAGGGAATGGACCAGTAGCTGTCGCCTGTTTCCGGATCGAGCCCGTTGACGCTGCCCGGATTGAAGTTGATCAGCTGCCGCACACCACCCGCTTCGATGATCGTCGGCGGCGAATAACCTTGCTGCGGCGCCGATTCGGCACGCCAGATCTCTTCGCCGGTGCCCTTGTTCAAGGCGACCATGTGGCAGCCCTCTAAACCGGCGAGGCAGATCAGCTTATCTCCGTCGATCAAGGGATGGCTCGAGTAACCCCAAAATGGCGTTTTTGTGTTGTAGGTCTCGCGAAGATTCTTCGACCAGACGATCGCACCCGTCGCCAACTCGAAACAGATCAGATCGCCTTCGGCCCCCAGCGTGAACAGTTTGCCCTCGTCAACGTTGGGCGTGCAGCGAGGTCCGGCAGGATACGAGATGCCATATTTGACCGGGTATTCATGCTTCCACAACGGCTCACCCGTCGCTTCCCGCAGGCAGAGGACTCGTTCAATCCCCGTGAACTTTTTTTGTTCGAAGTTGGCGACCATCACGTTTTCTGAAGTGACATAGTCGGTAACGATGACGTACTCACCAAACACCGCCGGTCCGCTGTAGCCGCCGGCAACGGGAGCCCGCCATACAACTTTCGGGCCGCTGGCAGGGAACGAATCCAGGAGTCCGTCCTCTTTCCAAACATTGTCCCGGTCGGGGCCCATCCATTGCGGCCATTCGTCGGCGAGCGAACCAGTGCAAAAAGCGACGACGACAACGAGGCTAACGACAGTCCTGGAAACGCCCATGATGCACCTTTCGATGGCTGTTGCGATTTTTTGGTAGGATCTCAGGCTATCGCCAATCCTCGCACGGCAAAAGGGTAGTTCTCCCGACGCGGCAAATGGCAAGTTACAAGTCGTAAAGATCACCCGATAGAGCGCGGCGCCAGCCGAAGCATGAAGCTATGAATCCTCGCATTCCTGTCGTCTTCGCTTGCGTCACCTTCACATGCTTCACGGGAATTTCGCCAGCGACGCTCGCCACAGAACCCGTGCAGCAGCCAAATATCGTTTGGGTGACGGCGGAGGATCTCAGCCCGCGACTTGGCTGTTACGGCGACACCTTGGCGCAGACACCGACGCTGGATCAGCTGGCATCCGAAGGGCATCGCTACACGCGGGCCTTTGCGACCTACGGCGTTTGCGCGCCGGCCCGGCATTCGATCATCACCGGCATGTATCCGGCTACCAACGGCGCTGGCGGCATGCGCACGTGGAAACACAGCTCGGCCGTCACCGACCCCAACGATCCGCTCTTGAAGAAATTTCCCACGTACGAAGCGACGCCGGCTCCCGAGGTGAAATGTTTCACCGAATACTTGCGAGCCGCCGGTTACTACTGCACAAACCGCAGCAAAGAAGATTATCAATTTCGAGCGCCGATCACCGCCTGGGATGAGAGCAGCGGCCAGGCCCACTGGCGAAATCGGCCCCGACCCGACACGCCATTCTTTGCCGTCTTCAACTATTTCCAGACGCACGAAAGCCAAACGCACCAGCAGAAAGTGGACGAGTTCACGGACCCGGCCGCGGTCGATGTACCCCCGTACTATCCCGACACGCCGACGGTGCGCAAGGTCATGGCCCGCCACTATGACAACATTCGCCACCTGGACCAACAGGTCGGCAAGCTGATCCAAGAGTTGCAGCGCGACGGCCTCTACGACCAAACTTACATTTTCTTCTATGGAGATCATGGTGATGGATTCATCAGAGCCAAGCGCTGGGTCTACGACTCCGGAATTCGCGTCCCTTTTCTGATCCGTTTGCCGGGCGGCAAAGGCGCCGGCGTGGTCCAGGATCGACTGATCAGTTTTGTCGATCTCGCACCAACCGTCCTGTCACTGGCCGGCATCCCCATTCCTGATCACATGCAGGGTCAGGCATTTCTAGGAGCGCAAGCGGCCTCGCCTCGCACTTACATCCATGCGGCGCGCGACCGCATGGATGTTGCCCTCGACACGATCCGCTCGGTACACGACGGACGATATCAGTACGTTCGCAACTACCAGCCTGACACACCTTACGTCCAGCGCATCCCCTATCGGGATCGCTCGGAAATGGCGCAAGACATTTTGAAAATCGCAGCCGAAGGCAAGCTGGGCCCTGACCAATGGCAGCTCAGTCGCCAAACCAAACCGCAGGAAGAACTTTACGACACGCAAAGCGACCCTCATGAGATCAACAATCGGGCCGATGATCCGGCGCTGGCGGACAAGTTGGTCGAGCTGCGCGCAGCGCACCAAGCGTGGACCGAAACAACAAGAGACCTCGGACACCTGTCCGAATTTGATTTGGTGAAGAAACTCTGGCCTCCCGCCGGCGCTCAACCGACCACCGCCTCACCCACAATCTCGAGCAGCAGTGGGCTCGTGTCGATTCATTGCGAAACCGTGGGAGCATCGATCGGCTACCGGATCGGTGACGAGATTCGCTGGCGTCTTTATTCGGCTCCTTTCCAGGCCGACCCGCACCAGAAGATTACCGCCCAAGCCCATCGGCTCGGCTGGCTGAAGAGTAAGAATGCGGTCGAATCGGTCAACTAGCCCGGCAGATTTCGCTCATCCTGACCAACTCGCCGCCATCGCCACATAATAGGCAACATGCTGCCCCTAATGATCTAAAACGGCATTAAGAGGCATCATACTGCCCATTATCAATTGACTTCTGGCCACCGGACGCCATAATGCAAGAGGCAGCTTAATGCCTCTTATGACCGGTAACCAGCGATAAAGCGCACTATTATGCCTGTTGCATTTGCCTCCATGAGCGACGAAAAGATCCTGGCCGAGCTGGGGGAGCGCTTCGAGCGCGAGCGACTCAATCGCGATCTCTCGCAGCAGGCGCTGGCCGACCGATCGGGCATTTCGCTCAGAACCGTCAAGAATGTCGAGGCGGGCAAGCCTTGCAGTCTGCCGACGATGATCGCGCTCCTGCGAGGCCTCGACCTGCTTTCACGTTTAGAGCAGCTGCTTCCCGAACCGGCACTCAGTCCGATCCAACTTGCCAAGCTGAAGGGACGGCAGCGTCAGCGCGCCTCTCGAAAGCCACCGAGCGACCAGTCCGGCGACACCGTCCGCGAATCGTCCCACTGGCAGTGGAAGGAATAATGGTTGAGTTCGCCGAGGTCATTCTCTGGGGAAATCAAGTCGGCGTGGTTGCCTGGGATCACGATCGAGCTGTCGCCAACTTTGAATACTCGGCAGACTTTCGCAGCAGCAATATCCAGCTGGCGCCCATTACAATGCCGCTCGGCCCGCAGATCTACCGCTTCCCCGATCTTCAGCGAGAGACCTTTTACGGACTCCCCGGCCTGCTGGCCGACAGCCTGCCGGACAAGTTCGGCAACCTGCTGATCAACGAGTGGCTTGTCCGCACGGGCCGATCCATCGACAACTTCACTCCCATCGAGCGGCTCTGCTACATCGGAAAACGGGGCATGGGCGCCCTCGAGTTTCAACCATCGTTACGTGAAACGGTCGATCAATCGCGACAGCTTGATATCTCGCGATTGGTCGACTTGGCAAACCAAGCGGTGCACCAGAAAGCTTCGCTAAAAACGAGACTGACCTCCGACGAGGCCGACTCGCTTCAGGCCATGCAAGATATCCTGCACGTCGGCACATCGGCGGGAGGCGCCCGAGCCAAGGCCGTCATAGCCTGGAACGAACAGACGCAGGAAATCCGCTCAGGACAGATCGCAGCGCCGGATGGCTTCACCTACTGGCTGTTGAAATTCGACGGCATCCACAACAACCGCGACAAAGAGCTGGCCGATCCGCAGGGCTACGGTATTGTCGAATACGCCTATCATCGCATGGCGGTCGCCGCCGGCATTTTCATGAGTCGCTGCGAACTGCTGCACGAAAACGGGCGCAGTCATTTCCTGACTCAGCGATTTGACCGCACCGATGCTGGCCGCAAACGGATGGTGCAATCACTGTGCGCTCTTGGCCATTACGATTTCAACCGAGCCGGCGCGTACAGCTACGAACAAGCCATCCAGCTGGCCGAATCGCTGGCCGTGCCGCCCGCCGATCGTCGGCAGCTGTTTCGCCGCATGGTCTTTAACGTTCTCGCCCGCAATCAAGACGACCACACCAAGAACATCGCCTTCCTGATGGACAAAACGGGCGCTTGGCGACTCGCACCCGCCTTTGATGTGACGTACAGCTACAATCCCAACGGAGCCTGGACCGGCCAGCATCAGATGTCCGTCAACGGCAAGCGCGACGACTTCGCACTGGCCGACCTGCTGGCGGTCGCCAACCGCTTCAAAGTCATCGGCAAGAAACGGGGGCAGCAAATGATCGCCGAAGTTCACGAAGCCGTTCGTGACTGGCCCGAATTTGCCGCCGCAGCCGGTCTTACCAACGCCCGCGCCGACGACATCGGCCGCCACCATCGCCGACTGACGAAGTAAGGATGGATCACCGTCAGTTGGTCATTGCCGATTGGATCGGACAGCAGAAGCGAATTCGCCCCGCCGATCGCTAGATGTACTTTTCAATAAAGCGAGGATCGAGTGGAATCTGAGCCACTTCGATATCGGCAATGAGATCCTGATGGAGCTGCGAGTCGGCATCCATCATCAATTCGCCAATCCTCGCCCACTTCGACTGCAGCTCGGGCGAGTCGGCCTTTCCCTTCAGCCGCAGGTCGGCCTCGAGATCCAAAGCTTCGGCAACCAGCAAGTATTCCTTCTGCGGCTTGTCGAGCGACAACACGTAGACGAGCGAGGCCAGAGAATGGCACAACTTGTCAAACACGCCCCCTTCGTCGCCCAGCAAAAAGCTTTGATCCATGAAGCTCTTTTGGTACTTCGCGATGATGAAGAGGATGTCACGGCCCAACTTGCGATTTCGTTTCAGCGCTTTTTGAGCATAGCGACGCTTCTCGGCAAACAGATTGTTCACGCCATCGAACGAGCCCGGCGAGGGACTGAGCGACCCCAGCACCGACTTGATGATGAACCAGCCAAACTTGGCCTTGGCTCCCAAACCGAATTTCCCTTCGATCTCTGCCAAGCCAATCGGCTCGAGGAATCCGGCGCGAATGCTGCGCGTCATGGCATTCGGCGCGCCGACATCCGACAGGACTGGATTGGGCCCTTCGTAAACCGTGGCGATGGTGAACTCGTGCATGTTCTCGCCAATGAAGTTCTCGATCAGCGAATCGTCGCCCGCTTCGGCCGCCTTGCCGGCCAGCCGAGTCGCCGCCCGCCGTTCGTCCACATGCACCGATCGGCCGCCTTGAATTTGATAAGCATTGATCGCAGTTTGCAGCAGCGCCTTCGTCGCGAAGACTTTGGCGATCATCCCCTGCGTTTCATCACGGACACCATTCGCACCTAAACGGAAACAGAGATCGCCTAAAGTGCGGCTCGCTAAGGCATGACAGGTCGCTCGTCCCATCCACGTGCGAATCCGTGGCGATGTGCCGATCGGCTTGCCGAAGGTCGAACGGAATCCAGTCCAGCCACCGATCTGATGTTTGCGAGTCCCGTTTTCCAGAGTTTCAAATTCGGTCGGGTCAAGAATGATGTGAGCCAATAACTTGAAGATCTTGGCTGCACTGTTGACGCAGATCCCGCCACGACCTTTCGCCAAAGAACTAAACGCCTGCGCCAAACCTTTGCCAGGCGGCCCGAGCAGAGTGCTGGTCGGCACTTCGTAGTCATTCAGCCGGAAACGAGCGTTCCACAAGTAGTCAAACGCCACCAAACGATTCCGTTTCATCTGGAAGTGTGCGGTGTCCTCCTTGGGGACTTCGAGCAAGATCATTGCCGAGTTGCGCCCCGGTTTCAAATCTTCCCCTTCGAGCTTCAGTACCAGCACACAGATGCCACCATAGATCACGTTCGTGATCGGCCACTTGACTCCGTTGAGCAGATACTTGTCACCTTTACGAGTCGCCGTCAGGGCGAGCTTACTCGGGTCGGCCCCCACGCCCGGTTCCGTCAAGGCAAACGAACCCAACAATTCCCCGGCCGCCATCTTCGGCAAGTAGTATTGTTTTTGTTCCTCGGTGCCGTAATCCAAGATCGGCGTCACTGGGCCGAGGAAATTGTGCACTTCAAACATTACCGCCATGTCGGGATGAACAAACGTCAGCGCCCTCAGCAGCGGACCCAAATCTCCCAGCTTTGCTCCGCTGCCGCCGTACTCTTGCGGGATGGCCAAGCCGAAGAAACCGAGCTCGGCTAATCCCGAAATGGTGTTGTCGTGGAACAGCATCTTCTGGTGGTCAAGTAGCGTGCCCGCCTTTTTGCGAGTCAGCAAGAACTCGATCGAATCGCCCATCACTTTGGCCACTTCGGGCGAGGGGCTAAACCGGCCCGCATAGAATTCCGAAGCGTTGGCCTGGCCGAACAGCGAGGCCAAAGTCGGCGCTTCACCAGAGAACTGACTTTCGGCGGCTCGATCGGCTTCATCCAGTGTCGAGAGTGCCGCGACTTCATCCGCTGACCGACCGGCCTGCTTAAGTATCATGGAAACGGCGTCCGTATTGGCCGCTTCGTTTTTGACATTCGAATCCGATGGCTTCGCTGACTTGTGCATAGCTATTCAATTTCGCAACTAAGTGTGATTGTTCCGCCTGAACCAACGAGAGTTCGCTTCAAGGCGGGGAGGGACGCCCCAGGACTCGAAACATGTCGCTGCCCCGCCGGGCGCGTCCACGTCTTGAAACGGTATCTAGGGAATTGTAGGTAGATTTCGCAATTCCTCCATCGTCAATCGACCAAAATGAAGCCTCTGACGACAGAATTCCTGCACATCGGCCGGTTTTAGATGACCTTCCTCCGGTGCATAATCACAGATATCGACAGGAACCAACGCAATTGCCGGAGAAGCCCCCTTTGACCCCCGTTCCTGTGATCGATGCTCACGTCCATTTCTGGGATCCCGAACTGCTTCGCTATGACTGGCTGGCAGGCGTGCCACCACTGAATCGGCCCTTCCTCCCCGACGATCATCGCACCGATTACGGCGCTCACGCTGTGGAGCAGCTCGTCTTCGTTCAATGCGAAGCTCAACCCCCTTTGTCCGAGCCCTCTTGGGTTGCCTCCTTAGCCAAATCGGACCCGCGCATCCAGGCGGTCGTTGCCAAAGCCTCTGTCGAATTGGGGGACTCGGTCGAAGCCGAGCTCGAACAACTGGCCGACCATGCGATCGTCCGCGGAGTCCGCCGACTGATTCAGGACGAGCCCCACGACGAATTCTGCAACCAACCAGCCTTCGTCGCAGGCGTCAAACGGCTCGCACGTTTCGACTTCACCTTTGATCTCTGCATCTACCACCATCAACTGCCAAGCGTCATAGCGTTGGTAGGCCAGTGCCCTGAAATCCGCTTCGTCCTGGATCACATTGGTAAACCCAACATCAAAGATCGCGTGCTGGAACCGTGGCAGACGCAACTGCGGCAACTGAGCCGATTTCCGAATATTTGGTGTAAGATTTCCGGAATCACGACAGAGGCCGACCATGAATGCTGGTCAGCGGATGATGTGCGGCCTTATATTGCGCATGCGATCGACTGTTTTGGTTTTGATCGCATCATGTTTGGCAGCGACTGGCCCGTCATTCGGCTCGCAAGTCGCCCCGATCAATGGCTAGAACTTGTTGGGTCCGAAGTCGCACACTGTACCCGGGAAGAGCAACACAAACTATTCCACAGCAACGCGGCTGAGTTTTACCGTCTCTCACAAGAAATCGATTTAACCGAGTAACCTTTCGCATGAAATCCTTAGTTGCACTTTTGCTCTGCCTCCTCGTCGTCAGCAACGGACGCGCTGACAAATTGAAGGCACTAATCATCGACGGGCAGAACAACCATCAGCACTGGCCCAAGACGACGATGATGATGAAGTCGTACCTCGAAGACTCAGGACGATTCGAAGTCGACATCGCTCGCACGAAATACACCTGGCGAGGTGAGCAATTCTTGGCCGAGTTTCCCTTGGAAGGGCACGATTCGGAAGCACTCGAAAAACCCAAGTCCGATCCAGGCTTCCAGCCCGATTTCGCCCGTTACGATGTCGTTGTTTCGAACTTTGGCTACAACGCGGCCCCTTGGCCAGCGGCGACGAAAAAATCGTTTCTCGAGTACATCCAAGGTGGTGGAGGATTCGTCGTGATTCATGCGGCCGACAACAGCTGGGGCGATTGGGACGAGTTCAATCGTCTGATCGGCGTCGGCGGATGGGGCGGCCGCAATGAAAAGACCGGCCCCTACATCTACATCAACGACGACGACGAAACCATCCGCGACGAATCGGCCGGTTCGGGTGGAGACCACGGACCTCAGCACGAATTTCAGTTGGTGATTCGAAATCGCGAGCATCCCATCACCCAAGGGCTACCGCAATCATGGCTCCATACGAAGGACGAGCTGTACCAAACCCTGCGCGGGCCCGGGGAACAAATGACGATCCTGGCAACCGCTTACGCCGATAAACAGTACAAAGGGACCGGTCACCACGAGCCGATGATGATGACAATCGAATACGGCCAGGGACGCGTCTACCACACCCCGATGGGCCACGCCGATTACTCGATGGAATGCGTCGGTTTTATCACGACATTCATTCGAGGCACGGAATGGGCGGCGACGGGTGAAGTCACCCTCACCGATATCCCGGCAGACTTTCCCGACGTCCACAAATCCAGCAGCCGAACGTACGAGCCTTCCGCAGCGGCTCACTAGCCAGTCGTTCGACGTTTCCTCGTTTTCACTTCCTTCCGTTAGACCAAGAGCGTTGCCGTACCATGCCCGAGATTGATCCTGTCGTCGCTGCGAATCGCGAAATCCTGACCGAAGCCCAAGCCCAAGGTACGGCTGCCACGCTCGGCGCTTTTACCAAACTGTCGGGGCCGGGCTGGCTGCAAAGCGCGGTGACCCTGGGTGGCGGCTCGCTGGCAGGGGCGCTGTTTCTGGGCATCCTCGGCGGGACGAACCTGCTCTGGCTGCAATTGATGGCCATCACGATGGGCGTCGTCATGCTTTCCGCGATCAGCTACGTGACGCTCTCGACCGGCGAACGGCCCTTCCGTGCGATCAACACGCACATCAATCCAGTCCTCGGCTGGGGCTGGCTCATTGCCACCTGCATGGCCAACATCATCTGGGCGATGCCTCAGTTCGCACTCTGCTACGCCGCGCTGCAAAAGAACCTGATCGGACCGCCGCTTGACGAATCGGCGCCGTCCAAGCTGATCGTATCGGTGATCCTGCTCTCCCTGGCATTCACCGTGGTCCTCATGAATGGCCGCCAAGGGGCCGCCGCCAAGGCGTTCGACATGTTCTTGAAGCTGTTGATCGCCATGGTCGTCATCTGCTTCGTCGGGGTCGTGATCTACCTCGGCTTGCAAGGCCAGCTGAACTGGGGAAAGATCCTGTCTGGCTTCATTCCCAATCTGAATCAATGGTCGCAGCCGACCGGGGAAGTGGCTCAACTGCTGAGTACGCTGCCACAATCGGTCCAGGATTTTTGGTCCGGTCGAGTCGTGAGCGAGCAGCGATCGGTCATGATTGGCGCCGCCGCGACCGCGGTCGGTATCAACATGACGTTCCTGATGCCCTATTCGATGCTCAGCCGTGGCTGGGATAAGCCATTCCGCGGCCTGGCGCGCTTTGACCTTTGCACAGGCATGGCCATCCCTTACGTGCTGGTGACGAGCTGCGTCGTGATCGCCGCAGCGACGATGTTCCACGCCGCGGCCGACGAAGCGTTCCTCAGCAGCGATGTGGAAACGATGAAGACGAGTTCCCTCTTCGAGAAGGCGAGGCCCGCTTTCGCCGCACGTGTCGCCGACGAAATGGGCGCGGAAGCGTTCGACGCGCTCGATGAGAACGCACAGAACCTACGCATCGCCCAACTGGATCAGAATGAAAAACGGGTCGCTTCGTCACTGGTAAAACGGAACGCATTTCAGCTTTCTCAAGCGCTATCGCCATTGCTGGGCGAACGGACGGCGAACTTGATTTTCGGCATCGGCATCCTCGGCATGGGTTTTTCCACGATCATCATTCTAATGCTGATCAATGGTTACGCGTTCTGCGAATTGCTCGGCAAAGAGCAGGGCGGGGTGCCCCATTTCCTTGGCTGCCTGGTGGCGGGCGTTTCCGGCGCTCTCTGGTTCGAGTTCTGGGACGGAGAGGCCAAGCTGTGGTTGGCGATCTTGGCTTCCAGCTTCGGCATGATGCTCCTGCCGATTGCCTACTTCACCTTCTTCATGATGATGAACAGCAAATCGCTGCTAGGCGATGAGAAACCGACCGGATTCAGCATGCTGGTCTGGAATGTCCTGATGCTGCTGTCGGTCGCCGGAGCGGTCGTGGCGGCCGCTTTCGCCATCTATGACAAGGCGAATCACCCGGTCGCCGGACGGACGGTGATTGCAGTCGCCGCCATTTACCTGGTCCTCGTCGTGCTCGGATTCATCTTTCGACGAAAGCCGGCGAAGCTCGCAAGCAGCTAGCAGCCCCCATCTTTAATCGGCAGCGCTACGGGCTGCGCGCCCGGCACGACGATCTGCCGATCCGATTGGCGGCCACGATTTCTGAAAATCCTGGCAGACGAACAGGGGCACCTTGCGTGCTAGCCCCTCTCCATCGTTCGGCGAACCCCACCGCTCGGGCGGTATCAGTCGGTCCAGTCCACACGAACAGATCGCTTGCCAGCATCGAGTAGACCAGCTGTGCGAATTCTGACAGGCGCGGTCGATTTCATGACACCGTTGCTACCACTCGTCGATCTTTTGAGATATCGCGGAGGTGTTGCGCGACAACCCAAGGTTCACGGACGTTCTCAATTAAGGCAGCTCGGATGCTATTTCGCCATTTGCTTCAGCGGAAAACAACAACCAACGATTCCCGCACCAAAAAAGCGGCACCGCCCGAGCGGATGCACGCTCGGCTGGAAGACCGCACGCTTTTTGATGCGGCCGCCCTCATCGAGGGAATCGACGCGAGCTTCGAGCCCATCGAACCCGCGACAGACGCGTTTGCCACCGAGCAGTGTCGCGCCTGCGATCTCGAGCTGGCAACAACTTGGCAAGAGACACCGGTCGCTTCGGATACCAGAATCGAAGTCGCCTTCATTGACCCATCGGTCGAGGGCTACGAGGCCATTGCCCGAGACCTGCAGTCGCAGGGCATCGAGCTCACCGTCCTTGAGCAAGGCGCCGACGGATTGGAACAGATCGCCAAAACGCTAAGCGGTCGCACCGACGTCGATGCGATCCATATCGTCTCGCATGGCGACCAGGCCGAGTTGCAACTGGGGAGCACGCGTCTGACGGCCGATTCGATGCGTGGCGAACATGCGGCCGAACTGGCAATGATCCGCGAATCGCTCAGCGGGTCGGCCGACCTGCTCATTTACGGCTGCAATTTCGGTGAGGGCGCTGCGGGAGCCGCCGCAGCAGGCATGCTCGCCAACCTAACGGGAGCCGATGTCGCGGCCTCCAACGACTTGACCGGTGCCGCCAAGCTTGGCGGTGATTGGGAACTCGAATTGGAAATCGGCAGCATCGAAACGCACGTCGCGGTCTCCGCGTCGGCTCAAGCAGCCTGGAGCTTTGTACTGCTCCCGCCAACGATCGACCTCGACCTGGATGATTCGTCCGGCGCGACCGGCAGCGATTATAAAGCGACCTTTACCGAAGGTGGCGCCCCTCAGCCGATCGCCGATGTCGATGCGGAAATCAACGACCCGGACAGTCCCGGCGTCACGACGGCGACGATCACGCTGACGAACGCGCAGCCGGGAGACCTCCTCGCTGCTGACACGGCCGATCCAGCTTGGCCTGCCGGCATCTCGGTCGATCCCTCTTCCACCGCAACCAATATTGTCTTGGTCGGCGCCGACACCTGGGACAATTACGAGTACGCACTCAACCTCATCACATTCGAGAACACGCAAGTCGACCCGAGCGAAATCGATCGAGTCATCCAGATCACGGTCGAGGACGGTCTCGGAGAGACGTCAGCCCCGGCGATGGCAACCATCTGCGTCGAACGCCTCTCAGACATCGACGGTGACGGGATCGACGATATCGATGACATTGACGACGACAACGACGGCATCGTCGATGCGAACGAGCCGATCAACGCAACCGTTGTCGATTCGGGCGTCGATGGCGCCTTCAGCGCGGCCAACCTCTCCTTTGGGATCACCTCGGCAGCGCCCACCGTTCAGGGAACTCAACACGACCTCGATTCGATCACGATCACCGGTGTCAACGCCGTCATCGACGGCACTTACACCGACTACATCGTGCCCGACGCCTTCGAGGCGAACTACGCGATCACCAGTGCCGGTAGCGCGGTCGAGGTGTTCAACGGAAGCGATACCTCTGTCGATTACGTGACCGACCCGGCTTACGATGACAACATCCTGCCCGCCTTTCGATCGGCCAATCTGCAGCATTTCCAGCGACTTGATTCGACCATCTCAGCCACCGATTATTACACCCTGACGTACAACACGCCGATCCTTTCCACCGCCGGCAGCTTCATCGCAGTCACGGAACGGGGCGGGAATAATCCAGTCCACCTAGAAGCCTTTGACACGGGCGGTGCCTCCCTCGGCACGATCACGCTAACGCCGGGTACCGACTACGTTGACACCGGCCACATCGCCAACAACTTTCAAAACATCTGGCTCGCCCTGTTCCCGCTGGACGATCTCGCGCCGGTCGGAGCCGAAATCGCCAGTATTGACGTTACGATGATTGGGGCAACGGGCGACGGGCCGGATGGAAAAGTCTTCATCTACGGCGATGAGACGGCCGTCTACGGCGCCGTCGACACCGACAAGGATGGCGTTTCTGACCACCTCGATCTGGATGCCGACAATGACGGCATCAGCGATCTCTATGAGAGCGGTGATGCGGCCGGTATTGCACTCGACACCAACGGCGATGGGTATCTCGATCTGACCGAGGCGGTCGATTCCGACAGGGACGGCCTGATGGACGTTTTTGAGGACGGTAACTTGACCGCCAATGTCGGCACGACTCCGGTCGACACCGACATGGATGGCATCGATGACCTGCTCGATCTCGACAGCGACAACGACAAAATCCCTGACACCGTCGAAGCCCGCCTGACCGCCGGCTACGTTGCCAACGCCGATCCGGCTGGCGACAACGATTCGTCCAATAACGATAACGATGGTGATGGCGTCATCGACATCTTCGACGCGAATGATTCGACGACAATGGCCTTCGGCGGCACGCACGCCAACTTCAACGACCCGGTCGATTCGGACAGCGACGGCATGGCCGACTACGTCGATACCGACAGCGACAATGACACCATGTCGGACATGGATGAGAGTGGTTTGGCTGGCATCATGACCGGCGCTGACCTCGACATGGACGGCATCGATGACGGCATTGGAGCCAGCTATTGCGATCCGGATGGTGACATCAATGATCCGTCCAACGACCTGGGCAACGAAACGGGCGACACGACCGAAGTCGGTTTCCGCGAAGTCGTATCGCTTTCGGCCGTCTCGCTCACGAAGTCGGCCGGTTCGATCATCCCTGCCACGAGCGGCATCGCGGGCAATTTCGAGATCACCTACACGCTGAATGTGACGAACACCGGCACCGAAACGCTTACGGGGCTGAGCATCGTCGACCCTTGGGCGACGCAATTCGGCAACAACTTCGTCCGCGTCTTACCGGGCAGTGTCGTCGTCACGAATGGCGACGCGACGGTTGCGCCGGCTGCGAATGCCAGCTACGCCGGTGGCGCAGCCGAAAACATGCTCGACGGTTCCGGCACACTGGAGGCCGGCCAGACGTTCACCGTGACTGTCGTCGTCGAGGTTGACGCGGATGCCGACCCGGCGGCACTCAACAACGGCATGCTCGAAAACACCGCGGTCGTCAGCGGGCTAGATCCGACCTCCACCACGATCAGTGACACATCAGACGACCCGAGCAATTCGGCCAACGTGGACGCCAACCTCGACGGTGAACCGGATGACCCAACGCTGTACGGCGTGAGCGACCTCCAGGCGACCAAAGCGGTCGAGGCCTTCGTGGCGGCCGCCAGCGGTACCCCAGGAAATTACGACGTCACTTACCTGTTCACCGTCACGAACACGGGCACGGAAGACTTGACGATGCTCTCAATCGTCGATGACTGGGCCGGGCAATTCGGCGGCGCCTACATTCAAGTGCTGCCAGGATCGGTCTCTGTGATGAACGGGGACGCCACGACAGCGCCTGGTGCCAACGCAACATATTCCGGGGGAGCGGCCGCGAACATGCTCGACGGAACAGGCCTGCTAGAAAGCGGGCAATCGTTCATGGTTCGCGTCACCGTCGAGGTCGACCCGGACAACGGCACGGCCCTGGTCAACGCCAATGGAGCGCTCGAGAACACTGCCCTGGTGAGCGGCCAAGATCAAGGTGGCGGTACGGTTTCGGACCTCACGGACGATCCCAACAACAATACCAATAGCGATGCCGACCTGGACAACGATCCGGATGACCCGACCGCCTTCACAGCCGTCGTGACTTCCATCGGGGTCACCAAAGCGGCCGGCACACCCGTATCGGCCAGCAATGGGGTCGATGGAAACTATGACGTGACGTACACGTTTGTGGTCGAGAACACGGGTACCGAGACGTTGACGGGCCTCTCGCTGGTCGACGATTGGGTCGGGCAACTGGGCGGGGCGTTCGTCGGCATTGTCACGAATGTCGAAGTGACCAACGTCGACGCCACGACCGCACCGACGGCGAATAATGCCTATGCAGGAGGTGCCTCGGAAAACATGCTCGCTGGCTCGGGCGTGCTCGCTGCTGGGGAGTCATTCATCGTCACGATCACCGTTGAGCTGGATCCTGATGCCGATTCGGCGGCCCTCAACGCCAATGGTCAGCTCGAGAACTTTGCCATGGCAGCTGGCATGGATGCGACAAACACGACCGTGTCTGACGTCTCGGACGACCCCAACAACACGACCAATAGCGACGCCAACAGCGATGGCGAGCCAGATGACGTGACGGCCATCGGATTTGCCCGCCTGGCGGTCACCAAAGCGGTCGTCGGTCCACCGACAGCCGCCACCAGCGGTGCCGCAGGAAACTTCGATGTCACTTTCAATTTTGTCGTCACCAATACGGGCTCGGAAACGCTCAGTCATCTCTCACTGATGGACGATTTGGCAACCCAGTACGGCGGCGCGTTCGTTGGCGTGCTACCCGGCAGTGTCGTCGTCACGAATGTCGATGCCACGGGAGCGCCGACAGCCAATGCCGGCTTCAACGGCACCTTGGGTAGCGACCTGCTTGCCGGCGGAGCTGCGGATGCTCTGGCGAGTGGCCAGTCATTCATTGTCAGCCTGACGGTCGAAATCGACCCAGACGCTCCCACCGCGAACTTAGTGAATGGACAACTGGCCAACTCGGCAACCGCCTTTGGGCGCTCGCCTGCGGGCACCACGATCAGCGATGTCTCCGACAATCCCGGTGATACGACAAACACCGATCCCAATGGCGACAACAATCCGGACGACCCCACGCTCGTTGGCGGTATCGACTTATCGATTAGCAAAGACGACGGAGGAGCGACCGCCTCTCCGGGCGGGTCGGTGGTGTATACCATCACGTATGGCAACAACGGGCTGAGCGATGCGACCGGCGTCGTCGTGACCGAAACGTTGCCTGCCGGAACCTCCTACGATCCGACGAACAGCACCAGCGGTTGGGTCGAGACCTCGCCGGGAGTGTTTGCTTTCACTGCGGGAACGGTCGTTGCTGGTGAGGTGAGAACGATCCAATTCGCGGTCACCGTCGATGCGACGCTCCCGGCCGGATTCGCCGTCGTGAGCAACGACGTCACGATCGCCGACGACGGCGCGAACGGAGTCGACAGCAATACGGCCAACAACGCTGGCAGCGATACGACCCCGGTACTGGCCGCACCCGACTACGTCATTACCAAAGACAACGGTCAAACCAGCGTCGCGGTAGGTGACACGATCACGTACACGCTCACCATCACCAATGTGGGAACGCAGGACGGAACCGGCGTCGTCGTCACCGACACGCTTCCCCCGTACCTCACGAATGTGACCGCTTCCAATGGAGGTGTCGTCAACACGGTCGCTGGCACGATCACCTGGAATGTCGGCAGTGTCGCCGTTGGTGACGTCATGTCGCTGACCGTCACCGCCGAGGTGACGGGCCCGATCAGTGCGGGCATCGAAACTCTGACCAACAGCGGCAACGTGACCGATGATGGGACCAACGGTGTCGACCCCAACCCGGGCGACAACGTGGCCGCCGACACCGACACGCTCAACGCGGCCCCCGATTACGAAATCACGAAGGACGATGGACTGGCCAGCGCCGAGCCTGGGGACTCGGTCACCTATACCATTACCGTCACCAATGTTGGTGACCAAGACGGCACCGGCGTCGTCGTCACCGACGACTTCCCGCCGACCTTATTGACCAACGTGACCGCGAGCGGTGGCGGCGTAATTGACACGGTCAACGGAACGATCACTTGGAATGTGGGCAATCTGGCCGTGGGCGATGCGGCCGTCTACACCGTCACCGGCGATATCGCGACGGCTATTCCGGGCGGCGTGAATCGGATCACCAACTTGGCCAGCGTGATGGATGACGGAGCCAATGGACAAGACCCGAATACTGGCAATAACTCCGATCAAGACATCAACGACATCATCGCGGGGCCCGATTACGTCATCACAAAAGATGACGGGCTCACCACGGCCAACGCTGGCGATACCGTCTCTTACACCATCACGGTCACAAATACTGGTAACCGCAATGGCAGTAACGTTGTCGTCACCGACACCTACCCGCTGGATCTGCTCACCACCGTCGTGGCCGACGGCAACGGCGTTGTCGACGCGAACTCAGGAACAATCACCTGGAATATCGCCTCACTCGATGTGGGCGACACGGCCGTCTACACCGTCACGGGACAAATCACGACCGCGGTACCTGCCGGCATCGACACCATCACCAACTCGGTCAGCGTGACCGATGACGGAGCGAATGGCAACGACGCCAACCTGGACAACAACGAGGCGAGCGACACCGACACCCTGGTCGCAGCACCCGATCTATCGATCACCAAAACCGATAACGGAGCCACGGTCGCGTTGGGCTCGTCGGTCGTCTACACGCTGTCTTACACCAACACCGGTACGCAGGATGCCTCGGGAGTGCAAATCACGGAGACCTTGCCTGCCGGCACCGCGTACGATGCCGCGAACAGCACGGATGGCTGGAGCGACATCGGCAACAATCAATTCGTCTTCAACGCCGGCACGGTCGTCGTGGGAGAGGTGCGCGAAATTCACTTCGCGGTCACCGTCACTGACGCCAATGCGGCCGGCTTGGAGATCACCAACAACGCATCGATCGCCGATGATGGAACCAACGGCGTCGATCTGAACACGGGCAACAATACCGGCAGCGACACCACCCTGGTTGCCGGCGGAGAGATCGAAGGATTCGTTTACAACGACAGCAATGGGAACGGCGTTTTCGATGACATCGAGATGCCTCTCTCCGGCGTTCAGATCGAGTTATCAGGCACAGATACGTTCGGCAATCGCGTTTTCCAAACGGCCTATACAGATGCCAATGGTCGATACTACTTCGAGGATTTACCGCAAGGTGATTACGAGATTCGACAGATTCAACCTGCCAACTTTACCGACGGCCTGGACAGTTCAGGCACCCCGGGAGCCGACGTTGGGGACGACGTGATCCACATTGCCCTCTCTGGCGGGCAGGCGGCGGTGGCGAACAACTTCGGCGAAGCGGGACTTGCCCCGGGGGCCATTTCCAAGCGTTACTTCCTGAACACGACCAATTCTGGTATCTACGAAGATGTCATCTTGCCGGGCGATCAAGTCCAGAACCCCGTCGCGCCAGCCGGCTTCACGCAGACAGCGTCGGGTCTTAGCTATCGCATCATCAACGAAGGGACAGGCGATCACCCGACTGCGTTCGACACCGTCACGGTCGATTACGAAGGCTGGTTGCCAGACCCAGATAATGGCGATGAGGGACCGGTCTTTGACAGTTCTTACGATCGCGGGCAGCCGTCAACGTTTTCGCTCAGCAGCGTGATCGCAGGCTGGACCGAAGGGCTGCAACTCGTCCGCGAGGGTGGCACCATCGAACTCGAGATTCCCCCGTCGCTCGGCTACGGCGAAACCGGGACAGCCTCCGGCTCGATCCCGCCCAATGCGACGCTGCGATTCATCGTCGAGCTCCACAGCATCGCGTAACGGTCGTTTGGGCGGCTGCGCAACGATTTCGTTCGCTCATTGGCACGGGCAGCACGATTCTGGCCACTGACGGGCGTTTGCCTTTTCGCGGCTGCCGGCTATCGTGGTTCTCGATGAATGTCACCGAATTTGCCGAACGTGTCGTCTTCGGATCCACGCTCGAAGAGAAACTGCTTGACCCTGGTCAACTCACGAGCGCGATCGCGACGCCCTCTTCGCGGCTCGTCGATTCCATCGCCAGTCCTGGCCGGCCAGCCGGGCTGCAGATGCAGCATCGTGCAGGACTGGTTCCTCCCAGTGATGCCAAATTGGAGAACGAACAGGAACGGGGTCGTTTGCTGCACTTCTTGGCCAATCACGAACTGTTGGCGACCGAGTTGATGGCGCTCGTGCTGTTAAAATTCCCAAACGCGCCGCTCAAATTTCGCCAAGGCGTGCTGGTCACCTTGCGGGAAGAACAGGCACACACGCGCCTCTACCTCGAACGGATGAAAGAGTGCGGCGTCGAATTTGGCGAGCATCCGGTCAGTGGTCATTTCTGGCGCGTGGTGGAACCGATGCAGTCGCCGATGGATTTCGTGTCGCGCTTAAGCCTGACATTCGAGCAAGCCAATCTGGATTACAGCCGACATTTCGCCAACGTCTTTCAGCGCATCGGCGATAACGAAACGGCGCAGGTGCTCGATCGCATCTATCAGGACGAGATCGGCCACGTTCGCCATGGCCTACACTGGTTTCGCCAATGGAAGAAGCCGGAACAGAGCGATTGGGAGGCCTATCAAGCGCAGCTCGAATTCCCGATGTCGCCCGCACGGGCACGAGGCCCCAAAGGGGAATTCAACCGGGCAGGGCGACTCGAGGCCGGTCTATCGAACGACTTCATCGACACGATCGAGGTGTTCCGGCAGTCCCGCGGTCGCCCTCCCACGGTGCGCTGGTTCGATTCGGCGATTGAAACCGATTTGGGGCAGCGACTGACCGATCGTGAGCGGCAGCTGACCGACCAGCTGTCCGGTGATCTCGAAGGCCTACTCGTCCCCATGTCCAAACAGGACGACGTCCTCGTGGTGCGGCGCGTCCCTTCGCGTGAGTTTCGCAAGCAATTGCTGGCAGCCGGGTTCGACCTGCCTGAATTTGTCAAACGGGAAGCACTGGCCGACTTGAGTCGTCGCAAGCTTCACAACCTGGAGCCTTGGGCCTGGAACCCGACCAATCACACCTTCGCCCAACCACTCCTAACAGCCTTGCGGGAACCGCCCCCCGCGTGGCACGCACGCCAGCTCGACCTGTACCGCAAGTCATGGAGCGCTGGCCGTTTGCGAGCATGGCTGCAAGAGAGCCCGCCGGATGCGTTCGTGGCAGCGGACGACGCGGGGCATCACGCCGATTCGGTCAAACAGGCCCAACGGCTGCTGCTCGATCTTCATCATGCTGGCCACTCTCACGCGATCGTCAAGCAAGACCTAGCAACCTCTGGGCGGGGACAGCGACGCCTGCCGACCGGCACGCCGCTCGGCAAGGAAGATGAACGCTGGCTCGAGCAGGCGACGGCGTTGGCCGCTGGTGTCGTCGTCGAAGCGGAACTGGATCGCGTCCTCGACCTGTCTTTCCTCTGGCAATTCGGCGCGGATGCGGCGGAGCCCAGTTTCATCGGCTGGACACGACCGCTGGTGACGCGAGGTCGCAAATACGCTGGCACGCGACTTGGTCGGCCCATTGCCGATTGGGACAAATCGATCACACGTTTTCTGCTTTCCGATCGAGCAGCCCAGGTGCACCAGGTGAGAGATTGGTTGAGCGAAAGAATCGGCCCAGAGCTACAGCAGCGCGGTTTCCGTGGCCATTTTGGGATCGACGCCTTGGTCTGCCGCGACACATCGGGACGATTGAAAATCAAACCGTTGGTCGAGTTGAACCCTCGCATGACGATGGGGCACATCGCGTTGGCGCTCGAAAAGCGAGTGGCGCCCGGGACGACGGCCGAGCTTCGCCTGCTCACTCGTAAAGAGTGGACAACACACCACGCGAGCCTTTCTGATCACCGCTTGGAGACGATCCCCGACGGACGCTGGAAAGCGGGAACCGTCTGGCTCGGCGAAGCAGACGAGCAGAGCAAACTGATTCCGGTGGTGGTCATCGGTGAGGCACTTCTGAGCAAGTTGCCACCGTTTCAGCCGGCCGCCCCGTAGTGCGGCTACCATTACCGCCGTCGATTGCTACGATAGGCCGCTGGGAGTCAGCCCTCCTTCACCCTCTGGAGCCCCCAATGAATCACCGGCCTCTGACCTTCATCGCCTGCCTCGCCTTCGGCAGCCTTCTGCCCTCGGCACCTGCTCAAACCACGATCGAATCGGCGCCCCAGGGTGCCACCCTCCCCAAGGGCATCAATGATCGGTTCTTGGCGGACGATCTCGATCCCCAAGAATGGCTCGCTCGCTTTGAAATCGAAAGCCGGGAAATCTACGCCGCGCGGAAAGCGATCACCAGCCAATTGCCGCTGACCAATGGCTCGCGAGTCGTCGACATCGGCGCGGGCACCGGCCTCTTTCTGGAACTTTTCTCCAAAGCGGTCGGCAGCGAAGGAAAAGCCTATGCGCTCGACATCTCGCCTCGGCTGATTGAACACATGAAGCAGCGCGTCGATCAAGAATCGCTGGCGAATGTGACCGTCGTCTCATCCGAACCCGAATCGACGACCCTACCGGCCGGCACGGCCGATGTCATTTTTGTTTGTGACACCTACCACCATTTCGAACATCATGCCGAGATGCTCCGCTCGATCCGCGACACCTTGGTCGCCGGAGGTGAGCTGGTCGTCATCGATTTCGAGCGCATCCCGGGCGTCTCGCGTGACTGGATCCTTGGCCACGTCCGCGCTGGCAAGGATCAGTTTCGTCAAGAAATCGTCCGCTCCGGCTTCGAATTTGTCGAAGAGGTTTCCATCGAGGGCTTCGAGGAAAATTACTTCCTACGGTTTCGGAAGCCGGCCACACCTTAACGGTCGTCGCCGACGCGGCTACAGCTTCCGTTCACCACTGACCACCTTGCCCAATTCGACGGCGACGCGACCGACCAATTCGTCCCAGTCGTCATGCGTCGCTTGCCGATGCAGTTGCACGGATGGGTACCAGTCCGTGCCTGAACCTTCCAAGCCCCACCGCCAATCGCATCGTCCGCTGATCAGTCCCCACGTCTTCAGCCCTAAGCTGCCCGCCAGGTGGAGGATGGACGTGTCCACGGTAATGGTGAGATCCATTTGCTGGAGGATGGACGCTGCGTCGGCAAAATCATTCTGCAGCGGGTCCGTATCGCGAACCGAGCTGATTCCCAAAGAGGCCAATTCGGCAACCTGCGGCCCCTTCTGCACGCTGTAGAACGCCACTCCGGGCACTTCCAAGATCGGCTTCCATTTCTCCAACGAGCAGGAACGGAAGTGGTTGTTGTTGTGTGTCACGCTGCCACCCCAGCAGATGCCGACTTTGAGCTTGGCATCCGGCACATGCGATTCACCCAAATCGACGGAACGCTCCTGAGGCTTCAGGTAGGGAGCCAGTCCGCCCAAGCAGTCGCCTTTGGTTCCCAGCGCGTAGGGCGCGCTCATTAGCGGCAGGATTGATTGGAACTTATCGAGTGGGATATTCCCCGGCGTGATCGTTTCGTCGGCCCAATCCCCCTCCTGAATAATGCTCTCCAAGTGCGCTGGCACCATCAGCATCACGTGCTTGCACCGCTCCCTGACCATCGGCAAGTATCTGAGGAACTGAAACGTGTCGCCTGATCCCTGTTCGGTATGCACGAGTAAGGTCCCATCCAACTCCTGTCCGCTCCAGCGCGGCTGCAGACACTTCACGGCATTAAACTGAGGCGTCTGCCAGCGCCATTCGTGCTCTTTCCAGCCTTCTTCGTATCGCTCAAGTCGCAGCAAAGTGAAAGCCAGGTTCAGATGCGCTTGCGCGAACTGAAATTCACGGTCGATCGCCGCCTCATAGAATTCGATGGCCTGTTCGTATTCGCCACGACGGTCAGAAAGGATTCCACGATTGTTGTCGACGCTGGCCTGCTTTAGTGGCTCTCGACCACTCAATTTCGCAAAGATTGCATCGGCCTCTTCTAGTCGTTCGACATCTCGATAGATGACACCGAGACTATAATTGGCATCGAAGTGGTTCGGCTCGACAGCCAGCGCCTTCAGCGCTTCGGCTTCGGCGGCGGCCAGCTTGCCTTCGTTGTAAAAAGCGTTGGTAGCTTGCAGCGCCGCGACGACAACAGGATTCGGCTCGGGAGGTGGTGCTTTTTCAGTTTTGGCCATAGCTCTGCTTTAACAATTGAGTTCCAAATTGACACATCGTGGCGAACCTAACTTCGGTATTGCCAATCCACGTATTCCGCCGCATTTTGATAACAGACTCGTTGCACTAAATCGAACAGCAGCGAATCGTCATTTGGCAATTCACCCCGATCAACATCGAGGCCGATCAGATTGCAAAGTACACGGCGAAAGTATTCATGCCTAGGAAATGACAAGAACGAGCGCGAATCGGTCACCATGCCGACGAACCGTCGCAACAGCCCCAAATTGGAAAGCGCGTTCAATTGCCATTCCATCCCTTCTTTCTGGTCAAGATACCACCAGCCCGAACCTAGCTGCATTTTGCCAGGTGTTTCGCGTTGAAAGTTGCCAATCATCGTGCCGAAAAGAAAGTTATCGGCAGGGTTGAGGTTGTAGAGGATGGTTTTTGGGAGTGAGTCCGATTGCTCCATTTGGTCAAGCATCGCACACAACGCTTCCCCGTGCGGCACGTCACCGATCGAGTCAAAACCGCCATCGGGACCTGTCTGCTGCATGCCACGCGTATTCGTGTTGCGAAACGCACCAATGTGCATTTGTTTTGCCCAGCCCTTTTCGACGTCGAGCCGGCCCAAAAACGCGATCAAGAACGACCCGAACTGCTCGAACTCCAACGGCGATGCGGCCGCTCCGCTACGCGCCGCGCTGAAGATCCTTGCGGCCGTCTCTCCCTCGACGACGTGTCCGAAACACCGGGGCAGGTCGTGGTCCGAGATGCGGCCACCCGCCTCGTGAAAAGCATCGTGACGCTTCTTCAGTGCCGTCAGCATGCCATCCAAATCGTTGATCGGGGTATCTGCTCGTGCCGACAATTTGTCGAGCCACGAATTCATCGCTTCGGGCGCGTCGACACGAAACGCCCAATCGGGCCGAAACGTCGGGTAGACGCCCGTCGCCAAATCGGAATCGGCAATCGCGCGATGGGTATCGAGCGACTCGGCCGGATCATCGGTCGTACACAGGGCCGCGACGTTAAACGTCTTCAGGATCGAGCCGGTCGAAATGTCGCCCGCCTGCAGACGCTCTGACGTCTCATCCCAAATCGCCCGAGCGGTCTCGGCCGACAGCAGCGTGTCGATTTGAAAGTATCGCTGCAACTCAAGGTGAGTCCAATGATAAAGTGGGTTGCGAAGTGTATAGGGAACCGTCTCGGCCCAAGCGGCAAACTTCTCGTACGGAGTCGCGTCGCCGGTGATGTACCGTTCGTCGATACCATTGGCACGCATGGCACGCCACTTGTAATGGTCCGTTTCGAGCCACGCTTCATAAAGATTCGCGAACTTGCGATCGGAGGCGATGTCGACGGGCGAGAGGTGGTTGTGGAAATCGAGTATCGGTTGCTGGGCGGCGCACTCGTGGTAAAGCCGACGACCGGCTGCCGATGGCAGCAGAAAGTTCTCATCAAGAAACGTCATGGTGTGGGAGTTACTCCTGTCGCTACACTTGCGGATTTCAGTCGCTTCACTGCTACGTTACGAAACGCAACCGGATCGTTGTGTCCAGCAAAACCAAGGTATCCCGTCCTTCGCTTCTTGCCAGGATGGGGCCGGTCGGCCAGGAAGTGCTCGACACCTTCCAGGTCGGTATCAAGAATGATCGTCCCATTCAACTCGACCTTGATGCGACTGCCTTGCACGGTCACCTCTTGGTAATTCCATTCGCCAACAGGCCGCAAATAGCCTCGCTGAGCCGCACTCATGCCATAGGCCGAGCCGTGATATTGACGCTCGTCCAACCCTGCATACTGCTCAGCCGTGTTGTCCAGAATTTGCAGCTCGGCCATGCCGACGTACGCCGGATCGCCTTCGCCAGGATACCGAATGGCCAATCCGTTATTGCCGCCGGGTGGTAGCTGGAATTCGAATCGCACGATGAAATCGTCAAACTGCTCTTCGGTAAACAGGTTGCCGCCTCGGTTCGGGCGACACCGCATCGTGCCGCCGATGATCTCATAGTTCTCGGTCGCACCCTGCCAGCCAGAAAAGTCGCTTCCGTTAAAGAGCGGCTCAAAGCCCTGCTGCTGATCATTGCCCCGCAGCAGCCGATTCGCTTCTTCGGAGCCGAGTCGCCGAGCTTGAATGTCTCGCCAGCGAATTTCACCGCCGTGCGTTTGCAGATGGATCGGGCCTTGCGCAGGTAGTGGACGATCTTTGTCCCAGTAATTTTCCATCACCGCCCAATCGACAACGAGCCGATCATTCAGCGTCACGCTCGTCCTCGAACCGACTTGCACGATCTTCACTCGATTCCATTCTCCGAACGGCTTGTCGGCGTGAACCAACGGAAGCTGTCCAGCGCTGCCTTGGGAATTATTGTAGAGGCCGCCCGAGCCCTTATCGGCGTTGATCTTCCATTTGCCGCCCGCTTCGGTCGTATCCCAGATCTGAACTTGCGGCGCGCCTTTAAGATAAATCCCGCTGTCAGCCATGGCGACCGTTTTGTATTCCAACGCCAATTCGACGTCGCCGAAATTCGCCACCGTCGTGGCGTACGCTCCTTGGCCATCATTGACCAGTTCGCCATCCTCAACATGCCAGTGTGCTGCGAACGAGGCCTGCTGTGCCGCCACTTCGGCATACTGTTCAAAGAGCGAGTCCTTGCCGCGTGTGCGATGGGGATCATTCCCGTACCAGCCCGTCAGATCTTTCCCGTTGAATAGCGGCGCAGTCGCCTCCTGCGCCGGCAACGTTGTCACCCGCAGAAAAATCGATAAAAGACAGCCGATCACGAGGTGGGTTGGCACGGTACGCTTCCGTTGGACTCTTGAAATCAGTATGAATTGGTGCAAATGGTGCAGCCTTTTGGCGGCCAGCCGCTGCCGACAGTTTATTCGACATTCGATCGATTGTCGTCGGGGCTGACGGCCGCTGCCCGTTGGCGAGGCTTCCTGGATGCGAAAGGTGTAACGAGTCGTGGCCAATTTCGATTTCATAGTGCTGGGCCTAGGCGGTGTAGGTAGCGCGACCCTTTACCAATTGGCTCAGCAAGGCCATACCTGCGTCGGCATCGAGCAGTTTGGCGCAGTCCATGATCGAGGCAGCTCGCATGGGCAGACTCGGATCATTCGCAAAGCCTATTTCGAGCATCCGAATTATGTGCCGTTGTTACAGCGGGCCTACGAACTGTGGGCTGCGATCGAAACGGAGACTCGGCAAACGCTCTTCCATCGCGTCGGCCTGGCTCAGTTCGGCCCGGCCGATGGTGAGATCATCCGCGGAATCGAAGCGAGTGCCGACACGCACGGACTCGCCGTCCGCCGCCCTTCGCACGACGAGTTCCGACGGGAGCATCCAGCGTTCTCGGTGCCGGAGGAGATGGTGATTTTGGTCGAGGAGGATGCCGGCCTGCTGCTGGTCGAGCCGTGCGTCGAACAGCAACTCGCCCTGGCCAAGCGACATGGCGCCGTAACGCACTTCCAATCGCCCGTCCGTGAAATCCGCCAAACGACGGGTGGCGTGGACGTCGTTACCGACGGTGCAACATTCTCGGCGGCCCGTCTGATCATCACCGCCGGTCCCTGGGCGTGCCGATTGCTCGGCCTACCGATTCCGCTGCGAGTCGTCCGCAAGCATTTGCATTGGTACGATGCGGGAGCGCACCTTTCGGCGCCCGATACGCCCTCCTTTTTCTTCCACATGCCCAATGGCTACTTCTACGGAACCCCAGCGGTCGACGGCGGAGGGGTCAAAGTGGCTGAGCACAGTGGTGGCGAGCTGCTGACGGATCCCAGCATTCCTTCCCGCGGCGAAGACCCGCTCGACCGGCGACGCGTGGACGAATTCGTCAACAAGGTGGTTGACGTCGACCTGACTCACCAACACCACGACACCTGCCTCTACACCATGAGCCCCGACGAGCACTTTATTGTGGACCGCCATCCTCAGCACTCACAAATCAGCTTCGCCGCCGGACTATCGGGCCACGGCTTCAAATTTACGCCCGTGATCGCCGAAATGCTGATTCAATTGTCGATCAATGGACACACGCAATTGCCTGGCGAGTTCCTATCGCTGCAACGTTTCACAGAATCGTAATTAAGCCAGCCCACAAAAAGGCAGCGCAGACCAAGGGTCTGGTCCATTTTTCGGCCAACAAGTG
>CAYZRS010000006.1:71844-143158 GCA_964480915.1 uncultured Pirellulaceae bacterium | reverse complement strand
CGATGCACATCCAGAAAATTCGCTGCGTCCACACATAACTGCTGTCCGACTTAGAATATTCGCTCGCCAAATCTTCGACGCGACCCATCCGAGAAACAGCCACCAGCGCCGCTTCCGATTCGGTGATCCCTAACTTGCGAAGCTCGAGCGTGGCATCGATCACATGATCCCGCAATTCTGCCAAGCGATCGGCGCTCAACGTCTCGGTCTGTGATATTTTGCGAATCCAGCGATCCAACTGCAACTGCGTTTCCTGTTGGAGTACATCTAAGCGGGACATATTTTCGGGCTCCATAATTTCAGTAACGTTTCGTGGACGGAATTCCACTGCTGCTGTTCAGTACTCAATGCGCGACGACCCTTCACGCTAAGCCGATAGTATTTGCGCTTGCGACCCGATTCACCAACTTTCCAACGGGCCAGGATCAGGCCCTCCTTTTCTAGTCGATGAAGCACCGGATACAGCATTCCTTCCGACCATTCCAATTCGCCCTCTGAAAGCTGCCGAACCCGCTGAATGATCGCGTATCCGTAATCCTCATTGGACGCCAAAACGCTGAGGACCAGCGGGCGGGTGGACGCCGCAACCAGTTCTTTTGAAACCACGTTGATGCCTTTGCGAAAACCGACTTACCTAACCACACTAGGCATAATACCTAGCACCACAAGGCAAGGCAAGGCGAACTCATTGAAGGTGGATCGAATGCCGCCTGTCGGAAGCCGTTTTTGGGCTGTTTCTAAGGGCTTCACAGGGGCATGGGGCGGTTGAGAATTTGTCTGAAAATTGGTAAATTGAGGGGCTGAAATAAGCCACAATTTCCGGCCCCCCCATGCATGCCAGGCAGCGTTCCCAAGCGAGCCTCTGGGCACTTCGGGCGAAGTGTTTTGCCGGCCGGTGAAGCGATAAAACGGTCGACTTTTCGACCACAGAAAGGACTATCTCTTGGCGAAAGATTCTGACTCTGCGTCGGATCCCTCGGACGACTCGGACGAGACGGGCGGCAAGAAGCAGCCCGACATGAATGGCGGTCGAATGATCAACCTGCCAATCGAGGATGAGCTGAAGGAAAGCTACCTGACCTACGCGATGAGCGTGATCGTCAGTCGGGCCCTGCCTGACGTGCGAGACGGCCTCAAACCGTCCCAGCGCCGCATCCTGATGGCGATGAACGATCTGAATCTGTCGCCCGGCGGCTCGACTTCGAAGTGCGCCGGTATCGTCGGCGAGACCATGAAGCGCTATCATCCGCACGGTGATGGAGCGATCTATCCGACACTTGTCCGCATGGCGCAAGAGTGGAACACGCGACACATGTTGGTCGACAAGCAAGGTAACTTCGGATCGATCGCCGGCCTGCCTCCCGCTGCCATGCGTTATACCGAAGCACGCATGTCCCACATCGCAGCACTAATGCTCGATGACATCAAGCTAGACACCGTCGACTTCACTCCGACTTACGATGAAAAAGGGACCGAACCGGTCGTCTTGCCAAGCAAGTTCCCCAACCTGCTGGTAAATGGGTCCAGCGGTATTGCCGTCGGTATGGCCACTTCGATCCCGCCTCATAATTTGGGCGAGATTTGCGGCGCGCTGATTCGCGTCATCGAAGAACCGGAAGTTTCCATCGACGAGTTGATGGAAATCGTTCAAGGGCCCGACTTCCCAACAGGCGGTACGATCTGTGGCCGCAGCGGAATCCGACGTGGCTACCATACGGGCCGCTCGACGGTACTCGTGCGTGGCAAGGCGGTGATCGATGAAGTGAAAGGTCGCAACCGCATCGTCATCACCGAAATCCCCTACATGCAGCAGCGGGATCGAGTGGAAGAAAAAATCGCCAGCTTGGTGACCGATGGGCGCATCAAGGGCATTAGCGGTATTCGCAACGAGAGCGACTTGAAAGAGCCCGTTCGCCTGGTGATTGAACTCAAGCGTGACGCAGACCCCGAGGTCGTGCTGAACCAGCTTTATCAGTACTCGCCTCTACAAGATACGTTCTCGATCATTCTCTTGGCGCTCGTCGATGGCAAGCCTCGCGTCCTGTCATTGAAGAACATGCTGCTCGAGTTCATTCGTCACCGCACGACGGTGATCAGACGACGAACTCAATATCTCCTCAGTCGAGCGCGCAAGCGTAAGCACACGGTCGAGGGCCTGCTTCTGGCGTTGGCCAATATTGACGAGATCATTCGCATCATTCGAGCATCAAAAACGCAGGCGGAAGCCAAGCAAGGCCTGATGGGGGTCGAGTGCCCTTCTGCGATGATGCAGCGAGCGCTGGGCGATGCTGGGTTCAAGCTGTTTCAAGACGAGCGCGGTGTCGCCGACACCTACCGACTGACCGCAGTGCAGGCCGACGCCATCCTTAAGATGACGCTCGGACAATTGGTGAACCTAGAACAGGAGCGACTTGGTGAAGAGCACCAGAAGCTGCTGGATGAGATCACAGAATACCTGCACATCCTGTCAGATGAACAAAATATTCGTGAGATCATCAAAGAGGAATGTGGCGAATTGCTGAAGAAGCACGCCAACCCGCGTCGCACCGTCATCAGTGGCGAAGAGCTGGGCGATATCGACCTGGAAGACCTCATCACCGAGGAAACGATGGTCGTTTCGATCAGCCATAACGGCTATATCAAGCGCACCCCTTCCAGCGTCTACCGCGCTCAAAAACGAGGCGGCAAAGGACTCAAGGGAGCCAAGACGGAAGATGAAGATCCGATCGAACACCTGTTCGTCGCCAGTACGCATGCCTACCTGCTGTTCTTTACCAACCAAGGCAAAGTCTATTGGCAGAAAGTCTACGGATTGCCCCAGCTGCGCCGCGAAAGTCGCGGGCGAGCGATCGTCAATCTGCTGAACCTGAAAGAAGGCGAGAAAATTGCCGGCTGCCGGGCCGTACGAGATTTCGACCTGCCGGGGCATTTCCTCGTCATGGCGACTCGCAATGGCCTCGTAAAAAAGACACCGCTCGACGCGTACAGCCGCCCGAAGAAAGGTGGCATCATCGCGATCAAGCTACGGGACGATGACGAAGTGGTCGGAATCGCGATCGCAAAACCAGAAGACGAAATCATCCTCTCCACCGAAACCGGCATGGCGATTCGATTTGAAGAATCGGACGCCCGACCGATGGGGCGAAATACGAGTGGCGTGAAAGGGATATCGCTATCTGCCGGCGATCACGTTGTCGGCATGGTGATTGCCAATCCAGCAGCGACCCTGCTAACCGTCTGTCAAAACGGGTACGGAAAAAGAACACCTTTCGGCCCCAACAAAGGTGCCATCGAAAACGAAACGGAAGACGAAGGCAGTTCGTCCGCCCGCTACCGCACGCAAAAACGTGGCGGTAAGGGTTTGCGTGACATTAAAACCACCGATCGCAACGGTCCGGTCGTGGCAATCTGCCAAGTCGAGGGTGGTGACGAAATCATCATGATGACCTCGCGTGGCAAACTGCAACGCATTCGCGTCGACGACATCTCTGTTATCGGAAGGAACACGCAAGGCGTTCGCATCATGAGCCTCGACGAAGCCGATACGCTGGCCGCTGTGGTTCGAGTTCCGGCTGACAGCGAGGAGAATCCAGAAGGTGACGAAGAGTCGCTGGATGGAGATACCGAAAAGGCAGAAAGCGACCCTGAAATTTCGGATGAACCGTCCGGCGAGGAACCTGCCGGTTCCGACGAAGACGAGTAACAATCGCAACGATTATCGCCCTCTGGCACCCAGATTCGGCGACTTCTTGTGGTTTTCGAACCTTTGCACCAAGTCCCCCTCGAATTACGATGGGGACTCGGATCGACTCACCATCCGGACGCAGAAATGCGCAGTTCTTGACCGATCCATCTCGATAAATTCTTCCAAGGTGTTACCCAGATGAATGTTGCTGTTGTTGGTACTGGTTACGTCGGCCTCGTGACGGGCACTTGTTTTGCCGATAGCGGTAATTCCGTTACGTGCATCGATATCGATGCGGCGAAAATCAAGTCGCTTAATGATGGGCAAATCCCAATTTATGAGCCAGGTCTTACCGACCTCGTTCGCCGCAACACCGACTTGGGTCGGTTGCACTTCACCACCGATACAGCAGCGGCCGTGAAAGATGCCGACGTCATCTACTTGGCAGTCGGAACGCCTCAAGGTGACGACGGAGCGGCAAACTTATCAGCACTATGGGCCGTGGCTGCCGCGATCGCGCCGCACATGCGAGAAGACGCTGTCGTCGTCACCAAAAGTACCGTACCCGTTGGCACGAACCGCAAACTCTACAACAAACTCAATGAACTCACCGGGCGCGAAGTCGATGTCGCAAGCAACCCGGAATTCCTCAAAGAAGGCGCGGCAATCGATGACTTCAGCAAGCCCGACCGTGTCGTTGTTGGAGTTCGTCGTCAAGAAGTGGCAGACATTCTCCACAAGCTATATCGGCCCTTCCTCCGTACCGACAATCCATTCTTGGTCATGTCACCGGAGAGCGCCGAGCTGACCAAATACGTCGCCAACGCGATGCTCGCCACGAAAATCAGCTTTATCAATCAGATGGCGAACGTGTGCGAACATTTTGAAGCCGACATCAACGATGTTCGTCGCGGTATCGGTCACGATCGGCGCATTGGCTTCTCCTTCCTCTTTCCCGGCGCCGGCTATGGCGGCAGTTGTTTCCCGAAGGATGTGCGGGCCATGATTGCCACTTTCAGCGAGTGTGGTATCGAAGCTCGCATCCTGGATGCCGTCGACTGGGTTAACGAACGTCAAAAACACACGATTCAGCAGAAGATCGAGACTCATTTTGGGGACGTCAATGGCAAGACAATCGCCGTCTGGGGATTGGCATTCAAACCACGGACCGATGATATCCGCGAAGCTCCGGCACTCGTTCTGATCGATCGGATGCTCGAATTGGGCGCAAAAGTACAGGTCCACGACCCCGAGGCGAACGCCAACGTCAAAGAGATCTACGGTGACAAGCTCACCTATTTTGAACGACCGATGGAAGCGCTGGATAACGCCGATGCGTTGGCGATCATGACCGAATGGTCTGAATTCCGAACACCCGATTTCGCCGACATGAAAAAACGACTTCGCGGCCACGTGATTTTCGACGGCCGCAATCTCTACGACATCGTGACGATGGAAGAAGCGCAGTTCACTTATTACTCGATCGGTCGTCCGCCTGTTCGCGTCAGTTAGTCAAGGCGGCCGACTTTAGCCAATTGCTTCAGCGTTACGACGTCTACAAAGACCCCCTCTTGGATCAGCTGGATCGCCAGGGGAGCCTGTTCACTGCCGAATGCGCACAGCAGTTGATCTAATGCCTCGGCTGGACATTTCCCTTTCATTTCTACAAATTCGAGGTGCTCGCCACCATCTGACAACTGGCCATCGACTTGCCAGCGGCCAGCGCCGGCTCCTTCGCCCCAAATGAACCAACCGTCGAGTTCAAAATGCAGCCCGGCAATCGACTCCAGCCGCTCCGCCGCCTCTTCAAATGTGACCGGTAGCGCCTCCCAAGGCTGCTCAAATCGGATCGTCGTGATCTTCTGTCCGCGGATTGACACCGACTGAGCTTGCCGATTTTTCGTTGATTCGTTTGGTGCTCGGTGAACACAGCAATGGAACTGGAGCATGTCGGGTCTCATTGTTTTCCTCGGTTCCGAAACTGTTCACCGCAGCTGATCTCGCAGCCAGGCCGCATAGGATTCGCTGGCGGCCACCTTCTCTGCAACAATTTGAGGCACGTCGTAATCGTGTTTTTCAATCAGAAATTGCTCGAGCTCTTGATACAACCGCGACACCGTCTTGATCGATAACGACCACTCGGTGGCCCGCTCGATCTTGCCATCCCATCGATACACACTCTCGACGGGGCCTCCAATTTGAACGCAAGCCGCCCATCGAGCCTCCACAAGCGCCAGGGCCAGGGCGTCGGCCGCTTCACGACTGGGCATTGTCGTTCGTACCACTAGGACGTCATTCATCGTTTTGAATTTGTCTCCGATCAGACTTTCGCACCGTAGAATCGCCGCGCCACTTCGGCTAAATGGAAGCTCAGCCAGTCGGACCGCGTGTAAATCCCGTGCCCCATGAGCTTGGCTGCGTTCTGCGGATCACTGGCCGCATAGTCGACCAAGAGGCAATCCCCTTCACTGGGCACTCGCTGTCCACACAACAGACGCTGCCAAAGACGACGCTTCTTCTTGCCCCGCTCGAACAGTTTGCCGAGTTTGCGCTCCACTTGCCACATGCGCCACGCCAAGACGTTCGGCGGAAAATTGGTTCCTGCGACAAAATGCTGCTGCAGAAAATCGCCACACTCAGAGCTGACCATCTGCTCGACCGAAAGTGGAAACGGGACTCGGTAAACCGGCAACCCCGTAACGGGCCTATGATTCACAAAATGGAGTAGCTTGCCATATCCGTTCGATTCCCATCCATAACGAATTGGCGTGCCGAAAGTGACCAGATCGACCGCATGCTGCAGACCACCGTCATCAATCAACGCAGCGACTTCTCCCCAAGCATTCGCCTGAGACTCGGATTCCTGTTCACGCTCAAGGCGAGCACCGACAACCGACCGAACTGCTCGATACATTGCCTCTACCGATTTGGACGTGCCGCCAATCAGATTGCTCAGCAGGGCAAAGACATTTCCCGCATGACTGTGTCCCCAAAGAAGCACCCGTTCATCCGTCGCGAGCGCCAGAGCTTTGATCTCCGCCAACAATCGCACCGCCGCTTCGGCGCGACCAAAATGGTGGTTTTCGCTCGACCACAGGAACCGTCGCACCGGGATCACCGGCCCCTCATCACTCGCCAAAGCTCTCTCAAACTCTTCAGCAAATCCTTGGCTGTAGTTGGCCGTATCACCGAGCAAAGTGTCGGCGAGTAGCTTCTCTTGCTGGCACAGGTATTCCGACACCTCTGGCATCCAACGCGAAAGCTCTCGCATGAGCCCCAGCGTATCGGTTCCCACAATCGTACCGTGGACAAGAAAAACATGAGCCACTTTTTGAGCCCGCAACTCAGCAGCGATGCGGGCTAATGGTGCTGCAAACTCGGGACAGTCGACCCGCAACGGCAAGGCCGGCTGCAGCATCTCGTAGGCAGCTTGGGGCGGTTTGGAGGTATACTCCTGATGAGCAAAACGGTTGTCGGCGGGCATCGTGTGACCGTAAATTGTGTGTTTGTGATCAGCCTAACGCTGTATGCGGTTGTCGTCGAGTCGCCAGGAGTCGATTCATGTGCGGAAGATTTACGCTGCGAACACCTACGCCGGTCTTGGTGAAGCAATTTGAATTGTCGGTTGGCCCGACACTGGAACCTCGCTTCAACATCGCACCGACTCAGGACGCCCCAGTCATTAGACACGATCCCAAACGGCATCGTGAACTGTCGCTGCTGCGGTGGGGCCTTGTGCCATCCTGGGCAAAGGACATCCGCATGGGCGCTCGCATGATCAACGCGCGGAGCGAAACGGCGGCCGACAAACCGGCATTTCGCAGCGCGTTCAAGCGCCGAAGGTGTCTCATACTGACCGATGGCTATTTCGAATGGAGTGCCGAAGGCAAGAAGAAACAGCCTCACTGGATACGCCGGCAAGACGAATCGGCATTCGCGATGGCCGGGCTGTGGGAGCGTTGGCAAAACCCCGAAACTGACAGCCCCATCGAAACATGCACGATCCTCACCACGGATTCCAACGATCTTACCAGTCATCTGCACGAACGCATGCCGGTCATCCTCGAACCCAAGCATTATGAAATGTGGCTCGACACTGAATTTCAAGATCGGAAATTCTTGGAACCGCTGCTCGTCCCTTTTCCGTCCGATCAAATGAAAGTGGATCGAGTCAGCCCGCATGTAAATAACGCACGCAACGAAGGCGCTGCGTGCGTGGAAATTCAACGAGAGCTGTTCTAGCAGCGGCTGGAAACCAACTGCAACGCAATCATCCTTCGTGCCCCGCCTCTGCCATCTCGGCAAACCAGGCCTGGGCACGCTTCCCCATTTCTTCTTCTGAAACGTCTTCGATGTGCGTCGCGACACCCCATTGGAATCCGAATGGATCGGCCACTTTACCGTAGCGATCTCCCCAGAACTGGTTTTGAACGGGCGATATTTCGGTGCAACCGGCGGCGATCGCTTTCGCAAATGACGAGTCTGCATCGTCAACGTAGAGATGGATCGAGGCAGGTGACCCGCCCAGTGTTTCCGCAGATTTCAGTTCCCATTGAGGGTTTTCGGAAGTTACCATGATCGTCGAGTTGCCGATTTTGACCTCGCCATGGAGGACCGTTCCATCCGGCATCTTCATGCAAACGCCGACCTCGCCACCAAACGCTTTCGCATAGAAAGCAAGCGCTTTCTCAGCATCTTTGACAATCAGATAGACGTTGACCGTATTACAATTTTCGGGAATCGCAGGGACCATCGCGGGCCTCCTTCAGTGAAACTTGGGCTGCCTCGAATGTGTCAGCATAGCGAAATCTACGGCCGCCTGCAGACGGCCAAAATCGCCTTATAACGGCTCATTTCGGCGAAACCTAGGACTTTCCTATGGCCGTCCGATTGTGTGCTATTTTTCTTGGGGCACGGGACCCGATCCTTTCAAGAACAAACGGACAACTCAACATCATGCCCAATCGATGGTTTGAAACAGAACGGACTGCCGCCGCGGCTCGCAACCTGATGGCCGAGGTGGTGGCGTCGTGCCAGGCAACTTCGCAAAGCCAACGCGCCCACTATTCTGAACGTCGACTCCAACGGTTGAACCTGAAAACGACGTTATTTCTCATCGGAGTTCTTGCATTCATTGCTGCCGTTTGTTTCCTCCCTGAATTTTTGTCTGGTGAGTGGTTGTCACAAAACGATAACTTGCATCGCGTCGTGAAGTGGCTGCTGGTGATCGTTCCCGTCGGCTTTGGGTGTCGGGCGAAGCAGCGAATGAAACGAGCCGGCCAGCGAGCACAAGCTCACCAATCGTGCATTCAACAGATCGTGACTGATCACCCATCACTGCGTAACACGTGGCACTCCCCCGTACTGGGCGAGTCTGCCAAGTCCATCCCGTACCTGCCTACCAGTTGCCCCACGAAGGTCCACTGCAATCTGTTTGGTGAGTATCGAAAACAGGCCATCGCAATGCTGGAAGTGGAATACCAAGAAGCCGCCAAGCTGGAGCTTGCCAAGGCGATGCAGCAACTGCAAGCCAACCTCTGTGAGGACACAGACAAAGAACAGTTCAGCCGTCGTCGAGTTGCCGAGGCGATCATTTTCTTTCGGCCACTGGCGCAGCTTCCCGATCTGTTCATCGCAGGCACCGACGAGCCGCTTGCAGCCTACCAACCAACATGGGTAAAGAGCGTGCAGGCAACAGGCCAAGCGATGCCACTGACAACGCCGCTTGGCAGTCGCTGGAATGCCTTTAGCAGTTGCCCCGAAACCGCGTCACAATTATTCACGTCAGAACTGACCGAACTTTTTCTCATCCGGCCCACAGCCATGGTCCAAATCATCGGGGGATTTGTCGTCGTCATCCCGCGAACCTGGAGCGCAGCCACACCCATGAACACCGCAGTCCAACCATTCGAAATTCAGTTGGACCTGGATTTTGCCTGTGCTATCTACGAGCAACTGGAGAGAGCGGCCAGGCCGTTACGAGGCGTAGAGCGGTCACTTCCCGCTTTCACCACTTCCGGATGAATTCGTCAGCATAGCTGCGTACCTCGTGACCGTTCAGCACATGGACCGTTCGCAATCGTTCCACGGTCGAGGCCCCGAATGAGCCCAGCGGTACATGGACCCACTTCTTTTTGAACCGCTTTGCGAGACGGCGCCAGCCAGCCCCAGGCGGCAACGGGGAAAGCAGTGCAATGTGCGAGCACTGAGAGTACATGCAGGCAGCTGCCAAGACTCTCTCTTCCAAAGTCTCAGTGAAATCGAGCCGTCGATCGGTCCAAATGTCAGAGATGGCGACTGGGGGAAACAAAAATAGCGCTCCCCCGTAAGTGCCAATCCCGATCCCGGGTCCGACCATCTCTTGGCGAAAGTCAGAGGCGAAAAACGCCAGCGTCGATTCGTTTTGATGCTCGGCAAACCATGTTGTTCGCCAAGTATACTCTCGCGGATCGACGGGCGAATCGAACAGCATCACCACGGCATCCAAATGTCCTCGTGATGGTGGTAACACTTTGACGTACAAGTCGCCCGTGTGCCAATTGCGCAACGTATCGCGAATATCCAAACCGTCTTTGAGGCTGGTCGAAAATTTTTCGGTCTTGGCAAGATCCGAACCCATGATGGCTTTGGCTCGATCGGCCACATGCGTTCTGAAATCTTCGATCTGCTGATCTTCGGGCGGCCAACTGCACTGTGCAAATGGGTTCCACCGCATTTGCCACTGGTCCCGTGTCGAATCGTCGGGACGGGGCCTTAACTTGCAGCTCCTCCACATCAGTGGCGGTCCAGGCAAGCGGCTGACAGGGCTGACCATTTCCCCGTCTGGATAACGAAGCTTGTCGATGCTCATCTGGGCTTCTTCAAACGGCGTGTCACGATCGTACTGGTACCGTGCCGCCAGTTCGGCCACATGCAACGCAAAATTGTCACCCGCTACTTGCTTGGCACCAATCACGATGTTGTACAAGTCGGGAGTAAGACGGCGATCGAAAAGGGTCAAGTTGCGAATGTACTTCAGGCTCGTCGAAAGGAGGTGGGGTGTAATCTTGCGGCCCCGACTGCCCATCTCGCGGTCGTACTCCCGACGGGCCGAAATCAGCAGCTCTTTCACTCCATCCACCGACAGATTGGCATCATCTTCCAATTTGTTGCGGGCCCGTTCGTAGAGGCTCGTGATAAACGGCAACTCGCCCAGCATGAACATCAGTGTTTCAGGACTGAGCACATGCGTCTCGGTCGATCGAACGTCTTCGTCGAACGCCGTATCGGGAAGCTGTTCGGTATAAGCTTCACGAATCCAAGGCCATTCGTGAACCGAACAAACAAAGACAATCGATTGATGCTGCTCTTCCAACTCACGCAAACGCTTCGCCATCCGTCGAATCCTGGCGATCGTCAATTCGTCTTCAGGACGCCTGATCGCGGGCAGTACGGCCGCCGCGAATTGATCCAGCGATACGTTTTTGAGCGCGTAGGGATCGGGCAAGCTCGAGTTTTCTGTACGAAACTCAAGGCTGTCCAGATCGATGAATTCACACGGAATGTGTTCCCCCATGGCCATGCGCAGTGCGGCAATGACGGGCTGGCACGGATCGATCGGTACGTAGTTGGCAGTCTCCAGCGATTCCTGTTCCTCGGATTCTTGACTGGGTGTCCATTCGGTACGGTAACTGGTCGTTCGCTGCGAAACGATCGATGGCATCGGCAAGAATTGAATCGCCGCCAGCACGTCTTCCTCATACGAGGGCGGTAGAGGCACCGCCAGACAATCGCACGCGTGACTTAGCAGGTATTGGCGAACGGCATTCGCAAAATCGCCACTGCCGTGGATCACTGGCAACATCGATATTCGTTCGGAGAGCTTAAGCGGCATGGCACCACCACACGAAGAACTGGTCTGGTCGAATGAAAGAAGGCGGCTGGTTCAAAACCCGTCCGCATCCAAGTCGTCATCAACGTCATCGTCGTCAAACTCATCTTCGGACCCAGCATCTGGATGAAGCGGGTCGTCGGGTGAGAAGAAGAAATCACCCAGACCGAGCGGTACCGCGTCACCGCCCAGCGTTCGCCGCTTGCGCTCGGCCAGTGTTTCTAGATCGACCGCGTCGTCACCCAAGCACTGCTGGAGCGCTTCTCGCCAGGCATCATCTTTAGCGATCGGATGATCAGGGTTTTGCGACAATCGTTTCATCGCGTAACGCAATTGATTGATCCCGTCTCGCGGCGAAAAATCGAGATTCAGAGCATGTGACTGCTGCAAGAAAGCAACGGTCATCGCCAACATCTCCGGTTCCGCATACGGCAGGTGATACTTGAGGATCGCCATTTCGTCTTCGCGGTTGGGATAACTGAGCTGGAGTGTCGGTTGTAAGCGGCTCAGGATGTAATCGGGGACTTCGTAGGTCGATTCATCCTCATTCATCGTCACGGCGCAGCGAAATTCGGGATCGGCCTTCACCGAAATCCCGGCGACGATACTCTCGACATAGCGACGATGATCGAGCAACGGCGCCAGGCTGGCCCATGACTTCTCATTCATCCGATTGCCTTCGTCCAACAGGCAAATCCCACCACAGATCATTGCCGACACCAGGGGCGAGGCGTGATAGGCGATGCGGCCATTCTCGGCGAGGACCGGTGTGATCAGCAAATCTTCGGGGCGCGTATCGGCAGTGCACTGGTAAATGTAGAGTGGCTGGTCCCGCATGCGGGCTCCAGCCGTCGCCAAAGCGGTCTTCCCCATACCGGGCGATCCCACCAGACGGGGCGACAAGGGAATGTCTTTTTCATCAACGACCAGCCAACAAGCCAGCAGTTGCTGCAAGAGCTCGCCTTGACCAATCCATTCGCCGTCAATCTCATGCGGTTGGCTGAGATGCAAGCGAATGCCACCAATTTCTATCGAGCCGGCCTGCGGCCCGGCCTCAGCAGAATCGATTTTTTGCGATTCATCCATGTGCATAACGATTTTTCTCCAATGAACTGATCTATCAAGCTTACACACAGGGTCTCGGCGAGTCGATTCACGGTTAGCTGACGGTTGTTTGTCCAGAGATTGCCGTTTCGCCGGCAAGTCGTAAATCTGCCCGTACTCCACAGATGCGATCGAATCGGGCCGGTTCGCGTTTGACGCCCAAGGACCAGAATTCCATAATGCGACCGCAGGCGCGAACCCTTAAGAACAACCCGTCTGCGTGGGGCAACTTGGGTTCTTCTTCCACACCTGGGGGCTTAAACTCCTGGTGTTTCTTGTTGCTCTCCGTCGCGGCTCATTTAACCGAGCGCCGATCGCAAATTAAGTGGACCATTCAACCCTCGTGAGATGTTTACATGCGCACACGTTTTCGGCTAACGGCCCTCTTTCTTCTGCTCTCACTCCTCACCTGCTCGGCCTCTGCTCAGGAACGATTTTCCCAGCTCGTGGGACCGGTCTCTGTTGGGGCAGTCCAAACCGGCGACCCGATCAAAGTGCCCTTCATCACCTGGGGTGGCGACGTGGCTACATTCTACGCAAACGGCGGCCTGAAAACGGCTCCAAATTCTCTGTTTGCAAAACAGGGGCTGAACGTCCAGTTGACCAAGGGAGACGACTTCATTGGTCAAGTCAAAGATTATATGAGCGGTAAAACACCATTCCTGCGCGGCACCTACCGCATGCTAGGCCAGGCGAGCGAAGTCTTAGGCTCGAATCCGAACACGAAACCGGTCATTATTCTGCAGCTGTCGTGGAGTGCCGGCGACCATCTCGTGTCGCGAAAAGGACTGAACACACTGAATGACTTGAAGCGGGAAGGCAAGAAAGTCCGCATTGCCTGCCAACAAGGTGGCCCGCACGTCGGATTGCTCTACGACTCGTTGGCGGCGGCACAGATTAGTCGCAATGACGTCGAAATCGTCTGGGTCACCGACTTAAGTGGACCCAAAGGTCCGGCCGAACTATTCCGACGTGATCGGTCGATCGACGCTTGCTGCGTCATCACACCGGACATGCTGGGTCTCTGCGGAGACGGAGTTGGCACTGGCGCGGAAGGGACCGTCGAGGGAGCTCACGTCCTGAACTCGACGGCTCAAATGTCGCGGTCGATCGCCGATGTGTATGCCGTTCGATCCGATTGGTTCAAAGCGAATCGGCCCCAGGTCGAGAAGTTCGTGGCCGCCTACCTGGCAGGCACCGAAGCAACAATCAAGATGCGCGACAACTTCGAATCGTCAGGGCGAATGAACAACGACTACCGTCAGCTGCTAACGATGACTCAGAAAATCCTTGGAGCCGACGTCCTGCCAACCTTGGAAGTCGACGCACACGGACTGTTGCTCGATTGTGGATTCGTCGGGTTGCCAGGCCAGATCGCCTTCTTTGAAGACCAAGGTAACGTCAGCGGGTTCGAACCGACGATGAAGAAGTCTTTAGACATGGCCGTCGATTGGGGCTACGCGGCAGCCCGTTCTGGTTTCGATCCACCACAATTGGATTACGCAGCCCTAGCCAAGATGGCCAACGTCGCCTACGTCAAACCGTCCACGTCTGGCGGCCGGATTGATGCCGAAACGTTGGATTTCTCTCCCGAAGCAGAACTTGATGACCGCACCATTGTAAGTTTTACGATTAGCTTTGATCCCAACCAATCGTCATTCTCTTCTGATCGTTACGGTGCCGAATTTAATCGCGCGATTCAATCGGCTTCCACGTTTGGAAATACCGTCGTCGTGATTCGCGGTCATTCCGACCCCACCAAAACCCTCCAGCAACTGATCAGCGCAGGAATCGAAAAGGGAATCATCAAACGCACCGGCGCGCGAGGCAGCTACAAGTACTTCCTCAACGGTCGGCCGATGGATACCAATGCGACCGATGAAATGGTCAAACTGATCACCGCAGGAAAATTCGAAGGGACGAAGCACAAGCCTCGAGATACGATGCAATCGGCATTGAATTTGTCCCTGGCCCGCGCCACGGCCGTCAAAGAATCCTTGGTTAAATATGCCAAGTCACAAAAACTGAATCTGGACGCCAGCCAAATGCAGCCGGTCGGAGCCGGAATCTTGGAGCCGGTCGTACCCAAACCGAAGAACCTCAATGAAGCGAAGGAAAACATGCGCGTCGAATTCCGTATCGTTCGCGTCCCTGCTGAGGCAATTCAGGACTCCGATTTTGATTTCTAAGGGAGTCGCTTGGTGCGTTGTAAAGTCGATCCATTCCAAGTTTGGTATAAGCGAAAACTTAACATGCGATTCCTGACTTCCCTGCTGCTGTCACTCGTGCTGCTCGTCGGCCAGGCTGCAGCGACCAAGAACGTGATTGTCGTGCTGGATGATTCTGGCTCGATGAATGAACCGATGGCCAAGCAAAACATGACGCGGATGTTGGCCGCCAAACGAGCCCTCCGCAAAGTGCTTGAGATCCTGCCGGACGATACGCACGTCGGTGTTGTGCTCCTAAACGGTCGGATCGATGGCGACGCGTGGGTGATTCCATTGGGGCCGGTCGACATGGGCCGCGTCGACGGGTTGATTTCGCAAGTCGAGGCGGGTGGCGGTACGCCGCTGGGAAAATTCATGAAAGTCGGCGCCGATGCGCTGCTGGAAGCTCGCAAGAAAGACCATTACGGATCCTATCGCCTGCTATTGGTGACAGACGGAGAAGCTAACGACGAAGAATTAGTGGACCGATTCTTGCCGGATATTCTGTCGCGGGGGCTCACGGTCGATGTGATTGGTGTCGACATGGCAGAGACGCATAGCCTGGCGACTCGAGTCCACTCTTATCGCCAGGCCGACAATCCTGATTCGTTGACCGAGGCGGTGACCGAAGTCTTCGCCGAAACAAGTACTGACGAAAATGATACCGGCGAGTCTGATTTCGAGCTCCTCGAAGCCTTCCCAGATGGGATGGCGGTAGCAGCCCTCGGCGCTCTCACCGCGGGCGGCGACCTTCCCATCGGCGCCCTGACAGCCGATGACTCGAATTCAGCGAACCGTCGCGGCAACTCCTCACATTCGGGCCGAGGAAATCGCCGCCAACAGAAGAGGAAGTTTTCCATCTTCACGTTAGCGATCGTTCTGTTTGTCGTCCTCAACGTCGTCGGCAAGCTGATGCGAGCCACTTCACGCCGCTAACATCGAACGTGTGTCCGTTTTGGCTCGACCCACAACAACTCATCATCGGAATTTGCTGTGTCCAAGGGAAAACTACTCGCACTGTGCATCATCTGGCTGGCCGTTGCGGCCGGATTGGCGGCCGCTTACAAGCTGATCATCCTTCCCAAACAGCAAGGCTCGGCCGTTTCCCAAAGTGGTTCCAGCTCGCATTACAAAAACACGGTCGACTTTGCTCTCGATTCATTCAGTGGCTACGCCGTGTTGCGGTCTGACGATTTTCGTCAGCGGCTGTCGAATAAGAAGGTCAAACTCAACCTGATCGACGATGCGGCCGACTACGGGCAACGACTCGATCGATTGGCCAGCGGCAAAACCGACATGGCAGTCTTTACGATCGATGCGCTGATCAAAGTTTGCGCGGACCTTGGCTACGTGCCCGGTACGATCGTCGCCATCATTGACGAGACACGAGGCGCAGACGCGATGGTCGCTTACAAGAAGGCGGTGCCCAACCTAGACGCACTCAACCGCGAAGACATGCAGTTTGTACTCACCACCGATTCGCCCAGCGAAACGCTCGCTCGAGTCGTCATGTCGCATTTCAATCTCGATAATTTAAGACCACAACCGTTTGTGGCAAAATCGAGCGCGGAGGAGGTCTACCGTGCCTATCGGAAAGCCGACCCGACGACTCCGCAGACGTTTGTCCTTTGGGAGCCCTACGTCTCGAAAGTGCTCCAGAACCCGAACACGCATATCGTCGCCGACAGTTCCAGCTTTCGCGGCTACATCGTCGATGTCATCGTGGCGAACCGAGACTTTTTGATCAAGAACAAAGAGACGGTTGAACAAGTGATCGGCGAGTATTTTCGTAGTGCGCATCATCACCGCCAAGACATGGTCGAATTGGTCATGAGTGACGCCAAACAAACGGGCGAATCACTTTCACAAGCTCAAGCAGAAAGCCTCGTGAATGGCATTTGGTGGAAGAACACACAAGAAAATTTTGCTCACTTTGGCGTGCAGCCCGGCAACCTGCAACTGCTGGAGGACATGATTGGCAATATTACTTCCGTCCTGCAGAAAACCGGCGCGATCGCTTCCGATCCTACCCAAGGGCGTCCCAACGATCTGTACTTCGATTCGGTCTTGCGTGGCTTGCAAGCGTCCAACTTTCATCCCGAGATCAACGAAGAATCGATCCGAGATGATTCGATCGCACTGCGAAAGCTTTCCGACAAGGAATGGGAATCGCTCTCTCCGGTCGGAACGCTGGATGTTTCCAAATTGGTGTTTGCTCGGGGCACTGACCGCCTTACTTCAACGAGCCAAGTCACATTGGACGAACTGGCCGAGCAGCTTCAGTCGTTCCCGCAAGCCTACGTTCTTGTGCAAGGAAACGCGGGCCGGAGAGGCAATCTGGCAGCCAACAAAGAACTGGCTCGACGACGAGCAGAGGCGGCGGAAGGATATCTGATCAATGCGGGCGTCGATCCAAATCGAATCCGTGCCGTCGGAGGAGAGCCTAGCGGCAGCACCTCAGTTTCCTTTGTGCTCGGACAGCTGCCATACTAGGAAGCCCAAGCATTGCCGTTGAAGCCGAGCCCTGCCACCCTGCCCTTGCGATAACCGATGGACGACATCAAGCGAAAAGTATATCTCGACCTGTTCGCTTCGCCGGGGACGCTGCTGCCAATCGTCGGCGGATTGACAGCCTTGCTGGCCGCTTGGGCGTTACCCGGGAGCCAAGAATGGCTGTCGTTGGGTGGAGTTGCCGGCCTGCTGGGCGGTATTGGACTTTTCGCCAGTCGATTGGTGTTTGGCCTGGAAAAAATGACCGACCGAGCCTACGAATACGTGGTCGAGAAAAAACAACGGCGGCAAGTCGAATCGCTGACCAATCTGCACGCGAAACTAGAATCCGATCAAGACCCACGAACCCACCGATTATTGGAAGAATTGTGGACTCTCTATCGCACCCTAGAAAAAGACATCAAGGATGGGAAGATTGCGGTGGCGGCTCATGAAGTTCTGGATGGAGTCGACCGGTTGTTCCATGTCTGTACTGGCTACTTGGATCAATCGTTCGAATTGTTAGTGCAAGCCGGTCAAATGCGGGGCGGCGCTAAAGACCTGTTGCTCCAACAGCGCGAAGAGCTAATTCTAGAAGTTGGGCAGTCGGTAAAGTTCCTGGAAGACAAAGTGACGCAGTTAAGAATCACGGCAACACAGAAAGACAAATCGGAACTCTCATCTCTCCGCGCCGAACTAGACGAGACGATCCGCGTCGCCAAACGCGCGGAAGAGCGAACATCACAACTTGGCAACGAACCGAAACCGTACGATGCCCGAGAATTTGAATAGAACATCCCCTAGGAGAAATACCATGTTGAAACAGTGTTCCATCCTCATTGGCTGTTTATTGGCCCTGGTTGTTTCCGGCTGCGGCGGCAGCAACACCACAACAGCGACGGGGAAAACGAGCAGCACCACTGCGAGCACGCCCAGCTTCACGCTCGCATGGAGCGAATACCCAAGCTGGTCGGTCTTCGGCGTTGCCGACAAGTACGGGATGATTGACAAAGCAAAGGGCAAACAAGGCCCCATCGAAAAGAAGTGGGGCATTGATATTGTCCTGAAAGAGACCGATTACGACACTTGCATCAACCTCTTCGGGACCAGTCAGATCGATGCGGTCTGCATCACGAACATGGACATTCTCTCGCCGGCGATTGGCCGCGCGTCTGTGGCAATCATGCCGACATCGACTAGCGACGGAGCCGATGCGGTGATCGGCGTCGGAATCGACGATGCCGATGGCCTCAAGGGCAAGAACTCGTATGGCTTAGAGAAATCGGTTTCGCAGTACATGTTCGAACGCAACCTCGAAATCCTTGGGAAAGATTCGGCCGACTATCCCTTTAAGAACATGGACCCGGCCGCTGCCGCTCAGGCCATGCAGACCAGCCAAGACAACATTGAATCGATCGTTGTTTGGAATCCGTTCGTCTTGCAAACACTGCGAACGCGTGAAGGCAGCAAAGTGCTTTTCGATTCGACGGCGATCCCCGAAGAGATCATCGACATGGTCGTCATGGGACGCGACTCGCTGACAAAAGAAGGCGGAGATGCGTTCGCATGTGCTGTGATCGAAACGTTCTACGCCGTCAACGAACGACTGGCCGACCCCGAGAAAGGCGACGAAACACTCGTCTCCCTCGGCGAAAAATTCTCCAGCCTGCCGCTAGAAGATATGAAGACGGTCGTTGAGCAAACGAAATTCTACAAAACGCCTGCAGATGCTATGGCGCTATATGGAAGCGAGTCTTTCCAAAATACGACGATGCCCAAGGTCGTCAAGTTTTGCGTCGATCAGGAAATCTGCGTTTCCGAACCGACGATCGGCTTTGGTAACAGCGAAGCGCAATTGGATTTCGATGCTTCGTTCATGACGAAAGTGCAAGACAGGATGACGACCGCTGTCGGACAATAGCATCAGACACCGGCAATCCACACAGCCAAAGGCCATTTAGCAATGATGATCCGTCAACCTATCAGCACTCCAGCGCGGATTGCGCTCGGGTTCCTGTCGATCGCAATGCTGATTGGCGGCTACTGCTGGTTGGCACAGCGCCAGTATCAGATCAATCCGACAAATACGGCGATGCCGCGCTGGAGCCAATTCCAAGCAGGCTGGAGTATCATGACCGGCCAGGAGAACGGCCAAGGTTTTGCCGAATCGTGGCTGTGGGAAGACTCGAAAGCCACTTTCGGCCGCCTCGCCATTGGCGTAACGCTGGGCGTGGCGCTTTCGCTGATCGTGGGAATGGCGATGGGGTGCTTTCCGGCGGCCGAGGCATTCTTCAGCCCACCGCTGTCGCTTTTTGCCCGCATCCCGCCCACAGCGATGCTGGTGATTTATCTCTTGCTGTTCGGTTTCGAACAAAAGATGTTTATTGCGATGATTTCGTTGGGAATCTTTCCGACGCTCGCCCAATCGATTTACCAAGCGGCAAAAAAAGATGTTTCCGAGCACGCGGTTTTTAAGGCCTACACTCTCGGTGCGTCCCCTCTGGAGGTGATTCTGTCGGTTATTTTTCAGCAAGTGCTACCGAGGATCATTGAGAGCATTCGACTACACATCGGACCGGCGATGGTGTTCTTGATCGCCGCTGAATGGGTTGTCGCCGATGTCGGGTTTGGGTATCGCCTGCGGATCTTGTCACGCATGACACGCATGAACATCGCCTATACCTACTTGCTGATCCTGGGCTTTTCTGGATTTGCGATCGATTGGTCATTGTCTCTTTTGCGTCGTCGATTATCACCCTGGTTTGGCGAGTAACCCTATGTACGCACTGAGCGTCAAGAACGTGTCGCATTGGTTCGGATCAAACAAAGTCCTTGGTGACGTTACGTTTGATGTAGAGCACGGACAGATCGCAGCGTTGGTGGGCCCCAGTGGTTGCGGCAAGTCGACGCTTTTGCGGGCCATCCTCGGTACTCATCCGCCGCGAAAAGGTGAAATCTGGGCCAACGGTCGTAAGGTCACCTCGCCGAACCGGGACGTCGGTATCGTCTACCAGCACTACAGCCTTTACGATTTCCTGACTGCCCGGCAGAACGTCGCTTTCGGTTTGTTACTTGATGAAACGAGTATCCCGTTTCGTCTGTTCCAACCGTGGCGTTGGTTGCCCCTGAAGAAGCAGCACTTGAAGAAAGCGGACGAGTTCCTAGAGAAAGTCAATCTGGCCGAAGCGGCTCACCGCTATCCTCACGAGATGTCCGGCGGCATGCGACAGCGGGTGGCGATTGCTCAAGCGCTGATCATGAAACCGTCTATTCTGCTTTTGGATGAACCGTTCGGCGCCTTGGATGAAGCGACGCGAGAAGAGTTACAGCTGATGCTACTTCGGCTCTACCAAGAGAATTGTGAAGCGCGGCGGCAGGGAGCTTTGCCACCGTTCACCATTCTTATCGTAACGCATGAACTCAATGAAGCGCTCTACGTCTCCGACCGCGTGCTGGGACTTTCCCAGTACCATGCGGAAGGCGCCAGCGGCGCCAACATCGTCTACGACCGCCCCGCGCCCATCTTTGCGCCAACAGATGACCGTGCGTTTGCTCAGTTCGGCAAGCAAAAAGACGAATTGCGCCGAGCGGTATTCGATCCAGAGCACTTCCAGCACTGGTCCGAATTCGTCACGTTTTGGCACGAGCGCAGTGCGGCCAACGATGCAGACAGCTAACCGGTCGCCGACCTAGCTTGCGGACCGCTATGGATCGTTACATCCGGCGCAACCAACTACGGATGGGCCCGGTCTGTGGGGGTACCGGCGCCACCGGTTGCACCTGCACTTCATAACGAGGAACAACGACGAAGCCCGATGGCGACCGTTGTGGCACAGTGACTTGATACGTTACCGGTCGGTAGCGGGTGACTTCGTAAGTTGTCACTTGAGTTCTGGTGCGCCCTGGGCCAGGACGAACTTCTGTCGACTGCCGAACGGTATAGGGACCCTGATGGTCGTATCGCATGCCGGGCGCGTTGCCGGAAACGACCGTTCGCGGATCGACGTACACGCCGTTTTGCGTTGGCTGAGGAACCGCATAACGAACCGGCGGTTGTTGCTGCTGTCGAACGGTGTACTGCCGATTCGCCGGAACTTGCGGTGGCGCCGAATAAGCCTGAAGGGGCTGGCGGTACACGGGTGGAGCCACGGGCGCCGATGAGGAGACAATGGATCGCTTCTGCTGGCAACTGCATTCTGGTTGCTGTGGCGCAACGGTCGAATACGAAGCATCGGTCGGAACCGAATTGACGATCGGCGCTGGCGATTCAATCACGGGCGCTGGCGTTTCGATCGGCAATTCGTAAGTCGAATCGTCAAGCACTATCGTCGGGGCCGACTCGAACGATTCGACCGAACGCGACTCGACAACCGGCGAGTGCAGGATGATCGGCGGTGCCGGATCGGTAGGAATTGGCTCGAGCTGCAATTCATCGCCGTAGCTGGCTTGTTCGACGCTCGTCCCCTCCGCTTCCTCGTCGGGGCGGATAGCGGCCGTCGGCTCCAGCGGCTCCAGTTCACTCGCGATTGAACTTGGTTCGGGTAACGGAATCGGTTCGAGTTCGGGCTCTTGCGAAAATAGCGGGCTGGCCCACAAGCAAACGGGAATTGTCAAAAACAGAATTGCCTTGCGCATCGCACTTTGTTCCTACTTGTGTACCGTGTCGTTCGCCCTCCGCTTGGGCACTTCCCAAATTATAGGCATTTGGTCGAACCGTGCCTGAAGGCTAGCACCGACGAGCGAAGTTTCTCAAAAATTGGGGCAATCGACCCCGCGCCTGCCCAATTCACCCCATTTGACACTTTTGCGGACCATCAACGATGGTCGATCCGACACCATCTGAGGCTGTCGGCGAGCTTCGTTCCCGCCTGAATTCATGATCGTTATTGACCTTTGCGAGACCGCTTCGTAGTCTCGCGTCTCCAGAAAATAACAGCCGATCAACTAATCGATTTGGGCAGCGTGTCTATGAAAACCTCGACCGACTTGTCGCAAAGTCAACGAATCACCGAAGTGCCTGTAACACGAGTACCGCTGCTCGATATCCCCCGCGAGCTGGACCCTCTTCGTGCTCAGATCGATACGGCGATATCACGCGTCATGGATTCGCATCAATTTATCTTGGGACCAGAAGCGGATGCGTTAGAAGCAGAAATCGCTTCCTTATGCCAAGTCGATCATGCCATCTGTTGCGCTTCGGGAAGTGACGCTCTTCTACTGGCGCTCATGGCACTCGACATCGGCCCGGGAGATGAAGTGATTCTTCCAAGTTTTACTTTCTTCGCAACTGCTTCTGCTGTGTGGCGTTTGGGAGCCAAGCCGGTTTTCGTCGACATCGATCCGATCCACTTCAATCTGTGTACGCAGTCGTTTGAGCAATCGATCACCTCACGAACCAAAGCAGTCATTCCGGTTCATCTTTATGGTCAATGCTGCGACATGACCGAAATCAATACAATCGCCCAACGTCACAACGTGCGCGTTATTGAGGACGCAGCGCAGGCCCTGAACGCGAAGCATGCGGGTCGACCTGCTGGCAGTTGGGGTGATCTGGGCTGCTTCAGTTTTTATCCGACCAAGAATCTTGGCGCTTGTGGTGATGCGGGCATCATGGTCACTCAAGACGGCACCCTTGCGAAGCGACTTCGCCTGCTGCGGGCCCACGGCATGGAACCGCGCTATTACCATCGAGAAGTCGGAATCAACAGCCGACTCGATGCAATGCAGGCGGCCATCCTGCGAGTCAAGCTGCCCCAGTTATCTTTATGGACGCGCCAGCGCCAACACAATGCGGCCAGCTACGACGTCATGTTCGCCGCGGCGGGGCTCGATCGTTTTCTCGTCACACCGACCGCTTCACACCAGAAAGAGCATGTTTGGAATCAATACACGATTCGCGTCAAAGAGGGGCAACGAGATTCGCTACGAGATTACTTAACCACCGCCCAAGTCGGTTCCGAAATCTACTATCCGGTTCCCCTCCATCGACAGGCATGCTTTGCTTCGCTTGAAGAGGAAACGAAGGCGCTGCCCGTGACAGAAGTCGCAGCGCAGGAAGCATTGAGCCTACCCGTCTTCCCGGGCCTGACCGAGCAAGAACAGCTGTTTGTTGTCAATCACATTGCCGATTTCTACGACCTGCCACGCATCTAGGGCTCCACTCCCTTCAGTACCGATGTGTGGTCGTGCACGATCACCCAACGATCGTCCATCTGACGGAAGACGAGACTAAAATTCCCGCCGATCGGTTCGTCCCGCTGTAACTGCCAACGACCGAGTACAAAGGCTGCGTCTGAACCCAGCGGCGTGATCTCCAGCTGATCAAATGTCAGCTGGCCCATCTTTTCCGGCGTCGAATACCGACGTTTGTAACCTTCGATCGTGGCTTGCCAACCGCGTGTGGTCTTTCCTCCCGAGCTGAATGTCAAATTCTCTGACATCCAGTAGTGGCTCATAAAGCCCTCAATGTCACCACGATTCCAACTCTCAGATTGCGCTCCGATGAGACGCCGCAATTGAGCCTCAATTTCCGCATCGCCGACTTTGGCCATCTGGCCATGCGCCATGGAAACCATGACGATCCAAACCCCAAACGCTGTGGCAGACCGAACCATACCCGAAAGCTCCCTCAATGATTGTAACGAAAGGATTGATTGTACGGCCCTGGTCAGCAACGCCTAGCTGAAACACTCTGTCAGATATTTGGCCAAATCTCTAAATGGGCAATTTTTTGACCTAACCTTTCTTAACCGCCAACGACAGAGCGGGAGGTATGTAGGGAGTCCAGCACGGGGAATGGGACATCGTGGTTAAGAAAAAGCCAAGAACGAAATTGTTCATCGACAAGCGAGTGCAAGGCATGCTGGTACGCCAGATGGTCTTCCATTGGCTGATCGCTGCAACGGTGATGTTCATGTTCCTTTTCGCAATGGAGGCCCTGGGCACAACAGAGCAATTAACGATGAGGCAGCATTTTGGCAATCTTTGGGCCAAGTATGCAGTCGCAGTCGTCGGATTGGTTTTCGTGTTCCCCGTTTTTCTTTATGACTCGATCAAATTGAGTCATCGTTTTGCCGGCCCCATGATTTCGTTTCGAAATGCGATGAAACATCTTGCCAACGGCGAAACAATTCAACCGGTGAAATTTCGAAAGCATGACTTCTGGACCGAACTGACAGGCGATTTGAATGCGATCGCCAAGCGAATGGAATTGCTCAACGATCCGCCCCAGGCAGCCGGCAAATAGCCAGCGTTTTGCAATTAGGTGAAGAAAGAGACAGAGATGATACGTCAACGTAAGAGCAAATCACGCCGTCGCGGAACGGCAGTCGTCGAATTCGCCGTCTGTTTGCCAATTTTGGTGATTTTGGTCCTCGGCGCTATCGAATGCACTTCGATGATTTTTCTGAAGCAATCGCTGAACGTCGTTGCCTACGAAGCGATTCGTGTCGCCATTCGCAATGATGGGACAACGGCCGCGGCCAATGCACGTGCCAACGAGGTCGTTACCGAACGTGACATCGATGGGGTCAACTTTAGTTTCAGCCCCAGCAACATCGATGGCTTGGATCGAGGCACGCCGATTCAAGTGACGGTTACGGCTCCCTGCGGCGCCAATTCGGTTTTCACTCTCAATTTCTTTTCCGGCAATCTGGAAGCTCAGGCTTTCATGGTCAAGGAATAGTCGGCTGATCATCTGTCACTTCTTTTCCAAGGTAGAGTTTAATGCACATTGCATCGAGAAAACGTCGTGGGTCCATGTTGATCCTGGTTGCCATCGTCATGGTCATTTTTGTCGCGATGACTGTCATTTCAGTCGACGTCGCCAAAATGCACTTGGTCCAAACCGAATTGCGAACCGCTGCGGATGCGGCGTCGCGAGCAGCCTCGGAAGCACTCGTCCGTACTCAGGACGTAGCTTCTGCTCGATCGGCCGCGCTGAATGCAGCCCAAAACAATTTGGTCAATGGACAACCTTTCCTGCTGGCCGCCGAAGACGTCGTTTTTGGATCGGCGCGACAGACCGCTGCGGGAACTTTCTCGTTCCAACCAAATCAAAACCCAACCAACGCCATTCGGGTCAACGCGCGTCGCACCAGCGACTCACCCTCGGGTAGCGTTCCCCTGTTCCTTGGCGCGGTGCTCGGTACGGGCTCGTTTGAACCCACCCAAGCATCCACGTCGACAGCTTTCGTGCGCGATATCGCCTTAGTTCTCGATCGATCGGGATCGATGGGCGGTAGCAAACTAGCGGCTCTCAAGAACGGAGTTCGTGAGTTCGTCTCGATCCTTGAAACGACACCAGCCGACGAACGAATCTCGCTTTCTACATACGCCTCGACCAGCCAGAAGGACATTCCGATGTCCGGGGTATTTGCAGGACTCAAGCAGAAAAATGAAGAGATGCTTGCTGGGGGCGCAACGGCAATTGGAGAAGGGCTACAGGACGGACTGGAAAGTCTGGCGAACGATCCCTTGTCTCGAGGTCTTGCAGAGAAAACGGTCGTCCTGATGACCGATGGTCGTGAAAACACAGGCGTCTCCGTCCTCGATGTTGCCATTCCGGCCGACTTCACGGTCCATACGATCACCTTCGGTGATGGAGCTGATCAAGTACTCATGCAGACAGTTGCCGACAGCGCAAATGGTATTCACATCCATGCGGACAGTAACGGTGACCTCAAAGAGGCTTTCAAAAAGATCGCTGAAACGCTCTCCGTTGTTCTCATTGAATAGACGGTTGCGAAACAAGTTCAGACAGAATTAACCAAGAAGTAGAACTGATATGAAAAAGCCAAGAAAAAGCCGCGGTGCCGTCGTCGTGGAAATGGCGATTACGCTACCCATATTTTTCGCGTTCACGTTCGCGTGCGTCGAATTTGCACGCATGAACGTGATCCGTCACACGATCGACAACGCAGCCTACGAAGCGGCCCGTCGGGTCATCGTGCCGGGCTCAACCGCCGCGGACGCCGAAGCGGTCGTGACCCGCATCATGAACACCGTGGGCGCACGGGGCGTGAATATTTCGGTCAATCCTCCCGTTATTCTCTTAGAGACGCCGGAGGTCACGGTCGATGTTTCCGTAAATTGCGACGAAAACGGCTTCATTGCACCGATCTTTTTCAGTGGAAAACAGTTAACGGGCCGCTCGACGCTGCGACGAGAAACTCTGTAGCAGCCTTGTTCGGCAGGTTCACGATGCTGCGGCTTGCCGCCGCCTGAATCATCGGCCAAATTGATAAGCAGCGTGCCACTCCGGCACGCTGCTTTTTCTCTTTAGGCGGAGATCTTTCATGGCCCGTGTGCTCGTTGCTGACAAACTACATTCACGCGTAACTCAACAGTTGGAAGCGCTCGGCTGCGATGTTGACGCTCAGCCACAACTTGGAACCGATCAGCTTCCAGGCGCCATTTCTGACAGCGACATCCTGATCGTACGATCGACGAAGGTAGACGAGTCAACGCTCAACGCCGCAGCCAACCTCTCGCTGATCATCCGCGCCGGTGCCGGCGTCAACACGATCGATGTGGCCAAGGCCAGCGACCGTGGCATCCATGTCGTCAACTGCCCTGGCGTGAACGCGGCCGCGGTCGCCGAATTGACCGCCGGCCTGTTGATCGCCGCCGACCGTCGTATCGCCGACGCTTGCGCCGACCTGCGCAGCGGATCCTGGAAAAAGAAAATGTACAGCCAGGCCCATGGCCTGAAAGGCAGAACACTTGGCATCCTTGGCATGGGCGCCATTGGCCGTGCCGTCGCCAAGATTGCACAAGGTATGGAGATGAATGTGGTCGGCTGGTCGCGAAGTTTCACGCCCGAACAAGCGAAACGGCTTGGCATGGCACATGCCGCGACGGCGAAAGAAGTCGCCCAACAGTCAGATGCTGTCAGCGTTCACTTGGCGCTTGCGAAAGAGACGCAGCACTTCATCGGCAGCGAGTTTCTGAACGCGATGCGAGACGGATCCATTCTCGTCAACACTTCGCGAGGCCCACTCGTTGATACCGAAGCGCTTCGTGAAGCGATCGATAAGAAATCGCTCCGGGTCGCCTTGGACGTCTTTGAAGAAGAGCCTAGCGGCGGAGATGTTCCGTTCAACGATACACAGCTTGCCAAACGGATTACTGGCACGCCCCACATCGGCGCTTCGACGACTCAGACATCCGAAGCGATTGGCGATGCGGTCGTCGAGCATGTTCGCTTGTTCGTCAAAGAGGGGCGCGTTGCAAATTCCGTGAACATGGGGAATCGCTCACCGGCAACACACCGCATCGTAATCCGGCATTTGAACCGTGTCGGCGTGTTGGCCAGCGTGCTGGACGGTCTGCGGGCCGAGAATATCAATGTGGAAGAGATGGAAAACACCATCTTCGACAGCGCCGAAGCGGCCATCTGCACGCTACACATCGATTCGGCACCATCGGAAAATCTCACGGCTTCCCTCAGCGGTCAAAAAGACATCCTGCAAATTTCGCAATTCAGGATTTAGCCGACTAACTCGTGCCCTATTCTGCCACCGCTTCTGCCTGAGAAAAACAAAACAGGTGACTTGCGCCCCGCAGAAACAAATCCTCACCGACGATCGCCGGTGTCGCATCGACGGGCTCTCCGAGATCGTTCTCCGCCACCGTTTCCAGCGAATCATCCGCCTTGAGCACGACCGTCTTCCCGTCTCGTCCTGTCACATAGACATGTCCGGCAGCAGAGACGGGCGAAGAATAAACAGCACGCATGTTCCCCAATCGCTTGGCCGCACCGATCAATTCGCCAGTCGTTGCATCGACGCAGGAAAGCACACCCGAATTGGCAGCCAAGAAGTACAGGCGATTTCCAACCAACAGCAGCGACGGAATATCGGGCGTTCCCTTCGTGACCGTCCACATTTCACTAGCGGTTCCGTTTAAAGAGCCGCGACCTGACAGATTGACAGCCCCCATGAATGCGCCGCCTCGCGAACTGGCGAAGAATGCGATGCCGTCTCGACTGACCGGCGTAGAGACGGGCCGCTGCGTTAAGCCAGAGTACTTCCAGAGCTCTTCTCCGGTCGCCAAGTCATATCCTCGAGTAAACGACTGGCCGCTATGGACAATTTGAGGCCCCGTTTCTTGTTCCACGACGATCGGCGTCGCCCAATTGGTCGGCTCATCTCGTTCGATTCGCCACCGCTGCGCACCGGTATTCTTGTCGAACGCCGCCAAGTAGGAATCGCCTTCGTGGTCCCAAGGTAGAATGACGAAGTCGCGATAAATCGTCGGCGAGCTGCCTTCACCGAACGAACCGCGAGTCGTCATCGGGCCGAAGGCGGCCGATTTCCAACGGAGCTTGCCGTCCAAGTCATAGCAAAACAATCCTTGCGTACCAAAACTGACGATCAGGCATTCGCCGTCGGTGCAGGGAGAAGCCGAGGCAAACGTGTTGTCAGCATGAGCCGCTTCGCTTGGGGTCCCCACTTCGGCGACTTCCTGCCACAGCACCTCACCTGTCGATCTTGCCAAGCACAACACGACGAACTCATGCTCACTGGGCACCAATCGCTTGCGGCGACGCCGCGACCGACCTTCGCTGGTCGCTTTGACCGTTACTTTGCCCCCCTGGGGAATCGCCGTTGTTAAGAAGACCTTGTCATCCCAGACGATCGGCGACGAGCTTGCCTTGCCCGGAATCGGCGTCTTCCATTTGAGGTTCTTCGTGGGACTCCAAGTGGTAGGAGGATGGGCCGTCGGGGCAACACCTGAACAAAGCGGTCCACGAAAACTGGGCCACTGCTCTTCGACGTCGCCATGACAGACGGTTGCAAACAGAGACAGCATCACCAACAGCCATGGCTTGGCACGATACAGCATCACTACCTCTTTTTCGACGTCTTGCGCTTCGGTGTTGCCTTGCGAGACTTGGCTGCCGCCTTGGTCTCAACTTTCGCCTCCGACTTGGCAGTCGTTTTCGCTTTGGCCACTTTGGGGAACACCGAAGCCAGCATCCGATTGAGAACGCTGTCCTCATCGATATGGGCGGCAATCACTTCCAGTTGCGCCATGCACTCTTGAATTTCTAGGCTGATCGACTGCTTTGCATCTTCGAGCTCGCCAATGCGTCGCAGGACATCGTAAGCTTGGACGTGGGAAGGAAACGTCCTTTGGAGCGGATCGACGTGGCCATCTTGGTCATGGTTCACCGAACGGGGTTGAAACGATACTTCTTCACGTTCTTGGACGTCTTGGTCCATTTCTCACCTCACAAATACAAATACAAGAATCGACAACCACTCTCGGTTGAGACCCTTAGTGTATAGCGCATGGCTAGCATGAATAGAGTTTTGCTCTAGAACGGGCGGGAAACGCTTAGCGAATGGGGCAACTCGTGTCGTAGCCATGCGCAGCGGCGATCGCCAGCAAATGCTGAATCGACGCCTCATCAAGATTCGGCTCACGAGCCAGCACCCAATACAATCCGCGCTGCGGAGTACCAACGACGGCCGTCCGGTAGTCCGCGCTGACGTAGTGAATTTCATAGTTCGGTCGTCCAAGTCGCTGCGAGAGCCGACCGAATGGAACGTCAAAAGAGACGATCAGTTTTGTGTTGCACGGAGGATTCGTCGAGCAAGCCGACCCTACTAGGCTACGGCAACCACCACGACACGTTGCGCAACGATTCGTCACCTGCACGCGCCCATCGGGCAGCATTCGATACTCGGCGGTCGACTGGCGACAATTGCGTTGAAACAGGTTGGGCGAGCGAGCCACTTCGTGCCAACAACCCTCAAACTGGGCCAAGTCGACTCGGCAGGATCGGCATCCATCATCGCTGGTAACTGACGAGGCGCTGAGCAAGACCATTGTGGCGACGAGCAACCCACGGGTGCAAAAACGAGGCATGAATTTCTCTCGATTCTCTTCTCGGCATGGGGACTCCGGCACGCGGTCGACATGGCCGTCATGGCGACAAACACCAGCAAAGTTGCCCTCAGATTATCGGACACGCACCCCGCATGCATCTTGGGCCGAATCGATTGTAGCGGTTGTAATTCAAGTCACCCTGCAAACGCACTTCGAAATCAGGCAAACGCCAGAAAATGCCCCTTTGATGGCCGGCTTGAACTAGATTTTGAAAAGCCTGCTCCCGAGAACTTCTGCGCTCGGTCTCTACTTCTACTTTTCACGGTCGAAATCCCATGATCAAAGTCAACAACTTTCGCAAAGCTTACGGCGAGAGCGTCGCCGTGAAGGACCTTTCGTTCACCGTCGAAGCAGGCCAAGTCCTGGGACTCATCGGCGCCAACGGTGCGGGAAAGACGACGACACTCCGTGCGATCACTGGAATCATCCCCAGCAGCGGTGGACTGATTCGGGTGGCTGGATTCGATCTGGCGAACGACCCACTCGCTGTTAAGCAGCGGACCGCTTACGTTCCCGATGACCCTCAGTTGTTTCACGACCTATCGGTTGAGCAACACCTGGCGTTCACGGCCAGTGCGTACGGCGTCTCCGATCCGACGGAGAAGATAGGCACGCTGCTTGACCGTTTCGAGTTGGAATTTAAACGGCATACGGCCGCCTCGGACCTGTCCCGGGGAATGCGGCAAAAGTTGGCGATCTGTTGCTCCTACCTATACGACCCTCTGGCCCTGCTGCTCGACGAACCAATGACCGGGCTCGACCCACCTGGCATCCGGACGCTGAAACGTTCCATCGTTGAACAGGCCGAGCGTGGCTGCGCCGTGATGATCAGTTCGCATTTGCTCGCCATGGTAGAAGACATTTGCACCCACATCCTCGTATTGCGAGATGGCGAAAAGAGATTCCTGGGGCCGGTCAGCGAACTGAACGCCACGTTTGGAACAGACGACGAGGACGCCACACTCGAAGATGCCTTCTTTAACGCAATTGGCGCACCCGTTGAAAATCACAACTCCGTCGGTGCGGCTGCACCAGCTTTGAATCCATAACATGCACGCGCTGAAACTCCATCCTTCACTTCGAGACCTTTTACGGTTTCAGGCAACCGCCAAATTCCGGACGTTCGTGCGCCGCGTGCGAGCACCCCGGCGGCTGCTGCTAACATTCCTCGCCTTCCTGCTCGGCGGTGTTTGGATCGGGCAGGCCATCCTCGGCATGATGTTTCGGCCGGCCGCCGATCCGGCCCGCTTGAATGCTTGGATTCCACTCGGATTGATGAGCTACGGATTGTGGCATGTCCTCAAGACGACATGCCGGAAACCGGTGGAACCATTTGAGTGGACTGCGACCGAAACCGAACTGCTCGGCGCGGCGCCATTGCCGCGAGAACAACTGGTCGGTTACCGACTGGTTTCGATCGTGCTGGCAGCCATCGTGAAGGCGCTGCTATTTTCCATCGTCATGCTTCCCGACCTGCCCAACTGGGCATTCGGCTTCCTAGGGATGCTGCTGGCGCTCGTATTTCTTGACCTGTTGCGCATGATGATCGAAGTCGCCACTTGGGGATGTTCGCCGCGGACGCTCCGCTGGGCCAGAACGGCCGTCGTCAGTATCGCTGCGACCTGTTTGGTCAGTGCCCTAGTGATTGCCAAGTCATCCGTAGCGACCACATCAACGATCTTACCAGCATTGAATTTGCTCATACGCTTTTTCAGTAGCGTCATGAGCCTGAAAGACTCGTTGCCTGGCCAGGTATTACTGGTCCCATTTCAAACCTTTGGCAACGTGGTGATGGCCAACGGGAGCTTTCTTGAAACGGTAAGTCAGTTGCTTATCACGATCGTCACGGTCGCGTCGGCAGCCTGGTTGATGATCCGGGCCGATCTCGACTTCCAACGCCGGCGTCAGGCTCGAGAAGAATCGATCTTCCCAACCCTGCTGGCGTCAGCGGCTGCAAAGAAAACAACCATCGCAGCCGCCTCGAAATCTGCCGTGCGCGTCCCACGTGCGCGCTTCGGTGCCGGCACGATCTGCTGGCGACAACTATTGGGGATGGTTCATTACGGCCCGTCGATACTGTTCTCGATGTTGATGCCTGGGTTCTTGTCGCTGATTCCGCTTTTTGGAAAATCGGTGCCCTTCAGCACTGCATTGCAAATCACAGGTGGACTGGTGTTCTATTCATTCCTGCTGATGCCGTCGGCGCTTCGATTCGACTTTCGCCGTGACGTCGACCGCATGGCCGTCCTCAAAGCGTTACCCATCTCGCCGGCCGCAATGACCTTTGGACAGCTGGCGGCGCCGGTACTCGCCTGTACGCTCTTCCAGACCATTGTGCTTTCGATTGCGATGATCGTCGAACCGTATTCGGTCAGCACCTTTTTGCTGTGCATCGGACTGTTGGTGCCAATCAACTTTGTGATTTTTGGGCTGGAAAATCTGATCTTCATGTACTTCCCCTACCGCCCGAACCAAGAAGGCATTGCCGTCTTCATCCGTTCGATTCTGACGTTCACCGCCAAGGGCATTTTGTTCTGCTGTGCACTGGTGACGATGATGGCGTGGATTCGAATATCGATTTGGCTCGCTCGACATTGGGGCATCGAACCGAGCAACCAGGGACATCTTCCCTTGTCCGTGTTGGTCATTCTCTGGAGCGGGATTTGGTGCTCGCTCTGTGCCATCGGAGCGACGCTATTTGTCATGATTTCTCGGGTCTACGCGAAATTCGATCCGAGCCAAGATGCGCCCGCTATGAGTTAGCGAAGTGAGCCGCTACGGCTGTTTCCTACTTCCCTTTGCGCTGCGAATCGGTCATCCTGCATCGAAATCAACGTCACCCCCGAGGGACTTCCGATGCGCATTCCAGCGAGCAAGTTCTTGCCAACTATCTGTTGTGGACTGTTCTTTTGGGCCATTACGACAGGTCGTGCTGCCGCCGACGATTGGCCGCAGTGGATGGGAGCCGATCGACAAGGCGTTTGGAAAGAAGAACTGATCACCGCGGCATTTCCGGCCGACGGACCAAAGACGCTTTGGCGAACCGAAGTTGGAGCCGGATACTCCGGACCGGCGGTTGCGAATGGCCGCGTTCTACTCATGGACCGGCAACTCAAAGATCCCGAGGCGAAACCGAACCTCAACAAGTTTGAAGCGGTTGATGGGAGCGAACGGGTTCTCTGTTTTGATGCGGACAATGGCAAGCTGCTGTGGAAACATGAATACGACTGCAAGTACGCGATCAGTTACCCGAACGGCCCCCGCACAACACCGACGATCGACGGCGAACGGATTTTCTGCCTGGGCGCGATGGGCAACCTGACTTGCCTCAACGCGGAAGATGGCACGGTCGTCTGGTCGTGTGACTTTATGGAACGATTCAAATTCGAACGACCGCCCGCTTGGGGTTGGGCCGCTTCGCCACTCGTGGTGGACGACATGTTGATTTGTGTGGTTGGTGGCAAGGGAGCCGGCGTTGTCGCGTTCGATAAGAAAACCGGAGAGACGATTTGGCAGGCGATCGACACGAAGGAGATGGGCTATGCCTCCCCCCTGCTCTTCGAACGAGACGGAAAACGGCAACTGATCGTTTGGTACGACGTGGGATTGGCAGGATTGGATCTGAATAATGGTTCGCAGTTTTGGGATTTGACTTTTCCCGAAGATGGGCCAGTCATGCGTCCGGCAGTCACGATTTCGCACCCGCGACTGTTTATCGATGCGGACGACCAGGCGCACGTCGTCGTGAGCGACTTTTACCATGGCACTGCGGTCATCCACGTTTCGGCCGATCCGCCCGATGCGGACCTTGTCTGGTCGACGCCGAAAGGGACCGGCACGAACAAGGAGTCCTTAAACACATTGATGGCGGCTCCGCTTGTCAAAGACAATCACATTTTTGGCTTTGATGGAAATGGCGAACTGCGGTGCATCACGCTCGACGAGGGAGAAAACGTGTGGCGCCAATTCGGGCCCAATGGAAAACGGCGAGCGACGTTTGCTACCACCTTCATTATCCCGAATAGAGAGCTCCATTTCCTCTACAACGACCAAGGCGAGCTGATCATCGCAACGCTAAACAGCGAGGGCTACGAAGAACTAGATCGAGCCAAGATCTTGGAAACGACCAGCTTCGCCAGAGGCCGAGACGTGGTGTGGTCACATCCGGCTTTCGCCTATCGGCACATGTTCGCCCGAAACGACAAAGAACTGGTTTGTGTCGATTTGGAAGCAACTCCAGCATCCGATGCCGGTTAGCCGATTTGAAGTTTGAGATCATCTCGCCTCCAGACCGGTTTGACGAGTTGGTGGGTGGCCTGCGCTGAACTATAATCCGGCCCATGCCCAACACCCAAGTGACTCTTTCCGGTGGACCCATCTCGACGCAAGACGTGGTCGCCGTTGCGCGGCATGGCGTCCCCGTCGCATTGGGACAAAATTGCGTTTCGAAAATTGATGCAAGCCGGAAATTACTCGAGAGCCTGCTCGATGACGGCGAAGCCCACTATGGCGTCAACACGGGCTTCGGCGCATTGGGAAAAGTCCGCATCGATGACGATTCGCTCGAACAACTGCAACTGAACCTCATTCGTTCCCACAGCACGGGTGTTGGGAAACGACTGCCGGAAGAGACCGTCCGCGCCACGATGACCCTGTTGGCCGCTTCGCTTTCCCGAGGCCACTCAGGCATCCGGCGACAAGTGATTGAGTTGTTGGTCGGATTGCTCAACGCGGGAATCACACCGGTCGTTCCCGAAACGGGCTCGGTCGGCGCTTCTGGTGACCTCGCACCACTGGCGCACATCGCTTTGACGTTGCTCGGCGAAGGGCAAGTCCTCGTCGAAGGAAAATCGTGTGATGCGACCATCGCGCTGGCGCAGCGCCAACTCACTCCGGTTGTGCTCCAGGCCAAAGAAGGCCTGGCACTCATCAACGGTACACACCTAATGGCCGGTCAGGCGGCTTTGCTGGTTGAGGATTTTCAGTCCCTTTTTGAAGCGGCACTGGTAGCCGCCACGATGTCGGTCGATTCGTGCCGCGCGACGGATGCGACTCTCGACGAACGAGTGCACGCGGCCAGACAGCAAACAGGCCAAATCTATGTGGCATCGAGGATGCGGTCATTGCTGGAAGAGAGTGAGATCGTAAAGTCCCATCTTGAAAACGATCCGCGCGTTCAAGACCCCTATTCTTTCCGCTGTTGCCCAGCCGTCTTGGGTGCTGCCTGGGATGCGTTCGGCTATGTCCGGGACCGCATCACCGATGAATTGGCCGCAGTCACCGACAACCCACTGGTATTTGCAGCAGCCGCGGGCGGCGGCGACATCGTTTCGGGGGGCAATTTCCACGGCATGCCGGTCGCCTTGCCGCTCGATACTTTGACGATCTGCATTACTCACGTGGCTGGGATTGCGGAACGGCGAGTTTTCCACATGCTTTCCGGTGCTGACGCGGAAGCCGAATTGCCCTCTTTCCTCACACCTCAAGCCGGCCTACAAAGCGGCCTGATGATCGCACAGTACACGGCAGCAGCTTGCTGCAACGAATTGATCGGCCTCTCGAACCCGTCCAGCGTTGTCAATTTGTCGACCAGTGCCGGGATGGAAGATTACAACTCGTTCGGCCCGCGGTCGGCCGCCAAGGCTCGTCGAGCGATCGAACTAGCACGATCGGTCGTCGCCATCGAACTACTTTGTGCCGCCACCGGACTCGATCATCACCGGCCGCTCCAGTCGGGCACGTTGGTGGAGCGAGCGTATAACATCATTCGCGAGCAAGTAGAGCCGCTGGTTCAAGATCGCTCGCCCGCGCCCGACATTCGTGCGATTGAAAACATGATTGCGCAGCGGCAATTCGTATTCTGATCACCCCGGTCACTCACTTAAGCGAGCTTTCGGCATGAGCGCCATCGAAAACGACAAACGGACCGTCCGAGCACCGCGGGGGCCTGAGAAAACTTGCCAGACCTGGCAAGCGGAAGGCGCTCTGCGGATGCTGATGAACAACCTTGATCCGGAAGTCGCCGAAATCCCCGAGCAACTGGTCGTTTACGGTGGTCGCGGGCAGGCGGCACGATCTTGGGAAGCGTTCGATGCGATCGTCGCCGCCCTCAAACGGCTCGCGCCAGACGAAACCTTGCTCGTCCAATCAGGAAAACCGGTCGGCGTTTTACGGACGTATGTCGATGCGCCGCGAGTCCTCATTGCCAATTCGAATCTGGTCCCCGCCTGGGCGACGCAAGATCATTTTGATGAGTTGGCGGCCAAAGGACTGATGATGTATGGCCAAATGACGGCCGGTTCGTGGATCTATATCGGCACGCAAGGCATTCTCCAAGGTACGTACGAGACGTTTGCGGAGTGCGCGCGGCAACACTTTGGTGGCACGCTCGCAGGACAACTGTGCGTGACGGCCGGCTGCGGCGGCATGGGCGGCGCTCAACCACTCTCCATCACCATGAATGACGGTACCTGCCTGATCGCCGACGTCGATCGTGAGCGGCTCGATCGACGAGTCAAGGACCGCTACCTCGATGAAGTCGTCGATGAGGTCGATGCGGCGATCGATCTTGCGGTGATTTATGCATCTGAAAAGAAAGCGCTAAGTGTAGGCGTCCCCTGCACCGCGCTAACGCTACTTCAGCGACTGATTGAACGCGACATCACGCCGGCCGCGCTGACCGATCAGACGAGCGCCCACGACGTGCTGGTCGGATACGTCCCCGAAGGCCTCACGCTCCAAGAGGCCGATGCGCTGCGACATTCGGACGAGGAAGAATACAAACGGCGCAGCATGGCAACGATGAAGCAGCATGTCGAGGCGATGGTCACCCTGCAAACCAAGGGCGCCGTTACATTTGACTATGGAAATAATCTGCGACAGCGGGCATTCGACGCGGGCTACGAAGATGCTTTTGCGTTTCCTGGGTTCGTGCCGGCCTACATCCGACCGCAGTTTTGCCAAGGAAGAGGACCGTTCCGCTGGGCGGCACTTTCGGGTGACCCGGAAGATATCTTCACCACCGATGCGGCGCTCCTGGAGGCCTTTCCGAATGATGCCGGCTTGCATCGTTGGCTCAAACTGGCCAAAGAACGAATCGCTTTTCAGGGGCTACCCGCTCGCATCTGCTGGTTTGGGCTGGGCGAGCGCGAAAAGGCGGGACTCATCTTCAATCGGCTCGTCCAAGAGGGAAAAGTCTCGGCACCACTCGTGATCGGCCGCGACCATCTAGATTGCGGATCGGTCGCGTCGCCCAATCGCGAAACAGAAGGCATGCTGGACGGCACCGATGCGGTTAGTGATTGGCCATTACTGAATGCGATGGTGAACGTTGCCAGTGGCGCCAGCTGGGTCAGCTTCCATCACGGAGGCGGTGTCGGGATTGGCTACAGCCAACACGCTGGCCAAGTGATCGTCGCCGACGGAACGGACGCCGCAGCCGAACGTTTGCAACGAGTTCTTTCGAACGACCCGGCCATGGGCGTGTTGCGACACGCCGATGCCGGTTACGACCTGGCTCGCAAATGCGCCGACGACCAAAACGTAGACATTCCCGGACGAACTTGGTGATACATGCCTCGACTTCTAATTCACGGCGCTCGTGTGCTCACCATGACCGGTCGCGACCTGCCACGCCGCGGCAACGACATGAGTCAGCTGGGGATCATGCCATGTGCCGATGTCCTGATCGAGGACGGTCACATCACCAGCGTGATCGACCGGAGCGAAAGTGATCCGGAGCTTGCTGCTGTCGAGGAAACGATCGATGCCGAGGGCCGAGTGCTCATGCCGGCATTCGTCGACTGCCACACGCACGCCTGCTGGGCCGGTTGCCGCTTGGACGAGTGGGAGCAAAAGCGAAAAGGGGCCAGTTATCTCGAAATCTTGAAAGCGGGTGGCGGCATCATGTCGACCGTCCGCGCGGTACGTGCCGCAAGTGAGAGTGAATTAACAGAGCTCCTTTTACAGCGACTCGACCTGATTCTCTCGGCCGGAACGACCACCATCGAAATCAAATCGGGTTACGGACTGACAACCCAAGACGAATTGAAAATGCTGCGAGCCATTCAGGCAGCTCAAGAAGATTGGCCCGGCCACATTATCCTCACCGCCTGCCTTGGTCATGCCATGGATCCCGATGTTGATCCCGACACTTTTGTGAAGAAAACGATTGGCCAAACGCTCCCGGCAGTCACTGCCGAATTTCCGGGCATCGCCATCGACGCCTACTGTGAGGAAGGAGCATGGTCGGTCGGCCAGTGTTTGGCACTGTTCGAAGCGGCGGCCGAGCGTGGACATCCGATTCGTGTTCACGCCGACCAATTCCATTCGCTGGGCATGGTGGAAGAGGCAATCGATCGTCAGTTCGTCAGCATCGACCACCTGGAGGCCACCCATGAACGTTCGCTGACGAGGCTCGCGACTGCCGGCCCGTTCGGCGTCATGCTCCCGGCCTGTGGTTTTCACATGGACGATCGTTATGCCGATGGTCGAGCCTTCGTCGATCAAGGAGGGGCGCTCGCGCTGGCCACGAACTTCAATCCCGGATCGGCGCCTTGCTTCTCTCTGCCACTCGTCATTGCCATCGCAGTGCGGCGCATGGGGCTCACACCGGCCGAGGCAATCACCGCCACGACAACGAACGGGGCGCAACTGCTCGGACTGACCGACCGAGGCACCATTGAAGCGGGCCAACGAGCCGACTTGGTCTTGCTCAGGCACGCAGACGAAAGGCAGTTGGGGTTTGAATTTGGCGACTCACCGATCGATACGGTGATCTGCCAAGGGGAATTGGCTTAGGCCGCTTTCGAGTATTTCTCTTCGTACAGATGCCGGGCTTGGCCCATCCAGTCGTCGCGCTGGATGCGATCTCGGAACGCGAGCAATGTCGAGAACTCCTCAACGGCCGCTTCGTCCCAATCCATGATTTGGCGATAGGTGTAGATGCCGAACTCATTCAACTTCTTCTCCAGCACCGCTGCGATGCCGGAAATTCTCTTCAAATCGTCGACTTGGCCTGGGCGGCTGTTGTAGACGACGCCACGTCGTTCATCGCGTCGCACGTCGCCGTTGACACGATGTTCTTCGGCAATCTCGGCCACTTGGTTTTCCGCCATGTGGCTTTCCAGCATGACGGTCTGACGTCGCAACCGCGTCAGAACATCTTCCCGTTCGCGTCGCAGCTCGGCGACCGTCGAACGCAGTTCGGCCATTTGATCCTGCAACTCGGCCAACTTCTCTTCTGCCAGTTCGACCGACTCGCGAGCGTGGTTTCGTTCCATCGTCAATTGATCGATACGTTCGTCGTATCGCTCCTGGAGTCCTTGGCCGTTCATCTTCAACGTCTGAATGCTCTGCTGGCTCGCTGCCAGTTGCGACTGCAAACTGTTGATGGTCTCGCGAGCCGATTCGACGATCCCATGCGCCTGGTGATGTTCCACGCGGGTTTCTTCAAATTGCGTCTGAGCGACCCTCAGTTGATTTCGCAAAGAGTGGACTTCTTCCCGCAGATCGACAACGTCGCTGACTTCGCGTCCTACTTGAGCAAGGCGTCGAGTCTGCTCATCGAGCGACCGTTCCGCCTCTCTCCGCAGCGATTGCTCTTCACGCAAATTGCGCAGAACCTCTTCGCGCTGTTCGCGAAGGTTGTCGACTTCCAGCAGATGGCGGTTGATCCGATTCGCGATCTCTTCCCGTTGTGTTCGCTCTTCCGCAAGCAGCAATGCCGATTCGTCCCGTTCCGTTTTCAGCAGCGACAGACTACGCTGCGTGTCTTGATGAGATTCCTGCAGCGAATTGTACTGGCGATCGAGACTCGCATTCTGCTGCTTGAGCGTATGCATCAGCGCTAGTTCCGCTTTGATCTGACCGTTTTCTTGCTGTACTCGCTGCAACTCTTGTGCTTCCGCCTGACGCGATTCTGTTTCGCGTCGCGAGTTGAGCTCCAGCTCGGAACGGTGTCGTTCGACCGTATCGAAGGCTCGGCGGTGACTGCTGACTTCAGATTCCAACTGATCGATCTTCGCATGGGCCGCATCGAGCCGCGAAACGGTCATGTCTCGTTCGGTTACCAACTGCTGGAATTCGTTCTGCGCGGTGTGGAGCGTTTCTTCCAGCTCCATGACGCGGGATTCGCTCAACTCCTTCGATTCAGAATTGGCCAGTTTTAACTCGCGCTCTTTCTCCTGCAAAACCTCTTCAAGATCGCAGCGCTGATCGCGTTCGTTTTGTAATTGTGTCAGAATCTCTGTGCGGTCCTGATGCAGCTCGTCCGCCCGCGCCCGTTGTTCCTCGAGAGCTCGATTCAGCGATTCAATCTGCGCCTCAAATCGTCCTTCCACAGCCTCGACACTGTCCGATTCGGAAAGCGACTGCTGAAGTCCGGCGACCAGTTGTGCCTGTTCATCCGCTTCAACAACGGCCTGTTCTTTCAGCTTCTCATGCTCGCCTCGCAGCTGCGAGTGCTCTTGCCTGATGCTGATAAAGTCGCTGTTGAGTCCCTCGTATTTTGATTGCAGGTTCCGATAGTCTTCCAGATTGACTTGCAAGTTTTCGACGGTTTTCTTGGTGGCTACCAACTCATCTTCAACATCGGTGCGACGCTTGCGTTCGATGTCGAGCTCCTTGATCGCGTGCTCCCGGAGGTCGTGGAGCGCGCTAAGCCCCTGTTCGATCGATCCGGCGGCGAGCCCTTGGTCGGTAAGCGTCGATTCGACACGCTCATGCCAAGTCCGCAGGTAGGCCCACTCGTCTTGCTGTTGCGCATGACGCCGCTCCAATTTCACATAGGCATTGCGCTGCTCTTTGAGGGCATCCTCGAGGTCATCGTTTTGATCTGCCAAACCGTCCAGTTGCCGAAGGATGCTTTCCGAATCGCCGCGAAAAGGAATCCACAGCGCGTATCCGATCAGAATGCCAGCAATCAGCAACAGCACTGACGAAAAGACCGGGAAGTTGTATTGGAGGACAGCTAGCATTTCTGGGCCCTAGAACTCTTTCGATCGTCAAAACGGGAACACCGCATTACTCAGCGGTCGGCCCTTTGAATGAATGAACTTCAATGAAACCAGCAAACGGTGATCTGCAGTTCGCGTCGCCGATAGCGATGACGCCACCACCAATGGGTGGTCGGAGTCGATCGTCGCCAAAAGAGAATGGATTTCTTTTCTGACTGCGAACGTACATTCGGTTCTGCACGGAGCGAACTTTCGCAGTCGACCGCCAACCCTCGGCGCCTCATCGTTCACCGATTGCTAACACGGGCTAAAGATAAGCGCCCATCGGTTCCGACCCTACAACTGAAACAATCGGTCTATTTTTACACCCACGCTAGCGACACTGGAGTGGGCTCCTGTTGGAGATTGAAAAGTGCTTTCATTACTAAGCGGTCCATTTTGTTCCATCGTTCTTTGTATCCTGGCCGGAATCGCCCTGCGATACGCGCTGTGGTTTGGAAGCGACAGCAGCGAATCGACTGCCGATGCTTCCACCGACGGAGCCTCGTCAGGGCGTTTGCAATCGCTGGAACAACAGCTGGCGATCGAAAGCGACCAGCGCGACACATTGCAAGCCGACTATCGTCAGCTGTGTGAAGAGTTTGACCGCTATCGTCAAGACGCCACCGTGAGAGACAACCAAGCTCGCGATGCACTCAATCAGTTGCAAAGCGAACTGACTGAAAAGGCATCGGCTGCCGGTGGATTGCAGGAAAGCACCCTGCAGATGCAGACCGAATTAGACGCTGCACGCTCCGCTCAACAAGAGCTCGCTAACCAAGTTGAAGAACTGGCAGACCAGCTTCACCAGTCCCAAGTCGCCACCAAGCAATCCGACAATGAGCTCCTCCAAAAACTATCGGCATCCTCAAGTGAACTAGCGGGAGCCAGAACCGAGCTGGAAAAAGTCCGCGGGCAACTGGAAGCGGCCACATCGCGATCGCTGGAACTGGAGGGACACGTTGACGAACTGCAGTCGACTGCGGGACACGCCAACGACAACGTCGAGCTGCTGCAATCAGAGTTGGACACGGCCAACGCTCAGCATCAGGAACAGATCCAAGTCCTCGAAGATTCGTTTAACGGACAGATTGGCACCCTGCGGGAAGAGCTCTCCGTCACCAACGAGGCCAAGCTCGACCTCGAAGCGCGCTGCGCCACCTTGGCGACGCAACTCGAGACTCTCAGTCACCGGGAAACGGAGTTGGGCGAACATGTGGCCATGCTGTCGGCCGACACTCGCTTCGTCGACGATCTACGCCATCAGCTGACAGGGCTGCAAGCCGCCTACACACAGCGGACTGAGGAGATGCATGCAGTCGCCGCCGAACGCGACGCGACAGCGGAACAGATCGGTGAGATCGCCGCACGAGCAGAAGAAGCAGCGGCGCGCAACGCAGCGGCCGAGGACGAAATCCAACGGCTACAGCAAGAGCTGGCATCCGCACAGTCCGAATCGGAGAGCCTGGTCGACGAGCGAACGGCCTTAGCGACCAGCTTGCAATCGCTACAAAGCAGTTCGCAAGAACAATTGGAAACGACCCAACTCTTGGTCGGCGAGATGCAATCGGAAATTGCCTCGCGGCATGAGGAGCTGCAACAACTCACAGCAGAGAATTCGACACTCGTCCGAGAACTGACAACGATTCGGACTCGTTCGAAGGAAGAGTTGGCGGTCGCTTACGATCGCATTCAAGGTTTGGAACAAAATCTGACCAAGCGGCTGGAAGAGGCTCAGCAAGGGTTCCAATCGCACCTGACAGATCGCGAAGAGACATTCCAACAACAGCTGCGACTTCAAGAGACAAACGCCGCCGTTCGCTTTGGTGCACTCGAAGCCGAACGCACCGAACTACGAGAAGAGCTGGAAAGAGAGCGGCTTGAGCGGGCACAGGCAATCGACGATGAAGTCGCCTTGCGAACCGAATCGCTACGTAACGATAGCGAGCACCGATTGGAAGCATTGACGAGTCAGTTCCAAACCGTTGCGGACCAACTGCGAGACTTACAGACAGAAAAAGAAGAAGTCCTCAACGGACTTCACCGAGAACAAGACCTCCGTGCTGACTTACAGGCTCAACTTGAATCGACGACGGCACGCAACCTGGAACTCGAGACGGCCCAGGAAGCGGCCTCATCGCGCGTGAGCCAGTTCGAACGGCGATTCACCATGCTGACCGCAGAACTGGACGACGCGTCCAGTCGCTTGGCTGTCCGTGACGCGGCCGTTGGCGAATTGCGAGTCGAGAATAAGGAACTGCTGGCCCAATTGGAACGTGAGAAGCAAGAGCGATCCATGTTGCAGCGATCACTCAAGATTCACTCGGACACACTCGAAAAACTACGCGCCGATTCGGCCTCCCTCGAGACCCTGCTTGAGCGGCAGGCTCGCGTCCAGTCATCATTGCTCGAGAACGCTTCGCTGCTCCATTCGGCCAACGGCACGGACGACAACGAAGAAGTCGCCACGGCGCACTCGATGGAAGAACCTGATTTTGCCGCACCTCGCGAGGCCGAAGAATCGGTCGGTGTCTACTCGCTTCATTCGGGCGCCGTCGATCCGGGAATCACTCGGATCGACCCCATCCTCGGACGAGTCTATGCGACTCCACCAACGATGCGTGACGATCTAAAACTGATCTCTGGTGTCGCCGAATCGCTCGAACTAAAACTCAATCGACTGGGAATTTATCAGTTCGAACAGATCATGCGATGGGATTCTCACGCGGTCAAAGAATTCTCGAACATCCTTGCGTTCAAAGATCGCATTGTCCGCGAACGATGGGTGGAGCAAGCTGCTGAGTTCTACCGCCAACAATATGGAATCGATCGTGCCGCATAAAGAGGTCTCGCAATCGTTGTGCGACCGCTGATTCACTGCCTGTGTTAAGCCGCGGCCTTCATGCCTAGTTTCACGTGCCCGCCAATTGTTTTGCTTCTCATGGCCGCGATCTGCGCGGGCTGTGGAACCATCAAGGGGCGGACGGCAACCGATCAATTGCTGGTTTCTGACGCCGTCGATCAGAGCATTGCCCAGATCGACTTTGGGCAACTGAGTGGTTCTCGCGTATATCTCGATTCGCAGTATCTGAAGTCGGTGCGCAGTGTCGGCTTCGTGAATTCAGAATACATTCTTAGCTCACTACGCGAGCGGATGATTCGTTCGCACTGCAAGCTCCAAGACAAAGCGCAGGACGCCGACTACATCGTCGAAATCCGTGTCGGCGCATTGGGAACGGACAGCCACGAGGTAAATTACGGGATCCCTGGCAGCCAGGCGGTCAACCAAACCGCTTCCATGCTGACCAGCAGTCCCGTTCCGTCGCTCCCCGAAATCTCGCTGGCGAGAAAAGACGAACGTCGCGCGGCGGCCAAACTGGCCATTTTCGCCTACCACCGCGAATCGAGAGAACCGGTTTGGGAAACCGGTTCCATCCAGGCGACCAGCCTGGCGAAATCGACGTGGATTCTTGGGGCAGGCCCATTTCAACATGGGAACATCTACGAGTCGACCGATCTCGGGTCGCCCCCGGTTCTCATACCGGGCGCCGAAGTTGCGGCTCCGCTTGTTGCAGCCATCAAGAAACCGTGGACCAATTTGCTGGAGCGCAAAGAACCACTTTCCACCAACGACACTCCTGAGCTTCTAGCGACGAACAACCGAGCAATTCAACCCTTGCCCTTGCCCAAGCCGCTGGAAATCAAAACGGCATCTCAACCACTCACCGGCGATGCGACCATTGTCCAAGCCACGGCGCTCATCCCGGTAGAACCTCCCGCTGCGAATGGCAACGATCCACTGCCCATCAAGCCCTTAGATTGACTGCGCTGCTACTTCATCTTGGCGAGAATTTTGGCAGCCAAATCATGGAACGATTCGTCCACGTTTTCACCCGTCTTGGCACTTGTGCGCCGAATCTCCCAACCCTCGTCGACCAGCCGACCCAATTCTTGACTGTCGAGCTGCCACTGATCTTGGATGTCGCATTTGTTCAGCAATAGCACGAACGGTATCTCACCAACCGAATCCAATGCCAGCTGATGCAAGTACTTCGCCTTCTCGAGTGTATCGGATCTCGTACCATCGACGACTAAAAAATAGCCGGCCATTCCACGCAGGTAGGAGCCGCGTACTTTCTGAAATTCGTCGTCTCCGTGGATATCCCACAGCAGAAGATTGATCGATTCATCCTCGTGCTGAACCACCTTCCGGTCGACTTTAACGCCGATTGTTGTCAGGTATTTTTCGGAGAATTTGCTGTGCACGTACTGGGCGACCAAGCTCGTTTTTCCCACGGCGAACGAACCCAACATGCATATCTTTTTTTGCAGCACCGAAAGACGCTCCATCCAGCTAGGTGTGGCCTAGGAACCAAGTCAACTTTCTCTAATTTCGCTGTTCAACGAGGATGGCACAACCACGGTAGTCCCCATCATTTTGCTTTGCGGTCAGTTTCGCGCCATTTCTCACGAACAATCCTGACTTACCCGCTCCATTTTCAGCCAGCACTTTCCACACCTGGTTAGCCCGTTCCCGCGCCAACAGGGTACTAGATTGAGCCGTCTCGCTCGAATCCATATAGCCAACGACTATCACGTCGAAGGATTTCCCGAGTAGTCGGCCGGCACTTCGCAGCCGAGCAATCCGCCTCGCGATATCTACAATCTCGGTGCGACGAACGTCCCGAACCTGGGAAGAGTCTTTCTCGAACGGGACGAACACATCCTGTAAGGTAGCCAGCTCGCTGGCGAGTGCCTGCTCGTCCCGGTTTTCGACCGAACGGATATCGACCGTGATGTCCTCCACGGAAGCCATAAACGTGGTCGCTTCATCAAACCACTGGCTGGGAGCCGATCCTGTGGCCACAAGTCGTCCGTCGAGCCTCTTCCAAGTGACGCCAGGATGTGACGGCGCTCGATTGATCACTCGCAAGTTCTCAAAACGTGGATCGAGTGAGCGATACGGTTCCCAAGAAGATCGGACGACGTTCGGATCAAGGCCCGCGTCATTCAACAACTGCCCCGGATCGACTGCCAGTGGGTCCCGTAATCCGCTGATGTGGTATCGATCGCCATCGATCTTCGCATCGGCAACGACGATGCCTGGCTCCTGGCGAAGTTGGTCGACATAAGCGAGCCAAGCTTGATCCAGATCGTGAAGCGCTTCAAGGTTTAGCTCGCGAAGTCCGTCGACCATTCCGACCAGACGACGAGACCGCTCGATCCAATCATGTTTCGCCTGGCCGACCACATTCACCACACCGTTGTCGTACGTTAGCTCGGCAGAATCAGGCGCCTGCAGCGCCGCCAAGACTCGATCGGAGCGGCGTCCTTCCAACCATTGCGAGCCACCCCAGTAGGCGCCCCAGCCGGCCAACAAGAGTGGCAGCAACAAGATCACAATCGGCAAGACGATTCGTTTTGCAGATGGTTGATTCGACTCTTTGTTTCGTGCTTCACTGTAGAGGCATGACTCCAGCCTCGGCACGATCATTTCAAAGGGCGTGTTGTCGCCTTGGTAGTCGTTAAGGTACTCCGACGTTTCCTCGTGAATTTTCTCAAGCTCACCAAACAGGTCTTCTCGTAGCTCCATCGGTGGTACGCCCCGAATGACCGCAGCCATCAAAGCGTGAGGAGAGGGAAGAATCCAGACATGGTGATCGCCGACCCGCATGCTCTCGACCGCATCGTCTTCGCTCGCACCGAAGGATTGCTGAACAAAGTCTTGAATCGCGGTCAGCATCCCCGACACTAAATCGGCATCGGCGCCACTTACGCCCGAGGCGTCAGCATGGGCTAACAGAGACCCATCATCCCGATGAATCAAAAAGATTTGTTCCACTCGGTAGACAAACGCGTTAAGCAGAACCACTTCAGCAAAGGGGCGGTTTGTCTTGAAGGCCTGCCAACGCCATTTCAACCCACTCCACGAAAAACTGTGTTCGACGGTTTGATTCAGCGACTGGATCATCCCGCTGATGGCCTGCGAAATGGATCGGCGAATGGCGGGCCCCATGATTGGCGAAATGGCATCGGCCAGCGCCTTCGGATTTCGCTTGACCGAATCCTGAAAAGAATTGGCCATCGTAGGCCCCAGAGCAGCCGCAAAGTTGCCGTCTCGATTCGCCGCCTTTCGTACCGCCAGCGGCAACCACTGACTCAGTTCGTCTGGTCCGACCTTTTCTTCGTCGAGGCGATGCGATAGCGCTTCGAGGTCGCTCTTCTGCTGCCCCACCAAGAGTTGCTGCAACTGCTCAAAAGCGGCCGTCGTATCGAGCCCTTCTTCTAGCTCAGCTTCATCGGTGCCCCTATCGTCCGGCTGCCCCCGGATGGGCTCAGGCGCACCCGCGGCAGTCGTTGGCAAATCGACCTCGCCATTGGCTGACGGCGCACCGATTTCGCTCAGGCCGTTCTGGCCTTGCTGCGAAGCTTCGGGTTGCAGTTTCTCTTTTTTCATCGATGCATCGCGAACGTTTCGGCCTGATTACTTGCGACGAGACTTGGAATCACTGGTCAACGTTTGCACCAATTGTTGGAACGTGCGGCCCAACGCTTCGCGTTCCGATTCAGCACCTTCCACAAACTCTTCCAACGCCTCTACGGTCTCTTGCAGGCCGTCACAACGTTTTTCGACCGCGACGCGCACTTTTTCAGATTGCTGCGTTGCAAGGAGTTTGAGGGATTCGGCAGACTTTGTCAGTTTGTCTTCCAGACGTGTCGAACTTTTTTCCGTCGAGGCAGTCAGCTGGCGAGTCTCTTTCTGCAGATCTTTGATCGATGCGCCGTGAGTTGTCCCGACCTTCTTGATCTGATCTTGCAGCGTCGCCACTTCGTTGCGGACAAACTCTTCCAGCTCTTCGCCTTGCTGAGTCATCTCTTCACGGAGCGATTCGATCTCTTTAGACACCTTTTTGGTTAGTCGCGCAATCCGGCGTTCGTATTCGCGAAACCGCGGACCAACGAGAATCTCTCGAACTTGCGACAGGCTCGAGTTTCCTCCTACCGAGCCTCCTGCTTGCCCATTCTTTTTTTCGGCGCTCGCCATGCGATCGTCCCTTTCTAAATCTTTAGCCGAGAAGTTTGGCTAACCTATGTTGTGTTGTTTCAGTAACTCTTCACCCAGCGAACCGGCGACCGAAACCGCCTTTGTTCTTAGCGCACTGCGAATTTTAATTCGAAGCTCGTTTGGCTTGAACGGCTTCGCAAGATGTGCGTCCATCCCGACCGCTAAACAGTGGTCAACATCCTGTTTCATTGCGTGCGCTGTGACTGCGACGATCGGCATGTGGCCGCCAACCCGATTCTCAGCCGCCCGAATGATCGCCGTCGCAGCCAATCCGTCCAAAATTGGCATTTGACAATCCATCACAATGACGTCGACTTCGTGGTCTCGCAGAAGATCCAGAACTCGTTGCCCGTTATCTGCTTCCAGCACCTCGTCGGCCTGCGCCCGTTCGACAACGTGGCGAATGTAGCGGCGATTGACCGTATTGTCTTCGGCGATCAAAACCGTCACTCCCGCGAGGTCGCCATCCTCCGCTTCGAGGCTCCCTCCGGACGTATCGACGGTCACCTTTTCAGATTGTGGTGCCCGATGGGGAACATAAAACGTAAATTTGCTCCCTTCTCCAACGACACTCTCTAATTGCAGATTGCCACCTAAGAGCCCCACAAGTTTATTCGCAATCGCCAACCCCAGTCCCGTTCCGCCGTACTCCCGGGTATGGGAGGCGTCGACTTGGGTGAACGAATCAAAGATCACCTCATGCTTCTCGCGAGGAATCCCCATCCCCGTGTCGGCAACGATACATTTGAGCATTCGATCTTGTCGCAGGTCGGGTTCGATCGTTACCGAGACGACACCCGCGTCGGTGAACCGAATCGCGTTGTCGATGAGGTTATTGAGAACCTGACGCAGCCGCAGTGGGTCTTGCCAAATCGACGGCGGACACGATTCGTCCAACTCGGCAACGAACTCGATTCCCTTCTGTTTTGCCGCCTGACTGAAGTCATTGCGAAGTTCTTCGATCAGCCGAGCAAGTGGTAGCTCTTGGCATTCCAACTCGACATTTCCCGCATCGTACTTCGACATATCCAGTACGTCGTTCACCAACCGCAACAAACTGTGGGCCGATCTTTCGATGACACTTCCACACTTCAACTGTTGATCGTCAACCTCTGCTTCCTTCAACATCTCGACCATTCCCAAAATGGAGGTGAGAGGTGTGCGTAATTCATGGCTGACGTTGGCTAGGAAGGCGGTTCTTGCCTGGTGCAGTTTTTCGGACGCTCGATGAGCACTTCGCAATTCGATTTCTAACTGCTGGCGACGAGCAATGTCGCGCATCAATTCCAATTGAGAATCGCGACCGGCCTGCAGCTGGGCCCGCAGCCCCTCACCCGTCGTGTCGACGTTGTGAAAAATGAGCAAGTTTGTTCCATCGCTCCGTCGAGCGATGATCTGGACATAGAGCAGCTGCTCTTCACGACTCAGTTCCCAAATGGCGGAACCGAGCTGACCACTTTCCGATGTCTGGCTCCAAAGATCTTCCGAATCGTCCAAAAAGCTTTGCAAGAACGCCTGTTTGGATGACGGGACAAAGAGATTGTCGGTCAGCTGGCCAATTTGATCCCACCACGAAGGCAGGCTGCCAATCGGCTTGAAGACTCGGTCCGCGACGCGTTCAAAAACGGCGAATCCTAGCTCGGCGAATAAGGCGGTGGGGTTTTGCATGGATTCATGGTTTACAAGGGATCTCGCCGCGCTCACGGTAAGCGTCGCTTAAGTAATAACGACCTTACCGCGGCAAACCTTGATACCTACGGAAAGATTGCGGATCGTAGCGACAATAACGCGCTGGTGCAGCACAGATGAATGATTCGTTCGCCTGTAGGCGTCGCTGTTCACTGTCGTCGACCAATCCCCAGGACGCAGAGGCCCATTCCGACCAAGAGCAAGCCACACGGCTCGGGCACGATCGCACGAGCATCGGCCGTTTGGAATTTGTGGTTATTCCAAATCACGAAATCGGGGCCGTTCACTTCGCCATCCGCGTTGAAGTCCCCGCTGCACCAAGACGGCACCGATGTAAATTTATGAGTGTTCCAAGCGACGAAATCCTGGCCGTTGACGCTCCCATCCAGATTGGCATCGCCCGGCAAGACGGGATTGCCAGATGCCGTCAGACCGCCGGTCGAGCCCGCTTCTGCCAACCAAGCCGCCAAGTCGTTGTCGTCAACCGTTCCATCACCGTTGAGATCAAAGTCCGAATTGTTCGTCGCCGCGACGATTTCGGCCACCAGTGAATCAACGTCGAGGCACTCATAGACGCCATTGTTGTCGAAGTCTCCGTCGGTGCCCGAATTGCCACCACTGTTCGAACTGCCTGGCGTATCGTCAATCGTGATATTGGGATCAGAAACATCGAGACTAAACTCGCCAATCACAAACTGACTACCACCGTTATTTTCGCGGTAGACATGCCCTGGCACGAAGGCAAAGCCGCCCGCCATATCAGGACCGATGTCAACAAATCCCAAATGAGCGCCGTAATACCATTCGGAACCGGCCGCAGAGAGATCAGGACTTTCCACCAAACCGATCGCGTCAATGACGCCGCTCCACGGAGTGACGTCGAGTGTCCCATTGTCATCAAGGTCAAGGTTTTCACCATTGACCGTCATCTCATCAAGACCGTTGACCAACAGGTGGGTGACGTTGTCCGAATTCTCAAAATTCAGATTAACCGTCATGTCGGTGACGATTCCCTCGAAGGCGGTGCCGGGAGCGCCAAACGTTGATTTCGTCGCAAGAAAGAATCCGTCGTCCCCAATGAAGCGACCGTCGAGACTGATGATCTGCTCGATGACACCGCTTCCCGTTCCAGACGGATCGCCAATCACTAGATAGGAGAGACCATCCAGAGATTCCCCCGGACTCCCTTCGAGCTCGAAATACTCATCAGGATCGTTTCCGCCAAATTGATCGATCCGGATCTCGTTGATCGAGATTCCCCATGCACACTGAGCGGAAACTGCCATCAGCAATGTCACCACTAGTCTGCGACCGTTGGCTGCGCATGAAATCAAGTCTAGTTCCCCGATAGGATTTCTTAAGCCCTACCATAATACCTTCGGGGGGTAACAAAGTCACGGACGATGCGCGCCCCAGCCAAAAAGAGAGCCTGACCGCTTGGCGGCCAGGCTCTCGAAAACATCCTAAATAGAGGCTGGAAAGCTATTTGCGACGAATCTGCCAGAGTCCGAACACACCAACCAGCAACGCCCATGGCGAGGATGGTTCGGGCACCGCTGCCGCATCGGCCGTCATGAATTTGTTCGAGTTCCAGATCACAAAATCCTGACCGTCGACGCTGCCGTCGGCATTGAAATCGCCGCTGCACCAGGCTGCGGTGGCGGTAAACTTGGACGCGTTCCAGACCACGAAGTCTTGGCCGTTGACGCTCCCATCCAGATTCGCGTCGCCCGGCAAGACGGGATTGCCCGACGCCGTGAGTCCGCCCGTCGAACCGGCTTCGGCCAACCATGCCGTCAGGTCGGCATCATCCACAGCACCATCGCCCGTCAGGTCGAAAGCCAAGTTGTTTGTGCCGGCCGCAATTTCGCTCACCAATCCGTCGACATCGGCACACTCATACACGCCATTGCCATCGAAGTCGCCCGTCGGTGTCGAAACTGCGCCAAAAGAACCCGGGCTACCCACGTCACCACCCAAATGTTCGATGACGATGCCACCAACGGGTGAGGCATTGAAGGAAGAGAGCGCATCCCCTGGAGCACTCAAGGCCCAATTAGCGGGCGTGGCCGCATCGGTGAGATCCGTGAGAGAAATCGATCCGTTGCCATCGTCTTGGACCCAGACCGTACCATCATCGTCATAAGTCACGAAGACTTCCGCACCATCGAAATCGAGATTCGCTCGGTCGTCCGCTGCATAGGCTGCCGCGTCGCTCCAAAGACCAATGGTGTCGCCGCCGTTGTTCAGCAATGTACCCCAATCGGAAACGGGGATTGCGTTCAGACCGGCACCCCAAGCGGTGGCGAAATCTGCCGGAGCCACCTCATCGTTGAATAGCACCGCGACCTGACCATCAGCAATCGATCCACTAGCCACGTTCGGGCCTGCTAGAGTCCCGTTGAGATCATCAAGAAAATAGCCGTTGGCACCGAAGTCAATGTTACCGCCTGTGTTGTTAACGACTTCGATCCACTCCCAGTCTGCTTCTGGGGAACGCGGGTTGTACATGATTTCGGAAATGATCAAACCTGCGGCCTGAGGACCAGCCGGAACAATGCCCGGATTCCCCACATCAGCAATGCTGTTCACGGCATCGACCACGGAAATTTCAATGCTTGTCGTGGCACCATCAACACCAGCCTGACTCGTCGCCCAATTGGCTCCATCCTGATAGCTGCCAGTCCCGAGCCAGTATTGCGAAATGCCTGCTCCCGCACCTGGTGCCGTACCGTAATCAAAATCGGCGACGGTGTTCGCGAAACCGTTTCTGATCAACGTTCCCATGCCGTCGTCGACCGAATCCATTTCATACGCGGTATAGGATGACCAGAAACCAAGGTGATCGGCCCCATTGTTTAAAGAGGGTGCGGCAGAAACGGCGATCATCGGGACCGACGCCGAGAGTTGCCAAGCGTCGCGATAGATTTGAGGGTCGTTGTCGAACTGCGAACCGTTGTAGAGTACGGCGACGCCGCCAGCCGGAACCATGGTGGGACCATCCGAACTATTGATGTTCGGACCTCCCAAGATATTGCCATTGATGTCGTCAAAGACATAGCCGTTCAAGTCGAGCGCCGTTCCACCGGCATTACGGACTTCGACCCATTCCCAACGTGGCTCCGGACTCAATGAATCCGAAATGAGTTCTGTGATTTGTAACTGCCCATAGGCAGTTGCCGAAACGAGTGAGATCGCCACGGCCGCGGCCAGTTTACTCAGGGATTGCATTCATTAGCTCCTTTGCATGATTCAGTCATTCCTTGCCCAAGGATGGAATCTACCAGTCTAACTCGATGGGTCAACGAACCACCTCAATTATTCACAATTGAGGACTCCATAGCGAACATTGCGCCAGAAAAATGAGTGTTTTTGCCCCCGCAGCGAAAGCTCGGTGTCACAGCTTTTTTGGCAAACGGTGCGATTTCTCAGCGACTTAGAACGGCTGAAAGGGGCGAAAGATGCTCTTTCGCATGGTAGTCGTGACATTTGAGACACGAGTCACCCGCACCCTCAGGATGGTGGCAGCGTGCGCACGCTTGCTGTGACATGGGGGCAAAATTGCTGACACAGCTCGTCGGGTCATATCCGTCGTAGTTGGCCATCACGCGTTGCGACGGTGCGAGCTCGTGGCAGCTCGTGCAACTCTCAAGGCCCGGCTGCAGAAGGTGGGGACCGTGTGCAAACTTCGTTAGAGAACGCGACGACTGCTCATCATGTGCCCAATTCACAACGAAATGATTTTCATCCTTTTGATCGACGCTGTGGCAAGTCACGCATTGTCCCAGCCCGGTCTGTTTCAACATAAGCGACCGGAGGGGCCAGCTGGTTTCTGGCAACACACGCTGCGAGTTGCTTCCCAAGAGCTCGATCCAAGAATGCAGAAAGGCGGAAGCATGATTTCGGGGCTGCATTTTCAGTTCGCAGGTCTCATCGTCGCGAACCCAATCGCCGCCCGCACTTCCTAATCGTGAACCGACGGGCAAGTTGCCAATCATGATATCCCCGTCAGTCATTGCCGCACCCTCGAGCCCATCGGCCGGCAGCCCTTTTTGCTGGCGATAGTTAGGCACCTCTTCCATCAGCTTGGGAAACCACTGTCGCTGGAGCTCAGAGATCAGTTCCGGCGAGAGCTGAGCCGATAGCGCTTCGGCTTGCTCGACAGAAACGGCAGCGTGCAAAGAACGCTCCAAACGTTGCCGAAAGGTCTGCTTCGCGTCCCTCGCCAAGTCGTAAACAAGTTGCTTAATTCCCCAAGCGATATCGTGAGCCGCCTCCAACTCGTCCACATTCTCGACATCAATGTCCAAGAAATCGAAATCGGGACCGAATTGCTCCAACGCCGCCCACGCGCGGCGATCGCTACCGAGCAACAAACGCATCATCGGTGCAATTCCACCATCAAACGAACCGCTCGCATTCTCGGGCCATTGACCGACCGCGAGACCTTGCTGCTGCATCGCCTCTAAATCGAGCATGGGCAAGGCCAGCACCGCGAGGCCAGCAGCGTTCCCTTGCTCGATCTTTTTATCGTGGCAGCTGGCGCACGCTTTCTCAAAACTGTTGACGCTGACAATCCCCGTCGGCCCTCCCTGCTCGTGGCACATCGCGCAATCGAACTCTCCTTGGTTGGATTCAGGAAAATACTTGGCTTGATGGGCCACATGATCGAACGCGATGCGCGTCCGACGTTCGTAGGGCCAATCACCAAATCCTGGATGCGCATCACCGAACGATGTGAATTGATCTTGGTGACAGGTAGCACACTGCGCATTTGACATCGCGGTCAGATCGAAATTGGCGCCATGGTGCTCACCGTGACAGGCGGCACAGGCGACTTCGGATTCCGCCTGGAACACCGCCCGCGTCGCCCCGTCCCCCAACCTCTGTTTGGCGGCGGCCGAAAGATCATTCAATCGACCAACCGGCAGCGAATGGGCGGCCAGCGCCGTAGCGGCAGATATTGTCTTGTCGTGACATTCCATGCAAAGCTCTGGCTGCGTTTTGCCCACCGCTTGCTTGGGCGAAATGGCTGCCAGTGTCCAAGCGGGCAATCCTGCAGTGGCCGTGCCGTGGCATTCGGCGCACCGTTTCGATTCATGATCCCGAAAAAACTCGGCATGCTGCTGAGTTAATGCTCCGGGGACGATAAATTCGTTTCTGCGGTCGGAGCTAAGCATCAACGCCCCAGCGCCGATCATCGCTGCGACGCACCAAAAGGTGAATTGGTAACGCTTTTGACGAGCCTCCAAGCGGGGCACACAGGAGGTGACTTTCCGACAGCATTCGCCATCGGCCGTCGGCCCCTCTTTGCATTTGCCTCCCTGCAACTTCGATCGGTTACAGAGCCAAGAATCGTTGTGTCGACGCGGCCGACATTCGGCACCCGCCTGGCAATCACCTTTCGCCGTCGGCCCGAGCGCGCAGCCACCACACTCTTGCCCGCAGATCCACTTCTGATTGGGCCGTAGATAGGTCGCATCTTGAAACGACAGCAACGGTGGAAACTCGTCGTTGCCCGTTTGGTTCGAAGTCTGTGGCTTGCTCATCGACCCAGCCCCCAGAACGCGTGCACAAGCACCGCGTGAAAAACAGAAGCAATCAACAAGGCGTAGGTCATGGCGACATGGCCGAAGAGCCACGTCTTCAGTTTGCGCTGCTGCGCTTCGTGATAATCGAGATCGTCCCTTTTGTCGATGAGCTGGCGGAGCTTCTGCTGCGCCGCCCGCTCTGCAGCCGATTCGTAGCGAATCAAAGATGACAAGTCCGACTGAAGCTGGTTCCTTTTTCGACTCGACGGCCGCACGTAATACAGCAATCCCCGATTTCCAGCAAAGTAAGGAATCAGGCTTTCGGAGTAGTAGTCGGTCAGCGCCTCGGCATCGGCACCCGCAAGCAATTCTCGCACCACGGCATGAGCACGGTTTGCCACTTCGGTCCGTAGCGCAGGAATCCGCTCGTAAACAACCTCTTCTCTCAGCTTGGTAATCTGGCGAGGAATGCGCCGCGTGATGATCAGTCCGTAGACCCCGCTACTGGCAACCAAAACAAACAGCGTGAACAGGACCGTCTCGAACGGGCCGGACGGCAACCGCGCTTCGACATGCATTACAAAAACGGCGATCACGACCAAGCTGACGTAAATATGCAGTTGCAGCCAAGTGGTCGCCGAACCGAGTGGCAAGAAGGATAGTTTCTTTCGCACATTGAAAGCGGCCAAGAAGAAGATGCCCAAGATCAGCAGGTAACCGCTCGAAAATGTCGCCCGGTGCAACAGGTCGTCTTGCCGCTTTAGGAACAGGCCCAGAAAGACAATTACGGCCACCGTAATCAACAAACTTAGGATTCGTCGTTTTTGAAAATAATGACTCACGCTGCGTCCTATCGATTCAGCCACTTGGACAGACCGGTCACATTGGTCATGTCGATTCGTACAAGCGCATCATGAGGACAAGCTCGCTCACACGCGGGACCACCCAAGTTGTCGATACACAGATCACACTTGGTCGCCTTGACGATCGGCTGGCGACTATCGTCATCCAGAATAAACGCACCACCTTCGTCCCGGATCTCGACCATGCGAATATTGCTGTAAGGACAGGTCCCAGCACACGTCGCACACCCAATGCAGGTCGCATCATTGATGATCACGTTCCCCGTTTCACCATCGCGGCCGATCGCCCCCGTCGGACACCCAATCATGCAAACCGGATCAACGCAGTGCATGCAGGCGTTCGCCACCATGAAGGGTCCATGTTGCGGTCCGTGCCGAATAAAGCGCGGGTTATTGTCGTGCGTGGCAGCACAAGCGCGGACGCAATCGTCACACCGAGTACACCGGTCGGTGTTGATCAGCATCGTCTTTGTGCCATTCATCAACCGTTCGTCGAGTAAAAATTCGAGCAGCCCAGTATCGATTTCACTATCGCGAAATCGTTCGCCACTTTGCAGAACGGGCCCCTTTTCCTCGGTCTCTGCCCACGTCTTCGCTTCTGCCTCGAGCCGTTTTAAGTACGACGGGCTGAGTGAAGGAAGAATCAATTCGTCGACAATCGGCGCTGGGATTCGAAGAATGTCGACGTAACCAATCGCACGTAGTGATCGCTGCAACGGCAAATGATGCCGTTGAGTCCTGCCGTAGACCAACTCTTCCAAACCGTAGACATCACCTTTGCCCAGGTAGGCCAAGGTGCGATGCCCGTTTCCATATTGTCGGCTCAGTCGCGCAAAGCCGGCCCGGATGAGGATTAGACCGTTGGTGTAATGGCCCTCATCCGCAATTCGCGGCTCGGCATTGAGTCGCTCGGCCGGTGTCGATCCTCGTAGTTTGCGATACTGGGCATGCCATTCGAAGTCACCATACGATTCGAATTCGGTTGCTTCGGCCACCGACTGGAGACCCTCTGGTGATAAGCCGGACAAGAGGGGCGTTGCGCGAAGATGGGCCTCAAGGCTGTTCTGTCGATAAAGATCGTCCATCCGTTGTTTGAGCGTTGGCGTACGCCGCATAAGTTCGCGCAGCCCCTGCCAACGAATTTCCAAAAGGGCGGTGTCCGGACCGGCGATGATTGTGGCCGATCGGGGCATCCGCGAAAGGGCCGCCAATTCCCCAAACACCTCACCGGGCCCCAACTGAATCGATTGGCAGTTATTTAGCACCCGCGGTACATCCTGCAAGAAGACGCGCATGTCCTGCCCATCACCACGATGCCCGACACCGGCCTGGGCCTCGGTCGCACCGTAGCGGCGGACTTCTGGAAAGCTTGATCTCGTGAAGGCGCGACCGATCGTTTTCAAAACGCCTTGCAAATTTTGCTTGCGGCGCCCCAGCAGTTGCGCCGGCAACGATTCGAGAACGACGCTCACATAACCTCGCAGCACCAAGAAAGCGCTGCCGCCGTAATCCCCTTCACGAACAACGATGTCACCATCGCGATAATTCATGACACGCGTGTCATTCAACAAGATGTCGCGCAACGGAAGCGTTTTTGGAAAGCGCTTGGGGTCCATGCTGCAGAATGGCTCGATGCGCAGCAGACGATCGACATCCCGATCGGTCATCTCTTCCCCGAAAGGGACATCCCACCGTTGTGGTCGCGCTATCGACAGTTCACCAACCGCCATTGATTTAGACTCCATTCCATTTCGATGAGGTTCCACCTCATCAAACCGTCGCAAACTACCGTCGCCCGGGGCATCCCAAGGTTTGCTAGCAACACCCATCCCATCCGCCGCCTGCTATCCCAGATTCTACGCTCGGAAGGCGATTTACTTATAGGTGGATTCGCTCGGTAAGAGGTTGTCGATCGCAGATAAGCGATTCCCGGTCGACGTGGCAGCGAATTCGAACGCCGACTGGCTGATTTCCCTGGCTGCTGCGAGCAGATTTTCGCGATTGCCCAGTTTTAGTTTGACTCCGTAGGCAGCTTCTAGCACCTTCTCCAATCGAGGATCGCTGATCTTGTCTTGAATCTCGGCCAACTGCTTACGGGCATCAAAGGCACGCTTGGCACTGGTGAAGCCAAAAGTCGATTTCTCGGTCGCTTCGGCGGTAGCTCGCAGGCTGTATTCCAGGTCGGCCATCAGACCGACCACATGCATGACTCGCAATCGTTCTCGGCTGCTTGGGATGTTGGACGTACCACCGCTCCTCAAGAAATTGTGGCGAATGGTGCCCTGCGACCAGCTCACGAGATCAAAACCGACACTCCCGGCCACGTGACCGCCCACATTCACTAACTTCTCATTGGGAACGGTGTGGCAACCATAGCAACTTTGAGCAATGAGATAGACGTTCTCTGGGTTCCGCATGCCCTTTTTGATGCTGGATTCCAGTCGCTGCCTGCGATGTTCGGACGATTCGGCTTCTTTGTTGATTTCCGGACCGCCGTAGTCGTTGTGGATTGCTAACCAATCGGCTGCAGCACCGTGACACGACTCGCAGGAAACACCGGCCACCGGCTTCGCAACACCGCCCGAGTCCTGAGGTGTGTAGTGACACTGAATGCAAATGCCGCCGCGCTTGATGGAAGAAATTCCCATCTTCTTCGCAATCTGTTTCGCTTCATCTTTGCGATGCAATTCGCGGAAAGTTCGGAAATGGGGCGTCTGCTTCCAGGCTTCGATTTCATTGCCGTGGCACTTGATACACGTTTCATGGGTAACGACCTTTTTCGGGTCGAGCTCGATACGAACCGGCTCTTCGCTAGCGAGAGCATCACCAAAGAAACCGATAAGAACGAGAGAGGCAACGCCAAGGTATCGAGCGAACATGAATTCAGGCCGACGAATGAATTGGGGCAGCTGTTTTCCTAGCCACCCTCGCCTGCCCGCAACCGCAAAAGATAGCAGGAAATAATAGCACCCTTGCTAGGCGTCAATCGAAAGCGATCCGTCAGGAGTACAAATACATGGCAGGCACGTGCCGTCCTCACAGGAGGCACCCGCTTCCTCCGCATATTTTACCTTGCCGGATTTAACGGCCGTAAGGCATGTACCGCAATTGCCAGCGCGACATCCTGACTCGATCTCAACGCCGTTCGCCTCCGCGAACTCGAGCAGTGAATCAAAATTATCGTTCCACGGCACTTGTGCACCGCTCCGATCAAAACTGACCAGGGCTGTCGAACCGACGGGTGACGATGGAGGTGGATTTGGCGGGCCCTCCGCACCGACTCCCGCCGCGACCAATGCTGGTTTCTTATTCTTTTTCACACTGCTGGGACCGAACGCTTCGGTGTGAATGCGAGATTCCTCGACGCCCCACTCGCTTAAGCCTTCGGTCAACGAGACCATCATCGCCCCCGGACCGCACAGGTAGAAATCGCAATTCGTAGAAGGCAAACTTGCTCGAAGAAGCGGAACCGATACCCGGCCTTCGACTTGAAAATCGTGGTGAATTCGATCGCTCGGCAAAGGATCTGAATAGCAAACGGTCAGGTGAAGCGTAGGAAACTGTGCCGCCATTTGTTCGAGATCTTGCTTGAAGATATGCAGCGAGCCATTGGGTACGCCAAAGAACAGGTGAATCGGGCGAGCCGACCCGTGCGCGAGCAGGGTTTCGGCCATCGTCATCATGGGCGTGATGCCGACTCCGCCTGCGAGCAACACCACCGGGGTTTCTCGATCCTGATGTAAGAAGAAGTTCCCTCGGGGTGCCTTCACATCCAGGATGTCGCCCTCGTTGAGGACGTCATTGAAGTAACTGCTGGAGATGCCGGGAGCGGCCTCCGGCGCAGAGTGTGGCGGCAGCATTTTTTTTATCGTGCAACGATAGTAGCGCTCGTCATACTTGCTCGACAACGAGTAGCAGCGGATGACCGGTTTCTTCTCGCCCGGAATCTTCAGCTCGAAGGTCAAATACTGACCAGGCAAAAAACTGGGCAGTGGCTTGCCGTCGTGAGGCACCAGGTAAAACGAATGGCAACCCACACACTCTGGTTTCTTCTTGGCAAGTCGAAATTTTCGATAGCCGTTCCAGCCTGCCACTTCCTGCTGTTGTTTTTCACGTTGTGCGCAAAGCGCATCAATTTCGTCCCGCAACTTCTGAATGCGGAGCTTCCTCAGCTCCGATTCACCGAACAGCTTCGAGATCGAGCGAATGAGAAATGCGCCCAATTGCAGCGCCACCAGACCGCAAATTAAGAGCCCCAATAACCTGACAAGCATGTTCATAAACGGCCTAAGGCGATCTTGATTCGAGCACGTGACTCAACGCAGCGCCCTCACGGCTGAAGACTGAATTGAGCAATGCAGATTGTCGAAAAAACCCTGACATAGTGTCTATACCGGTTTGGCCCTCGATCGGAGAAACTTTCTGTGCCGATTGAATGGAATTTGGGGGCCAGGCGTACCAGATCTTCCCCGTAACCTGGGCTCACCAGGTGGGACGGGCGGTCCTTTTTGGCACGCCTCGGCGATGGGACTGACCTATCATTGAATAACGAAACAGTCGAGGAAATCATGTCGGCACTGCCCACCTACAGCCTAAATGTCGCCCACTGGGACGACGAACAGCATCTTCAACTGGCAGCAGACTGTCTTCCGTTCATGCCAAGCGATCAGGGCTACGATTCGCAGCTGCGGATCGAAGAAGCGGGCGTCGAGACCGAACTCCCGTCGGTGCGGCTGCAGAACCTGGGCGAGACCTGTGAACTGCTGTGGCACGGACAGCAACTTGGAAAAGGTGAAGCGGGCGTCTTCTCGCTTCCCATCCACATTATCCAAGAGGGACATCACCTCGAGTTGAGACAACATGGACAGCTCAACTCGCTCAATCGACCATTCCACACGATCGAACGGCCCCGTTCGGATACGGGAGAACCCATGGTGCCCATCGAAAGATTAGGCACCGCCCCATCTGCAGAAACGATGGCCCGCTGGTTTGCGACGCTCGAACTACTCCAACACAGCACGGGTGGTTCACAGCAGTACTTTGCCTCCGTGGCGCAAGCAGCGACGAATCCCGGCGGCATGACCGCCGGCTTCGTCATTCTTCGCGATGGGGACGGCTGGACCACCGTCGGCAGCCACATTCCCGATCCCACACTGGGTATCAGCTACTGCTACGACTTGCTGGAACGAGTCATCGGCGACGGCCGCACACACTACCACGATGCCTTGGAAGATGCGGAGGACCTGCCCGACGGAGCCGATTCGGTCGTGGCTGCTCCCATTCTGAGCAACGCGGGCGAAGTGAAAGGGGTCGTCTATGGCTATCGATCCTTGCGCAATCGAAACAAGCGACGCAGCATCCGCGCCATGGAGGCCTTGTGGATTCAGATGCTTGCCGGATCGGTATCGGCGGCCCTGTCTCGAATGGCGGCGGAAGCGGAAGCGGCCAGGAAAACAGTTTTGCTCGAACATGCATTCTCGCCAAAAGTAATGCGAGAAATAACCGAAAACCCGGCTGCACTGGCAGGACAAGAACGAACGACGACCATCTTGTTTGCCGACTTGCGAGAATCGACCAGTATCTCCGAGTCTCTTTCGGCAAAAGAAAATTACGATTTACTCAGCGATCTACTCGATCGACTGTCACTGCAAGTTCGCAACTTTGATGGTGTCATCATCGATTACTACGGCGATGGAATGGCCGCGATGTGGAACGCGCCCACCGATCAACCCGATCATGCCAACCTGGCTTGCCAGGCAGCACTGGCGATGCAGGAACAAGTCGCTGAACTCAATGAGAAATGGGAAGGTCGGATTGGGAGACGGATTCGCATTGGAATCGGCATCAACACCGGACAGGCTCGAGTCGGCAACGCGGGAAGCAAAACACGATTGAAGTACGGACCGCGGGGGACCGCAGTGAACGTGGCAAGCCGACTAGAAACCGCCACTAAGCATCTTGTACGTCCCATCTTGGTTACCAAATCGGTCGTCAACGAACTGGGACCAGGAGCGATCGTCAGCCGAGTCTGCAAGCTGCGACTCGCAGGAATCTCCGATCCGATCGACGCTTTCGAGCTTCACACCCTCGAACGCAGGTCGGCCGAGCGGATGGTCCTGGACCAGATCGGACAATACGAACTGGCACTCGAACACTTCGAACGCGGCGACCTCGACAAAGCGGAGCACGTACTCGACCTCATTGCGAAAGCGAGCCAACAGGTGGGGAGTGACCGGTTCCTGCGAGACGCTATTCAAGTGCGACGCAACAAGTCTCGTCAGCTGCAGTCCGAACCGGATGTCATCGATATTTCGGCAGGCGGCTTAAACGCTGACGCCTCTCACCCCGCTCACTCGCAACTTGGCCCTTTTGCCGCACTCGAGGACGTGACATCCTAGCCCCAAATGGGTTATCCTTTCGTTTGCGGCCCGTTTCGCGAGCGATTCCAAAGGAGTAGGTATGTGGTTTATCCGTGGCTTCCTCAGCCTCATTAGCCGGTTGATGTTGTGCGCTATTTTTGTCATGTCGGCCGTCGCCAATATGATCCCCCGTTTCGGCGCAACGATCGCCATGATGGAAGCGGAAGGCGTTCCCCAGGCGAAGTACATGCTCATCGGTGCGATCGCTTTCTTGATCCTCGGCAGCTTACTTGTCATCCTCGGATACAAAGCGCGGTTTGGCGCTTTGCTGCTGCTGATCTTCCTTGCACTGGCCACCTACTACTTCCATGACTTCTGGAAAATCAAGGACGATCAGGCGGCGCAAACCGTGGAAATGATCTCGTTCATGAAAAACCTTGGTTTGGGCGGCGCCATGCTGTTCTTGCTAGCCAACGGCAGCGGGCACTGGTCGCTGGATGGTTCGCGTGAAGACGACGACGAATTCGTTTGAGCCCCATCACCTGAACGCCACCTGGGTCGCTTGGCTCCCACGCAGGCTGTTTTCGCTCAAGTAGAGGCATCGCTAGCAGCGTTGCCCCGCGCGAATTAATCGCTCAGAGCCTCACGACCGATACCAACCTTGTCTGTACGCGCAGTCAAGAGTTGGAGTTCGCGTTCAAGGGGTTTTGAGATGGTCCGAGTTCTTTGTTCTCTGTTGTTGATACCGGTCGTCTTTGTCGCGACAGCGACCGTGAGTGCTCAACCGGTTGTGCCCGGTACCGGCTTTAAAATCAATCTCGTTGGCGACAATTTTGAAGATGAGCAGTGGTCCTACTACCACAACTTCCCCAAGAGTAGTCGCAACATCGACGAAGAAGAACGCGGTCCGCTAGCACAGTCCAAAAATGGTCGTTGGCTGGAAGGACCCCATCGTGGGACTCCCGATGTGATGAAACGAGTCATCACCCCGGACGGCGGCCTGGAGGGCAGTTTCGGCTCGCTGCTGATGCAGACCCGACACTCGGGCATTCCAGGCAAACCGACGGGAAAGCCCCAACAAGATGACATCATGGTCAAGATTAAGCGGCGCATGGGTCGTCCCATTCCGCCCGCCTGGAACCCTAACTGCGTCGTGCGAGTTTTCGTCCCACCGTTCGACCAATGGGAGAATCGCAGCGGCGCCAGCTTCGGGTTCCGCACCGACTGCTTTGGAAAGAAACCAAACGCCAAGCGGAAGGACGATCCGGAACAATACTGGCCTGGCATGTTCATCAATTTCCAGAGTCAGACCGATCGGCGATTTAATCGTGACGCCGCTTTTCTAACGATTCGGGCAGACCAACGAGGCCGTGACATTCGCGGACCGGAAATTACGCCCGGCTGGTGGACCATGGGCCTCTCGGTGAGCGCCGATGGCATGTGCCACTTCTATGCCCGCAAAGGGACCGACGATCTTCGACCTGAAGATCGGCTAGCATCCTACTACTGCTACGGCTATCGAGCGGACCGTTTCGAGCTCTTCTTCTTCAACGTCGTCTCCTTTGACAATGGCCGCGTCTGGTCAACTCCTTGGGTGATTGATGACCCCACTTTTTACTGTTCTCGTGAGCTGGCTTCGATCAACAACAATCATCGTGGTCGACTCCGACGGTAGCCAACCAAGCCGGTCGATGAATTCAAGGCTAGCGATCGATTCAGAGATTTTTTGAATTCTTGCAAAGCGACCTTGACCGTCGAATTTGATTCTCATACTCTCCCGCCACTTCAGAGAACACAACTCGAACCAAACGCCAACCGCGAGGTCGAAATCACGAAACAGACAGTTCAAAGAAACTCGTAACGAACCTGCACTGGGGTTTCCTTGGGAAATCCTGCGGCCCGGAAGCCGACGCGAGCAAGGATGCCCGCGAAAGCCACAATTACGAGTTCCTTCGAGCTGGGGGGCACTGAAGCAAGGATGCGACGGTGCCACAATCCAATCGCTCCCGGAAACTTGACGGAGTCCTTAGCCCCCCTGGGACCCGACGCTTTTTCCGGGGGCCTTTTTTATGCGCAACGAGCCCCCGCACCCTCGCGGGGCTCCGATTCTGAGGGCCAACTTCTGATGCCCCCGCCCAATCAGCGGCTCGTGGCGACCCACAGCCGGGTCCATTGTTAGCACAAGCTGCCGTTTCATGACCTAAACTTGAAATGTCGTCGATGGCGAATTTCCAGTTCCTCCGGTCGGTGTTCTGATGGCTCTCGTGAATTCCAAACTGACTCCTTTCATTTACGCCGTTTCGCTATTCGGCGCCCTCCCTGCCCTGCCAAGTCAAGCTGCGGAACCCACAGCCGCTTTCGATCGGCCGGCAGCCTGTCGTATTCTCGATTTCCTCGGGGAACTTTCCCAAGACGATCGCCCCCGGTTCATCAGCGGCCAAAACTTGGGCCATGCGAATTTCGAGCCGGCCGATTCGTTCGAATCCAACGTGGTCGACCTGAGGCGAGTTTCCAAACGTTGGCCAGGCATCGTCGCCGCCGATTTCGGCTTCGATGAAATACCGGCCGATCTTGATGACGCGACAGGGCTCTTAGCGCTCCACTGGAAACATGGTGGCCTCGTTGCCGCCAGCATGCACCCTCCTAACCCTTGGCGTCAAAGCGAAGCGCATGACCGAAAGACGGGACCTTTTGCCGATCTGTTTCGCGAAGGTTCGGCAGCTCGATCGCAATGGCGTCGAGACCTAAGTCGAATCGCCGACGGGCTGGCCAGTCTAAGAGACCAAGGGGTGATCGTCTTGTGGCGTCCGCTGCATGAAATGAATGGCAATTGGTTCTGGTGGGGGAAGCAAGTCGGCAACCAGGGTCTTGATCGGGACGAATTCGCCCAGCTGTGGCAAGACATGTTTGAATACTTCACCGTCGAACGCAAACTGGACAACCTGCTGTGGGTTTATTCACCCAACGTGCAAACAGGTCGCGAAATCGCGAGTGTCACAAAATACTATCCCGGCGACCAATACGTCGACATTGTCGCGATGGACTGGTACGACGATCGTTTCATGAACCTGAATGCTTTTGGCAGCTACTCGCAATTGGCAAGCCTTGGCAAGCCAATGGGACTGGCAGAGGTCGGCCCACAAAATCAACGAGATGGTTCGTTCGACAATCTGGTTCTGCTGCAACGACTGAAGAAAGACTACCCCAAACTCGGATTCTTCGTTTTCTGGCACAGTTGGACGGGAGCCAACGTTGCCATGATCGACAACATCCGGCCGGTCGACATGATGCAGCATGAATTGGTTCTCGATCGAGACGAGCTTCCCAATTTTCTACGCCCGGCGACGCCCAAAAGTCGTTCTCCACGACCTGCGCCCCGCTAGATAGCTGCTGGTTAGAACGACTTGCGTTGTGGTCGCGGCAATGCGGCCCATTGAATGGCAATGATCACGACGATCGTTCCAAGAACCAGCGTGAAGTCCATGATCAAGGTGTCAGAAATCATCAGCAGTCTCCTCCAGCAAGGTCGGGCCCCATTGCGGTAACCCACATGATACGCGGCCCCTGTCTCTCTTATTCGCGAGATCTGCGACACGTCTGGTCAATGAGAAGATTTGAGGCTTAAAGACAATGGTTCAGTCGGTTCGGGCAAACTTTACGGCCGACATCGGGGGGAACGATCGTGCGGCCAGATCGGTCGTTACAAGCGAAACTCGGGCCGATCTGGTGGAAACGGGGTGCCCCGACCTGTAGGCAGATGATCAAGCGAAGCGGCCCGCCGCCAGTGATCGGAACACCCGGCTTTCTGGAAACGGCGATGGCGCCTGCACCGGTTCTGCGATGGCTGCTACGAAAGTTCGTCTAGAAAACCCTTCAACTCGTCTTCACTGACAAGCTCAACGGGCGCTTCTGTTTCCAATTCAATTTTGTCGACGATGGGCGTCTTCACTTCACCTACATCCAAAACGGGAATGTCGGCAACAGTGGGGCGAGGCGATTCGAGCGGTGGAATCGCCGCCGCGGGATCGCTTGGTTGCCCTTCCCGATGCTTGCGGGCGCTGCTGGTGACGACCGGTGCAGCCGCGGCTGTCCTTTTCTTGGAGGTCGGCTTCGAACCTGTTTTGGCCACTTTCACTTTGTTCGCGGCCGGATGGGTTACCGGTGTCACTGGTGACACCGGTTTGTCTCCCAAGGTTGGTTGGACGACCGTCTCCGGCCCGTCGCCCGCGACTGCCGATGCGTCGGTCTCATGAGGCGCTAGTACCACCTGCCGGCGAATGGTGTAATCGGCCCGGAATGTAATGCCACCAATGGTCAGTTCATCACCGGGCGACAAAAAGGTCGGTTTGTCGATCGGTTGGCCGTTGACGTAAGTGCCGTTGCGGGAACCCAAATCTCGCACCGCCAATTCCCCATCGAACTCATAGATGCGGCAGTGTTCTCGACTGACGCTCTCGTGGGGAATCTTCAGCGCCGCATCCGAGCTGCGACCGATCAGGAATGGCAAGAAGAGCTCGATCTCAATTCGATCGGCGCCGCGGAGAACAATGAGTTTTGCATCCATTTAAGTCAAGCGCGTGACAAGTCCAAAAAAACAACAAACCGCCGCAGCGACAATCAACAGGAACTTTAGACGTGCACACAGACCGGCCAGGCGGGTCAAACGATCCGGGATGTCGGGGTGCATCTGGAGTATACGAAGCATCGTCGAATTTTGCGCGAAATCGAACATTCCTGCGAGCCACTGCCCCCACGCTAACAGCATGGCCAGCCAACTGAGGTTCTCCATGCCCCGGTCGGCGAACCAGCGAGCACTGAATAAACCGACGATCGCCAGTGCGGTTGTGTAGATGGGAATGAACCAGTAGTCCAAACAGAGATGCTGCCGCGCATCGGTCCGTGCATGCTTGTCCCACGAATCGATGATGCGTCGACTCTCATTCGAAGAGAGCGACATCTCCAATGAGACAATTCCCAGCGGTGCTGATGAGGTTCGTAGTCGTCGACCAAGCGAACCGAGCCGCATGTAGATCACAACGGAAGCAATGCCAAGAAAGACCAAAAGCCAGCCGAGCGTACTTGGGGTAAAGATATCAAGTGGATGCCACATAGGTCCGTTCCATCGGTCGCGATATGAAGTGAATCGTGGCTGAGCTTACTCTTAGAAAGACTCTGCGCACCTGTCCCAATTTATCGCATCACCCGGCTGACCCAAATAGAAGTTGTTGGCGACTTACGATTCACTCAACCGTTTCTTGGGCGCTTCGTACAACCGCTCATGGATTTCGGCCAGCCAACCTTCTAGTTCGCCGGCAAAGGGGCTCTTGGCTAGCGCCGGCGTCAGATCACGCCCCTGCAAATCGCCGTAATTCATCCCTGGAAACCAGTGACTTGCTCCGCCCAAGAGGTTGTATCGCATCTTGGCGTAGTCGGTCAGATCGAACGCTTCGACCAGATTCCGCAGCCAAATCATGACAGGCAAATTAAGGTTTCCCGGTGTGGCCTCCCATGCAGGCAAGCCTTCCGCAAACCGGTCGGCCACTTCTTTTCCAACCGCCGCTTCCATTGCTTGGTTCAATCGCGAAGTGACCTCTTCCACCAGTGGATCGCTCGGATCGAAATCGAGCGAGGAGCATTGCAAATCGAAATCGGATGGCTGTGCTGCACCCAGACTCAATGTGTGAATTTCCGGGCGAGCCAAGCAGTAAAGACAATTAAAAACAAGCGGATGGAGCGGCGCGCAAAGTTCGATCAGTCGCTTCGGAGGCGAATAGAGCATCCCTCCTTTATCGGCCGGGCTGATAATGAAAAGGCCCATGTCCCGATCTTTGGCAGCCGCCACGGCGGGCCAATTCTGCTGAAAAATGTAGTACCAGTGCAGATTGACGTAGTCAAAACCACCGTCCGCTTCATGTCGGATGGTATCCAAGATGACGTCCAGCGATCCGTGTGTCGAAAATCCTACGTGCCGTACTTTGCCTTCCGCGACCAGTTTTCTCGCTTCAGCCAAACAGCCGCCCGGTCGAGTTGACTGCCAAAACAGTTCGTAATTATTGATACCGTGCAGTCCTAAGAGATCGACGTGATCCAGCTGCAAACGGGCTAACGACTCCTCAAATGTCTTCCGAAACTCTTGTGGGTCGGCGCTCGGTGCGACTTTCGTCTGCACAATCAATTTGTCTCGGTCGAATTTCGGTAACACTAAACCCAACTGACGTTCCGACGATCCATAGCCATGCGCCGTTTCGATATGGTTGATCCCCAACTCGATCGATCGATGAATCGTCGCTTCAAGATTGGCTTGGCTTTCCGCCGGTATGTCGGCAAGCGGCACGTCCTTCCAATCGTGTTGGTAGCGCATCCCGCCACAGCTAAAGACGGGCATGGCAAGTTCGGTGCGGCCGAAACGACGGTATTTCATGAAAACGAGGCCTGAGCGAAGGCGAGTGCTAGCTGTGCTGCCGTGATAACATTGTGAATTTTCGACGTTTGTGTAAAGATCGGCTTTGCCATTCGTCTTAACAGACTAGAGTTCAGAAATTATGGAGGGGTCAGTTTTCAAGGAGGTTTATCATGCTGGTTTTAAGTCGCAAGGACAGCGAACAGATTCTGATCGACGATCAAATTTGCATCAAAGTACTATCCATCCGCGGGAACACGGTCCGTTTGGGAATTGAAGCTCCGAGCTCGGTTTCCATTCTGCGAGGTGAGATTGTTGCTGAATTGGAAAGCACGTCGAGCCGACCACTGTCGTTACTTCCTGAGCAGGTTGAGCCAACGGCGTTGTCTCCAGCAGCCACCTAGTCGGGTGACGAGCCAGCGTGAGCGGTGCTGACCTTGGATCAGTGCCGCTCCAAAGAAGTAACTAGGAACGCTATTCCCAAGTCAAACCCTCGGGCAGACTGTTGAGGCTTTCGCAACCGTCGGCGGTGACAATCACCATGTCTTCGACGCGAATACCTCCGTACTTCTTGCTGTATAGGCCGGGCTCAATCGTCAGCGCGTCACCTTCCAACAGCTCGGGTCCTCCCTGATCGAGCAAAGGAGGTTCGTGAACTTCCAGGCCAATGCCGTGCCCAGTTCCATGGACCATCCCGCAGAAATCGTTTGGCGCTTCGCCATCGGGAAATCCCATCTGATATCCATGTTCCTTGATTTTGGCCGCCGTTGCTGCGTGCACCTGTTCCCCGGTCACCCCAGCTCGACAAGCGGCTGTGGCAGCCGTCTTCGCCGCGACGACCGCCTGATGCATCTTTTGAACTTCGTCTGGCACACGACCGTGGACGACCGTTCGCGTGCAATCACCGTTGTATCTCGACGTGCGATCCCTGGGAAAAATGTCGACAATCACGGGCTGCCCGGTAAATAACTGGCCCGACCCGAGATCATGGCAATCAAAGCCCTGTGGTCCGCCAGCGACGATCGAAGGAACATTGTCGAAGCCACGTTCCAAAAGCCAAATATCGATCGCCTGCCGGACACGTTCTGACGTCAACGGCTCGCCCTCGTGCATCAACTTCTCCTCGTGCACGTCGGCCCGGCCAATCATCTGGCAGGCCAGTTCGATGGCTCCTTCCGTCGTCTTCTGAGCCTCTCGAAGCCACCCAATTTCTTGATCGTCCTTGCTTCGCCGCTGCAAAACCCCCAAATCTCCATCGCAGACGACCTTGATACCCCGTGTCTCCATCTCATGAGCAAACAGCAGCGGCAGCGTACGATCCGATACGACCTGTTCGATTCCATTTTGAACCAGGCATTCCGCCAACGACTGGGCCGTCGCCGTTTCTCGGTCGCCGGAAAGCCCTCCCTTTGGTGTGAAATCGGCCGGGCAATGGATGAGGTCGGCTCGAGCGTGCTGCTTGGCCCGGTGCATTTCGATATCGCGCAGGATAAACAGCCGCTGGCCACTGGGCAGTTCGATCAGCGCTGTGGGATCCCCTACCAAGAATCGCAATTGGTGGTAGAGCCAGTTATTGGACGCTGGGATGCCAGCATAAACACGGGTAATCTTTTCAGAATTCACTTTAATGCCTTGACCCTTCTAGAGTGGTGGCTGCGGTCGGCCCGACCGCCAAAAATCGATTCGCCATTTCCCATTCGACCCATTCGAGCTCGATTCGTGAGCCTATCGTATTGACAAAGTTATTCCAGTGGATGAGGATTTTTCGTTCGCAGGCTGCCTTATTCCAAAGCTCTCGCAGCCCCAAGCTACAGTGCTCGTTGAATGAAGCAAACGGGCTGCCTGATTCACACTCACCGGAGAAGAAAAGATGAAACAAAAGATGGTATGGATGGCTGCTCTTGCAGTCGCAGTGATTGGACTCGATTTATCAGTCGCTACGGACGTGGAAGCTCAAATGCTTCGTCGTCTCGGTCGTCGCAACAACTGCTGCTCGGATTGCTGCCAACCGGCAGTTTCGAATTGCGGAGACTGCGGTACGGCGGTCGCCAGCTACGAAGCAGCTCCGATGAGCTACGAAGCGGCACCGGTCAGCTATGAAGCAGCTCCGATGAGCTACGAAGCAGCACCGGTCAGCTATGAAGCGGCTCCGATGAGCT
>CAYZRS010000006.1:40448-71744 GCA_964480915.1 uncultured Pirellulaceae bacterium | reverse complement strand
GATGAGCTACGAAGCAGCACCGGTCAGCTATGAAGCGGCTCCGATGAGCTACGAAGCAGCACCGGTCAGCTATGAAGCGGCTCCGATGAGCTACGAAATGCCGATGGAATCTTCCGACTGCGGTTGTGCTCAAACAACCGACTGCGGATGTGGTGAAGCTACGCCGGTTAGCTACGAAATGGCGAGTGACTGTGGCGGATGTGGCGAAGTAGCGCCGGTCAGCTACGAAGTGGTTGAAGGTGGCTGCGTTGGCTGTGAGAACAGCAGCACCGTGACCGAAGGCGCTGGCTGCCCACAAGGTGGCTGCGGCGAAGGCGAAGTTGTTTACGAAACGGCTGCTCCCGAAGCACCTGCCGTTGTCGAAGAAGCAACGATTGCTCCTGCGGAAGAAACCAGCACGACGGTTGAAGCGCCCGCAGAAACCGAAACGGTTGCTCCTGAAGCACCTGCAGAAGAAGTAGCATCTGAAGAAGATCGCGAAGCGTAAGCTTCCCTGTTGCGACAAACTACTGGGGCTCTGGTCGAATGATCGGAGCCCCTTTTTTTACATCCGCTGCGAACGTCCTAGAAAGACAAATGTTGCAGTTCCAATTCCCCCTACCACTGTCGAGGATCCCTATGAGTACCAAAGCCGACTACACCGCCGAAGAATGGCAACTACTAATCGATGTTCCTTCCATGGTGGGGACGGCCGTCATGGTGGCAGGCAAGAGTGGACTGGGAAGTGTGAAAGAGGCGTTGGCCATCGCCAGCGGCATCCTCAGCGCACGAGACGGCTACGAAGGTAACGATCTGATTCAGTCGCTTACCGAATCGCGCATCAAAGAGGGCATGCGATCGGAAATCGAAACGATGACGAACAACCCTTACAAGGGAATGGCGCCTACCGAGTTAGCTCAAGTGGTTACCGAAAAATGCCGCGCAGCGGCCGAGCTGCTGGCAGCCAAAGCAACGGAAGCAGAAACCGTGGGTTACAAGGAATGGGCTCAGTCGGTCGGCGCAAAAGTCGCCAACGCGGCCAAAGAAGGCGGCTTTCTAGGTATTGGCGGAGAACGTGTTAGCGCCGAAGAACAACAGGTCATGGACGCCATCCAATCGGCATTCGCCTAGTTGGCTGAGTCGTCATTCCTGACGGTACCGGAAGCAAATTGTCCCAGCAGGTGTACCTCGATAAGTTAACCTCGGCCCGTCAATTCGGTTCTCTCCACAGAGAGCAGAAGGTTCGTCTCCCGGTCTTCCGTTGAGGCAGCGACATGTCACTAAGTTCAAAAAAGATCGTCATTGCCGGCGGCAGCGGTTTTCTTGGTGTCTCGTTAGCTCGGCATTTGGAAGAATTGGGGGCTGATGTCACGATTCTCTCTCGCAACCGACCAGGCACTGCCCGAGCGTCGTCGTTCGCCTCCTGGGATGGCCATTCGTTGGGTGATTGGGTTCGAGTCATCGACGGAGCAGATGGCCTCGTCAATTTGGCCGGTCGTACGGTCGACTGCATCAAGAGTCCCGATCACTGCGATGAGATCTTAAGATCGCGAATCGATTCAACACGAGTACTAGGGAAAGCGCTCGAGTCGGTCGCCGCACCGCCACCAGTTTGGGTGCAAATGAGCACGGCCCATATCTACGGCGACCCACCGAATCAAATCTGCGACGAGTCATCGGCGTTCGGTTATGGGTTGGCGCCGGACGTCGGTCGGGCGTGGGAGGCCGCTTTTGAACAAGCTGCACTCCCAAACCAAAGAAAAGTCTGCTTGCGGACAAGTTTCGTTATCGGTAACGATCTGGGCGCAGGTGCTGGCGCCATGGCACGATTGAGGCGAATCACAAAACTTGGCTTAGGCGGTCGGGTTGGCTCTGGAATGCAAGGCATGAGCTGGATTCATGAGCTCGATATGAATCGCATCTTCGAAAGAGCATTGAGTAACCCAGAGATGGAGGGGGCCTACATCGCTTCTGCTCCCAATCCGCTCCCGCAACACGAATTCATGCGGTCCTTACGTCACGCCATGAAGGCGCGGATCGGATTGCCGGCCACCGAGTGGATGGTTCGAATCGGAGCCCGCCTCTTCTTGCGCACCGATCCAGATCTGGCGCTTTACGGCCGTTTCGTCATGCCTCGCCGGCTCACGCAGGAAGGGTTCGAGTTCCACTTTCCGGAACTCGGCGCTGCGCTCGCCGATTTGGAATCGGTCTAAATAACCGACTCAGACATCCAGGTTCTTGACCTCGAGAGCGTGCTTTTCGATGAATTCACGGCGAGGTTCCACCTTGTCGCCCATTAAGACTCGAAACATCTCGTCGGCCGCTGTCGCATCGTCCATCGTGACTTGCAGCAAAGTACGATTTTCGGGATCGAGCGTTGTGTCTCGCAATTCTTCTGCGTCCATTTCGCCCAGACCTTTAAAGCGAGTCACTTGCAGACCCTTTTGACCGGCCGCGCGAACGCTGGCCAACAGACCGCGAAGATCTTCCATCGGAATTTCGTTCTCGCCTCGACGTAACGTGTACCGAGCATCTTCTCGACCCGTTCGGTCTTGTACGAGCATCGAATTGACGTCCAAATCAAATTTGACCAATGCTGCCAGACCTTCATTAATCGCATCGACTTCGTGGAGATCGGTGATTTGGTAATCGGGGACGACCGGTTCGGCCTCTTTGGCGTCTCCATTCGCTTCCTGATCGGTACCATTCTCCGATTCCGGTGCGGCTTCGGCCGTTTTTGCTTGTTCGGCCTGCTCTTTTTCTTTCTGTTCCTTCTGTTCGCGAACGAAGTTTCTCAAATCTTCGTCGCCGGTGAGCCAGATTTCCTGCGTCCCTTTTTGAATCAGGTATTTCGGCATTTTGCCATCATGTTTTTCCATCCGCAGGGCATGATCACGCAGACTGATCCCACGTCGCTCTAGCGCAATCACCGAGTCTTCCATTCCCGAAAGCACGCCGCAAAGCTCTTCCATGCGCTTCCCTTCGACGACCACGCCGTCGCCCAACTCAAGGACCGAATCACCCAGCCCTCGTTCCAACAGCTGCACGCGCATCTCTTCTTCGGTTTGAACGTAGTAGACCTTCTTTTTGTTCTTCACTCGGAAGAGAGGTGGCTGAGCCACATAGACGTGACCCTCGGCCACCAAATTGAACATCTGTCGATAGAAGAAGCAGAGCAACAATGTCCGAATATGAGAACCGTCGACATCCGCATCGGTCATGATGATGATCTTCCCGTAGCGTCGCTTCGTGAGATCTTGATCCATTCCGATCCCGGCACCGATCGCCTGAATCATGCTGCGAACTTCTTCATTCGCCAAAACTTTGTCTTCGCGCGATTTGTAAGCGTTGATGATCTTTCCCCGGAGCGGAAGGATCGCCTGATACTCACGCATTCGACCCCCTTCGGCACTCCCACCGGCCGAGTCACCTTCCACCAGGTAGAGTTCGCACTTGTCGACTTCCTTGCTCGTACAGTCACGTAATTTGCCGGGCAATCCGCCACCCGACAATGCACCTTTACGCTCCCTCAGTAGCGCCTTGGCCTTGCGAGCCGCCTCTCGTGCCTCGGCAGCCAAAATCGCTTTCTGAACGATCGTCTTGGCAATCTTTGGATTCTCTTCCAAAAACTTATTGAGGTACTCACCGCTCACCGAATTTACAATTCCCTCCAACTCTGGATTGTTCAGTTTGACCTTGGTTTGAGATTCAAACTGTGGATTTGGAATTCGGACAGCAATGATGGCGGTTAGACCTTCTCGAAAGTCATCACCGGTCGGCGAAGCGTCGCGGAATAGATTTTGTTTTTTGCCGTACGAGTTGAGTGATCGCGTCAACGCCGTTCGGAAACCGGTTAAGTGCGTACCACCATCGACCGTGTTGATGTTATTCACGTAGGTGCGAATATTTTCCGTGAATTCGGAGGAATACTGAAACGCCACATCGACCGTCACGTTGGTCTCTTCATCGTGATCATGAATGTAGATCACGTCACTGTGAATCGTATCGCTTGCTCGATTAATGAATCGGACGAATTCGGCAATTCCATCCTCGTATTGAAACGTCTCTTCTTCACCGCTGCGATCATCTTTGAAGTGAATTCGGACCCCTTTATTCAGGAATGCCAATTCCTGCAACCGACGATGTAACAGCGGGTACTCAAACGTAATATCCCCAAACATTTCGGGATCCGGTTTGAATCGAGTCGTCGTGCCTGTCTCTTTTGTCTCGCCAATTTTTTCGACAGGTCCTTGCGGCTTGCCTCGAGAGTAAGCTTGCCGATGAATTGTTCCTTGTCGGCGAACTTCAACTTCACAAATTTCAGAAAGGAAGTTCACCGCCTTCACGCCGATACCATGCAATCCGCCCGACGTCTTGTACGCCGAATTACCAAACTTCCCACCATATTTCAGCATCGTCATCACGCCCTCAAGGCACGACTTCCCAATGCTCTCATCGATCTCCGTCGGAATTCCTCGCCCATCATCCGAGACGGTGATCGACTCGTCCTTATTCACCTGGACAGTGATGTTGTCAGCATGCCCCGCCATCACCTCATCGATCGAATTATCGACGACCTCGGTGACCAGGTGATGCAAACCACGAATGTCTCGGTTTCCGATGTACATACCGGTCCGTTCGCGCACGTGTTCCAGATCGCTCATGTAGCGCATCTGGTCGGCGCCGTAATCGCCCTCAACCTTGGATGGGTTTTTGGGTTCCGGCTTTTCTTCAGGCTCTTTCGCCATAACTTCGTACTTCCTATTTGCCTAGAAACTACCGATGCGAAATCGTAAATCGCGAATCGCTTTATCGGGCATCTTTTCCTGAAACTTTTTCAACAAGCTAATTTTTCTGAACGAGAGTTCTTGGAGAACTGTCGAATTTTTTACGATGACTTCCACGGTTCCTCGATACGGCTGTTTCGGCATAGAGTTCTGAGCCATGCCTTGACCAACAATTGCCACCCAAGCCTCTTCCATCGCCTCATGATCGATTTCACGACCATAGCCGCGACGAATGATCAAGTTTGCCAGCACATCCTTGATAGGCTTTGCCATAAGGCACTACCTACCCTCTTTCGAAAGTGGCATGACAACGTACGAGTAGCCATCATCCGTGTGGAAAATGGCCGGGTTGTCATTGTCGAGGACCTTCATCGATACGCTCTTGTCCGAATCGAGGACCTTTAAATAGTCGGAAAGGAACCGATGATCGAGTGAAATATCAATCTTCTCTTGATCAAACGCGACCGGTACTTCAATCCGCGACTGGCCCACTTCGGCAGTACTTCCTGACAGGACCAAGCTGCCATCTTCGAAGCATAGGTCGATACCACGACTTTCAGGGCTGGTCACGATCGCCGCCTGGCGAACAGCCGCCGCCATGGGACCGACCGAAATATCGATACTCGACATGCCAGGCCGCTCGGCCATCACGTCCTGCCACTTAGGAAATCGTCCTTCCACTAACCTGGCCGAGATCGTCGCTCGTGGACTTTTCACAATCAGATCACTCGAACGGGCGGCCACTTTGATCTCGGCATCGCCATCGGTAAGAGCCCGCTCGATCAACTGCATTGCCCTCGAGGGAACAATGGTCGTCGCTTTTTCAGATGTCTTGTGACTTTCTACCGAAATCGCCGGCCCTTCCATTTTGGCAAGTCGGCGACCATCGGTACCTACCGCCAAGACCTTCTCCTCATCAAAGACGAGTAAAACGCCCCCCAGTGCGTAACGACTACTCTCGGTGTCGGTGGCAAACAACGTCCGCCTGACAAGTTCTTTCATCAAACGGGCCGGCACCTCGTGAAATTTCTTTTCGTCAAATGTTGGTACCGCGGGAAATTCTTCAGGATTTTGAGCTGGCAACTTAAACTTACTACGGCTGCCACTCACCACGATCTCATTGCCGTCCGTCTCAATCGACAATTGATCATCGATCGATTCCCGCAGAATGGCGCCAAAGCGAGCGACCGGCAACACAATCTCGCCATTCGATTCGGTTTCGACACCATCCACATCGAGCCGTACGCTGATCTCTGTGTCGGTTGCCATCAACTCGACTCGCCCATCTCGCACCGACAATTTCACATTCTGCAAAATGGGTTTAGGGCTACGAGTCGGAGCCACCATGGCTGCTGTTTGAAAAGCACCGAGCAATTGTTCGCGATTCGCTTTGATCTTCATAACAACACTCTCAGTCTTTCTTTCTTATATTCTTAAGATCTATATTTGTAGTAATAAGGCGGCCGACAAAAATGTTGATCAAACCAAGTCCACTTCCCTAAACCACGAAAAACAAAGTGGCTGCGGCGACCAAGCAGCAATTTAAACCAGTGGAAAACGTGTTCAAAAAGACGCTACTATTCTGTTGATGACCGTCGAGCATTGTTGGTTACTTTTTGATCTTCGATGCAATCTTTTGGTGGGCAATATTCACTTTCAAATATCAACATTCAATCGACGAGTTATCCACTGTTTCCGTTGAATATCGATGTTCGAGAAGATCTCCGTTTGTGGACCTGGATAACTTCACCGATCAGTTCGGCAAATTCTGATTCTTGTTCGATCTTCTTTCCCGCTTGCTTGCAGGCATGAATGATCGTGGAATGGTCACGATTACCTAAGTGTTTTGCGATTTCGTAAAAGCTAATTTGGCAAGTTTCTCTGGCCACATGGCAGACGGCGTTTCGGGCTCGCACGATGGCTTGGCGACGCGAGGCACTCTTGAGCTCGGCCTGAGTCACGCCAAAGACTCCGGCGACGATCTGGCAGAGCTGTTGAATTTGTTTGTCTGGTGAGAGCGAGGCGTCCTGAAACAGCTTCATGACAGCCGATTTACTCAACTCCCCGTCCAGTTCCGACAGCCGAGCGGCGATCTGGTTCTGGATATCGAAGAAGCTGCCGTTCAGGTTCTCTGCCAACCAATGCACACTTGCCCGATCAATCGAATAACGCTGTCGCTCCAACAAACCCTCGATGAATTTTAATCTGGTACTGACTGCCGGCGTGACTAAGGGGATCGTATGTCGGCCGACCAAACGGCTCAGCAGAGCAGCTTCCAGTTGACTGGCCGAAGGCGCGACACGAGTGGTCATCACGACCGGCACTTCGGCAATCTGGAAATCGTCTAGCAACAAGCAGAGTTCTCGTTGGGCAAGCGGAAATCGCGATAACGATTCGACATCGTCCATTAACCAGAAGGCGGCTCGACGTTGTTCATGTCGCCAAACCGTTGTTTGATTCGCTTTGCTCGCTCGATTCAGTTCATGGGCAAAGTCACTGGCAGTTGTCAGCAAGGCGCCGTCGCCGTAGGAATATTCCCAGGCCTCAACCAGGTTGTGTAGCAGCAGCGACTTTCCGGTCCCACTGCTTCCATGCAGCAGGAAGCAATTCCAATCCTCTTTTCGATGACTGAAGAGCTTGGTGAGCAGGACGTCCACGAGCCGATTCTCTGCGCCCCACAAGAAGCGACTGTTGGGTCGCGTCGCGCGCGTCTTCGGCAGCGGGAATTGACGAACGTCCGTGACCAATTCGAGGCTCCGTGGAATCTTGATGGGAAGGTCTGCGTGCAGTGGAAACCGAACCACAAGCGGTCGGTTGCCGGCGGCCAGATCCAACAAATTCTGGATACAGAAACGGCGCTAAAATCGAGCTTCCGGCTCAGCGATTGAGAAGTCGACCAGGCAGCTCCAACCGCCCGCAGCGAAGCCCCCGATTATAGGCTTTTTTTCGCGAATTCGCGAGGCTCCCTCACCCAGATTCACAGCTTAAAAAGAGCTCATTTTCGCGACGATTTCGATCAGAACGGTGGCCGCTTCGGTCACTTCATCCGGGGTGGTCGTAGAACCCAAACTAATTCGCAACGAACTGTTCACAATTTTCCCCTCACAACCCATCGCTAAGAGCACCGGGGACGGTTCTTGGGAGCCGCTGGCGCACGCAGATCCGGTCGAACAGGCGATGCCTCGCTGGTCCAGAGCCATCAGCAGCGCCTGCCGATCCAGGCCGGGAAATGAGACGTTGAGCGTATGCGGCAGTCGGTCCGCTTGGTCGCTATGAACGACACATTCGGACAGGTTGGACTGCAGCGTCGTTTGCAGCAAATTCCGCAACCGTTGTAACCGTTCGCCTCGCTCGGCCAGATCGACCAGCGCCTCATCCAAGGCCGTTTGTAAGCCCACCGCCAAGAGGACCGATTCGGTGCCGGGGCGTGACCCCAGTTGCTGTGCTCCGCCGAAAACGATGGGCTGCAGCTCCCAGCCGGTTCCCAGCAATAGGCCGCCAATACCTCGCGGACCATGGAGCTTGTGTGCTGTAAAACTGAGCGCAGCGACGCCCAATTCGCGGAAGTTCACCGGGACCTTGCCGACCGCTTGGACGGCGTCGGTGTGCAAAGGAATGTTCCGAGCAGCGCAGATGGCCGCCATTTGGGCGACCGGCTGAATCGCGCCCGTTTCGTTATTGCCCAGCATGACACTGACGACACGAGTTTGGTCATTGATCAGTGGTTCGAGTTCCCTAGGGTCGACGATGCCTTGCCGGTCGACGGCCAGTCGCACGATTTCGAAACCTTGCGTTGCCAGGAAATCGGCCGATTCCGACACGCTGGGGTGCTCGACCGCCGATACGATCACTCGGCCGGGAATTTTTCCGGCGAGTCCGCGCAAGGCTAGATTGTTTGCTTCGGTACCGCCGCTGGTAAAAATGAACCGATCGGAGGCCGCATTTTTCGTGTTTCCGCCCAGCTGTTCGATGATCCGTTCCCGCGCCTGTTCCAGTCGAATGCTGGCTCGGCGTCCTTCATGATGAGGACTGGCCGGGTTGAGATACTGTTCCTTGACGCACGCTTCCATGGCCGCCCACACGGTTGGTGAGAGGGGCGAGGTCGAGTTGAAATCTAAGTTGATAGACCGCTTCATTCGATTTGACTGGCTGGTGACTTGTCAGCGGTGGCTTGCTCGCGGTTCAACTCGGCCAACCACTTCGCGGAATCTTGACCGAGCCGATCCAGTGCACTGGAAAGTTGCCCCGCGCTTTCTGTGCTCTTGGCCAATTCCAGTTGGCGGGGAACCAGGATGTAATGTCGTCGTCGAATCGAATCTAAGACTTGAGGCCACAGGACCTTGGCCGCTTCCGGGTGTTGTTTGCTCCACTCGACCCAAGGATGTTGGCCTTCTGAATCGTGCAGGAGCAAATATTGTCGGATGATTTCGGCATCGCTTTCATAGTCGATTTGACTGCCCCGCGCCGAAACGACGTCCCACCGTCTTTGCTCTTTGTCGCCGTTTTGGGAAAGGAAGCCGGCTGTACTCAGATAGGCCTCGAGCTTCGTCGAAATCCGAGCGCGGCTGGCTGGCAGCACCTGGACGTTGATCAAAGGGATTTGCCAGTAGGTAAAGCTGCGCAGCTTGCAAGTATCGGGAGAGAATTCGAAACCCTCGACGCGACCGAACGTAACGAGATTGAAAGCGAGGAAAACGGCCGCGACCGCCAATATCACAAGCCAGACGAGCGGCCGAGGGCCCCTACGAGGCCGGCCGACCTTGGGTTTTTCAGTTGCTTCCGTCATGTGTTCGCCAATACGATTCTCGGTTGATGGGCGATCGTAAAGACCGCGGTAATCGGCCCGCCTCCTCATTTTTGACGCTGGGCTCCCAGCGGGCAATGTGATACCCGGGTCGCGGCTGTTCAATTTTACACGACATCTGCTGCGACGCCCTCCGGCCGAGCGGCCGCTCTGCTTGCCGTCATCGGCGAATTTTGGGATAGAATATTTCGTCCCATGACTGATAGTCGGCCGATCCCATGCTGAGAGACTACGCTAGAAACCTCCGTCCCCCAACCGCTCGCGGTTCGGACATCGTCCCCCGCATCGCCGTAGACCGGCACCGGGCGGCTGCACGGAGGATGCAGATGTCATCGGCACCGGCTGCTGAACCACCGGTCGAAGTGGGTGGTCCCTTGGTCCGCGATGAAAAACTGGTCCGCTTAGAGTCGGTCCTGTTCCTCGCGAAGCAGCCGCTGCACGCGAGGAAACTGAGCAAATATGCAAACTTGGCGGACGGCACAGAAGGACTTACACTGATCCGTCGGTTAAATACCCTTTATGACAAAACAGGACGAGCGTTTCGTGTCGAAGAAGTTGCGAATGGCTGGCAGCTTCGAACACGACGAAAGTTTGCCAATTGGCTCAGGAGATTGCCACACGTCCCGGCCGAGTTGCGTTTGTCACCACCCTCAATGGAGACACTGGCGGTTGTCGCCTATCGGCAGCCGGTCGTCAGAGCAGAAGTCGAAACGGTGCGAGGTGTTGCTTGTGGTGAAATCCTGCGTCAACTAATGGAAAAAGATTTGATCCGGGTGGCGGGCCGTAGTGAAGAACTGGGGCGGCCTTACCTTTACAGTACAACAAACAAATTTTTGCAAGTGTTTGGGTTACGCGGTATTGAGGAACTTCCTCGAGCCGCCATATTTCAAGAAGCAATGAAGTCCGTAGTTGCCGATCGTGACAAGGAAACTGCTGTGAGTATGACACATTCATCAAACGCCGGCGAAGTGCCTGTCGCCGAGTGTGACGATCTGTTGGAAACTGCGCCTGCAGCGACAGCGGTCGTACCCCCACTCCCCACCATTTCCGCAGACGATGAAGAGTGGGAAGACGAAGAATACGAGTTCGACGACGACGACGAAGAAGAAGACGACGATGACTTGGCCGACGACGACCTCGATGAAGACGATGAGTTCGACGACGACGACGACGATGAAGATGAAGATGAATTAGATGACGACGATGTCTGGGAAGACGACGACGATGATGATTGGGAAGAAGTCGAAGACGAAACCATCGACGACGATGAAGACGAATTAGAAGATGACGCCGACGACTGGGACGATGAAGAGGTCGACGACGACGAGTGGGAAGACGACGACGATGAATGGGAGTGAGCTGCCCGTGACGCTAGTCCCGCAGTTGAAAGAGCTTCTTCAGCGCATCGAGTAGGCTGTCGGGTGGCGCCGACTGATGAGGGTCGACGCGCAGTGACTCCAGTGGTGGGTGAAGCAACTTGTTGACGAGCCGCCGAAACGATTTTTCGATTTCCATCTTGTGGGCCGGATCAAGGCCCTCCATTTTGGCCAGCAAGCGTTCCAGCTCGGCGTCGCGGATGTCGGCCGCCTGTTCTTTTAGCCGTCGAATGATGGGACCAGTGGATCGATTCTGAATGTCCAGCATGAATCGTTCCGACTCTTCCTCCACAATCTTACGGGCGTGGGGCAGTTGTTTGGCTCGCTTACGGAGGCTGTTGTCGCACGCCTGCGAAAGATCGTCGACCGAATAGAGGTAAACGCCCAAGGCCTTACCGATTTCAGGATCGACGTTGCGGGGAATCGCCAGGTCGAGCAGAAACATCGGTCGTTGATGCCGCTGCTTGGCGACCTGTTCAAACATCGATTGATCAATGACAAACCGCTCGGCACCGGTTGCACAAATCACCAGATCGGCGCCGATGAGATACTCATCCAGCGCATCCCATTCGCCAACCTTAGCACCAAACCGAGCGGCCAACGGCGCCGCACGGTCGGCAGTTCGGTTAACGATCGTGATCGTGTCGGCGCCTTCTTCGACAAGGCAGCGGAGCGTCTCTTTGGCCATCTCGCCGGCACCCACGGTAAGCACTTGCTTCCCTTCGAATCGCTCGAAAATTTGTTTGGCGAATTCGCGAATGGCGACGCTGGGGATGCTCACGCGGTTACGGTACAGTTCGGTCTCGTTCAAGACCCGTTTCGCGACAAAGAGGGCTCGCTGGAAAGCGGCGTGTGTGTATTGGCCGGTCGTATTTAGTTGAGTCGCCAACTCGTAGGCTTGCTTCACTTGCGAAAGGATCTGTGGTTCGCCAACGACCATGCTGTCCAGGCTGGCGGCTACCGAAAACAGGTGCCGGGCCGCTTCCTTGCCATTGCACTGAAAGAGCTCGTCAATCACTTCATTGGGATCGAGGCCTTGCACGTCGGCGAGAAAGCTGGCGACTTCGTGAGGCGACAACGGAGATCGGTCGCCCCCCGTGGCGGTGTAGATTTCGACTCGGTTACAGGTGGAAAGCAGCACCGCTTCGGCCGCAGGGAAACGTGAGCCGAACTGGCTCAACGTGTCGGCCAGCCGCGTTGTCGGAATGGTGAGTTTCTCGCGCATCTGCGTCGACCCGCGGCGATGATTGCATCCCAGCAGCTGCAAGTTCATCGTGCAAGCTCCTCGATGGCCGACGCATCGGCCGCTGCGCCATGGTTCGACGTGCCCAGTGCGGCCGAAAGTGCCATCACGAGAACGAGGAAACTGGTCACCGTCAGGTAGGCAACTTTGCGCCCCTCGCGAGCCGGCTTGTAGAGCCTGATGAAAGCGACGGAGCTGATCAGCCACAGGACGAGTAGCCCTGACGTCCACACCACCGGTTCGTCCCACCCGATGACCTGTTGTTCGTTTCGAGAGGATGCGAGGTTCAAAATGACGCCGGCCAGAACGCCCATGACCAGCAGGAAGGTTGACCACACCAAACATCGTTCGTTGGCTCCGCGAAGCCACTCAAGGCTCGGTAATCTCAGTCCCCAACGAGAGGTCACCTTGTGTTTTAGGCGGTAGGACTGCAACAGATACATGAGCCCCGCCATGAATCCGACAGCGACCGTGACCGTCCCAAACAGTAATCCCATTCCATGAATCGTCCCCCAGACTCGCGTCGCTTTGCTGCTCGAAAAAACTTGGTCCTGGGGGAACGACTGCGAGATCCCCAGCAGCAATAGGATCAACGGCAAGAGAAACAGGCCAAAGGTGTTCTCTGACCGAAACGTGACGAGCAGAATATAAATCAGCGCCAACACCCAAGCGGCGACGATGCACCAGTGGTACCAATTCGAAAGTGGCAGCCCGCGGGTAGCGAGTCCATCTTGAACGCGGTCGATTAGATAGTAGGTGTGGGCAAAGAATCCAGCGAAGGCGAAAGCAAACACGAGCCACGGTTTGCGGCCCAGTTGATAGAACATACGACCCAGTTCGAGCAATAGCCCGACGGCGTAACTTGCGGCAAAGCAGGTAAAAGAAATTCCGCTGAGCATGGCCGAACTGGTGGAGAGGAGGGTCTGATGGAACCGGGTCGTTGGTCCCTTGCTACAGTTTAAGGCCGACCCGATTCCTAGGGTACCCTGTTTTTAGTTGGACCGAACCATGTCAGCCCCAACTACTGCTCCAGATCGTACTCTTTCAGCTTCTTATGCAGCGTATTGCGGTTGATCCCCAGCCGGGTCGCCGCTTTCGTTTGGACATGATTACAGGCCTGCATGACTTGGGCGATGAGCTCCCGTTCGACGTTGTTGACGATCTTACCGTGCAGGCCCGTTTCTCCTTCTCCCGCGGCCGCCAGTCCTTGTTGCACTACATTGGCGGTCAGCGTTTCCAAGTCGATCGGCTCGTCCGAGGCGCGTCGGCTAAAACGTCTGCCACCTAATACTGTTTCTGGGAGTAGATCGGTCGTAAAGACATCGCCTTCTGCCATGACGACCGCCCGTTCAACGTAATTTTGCAGTTCTCGCACGTTACCGGGCCAGTCGTAGGCCTGCAGCTTTTCCAGCGTTTCCGGATCGACATGCGTCACATAGCGGTCATTCAGTTCGTTGTATTCTCGCAGGAAGTAAGAGACGAGTTCGAGGATGTCTTCGCGACGATCGCGCAGGGGCGGAATCCGCACCGGCACCACATTTAGCCGCCAGTAGAGATCTTCACGAAAGTTACCTTTTTCGACTTCGGAGAGCAGGTCTTGGTTGCTGGCGGCGATCACGCGAGTATCGACCCGGATCGTTTTGGTATCGCCGACCCGTTCGAATTCACGTTCTTGCAGAACGCGGAGCAACTTCACTTGCAGCTCGATCGAAGTGGAATCAATTTCGTCGAGGAAGATCGTGCCGCCATGGGCCGCTTCGAAGCGGCCGGTCCGGTTGTTGATGGCACCGGTAAACGATCCTCGCACGTGCCCGAATAGCTCGCTTTCCAACAAACTTTCCGACAAGGCACCGCAATTGACTTTCACCATGGGTCCGTTGGCCCGCAGGCTAAGACGGTGAACGGCTGTCGCGATCAGCTCTTTTCCCGTTCCGGTTTCACCAAGCAGCAATACCGAAGCATTGGACCTGGCAACGCGTCGCGTCAAGCGATAGACGGCTTCCATCGCGGCGCCACTACCGATGATGCCCGGAATCGGCGGACCACTGGAAGATGAGTTATGAATCGAGTCGGCGGTCATGGATGATTTCCGGTGTTTCAGCGTGTCGAACGCGAAGTCTCACCTGAAGGTCTTTCTATGCTGTCAAGCAACTTGCCCAATACGTCAACGTCTTCCGCCTCGACATCGACCGCTTGATTGTACTGTTGATATTGGGCCCGCAATTGGGGATGTGTCAGCAACAGTCCCCGCTTGGCGACGGCCACATCGAGTGCCTCGATCGCCGCTTCTCGCTGAGCCAACGTTCGGCTCGTATCACCGGCCAGCTCGACCAATGCGACTTGCAAGGCCGGGGTTCCCAGCATGCCGGCCGCCTCAATGCTCTCTTTGCGCAGCTCGAAGTCTCGTAAAGCAGCCACGATCACCGGTTCTGCTGCGTGCAGGTCGAACCATCCGCGGTAGTCGGGGCCGGCCAGTTGGGCCAGGTAACCGAGTGCCTCGGTCGCGTAGAAGCGTCGTTCGCTCGGCGCCACATGATCAATGGCTGTCGGCGAAACGACGCGCATCATCGCCGCTATCGAAGGTTCGTCATACGGCAAAGGAAAGGCGGTGACGCGTTCGTATCGCTGTGCTACTTCGAGTGCCAAGCTTTGGTTGAAGTCGCGCGTCATCACGCAGAGTGGGATCTGTGGTGCCAAGTGTTGCAACTGTTGAAGTAGTTCGCTCCACTTGGGCGAACTGACCGAATCGCCGAGCAGGATCACGTCGTAGTCCGATTTTTGCAGAAGGCATTCGAGCGCTTGCGGTCCGTTGGTCGTAACATCGACGCTGTAGCCGAGGGACGGGAAAGAGTTCGCCAGCAGATCGGCTTCACCGCGGATCGGATGAACGACCAAAACGCGAGACCGCCCGTCCGAACTTGCAAACCGCGCCAGCACTTTGACGAGATCGCTGGCACCGCCAAAGGGTCCCTGCGGACCGATCGCCATGATCGTTTGCGCCGCCGCGAACTGGACTCGTCGATTTGGATAGCGCAGCGCCGCCGACAATGCGCCGCGGGTTGCTTCATAACCCAAGTTGCCTTCATCGCCCGCAGCGGCCAACAGCTCGATCGTCGCGACTGCGGATGGGATCAGTTGCCGATCAAGGCAGAATTTGAGGACCGTTTCTAACTCTTCCGGCGAATAATGAGCCCGCACATACTCCACACCCGGTTTGTCCAATGAGAGGGGCCGAGGTATTCCGCCAGCGATTTTGGCGGTACCCAATTGTGTGGCGGCAAACCGCCGTCGAGGTTGACCGGTTTGATTGTCGATGGCAAAGAGATCGGTTGCCAACTGAGTGGCCCGAATGAGCTGAGCGACCGCTTGCGGATAGCTTCGGTGGACAAGTCTCCCTCCCTTGCCTTGCTGCTCCCAGAACCACAGTTGTGACGCGCCATCAATATCTGCCGGTAAGAGGTGGGAGGAAGGGGCTAACAAACGGTCTATCTGATCGACCAAGTATTCGCACGCGTCATCCCGACTTGGCAACGAGCCGAAGAGGCTCGTGACATTGGCCCGACAATCGCCGCGCATTTCCGAATCCACATTGTTGGCAAAACACCACTTCAGCAGATCGGGAATGAGCGCTTCAGAACGAGGGCGAGCCGACTTCCGTAGTGCCTTCAGTGCGTAGAATGGCAGGGCGCCTTCACCCGAACGAAGCACCGCGATCAACGCAGGTTTCGCCGCCGGCCCAAAATCGATCAGGCTTTGCGTTAGGTAGCTCGGTTTCAGCTTCGAGTCGGCGTTGGCCAATTCGGTCAAGATTGCAGCGGCGCCGTGGCTGCCGGCCGATCGTAGTTCGTTCAAGGCGGCCTGTCGTTTGTCGGCCGAGTCGCTGTCCAGGTGGGCGACCCACTCGCTCAGTCGGGCCGGATCATGAGCCACTCGGTGGGCGGCGGCAAAAACTCGGCGCGTGTACGTCTCGATCTTCGGTTGCAGCGGTTGTTTGAGAGACAGACGAAAGAAAAATGGTGAGCCAAGTTCGTTCACGAGGCGATCAAATTGAGCGTCGGTCGTCTTGAGGGCGAGCGCCTGATCGAGGTAACCGCTGGCCAAATCAAATTCACCGATGTTCACCAGATTGTGGACCGCCCGCATGAGCTCTTTTGCCGAACTTGGCTTAGCGGCACGAATGGCGTCGATGATCACTTGGCTCACGCGAGACGTATTGACGGCCGACTCTTCTGAGTTGACCGATTGTCCGCGGGCCAGTCCCGGCGAGACCACGGTCAAGACGAGCAGCATGACGAATTTGATTCGATTCACAACAATCGTTCCTTCCATGTCGCAAGCTGCTTTTTGACTTCGACCGGCGCGGTCGAGCCTTCGCTGCAGAAGGCCTGCACCGCGTGACTTGCACCTAACACCTCAAAAACGGTCGCGTCGATCGATTCGTGGATCGCGACCATTTCCTCCAGCGGCAGTTCCTTCAGTGGAACCTGCCGTTCCATGGCCAAGGCGACCAACTGACCCACCAGATGGTGGGCCGTTCGCTGCGGGACCGACCGTTTGATCAGGTATTCCATCAGAGAGGTGGCGTCGAGGTAGCCACTCTCCAGCCGCGACTGAATGACATCGGTTCGCAGTTTGGCCCCGGCAATCAGCGGGGCGGCGAGCGACAGGCAATCTCGGACCGTATCGAACGAGTCGAAAAGTGGCAGTTTGTCTTCTTGCAGATCGCGGTTGTAGGCGAGCGGCAGTCCCTTGATCAGTGTCAGCAGCGTTTGCAAGTTACCCACGACGCGAGCCGACTTGCCGCGCGTCAATTCCAACACATCAGGGTTCACTTTTTGGGGCATGATCGACGAGCCGGTACAGAATGCCTGCGGCAAGTCGATAAAACTAAATTCGGAAGTGGACCACAGAATCCACTCCTCCGCCCAAGTGCTCAAGTGGCACGCAATCAGCGACATGGCGAAGGCGAACTCGACCACAAAATCGCGATCGCTTGACGTATCAAGACTGTTATTCGTAATGCCGTCGAAGTTTAAACGTCGTGCCACATCGTGGCGGTCGATCGGCAAGCTTGTGCCGGCCAGCGCGGCGGTCCCCAAGCTGCACACGTTGACCCGTTTCCGACAGTCGGCCAGACGAAGTCGGTCACGATCAAACTTTTCGCAGTAGGCGAGCCAGTAATGAGCCGCGATCACCGGTTGGGCTCGTTGCAGATGGGTGTAGGCGGGCAAAATGGTTTGCAAGTCTTGATCGCAGCGAGAAACGAATGCCACCTGAACATCGGCCAGGCACTGGTCTAGTTCGTCGATCGCATCGCGGACCCAAAGACGCAGGTCGGTCGATACCTGATCATTGCGGCTGCGTGCCGTGTGCAGTTTGCGGCCCACGTCGCCCAGCTTGTCGATCAGTGCCTGCTCGATGTGCATGTGGATGTCTTCGAGTTCCGTACGGAACTCGAATTGGCCACTGGCCAGCTGCTCTTCGATCTCGCGTAGCGTCGAGACAATCTGATCAAGCTCGGTCTCACTGATCAGCTCGACCGAGGCCAGCATTTCGGCGTGAGCAATCGAACCACGGATGTCTTGTCGATAAAGTCGATGGTCGAAGCTGATGCTCTCGGTAAATCGTTCGACTCGATCGTCGGCGCCGCTGCGGAAGACACCGGATCTCGAAGGGCTTTCCAAAATAGGTGTCCGTGGGGCTGTCGGGATATTCAGGAAACAATGGGCAGGTGATACAGGCCGCAGCGGCGACACTCGCCCAGATGCGGGGTTTTGCGGCAGGGTAGGATCAATTCGAAAATCAATAATACTGGTAAAAAACCGGTGGTTCAACGATCCATTCCACGATCGCGGCATTTCTGCCTAATGAATAAGCAGACCCGGCTGGTGAGAATCGGTTCGCAAGTGGTTACGGCCGCATATTGGTATCGGAACGGCGCGAAGGGCTGCCAAAGGACAAATCGACCGCGGTTAAGGTCGTTAACGTCGCGCTAACCGGATGCAGTGGATGATCAAGAAATTGGCAGAGCCCAGAATTGGGCGAAATGCCCTCGGGTTCCGTTCCTAAACAGCCGAGTCGTAAATGATTGGTCGTGTGGGCGAGGTTCTGAAAAGTCGACAAACGGGAGTTATCGCCCCGAATTGCCTTGTTCACGAGCAGGCGCATCTCGTATTTTAGGCGTGCTGCTTTTAGCGTCGCAGCATCCTTTGACCCCAAATTTATTGAGCGAGTTTCTATGGCCACTTCAACTTCTGTCGAGCAACTGTCTATCAACACCATTCGATGTCTTTCGATGGACGCTGTGCAAAAGGCGAATAGTGGCCACCCGGGAACGCCCATGGCACTGGCTCCCGTTTCGTATGTTATTTGGAACGAGTTCTTAAACTTCGATCCATCGGCCCCCAACTGGCCTGGCCGTGACCGGTTTGTCCTCTCATGCGGTCACGCGTCGATGTTGCTCTATTCGATGCTGCACTTAGCAGGCGTCAAATCGGTCGATGATCAGGGTGCCGCGAGTGACACGTTGGCAATCACGCTGGACGACATTCGCAACTTTCGCCAGCTGCACAGTCCGTGCGCGGGTCACCCGGAATGGGGCGAGGCGGCCGGCATTGAAATGACGACCGGACCGCTCGGTCAGGGTATCGGCACCAGCGTCGGCATGGCGATCGCCGCGGAATGGATGGCGGCTCGCTACAACCGACCCGGTTTTCAACTGTTTGGGCACAATGTTTATGCGCTGTGCAGTGATGGTGACGTGATGGAGGGTGTCGGCTGCGAAGCGGCCTCTTTGGCCGGCCACCTGAAGCTGTCGAACCTCTGCTGGATCTACGACGACAATCGCATCACGATCGAAGGTGAGACCGATCTGGCGTTCAGCGAAGACGTGGCGAAACGGTTTGAAGGGCTCGGCTGGAACGTCGTGCATGTGGCGGATGCCAACGATTTGGAAGCGATTTCCCAGGCGATGAAAGCGTTCCAAGCGACCGAAGACAAACCGACCTTGGTGGTGCTCCGCAGCATCATCGGTTTTGGTTCGCCTAATAAGGCGAATTCCCATGACGCTCATGGTGCACCGCTCGGCGCAGATGAAATCAAGTTGACCAAGGAAGCGTATGGCTGGCCGGCTGATCAAGACTTTTTGGTTCCGGCCGAAGTGACCGCCGATTTCGCCGACAAATTGGGTGCCCGCGGCAAGCAGCAGCGCGAAGAATGGGACGCCCAATTCGTCGAATATCGTGACTCGCACCCAGAGCTGGCGGGCGAAGTGGATCATATCTTAGCGGGTACCCTTCCCGAGAATTGGGATGCGAAGATCCCCACATTCACCACCGAAGACAAGGTCGCTTCCCGGGTTTCCTCGGGCAAGGTGCTCAATGGGGCTGCGGCCGGGGTTCCGTGGCTGTTGGGCGGTTCGGCCGATCTGGCGCCTTCGACAAAGACGCTGTTAGGCGGCGAAGGCAGCTTCTCTGACGGTGAACGGGGTGGCCGGAACTTCCATTTCGGCATCCGCGAGCATGGGATGGCGGCCGCCGCGAACGGCATGTCGCTGGCCGGTTTGCGGCCTTATGTGGCAACCTTCTTTGTCTTCAGCGATTACCTACGACCTTCGATGCGGCTCGCGTCGATCATGCACCAGCCCGTTCTTTACGTCTTCACACACGATTCGATCGGGCTGGGTGAAGACGGTCCGACACATCAGCCAGTGGAACATTTGGCCGCTTGCCGTTCGATCCCGGGGCTCAATGTTATGCGGCCGGGTGACGCTAATGAGGTGGCCGCCTGCTACCGTGCCGCCATGAGAATCAACAAGGAGCCGACAGCGCTCGTCCTCTCGCGTCAGAACCTGCCCACGATGTGTAGTGAAAAGTATGCGTCGGCCAGTGGTGCAGAAAAAGGCGGTTACGTCGTGGCGGAAGTCGATGCGAACCCGTCGGTCATCCTGATGGCGACCGGCAGTGAGTTGGCGATTGCCGTGGAAGCTTATGAAGCGTTGGCAGCCGAGGGCGTCAAAGCGCGTTTGGTAAGCATGCCCTGCTGGGAACTGTTTGACAAACAAAGCGACGACTATCGCGAATCGGTTTTACCGGCGGCGGTCACCGCCCGCGTCGCGATCGAAGCGGGAATCAAGCAGGGATGGGAACGCTATTTGGGTGGCGGCACCTTCGTCGGCATGAACAGCTTCGGAGCGTCAGCGCCGGCTGAGGAGTTGTACGAGCACTTCGGCATCACGGCCAAAAACGTTGTCGCGGCTGCGAAAAGTCAGATCGGCTAAGTCAGGCCGGCTGATAGTCGGTTGATGGGTGGAGTGGTTGAACGTGCCAGCCGGCGGCGAATCGCTGGATCGCACTAGCCCGAATCGAGCATCGCCAAATTGGGCGCCAGTTCCTTGACCTGTTCGGCCATGAATCGTTTGACGTGAGCTGTCGTCTTCAGCTTGAGGACTCGTTGCAAGATCCACTCGGCCCGCGCCTTATCGACATGCGCCGCCAGTTCCTTGATCGACGGGACGAAGGCGGGGCTCATGCTGAAGCTCCGCAAGCCCATGCCCAATAGCAAGACAAAGGCCCTTGTTTGACCGGCCATTTCACCGCAGAGAGTCACCGGGACTTCAGCTTCATTGCACGCGGCGATGACTCGCGTCAGAGTCATGAGCACGGGCGGGCTGAGTGGCTGACAGAGGTGGCTGACCTTCGGATTATCGCGGTCGGCAGCCATGAGGTATTGAACCAAGTCGTTGGAGCCGATCGAAACGAAATCGACCGTTTCCAGCATCGACTCGATCGAGACGGCAGCGGCCGGGACTTCGAGCATCATCCCGATTGGGACATGAACGAATTTCTTGCCGCTTGATTCCAGCTGCCGGGCCGCCTTGCGGACCATGCCACGGACGCGTCGCATCTCTTCGACGGTTGTGATCATGGGGAACATCAGTCGAACCTGTCCCCCCTTTTTTTCTGCATGGGCGCCGGCTCGCAGCACGGCACTGATTTGTCGCGTAAATAGGGCCGGGTGTTCAAACGAGAGGCGGATGCTGCGCCAGCCCATGAATGGGTTCGCTTCTTGGTGCTCGTGACCCAAATAGGGGACCGTTTTGTCGCCGCCGATATCGAGCGTGCGAATCGTTACCTTATGAGAAGGAGCCGCATCGATGATCTCGCAGTAGGTCCTGAGTTGCTCTTCTTCGTCGGGAATGTCGGGGTGCGTGAGGTACAGGTACTCGGTTCGATAGAGCCCCACGGCCGACGAGCCCATCGCGGTAGCCGCCTTGGCGTCGGACAGGTTATTGATGTTCGCACCCAGTTCGAGCGGAATGCCGTCGCCCGTGACAGCCGGTTGATCGCGGTTCGTCGCCAGCTGATCTTTGAGATCAAAGAACTCCCGTTCTAGTTTTCGGTAAGCCGACAGTGTTTCGGCGTCCGGGTTAATCAGCACGTGACCTTCGCGACCGTCGACGATGATTGTGTCGCCAGTCTTCACCTGCTTCATCAGCCCCTTCACGCCCGAGACGGCCGGGATGCCGCGGCTGCGGGCGATGATCGCGGCGTGGCTCGTTTGGCTTCCGCTTTGAGTCACGATGGCGCTCACCTCGGTATCGCCCAGGGCGACCGCCTGCGAGGGCAACAGTTCATCCGCCGCGATGATCAAGGGTCCGGTGATGGCCGGTTGGTCCTTATCGAGGACCTCGCTCATGTGAGCACTCAGCCGGACGACGACATCTCGCACGTCGGTCAGACGCTCTTTTAGGTACTGGTCGCGAGTCCTGGCGAAGAGCGAGGTGTACTCATTGAGCAGTCGGTGAAGTGCCGCGGGCGCTGTCAGCCGATCCTCAACGATCCAGCTGCGGATTTTGTTGCGAAACGCCGAATCCCGCAGAATGGACTCGTGGACGCCAAAGATGGCTCCTTCTGACTTGCCGACCTGTTTGGCCACTTTTCGCTGCAGAGCCTGCAGGTCGGTCGCTGTTCGGTCACAAGCCGTTTCATAACGAGCTAGCTCGGCCGATATTTCACGGTCTTCAAGTCTCTTGGTGTCTGGGTTGACGTAAATCTCACTGAGACAATACGCGGTCCCTACGGCGACACCTGGCGAAACGGCAATTCCTCGGCGCATGAGGGCACTGTAACAGAACGCGAACCGCTTTGACAAAGGGCCCAACTCCCCGGCAGGCCGCTTTGGCGATCTCTTTGGCGATCTTCTAGCCGCTACATTCGGATTTCTCCCGCAAATCAACTAAATTGCCTGAAATCCGGCTTGAGCCGGGCTGGCGAGGTGGTGTTCGCCCGATGTCAAAAGCTGGTTGAGTAGATTTGTCTAGCTCGCTATACTTACCAGCTTTATAACGACCAACTTGCACAAGTTAGGGGGCTGTTGCCGCGCGACGCGGGATGGCAGCTCCTCCGCTTGGCGTTCGAAGTGGCTTCCATGCGATTTGCTTTACTCGATCGGATTTCAAAAATTGAACCCGGTCAGCGCATCATCGCTGAGAAATCCCCTTCGTTGAGTGAAGAATACCTGCAGGATCATTTTCCGAATTTCCCGGTGATGCCGGGTGTGTTGATGCTAGAGGCCATGTATCAGGCGTCGGCTTGGTTGCTTCGTGTGACCGATGACTATGCCGACAGTTTGGTGCTGTTAGTGGAAGCAAAAAATATTAAGTACTCCGGGCTCGTAAAGCCTGGAGAGACTTTAGAGATTGAGTCACAAATAGAGAAGCGAGAAGGCAATCGTTCTTGGTTCAAAGCGCAAGGGCGCCGCGACGGTGAGATTGTTGTGCGTGCGAAATTGCTGATCGAGGGATCAAGCCTCGACAATGATCAGCCGGGCAACCAATCGACCAACCGAGGCATTGTTGAATCGTTGAAAAAAGAGTTTGAAGTACTTTACCCATCGCTCGCAGTCTGATCGCTTGTCACTTGAGTTGACGGCGATTGGAACGGCGAGCAGCGGTCCGGCATGTGTGCCCGGTTGATTGGCACACTCAAAATTTGGAGGTGAGGCGAATGCCCCCGTCGAAAGAAGAAGTTTTTGAAAAAGTTCAAACGGCCCTTGTTGACGCCTTGGGCGTAGATGATGACGAAGTCACTGAGGATGCCACATTGGTTGGCGATCTGGGTGCGGAGTCGATCGATTTTCTGGACATCGTGTTCCGCCTTGAAAAGGCCTTTGATATCGAAGTGCCTCGCGCTGAGTTGTTCCCGGAAGATATTCTGACGAGTGCAGATTACGTCGAAGACGGCAAAGTGAATGAAACGGGTATCGCCGAATTGAAAAAGCGAATGCCATTCATCAATCTTGAAAAGTTTGAAACCAACCCTGAAGTTCAGGAGTTTGGGAACCTGCTCAGCGTCAGCGACATGTGCCGTTACGTTGAAACCAAGATTGGTGTTGGGAGTTAGTTGGTCTGGTCGCCGCAGTGGCCGGTCCAGGCGCGCCCCAGCTCCCCCGGGTTGTGCTCACCAAGTGCTGGAAACCGGCTGCTAATTTAAGGTGCCTGCCATGCGGTGGTTTTGGATTGATCGATTTACCGAATTTGTAAGCGGTGATCGGGCTGTAGCCGTTAAGAATGTGTCGCTGGCTGAAGAGCAGCTGCATGGCTATTTCGACGGTTTTCCAATCATGCCTCAGTCGCTGATATTGGAAGGCATGGCTCAGACCGGTGGCATGTTGGTGGGCGAGTCGACGAAGTACGAAGCGAGGCTCGTCCTCGCCAAGGTGGCCAAAATTCAGTACCACGCCGTTGCTAGGCCGGGCGATGTGCTGACCTATTCCGCCGTCATGACCTCGCCGGTCAACGAAAGCGGTGCCCGGCTGGAAACGAAAAGCCATATCGGCGATACGCTGCAGGCCGAGGCGGAACTGATCTTGGGGATTCTGCCGCAGCGCCACGAGGCCGAAGAGTTGTTCCAGCCCGCCGCCTTCGCCAAACTGCTGCGGCTCCTCCGTGTCTACGAAGTGGGGCTCGATGCGGAAGGCAACACGCTTCAAATGCCGGATCGTTTATTGGCCGCAGAGCAGGATGCCAGTCTAAGTAACCCCCTTGCCTGACAAGGGTCTGGGCAACTAACGCCTTGTGGGTACCAAGGTCTAGGTTCAAGTGTCGGAGAGAAAACAGTGAATCAAACCGGTCGAACATCAGATCGACGAGTCGTCGTGACGGGAATCGGTTGCGTGAATCCCATGGGTCACGATGTGGCCACGATGTGGAATGCGCTCAAGGAAAGTCAATCGGGCGTTGCCGAAACGACGATCTTTGATGCGAGCCAGTTTCCGACTCGGATCGCTGCTGAAGTAAAGGACTGGGACGTCTCGGCCATCGGTGAAGACCCCCAGCGCTGGAAGCACCGGAGTCGACACACCTGTTTCGCGGCAGGCGCTGCAAAGCAAGCGGTGGACGGCTCGGGCGTCATGGACATGAAGCTGGACCCCACTCGCTTTGGCATCTATCTCGGTAGCGGTGAAGGAACACAAGACTTCGATACCTTCGCCAAAATGATGGTCGCCTCGTTGGCCGGTGGCGATTTCGATATGAATCGATTCACGCAAGCCGGCCAAGAGATTCTCGATCCGGTTTTTGAGTTGGAACAGGAACCAAACATCCCGGCCGGACATTTGGCCGGTATGTTCAACGCTCAGGGCCCCAATGCAAACTGCCTTACTGCCTGCGCTGCCAGTAGCCAGGCGATTGGCGAAGCCACCGAAATTATCCGGCGCGGTGAAGCCGATGTCATGCTGTCGGGTGGAACGCACAGCATGATTCACCCGCTAGGCGTGACCGGGTTCAACTTGCTCACCGCGCTCTCGACGCGAAATGACGAGCCGACAAAAGCGTCGCGGCCGTTTGACCGACTGCGCGACGGATTCGTGCTTGGCGAGGGCGCCGGCATGGTGATCTTAGAAGAGCTCGAAAGTGCCAAAGCACGCGGCGCTCATATTTACGGTGAGATCATGGGGTACGGATCGACGGCCGATGCCTATCGAGTCACCGACATTCACCCCGAGGGCCGTGGTGCGATCAGTTGCATCCGCATGGCACTCCAGGATGCCGGCATCTCGCCGGAAGAAATCGATTACATCAACGCTCATGGGACGAGCACGCAGGTCAACGATCGAGTCGAGACGATTGCCTGCAAGGAAGTCTTCGGCCAAGAATCGGCGCCCGTTTCGAGTACCAAGAGCATGATGGGTCACCTCATTGCGGCCGCTGGTGCCACCGAATTGATCGTCTGCCTGATGGCAATTCGCGACAACACCTTGCCCGCGACGATCAATTATGAAAACCCCGACCCGATTTGCGATTTGGACTACATCCCCAATGCGGCTCGGCAAGCCGACTGCTCCACCGTGTTGACCAACAGCTTCGGGTTTGGCGGGCAGAACATTTCTCTGGTGGTGGGTGCACTGCGTTAATCAGTCCGCTGCACCAGACTGCCGACAAGAAACAAAGAAAGCCGCTTGGGTTTGACCCAAGCGGCTTTCCTTTTTGAATGGATAGGAGCCCGGTTCGACTACGGTCCGATGCTGGGTGGATTCGGATGGAAGAAGTCGCGCGGGCCACGGGTTGTGTAATAAGGATACGTGACCGCACCTTGCATCGGTCCCTGACCGCCGCCGCAGTATCCGCTTTCACAGCGACGCGCTGTCTTCTCTAGGAACTGTGCTACGTGAACGTTCGAGGCGATTCGATTTGCGGCTGCCTGTTTGACCTGATCGGCAGCGCCAATCAACCCACCACTGCAAGCTGCACAGCCACATCCGCCGCCAATAGCGCCTCCTCCGAGTCCTCCGCAGGCCGCACCGCCGCCGCAGCTACCGCCACCCAGTCCTCCGCAAGCCGCACCGCCGCCGCAGCTACCGCCACCCAGTCCTCCGCAGGCCGCACCGCCACCGCACGAACCGCAGCATCCACCTCCACAGCCGTGGACCGATTCGATTCCGCACGTCCCTTCCATGGGGAAGCCACATCCGCCACTACAGCCACCGCCGCAACTTCCTTGACTGCAATGACCTTGCCACAGCTGGGCCGCCCGCCCGCAATTGGAACCGCCGACTCCACTGCAGCTAGAACAACTACATCCGCCGACCGATTCGATACCACACGTCCCTTCCATGGTGTATCCGCCACCGTAGCCGGCCGAACAACCACCACTGGAACAGCTACCGCCCGCTTGTGGATCACTGCCGCCCCAGAAGACTTGAGCGCCGCCCATCGAGACGCTGTCGCCGATTGGCATCTGTGGTCCGGAATGGCAATTACACTGACAGCCAACGAGGTTGGCCAGCATCAGCCCACTCAACACTAAAAGAGCGATGAGACGAGTTCGCATGGTGCGCGTCCTTTCATGGCTCATAGCGGGTAACGCTATGATCTGAATCGGTGCACGGGTGCACCGGCTGGGTACTTTGAGATTGGTGAGTCGTCGGCCAACGGGATGGCGCGCGGGGTACGACTCACAAGAGGATGATCGGCGCTTCGAGTGGAAGAATTGAGACAATCGTCACAATCCGAACCGTTCCTGACAGAGACGGAAACAGTAGACGCTAGCGATTGCCATCGAAAAGAGCCTGCGCTCAAGCGTCTCGGCCCGATTCGCAGCGGTTTCGCCGAATGAGGACGAACTGGCCGGCTGTGCTGAGCCTCGATTGTCGAATCGCCAGTTTTCGTGACAATAGGGAGACATCGAGCCCCCGGCCAGGATGGCGGATTGACTGGTTCACTCAGTAAACAAATCAAGGCTGCCTCGCAGTTTCCATTGAAGTAGGACGATTTCTTATGGTTGGTTTTTCTGAAATTCGTTTGCCGCAAGGGCTCTTCGCGGTCATTGCACAATTCAACTTCAGCGGTATGACTGCCGTTGGGCTCATCGCGGTCCTCGTGCTTGTGCTCGGCCTTTTCGTGCTGGGCATGGTCGCCATCTACGGAAAGATTTGGTTCCAGGCCTACATGTCTGGTGCTGATGTCTCGTTCCCGGCCTTGATTGGGATGGGATTTCGGCAGGTGAATCCTAGAACGATCGTCAACGCCAAAGTCATGGCAACGCAAGCAGGACTGCCGATCGATCGGCGGAGCGGTATCACGACCTCGCGATTGGAAGCGCACTACTTGGCTGGCGGCAATGTCTTGGGTGTCATCCATGCCATCATTGCCGCACAGCGGGCCGGCATCGATTTGGACTTTGATCGCGCCGTGGCGATCGACTTGGCCGGTCGCGATGTCTTGGATGCGGTGCGGACCAGCGTCCAACCGAAGGTGATCGATTGCCCCGATCCGAAACGGAGCGGCAAGACGACCCTGAGTGCTATTGCCAAAGACGGCGTCGAGTTGCGAATTCGCGCTCGAGTAACCGTTCGCACGAATTTAGGCCAGCTTATTGGCGGTGCCACCGAAGAGACGATCATCGCCCGTGTCGGGGAAGGGATCATTACATCGATCGGTTCCTCGTCGACGCATTCGCAGGTCTTGGAAAATCCCGACCTGATTTCACGGGCGGTCCTCGAACGTGGGCTCGATGCCCAAACAGCATTTGAAATTGTCTCCATCGACATTGCCGACATTGATGTGGGCGAACAGATCGGTGCTCGTTTGCAAGCCGATCAGGCCGAAGCCGATACACGGGTCGCCCGAGCAAAGGCCGAAATGCGCCGCGCAGACGCTGTCGCTCGCGAACAGGAAATGCGAGCTAAGGTGGCCGAGAATCGATCGCAACTGCTATTGGCCGAAGCGGAAGTTCCGAAATCGATGGCCTTCGCATTCAAACAGGGCAATCTGCACCTCGATAACAGCTAGCGAATTTCGATATTCGCCCTCAACGGTCTATTCACACCGGTAGCCTTGACAGGCGACGTTGGCCGAATCGATTTGGTCCCAGCGGCCCGATCTTGTACAAGTCGGCCATGATGATCCGAAGAAAATTCCTGTTCGGTAGCCTGGGCGTGGCCGTTTCCTGGAGCCTGGCGTCGATGTCCGCGTCGGCGACCGAAGTGGGCGACTTGCGCCGACAGTTACGATCGAAGCTCGAACCTCGGACGCCCGCCGAGAATGCTTTTCTGGAGAAAGTCGTCCGCATGGTCGAGCAAGACATGCTGCCGAGATCGCTCGTGCTCAAGACGTTCCAGTGGGCCCGCGAGAAGCGACCGTACCCGTTTCCCTATTTCCGTCGAGCGCTCAAAATCCTTGCTGGCCGCAGCGGAATCACGATCGAGTAATCCTCACTGCCCGGATGGTCTCACGCGGTGGCCCAGTAGCCGCCTCGCGCGTGGTCAAAGGTGGCTTCCCGACCGTTCTGAGTCGCCACCACTTTTCCGTCGGCGAAAACGGTGTGTCCGCCGACCCAGGTGCGAACGACCTGCCCGGTTAGTTGCTGGCCATCCCAAGGGCTCCAACCACATTTGGTCAGCTGATCTTCGTTACGGATCGTGTGTGTCTGCGCGAGATCGACCAGCACAAGGTCAGCATCGTAGCCCACTGCAATTCGTCCTTTGTCGACGATGTCCCAAACCCGGGCCGGCGCGTCACTCATCCATCGCGCGATTTGAAGTAGCGTGCAGCGGCCTTCAGCGACTTCGTTGAGCATCAGTGGTAGGCAGTTTTCAATCGCGGGGACTCCCGAGGGAGCGAGTGGATAGGGCTGCGACTTTTCTTCGATGGTGTGCGGCGCATGGTCGGTCGCGATGACTTGGATGTGGTTGTCGAGTAGCGCTTGCCACAGCTGACGGCTGTCTTCGGCCGTTTTTACCGAGGGGTTTGCTTGCAGCAGCGTTCCCAATCGGTCGTAGTCGTCGACGTTGAATAGCAGGTGATGAGGACACGCTTCCGCCGTGATCAATTGACCATGGTCGGCAATCAGCGCGACTTCTGCTCCCGTGGAAACATGCAGCACATGAAAGCGATGGTTGTGTCGTTTGGCCAGGTCGATCGCTCGCCGCGTAGCCACGATGGCCGCCTCGTGATCGCGGACGAGCGAGTGGGCGGCCACATCGGTCCGCGCTCCCAGCCGTTCTCGATTCTGACGAATGGTCGCTTCATCTTCGCAATGGGCCGTGATTGGCAGCGTCGTTTCCGCGAATATTCGTTCCAGTGCCGCTTGGTCGTCGACAAGTAGGTCGCCGGTGCTAGAGCCGATGAAGATCTTAATCCCCGGCGTGCGACTGGCGTTCTTGAGCTCGTCGACGTTGTGAGGCGTTGCTCCGACATAGAAACCGTAATTCACGATCGATTTGTGGGCGGCCAAGGACAACTTGCTCTCAAGCTCTGCCTGATTCGTGGTGGCCGGGCGCGTGTTGGGCATTTCGAGAAACGTCGTGACTCCACCCTTCGCGCAGGCTCTGGAACCACTGGCCAGGTCTTCCTTGTGTGTCAGTCCCGGATCGCGGAAATGGACTTGATCGTCAATGACACCCGGTAATAGGTGGAAGCCGGCAGCGTCAAACTCGTCATCCACGGTGACGCTCGAAGCGGCATCCAAATCGGCGATTTTTCCCCCCTCGACGATAATGTCCAGTTGCTCAATCGAGTTAGGTAAGACGATTTTGGCATTTCTAATACGAAGTTTCATTTGGCTTGACCGCTGAGCAGGAAATTGAGGGATTGGTAAAGGTTGCCGGGCGTACGATTGGCCCAAAAATTGCTAAAAGTGAAAATGCTCAAGGTGACGAAGCGACTGGCGCCCAGAAAACTTGAATCGGCATGGTGCCGGCATCGCGGAAAAACGACTCTAGCTGCGAATATGTCACTGTTTTATGCGGTTGAAAAGGACGTCTCGCGTTAAAGCGAACGATTCGCTAATATCTGCCCTCCGAGCCAAGATGATCGGACGAGTTTGCTTGTTCAGATTTGTCAAGCGTCGGTTTGGATTGGCACGATAATTGATCAACAAATGAATGACGAAATCTTTTGAATTGGCCACAGCCTTTTTGAACAATTCGTCGATAAGACTTGCTGACGTCACGGAAACGTGATGTAGAATTGACACAGAAGTTCAGACCAACCTGGTACGCTTCCGGCTGAGGGACCAAATTTGGCGTAGACCTGAGTCACCAAGGGCTAGTGCTAAGCACGTCCGACTCGCGTCTTTCTCGCAGCGACTCCACTCACGTCGCAAAGCTGCCGAGGTTTGAACTTTTTTTGGCTGCTACTTGCCTTTGGTAAGTAGCAGCCTTTTTTTGTGCGCAATCTCTATTTGGCATTTTGTTCCAGCTTGATCGCTTCCTTTACCAACACGAGCGAGAGCTGCATCAGCGTGACAAGATCCAACGCATTGTGATGTAGAATCGACCGCACGCTGCGAGTATCACCTGTCTGGACGTACCGGTGATATTCTTCTGGAATTTGACTGCCGGGGATGTCGCCGACTCGGCGACGGTTGCAAATGAAGCGCTCGAGCGTTTGTAATTTGCAGTTGGGCAATTCTGTCTTGAAGCGGCGCCGAGCGTGGTGCAGTAGATCGACGTGAACAGGATCGGGCAATTGTACTTGCCGGGCGTGTACCGTGCAGCGGTCCCGAACCTGCGGCCAATCGAAGCTCTTCCCGTTAAAGGTCGCCAATACGTTCTTGTCGACCAAGATGTGGCGTAACGTCGCCAGCACGGACGCCTCTTCCGCGTAATTGCGAGCCCACAGTTGAGCCAACACCGGACCCTCGGGCTTTTCGTAGAGCAATCCGACAAGGAAAATCATCGAACCGGCAAAGCCACATGTCTCAAGATCGAGAAACAGCGTGCTGTCCAAGTTTCGTTGCAGTTGTGCTAGGTCGGGATTGCCCGGTATCGACGAACTCGTTTCGGTTCGCCATTTGGCCAGGTATTTGGTCGAGGCGGGCCAAATCCGTTCGAGTCGCTTTTCGATCAACCAATGGCGACCGGCTTCATTGGCAACTTCATGCCCCACTGCCAATTCGAGTCGATCCCCGATCCACCGGTTCGCCGCCGGCGGTCGGAATCGGTCAGTTTCCGCCCATCGCGAATCTCGTCTCAGTCGGTTGAACAGCCGTGATCGCAATTGGTTGGAAAGCATGGTCTAAACTTCTTGCGTGCGTTGGGGAATGCAAAAAGGAATGCAAAAAAGAAATGCCAAGAGTCGTTTCAGGCAATCATGCCGGTGCCGAG
>CAYZRS010000006.1:21671-40348 GCA_964480915.1 uncultured Pirellulaceae bacterium | reverse complement strand
GGAATGCAAAAAAGAAATGCCAAGAGTCGTTTCAGGCAATCATGCCGGTGCCGAGGAAGCATCCACCGTCGCCAGCTGCAGGAGCGCTAAGATCAAGGCTTCTGTCGCTCGTTTCTCTGGGATGGGATATCCGCGAAACAGATCGGGATCGCTATGGATTGCCGGCCTGAGGTTGGGAAGTCCGACGCAGCTGGGACAGCCCTCCTCGCAGTCGCATTGCGAGACGAGTTCATGACAGATTTGCAGCAACGAGCCGATCTGTTGGAATCCTTTTTCGGCATAGCCTAGTCCGCCCGGGTAACGGTCGTAGAGGATCATCGCGCTCTTTCCCAGATTTTGGCTATCGACGACCCCGCTTATGTCGCGACTGTCGCACATGGCAACCATTGGCAGCGCGACCACCGCCAAGTTTCGTAGGCCGCACAATCCTTCACTGACTTTTAGTTTTTGTTCCTTAAGCGTCGTTCGCACCGCGTCGCTGGGGACGAGCCAGAATGCGGTGGTGGGCAGGTTTTGAGCAGGAATATCGACAGTGCCGTAGCCAATGTTCTCGCGAGTGTCGAACTTGATTTTTTTGAAAGCGACCGTTTTCCAGCTAACGTCGACTTCCCCGTAATGCAGGTTCGCCGTTGATAGAGCGTGACTTTCCTCTTGCTCGGCGGTGATCAGCACATTGCTTTCGAGGATCGCTTGGGTGTAATAGTTCATCTCATGTCGTTCGACGTAGGCCACCTTGCCGTCCAGGTCGAGTTCACGAACGAAATACGATTCGCCGTTGTGGAGGTAAACGGCTTCGGGATAGACCAGCTCGGGCGCGCTGATTTCGTCCACGTTAGCGATCACCTCAAAGCCCTGTTCCAGCATGTGCCGGGGCGTCGTGCCGGTTTTCGTTTGATATTTTCCTTGTCGCGACGGCAAAGCGTTACGTGGCAAGCGATCGGGCATGCCGGGTGGACGCTTTTTGCTCACCAGCACAATACTGAACGTGTCGTCGCTCATGTGGCGCAGGCTGAACTGCTGAGCCGGATTCTGGCCGCCTGAGAAATAGAATTTTCCGTCCACGGTTGTCAGTTTCTCGGCTTCCGAAAGCAAATCGGCAATCGAAGGAGCCAGCTGCCCAAAACAGCCGACGTCGGTTTCTTCCAGTGGCAATTCGAAAGCCGCGGCCTGTAAGTGGTTGGACAGCACGTAAGGGTTCTCGGGGTCGACCACCGCGTTTTCGGGCGACTGCTGGAAGAAGTACTGCGGGTTTCGAAGTAAGTACTGATCGACCGGGTCGTTGCCTGCAATCAGCACGGCCAGGCTCTCGTCGTGTCGCCTTCCACTGCGTCCCGCTTGCTGCCAGGCGCTGGCGATGGTGCCGGGGTAATTCACGAGCAAGGCGACATCCAGTGAGCCAATGTCGATGCCCAATTCGAGCGCATTCGTTGACGAGACGCCTCGCAGCCTTCCTTGGAAAAGATCCTCCTCAATCTGTCTCCGTTCGTTCGGTAAGTAGCCTCCTCGGTAGGCACGAACCGATTCGGCCAGGTCGCTATGACGCAGTCGCAATTCATCTTGAACGTAACGCTGCACCAGTTCGGCCGCTTGGCGCGTTCTGGTGAACGAAAGGCACTGGCCGCCAGCCTGCATCGCTTCGACCATCAACCAAACCGCATCATCGTTGGCGCTCCGCCGAGCCAACGAGTCGTTTTCGGCTGGCGAGGGATTCCACAGAGCAAAGTACTTGCACCCGCGTGGCGAGCCATCATGATCAATCACTCGGACATCACGACCAATGAGCCGGCTTGTCAGTTCGCCCGGATTGGCGATCGTCGCGCTGGCGGCGAGAAAAATGGGGTCGGAGCCATAGTGTCGGCAGACTCGCTTGAGCCGGCGTAGCACGCAGGCGACGTTGGCTCCGAGAATCCCTCGATAAGTGTGCACTTCATCAAGGACGATAAACTTCAGCTGTTCAAAGAAGCGAGCCCACTTGGGATGGTATGGCAGTAGCGATGCGTGGACCATGTCAGGATTGGAGAGCACCAAATTGGCCTCGGCCTTGATCCGCCTTCGTTGGGCGGGCGGCGTATCGCCGTCGTAAACGCCGGGTCGGATTCGAGCAGCGCACGCCTCCTCCTGCGAGACCAAATCGAGCAGGCCTTGAAACTGGTCCTGAGCCAGTGCCTTGGTGGGGAACAGGTAGAGCGCTCGAGCTTCCGGATCGCTCAAACAGGTTTCTAAAATCGGCAGGTTGTAGCACAACGTTTTCCCACTGGCCGTCCCTGTCACCACGACACAATCATGGCCTTGTTGCGTCGCTTCGATCGCGTCGACTTGGTGCGTGTAGAGTCGCTCAATCCCCTGCCCGCTCAGAAGACGAGTCAATTCGGAGGAGAGCGGGTGGGACAATTCGCCAAACTGGGCCGCCCGTTCTGGCAGCACCTCGACGTGTTGCAACTGACCTGAAAACTCTGGACACGAGCGCAGCGACTCTAAAAAATTGCCCACGTCCATGGCGCCTCTCCTATCCATACGTTCAGTATACAGGCGATCACTATATTACTGTCGGACGTCAGGATCAAGATCTTTGGTGAACTTTTGTGCCAAGAGGCGCGAGAGGGAACCGCGAACGCGAACACGTGAGGCAGATCGGCGTTGTTGGGACCGGTCAACGAGATTCGGCTCGAACTGCCCCCAGCCCTGCTGATCGCCGCACACGTCGGACCGATCAGCAAACGTCACGGCAACGCACGTCGCGCAGTCGCACCAGGCCGATCGAGGAACGAGGAACGGCCGACCGACCATCCACGCGACCCATGTAGGCTGTGACGTTGGAGATAACGTGATTCGAAAAGAACCGTGAACGGTCGAACTGGGCTCGTCTAGTGTTCGTGCCCGCCCGGTCCGTGGACGTGACCGTGAGCCAACTCCTCTGCGGTCGCTTCGCGAATTTCGCGGATGGTAACATCGAAATGCAGCGTGACGCCGGCGAGAGGATGGTTGCCATCGACGGTCACGGTTTCCTCATCGAAACCGACAACGGTGACCACAACAAAGTTCTCTTCTTCATCGTCGGCCGGGACACGGAATTGCATGCCGACTTCTAGATCGGGGACCTCTTCGAAGTTTTCCCGAGCGACCGCTTGTTGTAGTTCGTTGTTTCGTTCGCCGTAACCATCGGCCGGTTGAACGACCGTTTGGATGTTGTCGCCGACCGACTTCCCCTCGAGTTCACGTTCTAGGCCAGGAATGATGTTTTCTGCGCCATGCAAATAGGCCAGCGGATCGCTTCCTTCCGAAGTGTCAATCACTTGTCCATCGCCATCTTTCAGGGTGTAGTCCATCATGACTACTTTGTCTTTTGCAATTTGCATTGGGGTCCTCGGTCGAACGCTTTCGTGGTGGTTGGGCCTGTCAACAAGAGAGAGCTGTCATGGGACAGCTCGAGGGTCATTCAACCGAATCGAGAACCGCGTCAGATCGCTGCTGGCGAACCGCATGGGCGACTCAAAGAACGGGTGAGTATCACCGTTACAGCGATTCAACGTACCCGAACGACTCTTATTCCGGTAGGGTCGCGCACCAGCCGGCCGGCGATTCGGCCGTTTTCCAACGGCAAGGATTGTGCCTGCTGGCCGGCCGGCGGAACCATGCGAGGTCGCCCTTCCGCATTGGCGATAACCCACACCAGCGTGATCGCGGCGGCGACCGCCAGGTAGAGGTGGCGGTCAGCTCGCAACTGATTCCAGCGTCGCTGCAGTACGCTAGCCAGTGGGGGGCGGCGTTTGGCTCGTTTTTTGTGTCTGTCTGCATTGCCTTTGACGATGCCTTTGACACTGTCTCTGATTGACTTGTCCATGGTTGCCTCCTTGCCGGTGTCGTTCAATGGCGAGTCGCTCCGCGGCTCGTTGTCTCTGAATTCCGTTACGAATTTGCCTGCGATTCGTTCGCCGCAGACAATTGCACGAAACGAGTCTTCAGGCTGGGTCGTCGTTTTCGGCTGCAGCGATTCTTCGGCAGGGGCCGGTTGGATCGAGCGATCGCATTGCGACTAGCGGGGCTGCTCGTGAACGCAGCGCGGAATCATTAGTCTGCGGACGACCCGCACATTAAGACGGTCGGTCTCGAGTTTCGACCAGGCAGTGATCATGGGCGGGGGCTAGCAACGACGATAGTCGTAAAAGGAATGAACTCTCTTGGCGTCTTGCCTGGAGTCCGTCGAAACAGGAGATTGGGGAAAGCCATGTCCTTCACAACTAAGTTGGCCACCTTTGTCGGCTGCGTCGTAGCTAGCCTCGTATTCTGCGGAGCCAAAGATGCGGCCGCACAAGACGCGTACTTGGCTCGTATCTATGGCGATGGCGTCCACCAATATTTTCGACACGACAGCAGCACAGCCAAGTGCCGTTTCAATACGGTGATCGACGAAGGCAGTCGCGATCCGCGGGCATACTACTTCCGCGCTATCATCGCTCTGGAAGCGGGCGATACGACGACGGCCGATTCCGACATACGGATCGGTGCCAAGTACGAACTTGAGGGCCGTGGAACCTACGACGTGTGGAGCGGGCTGGCTCGGGTTCAAGGGCCTCACCGAGTTAAATTCGAATGCATGCGAAACTCGGCGCTACTGGCGCTGCGCAAGCAGTCGGTGACCGATCGTTACCCGCTTAACTACTCGAACGATCCCGAGAAACTCCGTCGCCCGGTCGATCCGTATCGCACCGATCTCGAGCCGAACGTCAGCTCGATCTACGGTGATGATCCGTTCATGAACGAGGATCAGCCGCCTCAGGCACCGCTCGAAATCGAAGACGACGAGCCGATGGATGACATGGAACCGGAAGAAAACGATGCGCTCGGCGACGACGATTTCGGCGATACCATGGACGAGCCCGAAGTGAGCGACGAGGACCCATTCGGTGACGATCTGGGCGGCGACGATGATCCTTTCGCCGGCGACACCATGGAAGAGGCTCCGGTTGAAGAGATTCCGGCTGGCGAAACCGCCGACGATTCCGATCCGTTCGGCGACGATGGAGGCGACAACCCATTCGGTGCCGATGACGCGACCGAGATCATCGAAGACGCACCCTTGGACGACGGGTCTGATCCGTTCGGCGGTGAGGCCGATGACGATCCGTTTGGCGACATCTTCGAATAGACGGAAATTGGTTTGGCGACCTTGACGAGTCGCCTAGCTGCTCGAAACCGAGTCGATGTTCAGTCCCAATCGGTCTTGCAGTGAGAGAACCGATAACTCGTCGTTGCGTAACGCTTCGATGGCTCGTACGACGGCTTCCGCAGCCGGGATGGTGGTGATGCAAGGAACACCGTGCTGAACGGCCGTCGCGCGAATGCGACCTTCGTCGGTTCGAGCTCCCTTTCCGTTGGGCGTATTGAAAATGAAGGCGACTCGTTCATCGATCAGGTGATCCAGTACGTTGGGATGACCTTCTTTGATCTTCTTGACGCGTTCTACTTTCAATCCGGCTTCTTCAATCACTTTTGCGGTACCGGCCGTGGACAGGATGTCGTAGCCCAGTTCTGACAGTCCACGAGCCAGTTCGACGGCGCTCGACTTGTGGCGATCTGAAACGCTGATGAAGACGAGTCCTTCGTCGGGCAAGATCGTGCCGGCTGCGATTTGGCTCTTGGCAAACGCCAATGGGAAGCGATCGCTGATTCCCATCACCTCGCCCGTGCTTCGCATTTCAGGTCCGAGCGCCGTATCGACACCGCGGAATTTTCGGAATGGGAAGACGCTTTCCTTAACGGAAATATGGGCCGGTGTCGGTTCTTCAAAGATCCCCAGTTCGTCGAGCGTCATGCCGGCCATGACCTTGGCTGCCAACTTGGCGACCGGCACACCGGTCGCTTTGGCAACGAACGGAACGGTCCGGCTGGCGCGAGGGTTGGCCTCCAGCACATAGACGGTGCTGGTTCCCTCTTCTTCCTTCACCGCAAATTGCACGTTCATTAATCCGATGACATTCAGCCGTTCAGCCATCGCTCGAGTGGCCGAGCGGATCTCGGCGAGGACTTCTTCGCTGAGGGAAAAGGATGGGATCGAGCAGGCCGAATCGCCCGAGTGGACCCCGGCTTCTTCGATATGTTCCATGATCCCCATCACGACGGTGCGATTGCCGTCACAAATCGCATCGACATCGACTTCGATGGCCTCTTCCAGGAAGCGATCGATGAGGACCGGTTGACCCTGAGCCACGATGAACGCTTCGGCGACGAATTTTTCGAACTGCTGCCGGTCGTAGCAGATCTCCATGGCCCGGCCGCCCAGTACGTAGCTGGGTCTTACCAGCGCCGGATAGCCGACCTCTTCGACCACGGCGCGAGCGAGGCCGATGCTCTTGGCAAAGCCGCTCGCCGGTTGTTTCAGCTCGAGCTGTTCGAGCATCTGCTGGAATTTTTCCCGGTCCTCGGCGCCTTCGATCGTATCGACCGAGGTGCCGATGATCGGTACGCCGGCCGTATGGAGTGCTCGAGCCAGATTCAGCGGAGTCTGGCCACCGAACTGGATGATGACACCGTCCGGTTGCACCGCATCGCAAATGTTAACGACGTCTTCGGCAGTCAGCGGTTCGAAGAACAGCAAGTCGCTCGTGTCGTAGTCGGTGCTGACCGTTTCTGGATTGGAGTTCACCATGATCGATTCGATGCCGAGTTCGCGTAGTGCGAAACTGGCGTGGCAGCAGCAGTAATCGAACTCGATGCCCTGCCCGATCCGGTTGGGGCCGCCACCGAGGATCATGATGCGCTTCTTGCCAGGCACTTTGGGCGGCGTTTCGTCTTCGTCTTCGTAGGAAGAGTAGAAGTAGGGTGTGAACGCTTCGAATTCGGCCGCGCAGGTGTCGACCGATTTGAACTTTGCCACGATACCCCGCTCGACACGATGCTTGCGGACGTCGACTTCAGCAACGCTGAAAATATCGGCCAGTTGCCGATCGGAAAAGCCGGTTCGTTTGGCCAGTCGTAGTGACCGGTCGTCACACGCTTCGAGCGAACCGACGGATCGCAAGCGATCTTCCATCTCGACGATCTGCAGTAGTTGATCGAGGAACCACGGGTCGATACCGGTGACTTCCGAGATCTCTTCAATCGTCATGCCATCTTTCATCGCATAACGAAGCGACCAGAGCCGTTCAGCATTAGGCCGGGCGATGTTGGCCAGGATATCGTCTCGATCGGGTTGCAGGTCGGTGCCCCAAAGGTCGGTCGAATCACTGCCGAATCCGAAGCGGCCGATCTCCAGGCCCCGAATGGCCTTTTGAAAGGACTCTTTGAACGTGCGGCCGATCGCCATCGTCTCGCCGACGCTCTTCATTTGCGTGGTTAATGTCGAATCGGCTTCAGGGAATTTTTCGAAGGCGAAACGAGGGATTTTCGTCACGACGTAATCGATGCTCGGTTCAAAGCACGATTTGGTTTCCTTGGTGATGTCGTTCGGCAGCTCGTGCAGGCGATATCCGACCGCCAGTTTGGCGGCGATCTTGGCAATCGGGAAGCCGGTCGCCTTGGATGCCAGGGCGCTCGATCGGCTCACTCGCGGATTCATCTCGATCACGATCATCCGACCGGTTTCGGGATGGATGGCAAATTGAATGTTCGAGCCGCCGGTCTCGACGCCGATTTCGCGGATCACGGCCAAGCTGGCATCGCGCATCCGCTGGTACTCTTTGTCGGTCAGGGTCTGTGCTGGCGCCACGGTAATCGAATCGCCCGTGTGCACTCCCATCGGATCGAAGTTCTCAATCGAGCAAATGATGACAACGTTGTCATCCATGTCTCGCATCACTTCCATCTCGTACTCTTTCCAGCCGATGATGGATTCTTCGATGAGGACTTGGCTGATGGGTGATTGGTCCAGCCCGTCGCGAACCAGCGCGTCAAAGTCGCCCCGGTTGTAGGCGATAGCCGATCCGCTGCCGCCCATGGTGAAGCTGGGTCTTACGACACAGGGCAAGCCGAGTTCTTTAAGCATGACGCGCGCTTCTTCGAGCGTTTGCACGGTTTCACCTTTGCAAACGTCGAGTCCGATCTTTTCCATCGCGACTTTGAATCGTTCTCGATCTTCCGCCTTATCGATGACGTCGGCTTTGGCTCCGATCATCTCGACGCCAAACTTTTCCAAGACGCCGTGCTCTTCCAGCTGCATGGCGACGTTCAGGCCGGTCTGACCACCGAGCGTCGGCAAAAGTGCATCGGGTCGTTCCCGCTCGATCACTTTGGCGACGAACTCCCACGTCAGCGGTTCGATATAGGTCCGATCGGCCGTTTCCGGATCGGTCATGATCGTGGCCGGATTGGAGTTCACGAGGATGACTTCGTAGCCTTCCTCGCGCAGCGCTTTACAGGCTTGGGTTCCGGAATAATCGAACTCGCAGGCTTGGCCGATCACAATGGGGCCAGACCCGATAAGAAGAATTCTATGAATGTCGTCGCGGCGTGGCACGTGTTTGAATGTCGTGGCTGACTAGGTGTTGGGTCGGTACTGAGTCCAGTCGGGCAGCCGGGTTTGCCAAAAATTGGTGGAGTCTCAGCTGACTCGGTCGAGTCGCGTTAGCGTAACCTCCGTGATTTCTGACGACAAGAGCCCTCGCTAGCATCTGTAACCATAGGGGCTGCGCGGTTCAACATTGGTTGCAGAGACGGCTTGAATTAGAATCTGGGGCCGGCCAGGAAGGCCCGTTCAACTCACATTTCGCAGGATGCGATCATGGCTCCCAGCACCGCCCCGTCGACAAATCCCGAATCGCTCCGCCCCGGTTCGCAAATTTATGCTCAGCAACCGGTTCGCCGAGCGCGTCAAATTATCTTGCGTGAAGCCGAGGCGCTTTCCGAAATTGCCGCCCGTCTGGATGAGTCGTTTTCGGATGCGGTCGACATCGTCCGCAAATGCACCGGCAGTGTGATCGTGACCGGCATGGGGAAGGCCGGGCTGATCGGCCAGAAAATCGCCGCCACACTGGCTTCCACGGGCACACCCAGCCATTACGTTCACCCGGCCGAGGCCGTGCATGGCGATTTGGGAAGAATTCGATCTCAGGATACCGTCATCGTGTTGTCGTTCAGCGGTGAGACGGATGAAATCGTGAGGCTCTTGCCGAGCATGCATCAGGTCGGTGTGTCGCTGATCGCGGTTACGGGGCGAGCCGAGAGCCGCTTAGCCCGGTGTGCCGACGTGACGCTCAGCTTGGGTCCAGTCCGGGAAGCGGGAACGCTGGAGCTGGCTCCGTCGACAAGTACGACCGCGATGTTGGCGCTGGGTGACGCTTTGGCGCTGGTCGTGAGTGAGCAAAGAGGGTTCACTGCGAGCGACTTCGCTCGTTGCCATCCTGGTGGCAGCCTCGGTCGCAAGTTGGCGCAGGTGCATGAAGTGATGCGGCCCCTGTCGATGTGTCGAGTCGCTTCACAGAACCTAACCACGCGACAAGTGATCGTGGAAGTCGGTAAGCCGGGCCGCCGTACCGGTGCCATCATGTTGACCGATGCCGCAGGTCGGCTGACCGGAATTTTCACCGACAGTGACTTGGCACGGCTGTTTGAATCGCGTCGCGAAACGGCGATCGATGGGTCAATTTTCGACGTCATGACGAAGGCCCCCAAGACGGTCCAAGCTTCCGCCATGCTGTCCGAGGCGATTTCGTTACTGGTCGATCTGAAGATCAGCGAATTGCCCGTCGTCGACGAGGCGGGTTGTCCCTGTGGATTGATCGACATTACCGATGTCGTTTCCCTCTTGCCTGCGAACGAAGAGGAATTGGCCGACGTATTCAACCCTGGCCCCTCGATCGTCCCCTTTCCGGGGAAATAGCGCGTTCACCGAAGTTAATGAACCTCTCTTACCTGTTGCCCGAGCTTTGCCATGAAATTAGATGCCCGTTGCCAATCGATTGAACTGATTATTTGTGATGTCGATGGTGTGCTGACCGATGGCGGGCTGATTTTTAACAACGAAGGTATCGAAACCAAACGGTTTCACGTCCACGACGGCATGGGGATCAAAATTTGGCAGCGGGCCGGTTATCGGTTGGCGCTGTTGACCTCTCGCAACAGTCACATCGTGAAGGTTCGTGCGGCCGAGCTGGGCATCGACATCGTCCGACAAGGTTTTGAGACGAAACTGCCGATCGTCAAAGAGATGGCTGCCGAGATGGGATTGTCGTTGGAGCAGATTTGTTTTCTCGGTGACGATTTGCCCGATCTGGCAACGATTCGAGCGGTTGGCCTGGGCGTGGCGGTGGCCGATGCGGCCAGCGACGTACGCGAGGCGGCTCATCACGTGACAAAATTGGCTGGTGGCCGCGGGGCGGCTCGAGAAACGATCGAGTTGATTCTGAAGACCAAGCATCGTTGGCAAGATGTGTTACGCCGCTTCGAGTAACGCTCCGCCAGTCAGCAAGAACCTGGTACGAGGATAACTCACAGGTGCGAACAACATTGCACTTAGCAAGCGTGAGTAACGCGACTAACGAAGGCATTTAGATGGACTCCCGGTTTGCACGCGCCGTCGTTAGCTTTGCGCTGGTCGCAGCCGCGTATTGGGCCTACCTCAACATTGCCGAACCGTTGATGGCGCGACCTTTAAGCGATCATCCCAATGCGAGCGGAAATGATGTCGCGCTTGGCGCGGCCGCCGGCGGCAACGGGCAGGCGCAGCATCCGGCAACAAATCAATCGCCGGCTCCGACGAAGCCACTTCCGACCGAACGGTTCATCTCGCTGATCGAGCCCCATTTTCCGGTCGGCGCTTGGGAACGGGCTGCCGACTATGTCATCAAGAACGATCAGTTCATGTTGCTATGTAAGGAGTTCAAAACAACCGACGATGGGCGTTTGCATTTCTTTCCTTGCACGATCGTCTTTCAACGACACGGGCTGGCCAGAGACCCGGTCGTCCGATCGGGTGATCACGACCAGCGGACTTGGATCGTGCAGGCACCCGAGGGAGCCGTGCTCTCGTTTGACGAACCGATGGACCAGCGGATGATGAATGTCGGTCGCTTGCAGGCCGCTTTCGTGCAAGGCCAGGTGACGATCCGCGGCAGTGAATCAAAACCGGGGGCGGCCGATCAGATCGAACTGACGACGCAAAACGTCCAGCTGAGCGAAAAGCAGATTTGGACACCGGGCGAAGTCCACTTTCGCGTTGGGCCACACTTTGGCAGCGGTCGCGATTTAACGATTGCCATGTCGCCCGTCGCACGAGGTGACATCAAACGATTGCCGACGACGATTCCGGCTCGTGTCCAATCGATCGAGTTGGTACATCTGGACAAGCTGCAGGTTTCGATGCCTCGGCAGCGTCAAGTTCCTGTCGGAAACGGACGGTTCGTCCAGCAAACCGATCATGTGCCGGTGAGCATTCACAGCGAAGGCTATTTGCTGATGGAAATGGCCCGCGGCGTGGCTCAGATCACGAAGAAAGTACACATTTCACGACCAAGGCTCGATGCGACCCGGCTCGAAGATCATCTCGAATGTGAACTTTTATCGCTCTACTTCAGTCGCAATCTGATCTTCGCTGACGACGGACGAGATCGCCCGCCGCCGTTTGAATTTGAACGCCTTGTGGCGACGGGTGAACCGGCGATTGCCTATTCCAGTCCGCAAGGCAGCGGCGTGGCTCAAGCGAATTACTTGCTGGAATCGCCCAAGTTTGAATTAGAAATGAACGGCCGTCCTGAATTTTTGGCAGAAGGAGCCGGGCGAGTGCGCGGGCTGATCGACCAAGCTGGTCGTCAGGCCGAGGTCAGCTGGCAAGGTGGACTGCGGTACAAAGAGTTGGAACGTGGTGCGCTGCTGTCGGTGGAACAGCAGGCCGTTTGCAACGTCGATGCAATGGGTCAAGTCACGGCCGAGCGAGTCGAGGTGCAGTTGGCCCGGTCTGGGCCAGCCGGGGGGATGGCCATTTCGGGTTTGCAGCCGACCCGTATCGTCGCCGATGGGCGAGTGCGAGCGAACGTTCGCCAAGTCAAAGCGCAGGTCAACTCGCTGACCGTTTCGTTTCGCCAGCAGGCGTTGGTTGGGACTGAGGGAGGACTGCGGCTTAATGCGGCGCAACCAGTAACCGGTCCGAAGGCTGATCGTAGCTTCATTGTGACGGGCGATTCGATGCAATTGGGCGTGGTTCGGGACGGTGACAAAATCGCTATCGATGAAATCTCGGTCGATCGTCAGGTCCGTTGTCTCGAAGTGGCTGGGAACAACGCGGGCCATGGGGCTGAAATCACTGGAGAGCATTTTGATTTGAAACAGATCGCTTCGGGCGCTGCCGTCGGTCAGTTTTCCGGCGCGCCGGTGGCGATTCGCGCCAATCGATTGGACGTACGAGGTACCACGGTTCGTTTCGAACAGGCCAATAATCGATTGTGGATCGAGGGCGCCGGTTCGGCCGCCCTGCCCTTGCCGCCCCGTGTGGCGCAGCAGTTTGCTGGCAGAGCGACGGTCGGCTACTTGAACTGGCAACGCAGTCTCAGTTTTGATGGCGACGAAGTGCGCGTCGACGGTGGAGTTGAGCTGCGTGGACCGGCTCAGGTGATTCGCTGCGCTACGTTGCAAGGCAAGTTGTCTCAGCCAATACGGATGGCCGATGCTTCTGCGGGAGCTCGCTTGGAAATGGATGGGCTCGAACTAACCAACATCACGGCGGACGGCGGCGTGCTCTTCGAGAATAGAACATTCGATCAGCGCGGGCTGATCGCCGTCGATACCGGCACGATGCAGCGCATGAATATCGATCAGAGATCGGCCGAATTCTTAGGCGTTGGGCCGGGACAAATCAAAACGATTCGATTCGTTGACAATGCGCTGGCTGGTCAGCAAGTCCTTGGCAAGCCCGGTCCGGGGGTTGCCGCTGGAAACCGTCAGTTGGGATACCTTCGCGTTCAGTTTCAGCGGCAGGTGGCTGGAAATCTCCAAGTCCGACGTCTCGCCTTCGACAGCAATGTCCAGGCGATCTACGGGCCGGTTCCCAATTGGGACACAGAACTGCCCGACGATCCCCGCCGCCTAGCGGACGGTCAAGTCTCCCTGCGGTGCGACCGGATGAGTGTGGCTCAGATTCTGCGTCGCGGTCAGAAGCAGGCTCCTTTCGAATTTGAATCGCAAGGGAACACGATCCTGGAAGGGCGCGAATTTCAAGCCCGTGCCGATCGCCTCTCCTACGATCAAGGTAAGGACCTGGTGATCCTGCGAGGCGGCGATCGAGATGATGCCCAGATCATTCGCTCAAGTGGAGGAAAGCAGCAATCGACATCGGCTCGAGTGATCAAATACTGGCCGAAGGGCAACCGAATCAATGTCGAAGGTGCGAACGAAATTCAGCTCAATTAGGCCTCCTTTCTGCCGTCGACGCGGTATACTCGTCAGCACTTCGCCGGTGCTCTATTTCCTGCCTTTTTCGTTTTTCGTTTAGGGGAGCCAGAGATTGAATTTCTCCACTCATGCCTTCCGCGTTTTTTCCGCGCTTGCAGCGCTGGTGGCGTGTGGCAGTTGGGTCGACCGCACTTACTCTCAGGATGTTGAGCCCGTCTATGTCGGCCGAGTGGAGCTGTTGGAAGAAGAGCTCGGTCAATTGATCGATCCGACGGAAGTCTGTGAAGTGTTGGCATCCGGTTTTCGCTGGTCAGAAGGACCGGTTTGGTTGCCGAAGGAAAACGCCCTGCTGTTCTCCGACGTGCCTCAAAGCATGATCCATCGTTGGTCGGTAGCAAAACCTGAAGCTGTCTTTATGAAGGAGAGCGGCTCGAAGCAAGACGGTTCGAATGGCCTGGTGTTGGATGCGAAAGGTCGTCTGACCGTTTGTGACCACGGCCATCGGCGCGTCTATCGGCTGGAAGCGGATGGGACAAAAGTGACGCTCGCCGATCGATTCAATGGCAAACGGTTCAACAGTCCCAACGATCTCGTGTTTCATTCCAACGGCGATCTCTATTTCACCGATCCGCCATATGGACTGAAGGATGAAAGCCTGCGGGAGTTGGGATGGCACGGTGTCTATCGATTGCGGCCTGACCGAACGGTCGATCTGTTGACGAAGGAGCTGACACGCCCTAATGGGATTGGGTTGTCGCCCGATGGCCGCACGTTGTACGTGGCGCAGTCCGAACCCAAAAAAGCGATTTATGTCGCCTATCCCTTGGAGGATGACGGTACGGTCGGTGCTGGAAAGGTGCTGTACGACGCGACGCGCTGGGTGGAATCGGACCCGGGACTACCAGATGGCATGGCGATCGACGAGCAGGGTAACCTGTGGGCGACCGGCCCCGGCGGAGTGCTGATCATGACGCCTTCCGGGAAGCTGCTGGGCCGCATCATGACGGGACGCGCTACGGCCAACTGCACGTTTGGCGAAAATGGATCGACGCTGTTCATGACGGCCGGCAGCCTCTTGTTGCGAATCCCAACGAAAGTAAGAGGCCTCTCGTTCATGCAAGTGCGAGCCGCCAGCGGCGGAGCGGCCACCGAGTAAACTACTCGTCGGCTTTCTTGGTGCCGTCTTCCAAGTAGCCCGGGTGGGTCGGCGAATCCCAGGATTCCGCCACCGCTTGCCAGTCGGCCGTCTGTTCGCCCAGCGCTTCCAGTGTGGCGACCATCTCCAGTGCGGCGAACTGAGCAAAGTAGAACAGGTTTTGTTCTTGAGGCCCGAGATTGTCAAACACCAGTTCGTATCCGGTTTCGAGCGAAGTTCTGGCCGCTTCCGTTTCGCCCTGGCGACGCAAAACGGCCCCGGCAAGTACGCACCGTTTTGCTTCGATCCAGTCGGCCAGTTTTTCGTTCTCGAAATCGACGACATGATCCAGTGACAACTGGGCATCCTCAACTTGGTTTTCGAGCAACGCTCCTTCGCACTGAATCAGTCTGGCGAGGAGCGTCTGTGATTGGTTGCGGTTTTCTTTCTGTGAATCGATGATGCGTTGAGCCGCCGCAATGGCCGCTCCACCATTGCCCAATTTTGTATGCAGTCGCGCCAGTGTTTTGTCGGCCTGGAATCGGATGAAATCTTTGATGGGCCCCTCTTCGGCATATCCGTCAGTGCACCGGGCCAATTCCTCAGCTGCGACAAGGGAAGCTTCGAGGTCGATTTCTTCTTTCGCTCCGGAAATATTGAGCAGATAGAGCAAGGCTTCACGAGACGATTCGCCGAAACGGTCAGCGCAGGCGGCGTGCGCTGTGCGAAACAACTCGATCGCGCGTTCCACTTCACCCAAATCGCGGCCGTAGAAAATGGCCAAGTCATTGAGCGTCGTTAATGTTTCGCGATGATGGCATCCGAACTCTTCGACTTGAATGTCGTAGGCCGTCTCCAGGTGTTCGCCGGCTTCCTCAAGTTGACCGTCCTCTTGGAGGGCGACGCCCAGGTTTCGCATCGTAATGAGGCTGTTTTCGTGCCTTGGACCGAGGATTGTGGTTCGTTGCTGGAGCGTTTGTTGATACAAACGAATGCTGCTCTTTAGGCGGTCCGTGTAACGCATGACATAGGCAAGCGTATTCTGAAGCGAGAGCACTTCAGGGTGATCGGGACCCAGTTGTTTCGTGCCGAGCAGGATGAGATCACGCGCCTGCTGTTCGGCCTCTGCGAACTTGCGTTGTTTGGCTAGTGCCGCGACCTCTGTCGTTTGAGCAGCCAATGACTTTTTCCCATCGGGTCGCAGCGATCGTCTCTTGGCCAGTTCCTTCAATCGTGGAATCGCTTCCGACACTCTCCCCGAGAGAACCGCAGCATTCAGCAGGTTTTGTTCCAGCGATTGGGTCAGTGGAGAATCGTCACCCAATTTGCGTTTGGCGATGCTGAGGGCCGGGTCAAGGGTGGCGTAGGCCTCTTCAATTTGATCGAGCGAAACCAGGGCGCGGCCGCGTTCGTTCGAGGCATAGATCGTCTGCTGATTCTCCGGGCCAAGCTCGTGCTCAAAAAGATCAACAGCAGCCGTGCTCGACTGAAGCGCGATGTCGTATTTGCCCAGGTTGTTCAGTGCCGTGCTCGCTCTCGTCAAAAAGATCGCCCTTCCCACCGAATCTCCATCCGTATCTTGCAGGGCCGAATCGACGGCGATGGGAAGCGCCTCGGAGAGCAGGATGTCGCGACCTCCGACGGCGGGGCTCGTTTGATCGAACGTATCGCCGATCTTTTGTAGGACGTAATCAACAGAACCCTTCACTCGTTCGGTCGCTGCGTGTTCACGTCGGATCGATCCAAGGCTTAACACTGCGGCGAGCGCGATGGCCACGGGTGTCATCAGCAACAGCGTCGCGACCGCTTGGTGCCGTCGAGAAAACCGTCGGGTTTTTTCCAACAGCGTGTCGCTGGTCGCCAAAATTGGTTCGTCAGCCAAATAACGTTCGATGTCGTGGCCGAGCTCGCTGGCCGATTCGTAGCGTTGCGATTGGTCCGCGTGCATCGCTTTGCGGCAGATGGCGTCTAACTTACGAGGGATTCGGCTATTCACGGCGCGAGGAGGCTGTTCGGTGCCGGCAGAGACTTTGGCCAAGATCGATTGCGTATCGAGCCCTTGGAACGGAGGCTCATTGGTCAGGACCGTAAACAGGGTGGCGCCCAGGCTGTAAACGTCGGATCGTTCGTCGACTTGATCGTGATCACCACGCGCCTGTTCAGGGCTCATGTAGGCCGGTGAACCTAATGCGCGCCCCAGTGCGGTAGAGATCTCGCTGCCATCGCGGGCAATGGCCTGTGCGTCGGATTCGATGAAACGTTCCGGCGATGCGAGTTCTCCATGGACTCGGGCTAGGCCCCAGTCGATCAGAAACGTTCCCCCTTCGTCTCCCACCATGATGTTCGATGGTTTGATGTCGCGATGTAGTACGCCCCGCAGATGGGCGAAATGAACCGTCTTGCAAACATCGGCCAACTGCGAAAGCAACCGCCGTTTCGCGATGGCTCGACTGTCGCCGTATCGACCGGCCCTGTTCGTCTTGTGAAACGCGCCGATGGCCGCCTTAAAACTGACACCGTCAATGAGCTGCATCGTATAAAACGGCCGGCCGTCGAAATGTCGTCCTCGGCTGTAAACGGGAACAATTCCGGGGTGCTGCAGTTTGCCAGTGACCAGCGCTTCTTGCTCAAATCGACGTCGGCTCGGCTCGTCGTCAGCGTAGCGATTCTTGATTTCTTTCAACGCGACTTCGCGTGAGAATTCTTCATCCTTCGCGATCCAGATTTTTCCCAACCCGCCTTCGTCAAAGGGTCGGGTGAGCCGATATCGACCGCGCTGTTGCTCGTTCTGATGAGCCTCTTGCTCAGGGAAGTGATCCAGGAAACTCAGCTCGACGTCGGGGAAACGAGCCCGATATTCGTTTGAATCGAGGCCCGGCTCTCTTCGTGACCGTAACTGAAACTCGGCCTGAATGAACTTGGCTAACGGTTGCGGCTGATTCTTGATTTCTGGAAAGTCATTGAGATAACTTTCCACTCGAGGCTCGAGGCCGGCCTTTAAACGCAACTCCAAATCCACCAGCAACAGCTCCCAAAGGACGCTAGACCGGATCGGTTCGTTCGTCGGGAGGAACTCGTCGATCGTTAGGTCGCCTCCGACGGTCCATTTGGTTTCATAGGCTTCCGCCAATTCATCAACGATCGCGTCGTGGCTTGCGTTGGAGAGTTCCATCAGTCAGCTATTCCTGTTCGATTAATTCCAGCTGTTTTCGCACCGTGGCCAAGGCTCGATAGACCGAACGCTCGGTGCGACCGATGCGTTCACTGATTTCTTCATTCGAGAGGTATTCAAGCTTGTACGCTAACACTTCACGCTGTGGACCGGTCAGGCCAGCAAAGAGATGCTGCAGTAAATCCGCAAGAATGCTGGCTTGTTCTGGTGTCGGTTCGCGCGAGACGATTTCTAATTCGGCCAAACGAGTTTCTCGGTCGATGTCTCGTTTGGCCGTCGACAGCGCTTCTGCTTGTCGACAACATTTACGGATCGTAATCCGCGCCAGCAATGCCCACAGACTATCCCAGTCCTCGTAGCTGAACAGTCCGGCAGCGTTGCGCTGAAAGAAACTGTGGAAGACCGATTGCACGACGTCGTCCGGATCAAGTTTGGAAGAGAAGCTCGATTTCATATGCGATCGAGCGAGACCCATTAAGCGCCGAAAATAGCGATCGTAGACAATCGTTTCTGCGAGCGAGTCACCCTTGCGCATCTGTTCCATGCACGTCGTGAAAGAACCTTGACTGGCCATGGTGACTCGATCCCCTCGATTGCTAAACAACGATTATAACCAACCTGCCATCCTTGGGATACGAACTTGCAAAACGGCCGTAACTGGGCTCGGTTGCCCCCGCGAAAGTGAGCGAATCGGAGCTGCCGTTGTGAATGAACGTGTGTCGGGCCCCCCGACAGCGGTCGCCAGGAGTCGCGATTTCCCGCGAGGTCGATGGCGACGAATGAGATCCTGCCGTTTGTATCACCTGTAGTGAGGGCGATTTGTCTCACGCGTGAGCGAAGCTGTCCGTTCTTGAGCTAGGATTGAGTAGCGAGTGGTCACTTCATGTCGACGTGGACATCGCCGTTTTCGAGCGAGGCGATTCGATGCACTTGATCATTTATTCTAGCGAGTTCGTTGCCACCAACCGCGACATCGATGCCGAGATCGACGACATCATCGCGACATCGAAACGAAATAATGTGGCGCTCGAGGTGACCGGCGTCATGTTCTTC
>CAYZRS010000006.1:0-21571 GCA_964480915.1 uncultured Pirellulaceae bacterium | reverse complement strand
CGCGACATCGAAACGAAATAATGTGGCGCTCGAGGTGACCGGCGTCATGTTCTTCCATGGTGGGCGATTTCTACAGGTGCTCGAAGGCAACGAGGAAGTGGTTCGAGCACTGATGGCAAAGATTGCCAGAGACCCACGCCACACGAACATTGAATACCTATTTGACGATGAAATCGAATCGCGTGGTTTGCCAGGTTGGAACATGGACAAATTCTGCTTGGATGAACAGGATGAGGTCGATGTCGAGTTACTCAAGCAACTGAGCGTTGGTTACCGTCGCATGCTGAAAACCGAAACTCCCTTCTTCGTCGAACTGATCAGGGAGTTCGTGGAAGAGACCGAACCGAGCAAAGTGTCCGCCGAGTAACGCGGCTCTATTGAATGTCGATCACGACCGGTCGGTGGTCGCTGCCAATGTCTCCACCCACAATGCGCCGGATGACTTCGACGTTGTCGCTCACCAGCGCATGGTCGATCGGCAATCCCATCCACAGGAACAGTGGGGACCACGTGGGGGCAATGCCCCGGCCGCGGGCCGAATCTCGCAGGCCGGATTGAGCCAGGAACCGAGTGAAACAAGGTGACCAGGGCGTACAGTTGAGATCGCCGACGACCACCGTTTTGAGCGTGGCGCCTTCTGTGGAGTTGGTGATCGACTTGGCAATGGAATCAAAAACGGCCGCGCGATCCTGCCAGAAAACCGTGTTCATCGGTGGTAACGGGTGGGTGCCAATCACCCGCAGGCCCAGTTCCTCGAAGCGGGCATCGATCGAATCGACGTCCGTCGCCTCTGAATGGGAATCGATTTCGCAGACGGTCCATGGCGTGCGACTGAATAGGGAGATCCCAAAATTGTCGTTGGCTGGTCGGCTGATGTGGTAGGGCCAATCTGCAGAAAGGCCGGCTTCCAGCTGCTCGACCCACGGACGACTCGTTTCCAACAGCACCAGGATGTCGGGGCTAAATCGCCGAATCGTCTGAATCGCCTGTTCGTATTCTGTGTTGCTGGTCAACACATTCATCGTCATGACTCGAATCGGCCCAATGGGCGTTGCCGAGTTGACTCTGGCCGGCACCAAATATGGTAGGAGCGTCAGCGTACCCAGGGTGCCGGCGATCAATCCGACCCGAGCCCAAAATGGTCGTTTGAATCTCGTGAGCAGCAGTCCGCCAAGTAGAAGTGTCGCGATGGCGTGGACCCGAAAATGGCTCGCCAAGTCGAAGAGGAAGTGCCTGCGCCCCAGTCCCCCGGCCACCAGTGCGCATAGCGACCAGAAGACGAAAACTTCAACGAGATTCGTAAAAATTTTGCGCATGGAAGAGGTTTCCAAGAATGCTAGACGAGCCGTAACCGCTCTCGTTCCAAATGCGTGGCGACGTACTCCATCGCGCGGGGCAGCATTTTTTCGAAGTAGACCATCTCGTCGCCGTCGGCTTCGACTTCCAGTTCGAAATCATGAGGGATGCCAGTGGCTCCCAGCTTCATATGCAGTCGGTCAGCCCCATCCCACCAAAGATAATTGGCCGGATCGCAGCAGAAGAACTGAAACTGGGGCCAGTTGAGCCCTTGCACGAACAGGATCGCCGTGCGTTGGCGAGCCGCCTCTTCTTCGTGAAACAAGTCGCACAGCAAGTTGTGACCATCGCGGATTAGGAAATGGAAGTCGATCTTCGGCGTGATCGCCGCACTGACTGGAAAAAGGCGAGGGTGTTTGTAAGTCAGTTTGAGGATGCCCTGCCCTCCCATGCCGTCACCCATCAGCGCGATCCCTTTCGGCGGCGCTTGCAGGTTTTCTTCAATCCACGGTTTAACGCTTTCGATCAGAAACTGTTCGGGCGTTCGCTCCGCGTCAAAAGGTGGTACCACCACGTCGAGCCACCAACAGGGACCACAGCGAGGTACGACGATTGTCAGTCCATGTCGATTCGCCTCCGCCGCGAATGACTCGTTCTGAATCTGCGGACTGTCGCGTTCGTTGTGGAGGTATAGCACGACGAAGTTTTGTGGGTGACGCGTTTCAGGGGTAAAGAGGTCGGCGGGTCGGCCGTCTATTTCGACCTGCGACCAGCCGCTATTCCCCTTCTCTTCGTTCGTTGGATTGGTGTCAGTGGGCAACTAAGAGTCCTCTTTCATTTTCGGTTTCTGGGCAGTGGGTGGGCCGCTGTCGCGACCGCTGACCGTCAGTGTTTTCGCGAAGAGACCATTGTCCGGGCCATGTTTTCCCTGCCAATGGAGTGCAGAAACGCGTCCCTCTGGCGATTCCCGGACGGCGGGCTATCGACCTTCGGACCGGGTGCCTAAAATACAGTGCTCCGACGAAAACTGTACAAGCTTACCAAGGATACCGGTACTCGATGAAGACTTTGCTGACCGAAGAGCAATTGCGTGAAGGCGTCCAACGCTTGGCGGATGAGATTAATACCGTCTACGACGACACACCCTTAACGATCGTGGGCGTGATGACCGGAAGCATTGTCATGCTGGCCGACCTGATTCGCATGCTAAAGATGCCACTACGGGTCGGCGTTGTCGCCGCTAGTAGTTACCGGGGCACGGATACGACTCCGTCCGAACTTGTTATCAATTCGGACTTCATGCCTGACATTAGTAACCGTAACGTGCTCATCGTCGACGACATTTTTGATACCGGCCGCACCATGTCGGAATTGATCCGTCGTTTTCACGAGATGGGTCCGAATTCGGTTCGCAGCGCCGTCCTGCTGCGAAAACGGGAGCGGCAAGAAATTCAGATGGAACCCGATTTCATCGGGTTTGATATTCCGGACGAGTTTGTTGTGGGGTACGGACTGGATTACGAAGATGCCTATCGCAACCTGCCGTACGTAGCGGCGCTGGAATCGGCCGAAATCGGTACGGTGCCTCCATAGTCGAACTGGGCGCTGGGAGCGGATCGTTCCTCGGCGCGTCATTCTTCACAGCCTCTTTCACCAGACGGAAACATGACGGATCGTGTTCTGTTCATCGAGCCGGATGGACTGCTCGCTCAGCGATCGGCCGGGCAGTTGTCTGCGGGGCTTGCCGCTGCCGGTTGCGAGTGTTTGCGGTGCGACGCCCGCTTGGTTGGAACCCGGTCGCCACACGAGTGCGATGTGAGTATCGATCGAGCTCGCCCTTGGGATCTATCGGCCATCCGTCGGCTTCGTCAACTGATTGGTGATTGGAAGCCAGATGTGATTTACGTTCTCAGCGGCGATGCGCATCTAACGACCTTGGCCGCGGCGTCTCAGCATGCCGGCGCCATCGTTCTGCAACGAGACACGGGCCTCACACGCTGGGAACGTTTTTTGCGCGGCCGCGACGTTCATTTTTTGGCGACGTCGCAAGCAGTGCGACAGCGATTAGCGGCCGACGGCCAATCGCTGGCAACCGCTTTCGTGCCTAGTCTGGGTGACAGTGTTTTGGAATCGAAGAGGCTCTGCCAAGCGGCCCAAGAGCGCGCTTGCCAGGCGTTGGCGTTGCCGGCCGCCTCCAAGTTGTTTGGCATTGCTGCCGAATTGACCGATCGCGAGCGACTGCGAGATGTGATTTGGGCCGCCGACCTTTTGAAAGTGGTGCGGCCCGATACGCACGTCTTAATTTTCGGCGAAGGATCAGAACGGGTCCGTCTAGAACGATTTCGCCGTCGCGTAGAAATTGAAGACCGCGTGCACTTCATCGGCGATGTGTCAGACCGTACTGATTGGCTGCCGGCGTTGGCCGGCTATTGGTGTACTGCTGGCGACGACAGCATCCCTTGGGGCATGCTGGAAGCACAGCGACTCGGCGTGCCGTTGATCGTTTCCGATACGGCCGGCCATCGTGAACTGGTACCGCAAGAGCAGCAAGGTTTGCTCTTCGCTCCCGGCAATCGAGCTCATTTAGCGCGGCAGTCACTCCGTGTTCTAGAAGAGCCTGGCTTGGCGGAGAGGCTCTCTGACGCGGGAAAAACATGGTGGCGGCGTGAATTGGCTCCGACCAAAATGGTGGAGCGATTTTTGGCGGCTCACTTCAAAATGCGGCAGCGTGCGATCCAGGCCGCCTGAATTGGGCCAAGAAAATTGCCGGTACGATGGTTGGCTGGGCCCGTGACGCGGGCGGCCGAGCCAACTGATCTATGGCCTGCGCCGTTTTGAGTTTAACCTTCGATGTCGAGATCGCTGGACCCTGTGGTTGGCCGTTCAAGGAAGAGCTGGCGATTGAGGAAGCTCGAAAGGAATTTGGCGGACATGCGAAATTGTGTGGCAGTGATTTTGGCTGGCGGAAAAGGTTCTCGATTGGAACCGCTCACGCGCGATCGAGCCAAGCCGGCGGTGCCCTTTGGCGGCGCTTACCGGATCATCGACTTTGTTCTGTCGAATTGTCTCAATAGTGGCCTGCGGCGGATGCTGGTGCTCACGCAATACAAAGCGATGAGCCTCGATCGTCACATCAGCCTGGGCTGGCGACATTTTTTCTGTCGTGAGCTTGGCGAATTCATCGACGGTGTGCCGCCCCAGCAACGGATCGACGAGAGTTGGTATCAAGGCACGGCAGATGCCGTTTATCAAAATATTTACGCGATTGAGAAGGAGCGCCCCGAGCACGTGGTGATCCTGGCCGGTGATCATATCTATAAGATGAATTACCGGCACATGCTCGATTTTCATATCCAGCGCAATGCCGATATGACGATCGGTGCGCTGCATGTCAGTCCCGAAGAGGCGACTCAGTTTGGCGTGATGCAGATCGAAGGCGACCAGCGAGTGGTTGGGTTCGACGAGAAACCGGCACAACCGAAAACGATTCCTGGCGATCCGGATCATTGCTTGGCGTCGATGGGAATCTACGTGTTTAATTCCAGGTTCCTGTTCGAGCGCTTGTGCGAGGATGCGACCGAGCCGAATAGCTGTCACGATTTTGGCCGCGATATCATTCCCAAGATGATTCAGCGAGACAAAGTTTACGCGTTCCCGTTCCGCGACGAGAATCGCAAGAACGACGCCTATTGGCGTGATGTCGGTACGATCGAAGCTTATTACGAAGCGAACATGGATCTCATTTCGGTCGATCCGCAGCTGAACATGTATGACGAGCGCTGGCCGATCCGTTCATACCAACCATATTCGCCTCCGCCGAAATTTATCTTCAACGGTGAAACGGACGAAGGTCGTTGTGGTCGGGCGATGGACAGTATCGTCTGCCAAGGCTCGATCGTCTCGGGTGGTCAAGTCGACCGCAGTATCCTGTCGTGCAACGTTCGTGTGAATAGCTACGCCACCGTCGAGGATTCGATACTATTTCAAGGCGTCGACATCGGGCGTCGGGCGCGAGTACGTCGAGCGATTATCGACAAGGGCGTGCGCATTCCTCCGGGCGTGTCGATCGGATTCAATCACGAGGAAGACCGCGCACGAGGTTTGCAGGTGACCGAAAGTGGTTTGGTGATCATCGCCAAGGGTTCGGCGATCGATGCGAGCTTCCCGAAGCTGGCCGACATTCCGGAAACGATCGTCTAAAGCGTCGGTCGTAGGGTATAACTCCAGACCGAGTCCCCGCGGTGCTGGGACCGGTTCCCGTTTCCGGATCGGAGCTTTTCCTGATGAGTGATGAGACCACTCCCGTATCCCAGTTGCGTACCACCGTGCGCCAGTTTGTGGATGAGCGAGATTGGCGCCAATTTCACGCGCCCAAGAATCTGAGCATGGCCCTGGCGGTGGAAGCGTCCGAGCTGATGGAGCTGTTTCAATGGCTGACCGTCGATGAGTCGAGACGAATCGGTGAGGATGAAACCAAGTTCGAGCTGGTGAAAGAAGAGCTGTCCGACGTGATTTGCTATGCCTTGGCGATCGCCAATGAATTGGACATCGATGTCTCGTTAGCGCTCGAGGCCAAGATGATAAAGAACCGGCGGAAGTATCCGGCCGATGAATATCGGTCGAAATTCGAGCTGTGAAGCAATCGGCCCCGTTCACCTAGCGCATTTTGGTCGCTGGACTTTGCCTGGCCGTGAGTGGTTGTCCTGTTTTGCCTTGCGGCCCGACAGAGACACCTACCCAGCCGTCCCGCACGACGAATTGACTGACATCGAGCATCGCCAGACGTGGGTCTTTGCCGATCTCGGGGTGGATGAGCGTGATCGGTCGTCCCTTCGAGAAGACCTTGGTGAAAATTCCTCGCAGTGCAATTTGGTGTCGCGCCTTGAGATGGCCGACCAGTTCGATGTATTCGTCCCGATGAAGATCGCAGCGGAAGCCGTCGATCGTGGGGCGGTAATAAGCGTGGACTTCAAAATTGCGCCAGCTACGGCGTTCGTATTTCAAACCTTCGATGCGCAGCGAGATCATGATTCGGCCGTCGCGGAATTCAAACCGTACCGGGTCTTCCTTGGCCAATCGAATCTTGACGCCTTCTGGTACTTCCTCGGGAATCTTGATGTCTTCGACGCCCATCTCTTTGGCGATGTCTAGGAATACATCACGGATGTCGCCTTCTTTGCCAGAGAGTTGCAGCTGAGTGGCAAAGTTGTTCAGTGCCGATTCGTGGACCTGAACGCTGAAGAGGCTGTCAGCTCGAGCTTGCGGCCTGGCAGTGAAGGAAGCCAATTGATAATCGCTTGCAAGTCGACTCCGCAGTGTCATGCGGTCTTCCGTCGTTTCCATTGCCAGGGCGGTCGGGTTCAACTGCATTCGCTCGAGCGGCTGAATGATCTTTTCGTCCAAGCGTTGCCGGGCGTTCATGACCTGATTTTGCAGGCGATCATCCATTTGCGATCGGGCCTTCGAAGCGACCCGGTTTTCGAACTCCATCCGTGCCCGCTCTTTGGTTTCGAACACTTGCTTCTGGGCCGCTCGCCTGACGAGTGATCCGACGATTGGAAAGGTATCGAAACGGGTGCGCAGGCCGGTCAGGTTGGTCGAACCACTGGCGGCCGATTCGGTTTGCAGCATGCGGACGCCACGCGGATCCATCAGCAGGATTTTTTGCACAAAGAACCGAGCCCTGTTTCGGTTCATCAACGTCACGCCACCTTTTGTCGATTGCGTGGCGGCCGACATCACCCCGTCGCCTTCCAGTCGCATGCGAATTTGTGCCTTGTCAGGAACCAAATTCACGCGGAACCCCATTCGCGTTTCACTCAAGCCACGTACGTCGGCACCCAAGATCTGTTCTCGAACCGGAGCCTGAACGTCTTGAATTGCCGGTACGAGTCGATTGAGGAACTCTTCCGTCACCGCCAGCCGGACGTTGGAGTTCCGATAGTGGGTGTTGATCGTTTGAGCCAGGTTCTGCTGCGTCGGATAGAGCGAGAAGCGTGTACGATGCCAGGCAGTGCTGACCGGTTGGCTACGAGAATCGATCGGTTGAATTTCGTACTCTTCGATGTTGGCGAGCAATTCCGTCAGCGGTAGTGGCGCGGTCACCCATTTGCGGAGCTCGCCACGGAGTGCCTGAACCGAACGCTTGCTGATGATCGCTTGTTGCTTTTCGCTAAATTCAGTTTCGGATAAGCGATTGAGCACTTTCGCCGCGATGTTGGCTCGCGTTTCGACGGTGAAGAAAGAATTGGAAGAGGCCACATCGCGAATGTGGGCCAGCGATAGGAAACGTTGCCAATTGTCGGGGTGATGGCCCAATTCGACATCGACCGCTTCCAAAATTCGCAGCATCGCAGCCGGGTCCAGCTGCTGTTCATACTGCTCCAGCTGCCGCACGATTCGGGGGTCGGCATTGCGAAAAACCTGCGTCCAAAGTGCAAGTCGCCGTTCGAGCGCATAGACGGCTCGTCGTAAATCGGACCGTTCGGCCGGAGTCGGAATCTGTTTGGCAATCTGCTTGCCTGTGGAAACCAGCTGCCGTAAATCGGCCAATGTGGTGTGCGAACCTTGGGTGTAAATTTCCGCTTCGCGTTGCAGCAGCGTGAGTTGATGTTTGACTTGATTTGACCAAGCTTGGGCCCGTGGATGGGATTGCTCGTCAAATTGTCGCTGGAGCGCCGGCACATGAGGCCAGTTGCTGGCGTGCGACTTTGCCGAATACGGGTCGGGCGTGATGGCCTCGACTGCCTTGGGTGGGACGATGTCGGACGACTTGGTGATCAGTGGCACCGTCGGGATGGCGTCTTGGAATTCGTTCAGCAGCTCCAGCTCTTCTTTGACTTCGATCGGTGGGGGCTCGGCCAGCGTGATTTGTGGTGCCGAGAGCGGCGGCCCCAAGATGAGCTCGTTCGCTGCCGTTGAGGGTTGGGGCGCGAATTCTTGCGGCAAGCTCGTCAGCGTGGGGATCGGTGACGAGATCACCGCGGTCGGTTCGGCCACGGGCACCTGTGCCAACGCGGTGATTTGTGGTCGATTCGTCGCGTCGATCTGAACAGGTACGTTCTCGTCGGCGCGGATCGTCGCTCCATATTTTTTCGAACCGACGAAAGGAAGTTGCTGGAACGTCCGGTTGTCGTTGTTGGTATTCGGGATGTTGTCCCCGGCCAGCGCCCATTGCTCGGTGCCGTCGATCGAACGATCCATCCCGCGACCCATGTTGGCGGGCCACAATTCGATCGCGATGACCAAGAAGGCGAACAGACAACCCACCAAGAAAACGGTGGGCGCACTTTGATGCTGCGAACGATCCATCACGATGGTGTCGACCCCTGCCACTATAATTTCAATCGCGTTAAAGACACTCTGTCGATCGAGCACGCCGCTCCTTTATCTTCGGAACCTCGTCCCCCGATCTGGGCATGAGAATTCTCGAGTCGGGTCTGCCTTTGCGGTTGGAAGCGGGTCCTGCGAGAAACAGGAACGGTTGGTCCGTTTGTAACGAGCCAGATTTCGGCGACCGCTGCTAGCACCGGGCCGTTCCAACCCGATTCGAGCGATGGCGGATTAGGTCTGACGAACGCGCTGGGGCCCAAGTGGTCACGCTTGGCCGAAATGCATACGGAGGATACCGACCTGTGCCGGTGCATAAGTGCGAACATCCCAGCCATCTTCCGTCCGCGCCTTTCCGTCCGGCAGGTCGGCAAAATCGAAAGGCTCGTCCGCTTCTACCAACAGCATGCTTCCATCAGGAGCCAGTTGGAGGAATCGTTCGAGGACCGTTGTCAAATCGGACAAACGATCATGATAGAACGCGTAGGGCGGGCAGCAGAAAATCGACCAAGGGGTTTCGTCCTGTGACTGGCGTAGCGCCTCGAGTTCGCGGGCCCAGAGGAAGGTGTTTCCTGGAACGACTTCCAGTCGTTCGGCAAGCCCGATGTCTGCCGCGTTCTGTTCGATCAATTTCGCCATGTCGAACCGCCGCTCGATGGCGGTCGCTTGGATGGCACCCCGGCTGAGCGCTTCGAGCGCGACCGCTCCGGTGCCGGCGAACAGGTCGAAGGCTCGAGTTCCCTTGATCGCCGGTCCTACCAGGTTGAAGACCGCCTCGCGAACTCGATCTTTCATCGGCCGTGTCGCCAGATCGCCGTTGTAGCGGATTTTCCGCCCCCTCTGGGCTCCACCCACAATGCGCAAAGTCAGGTCCGGCTGGTTTCGCTTGGGGTCTGATTTTGCCATGGAATTCTCAGTCGGGTGCTGTGCAGATCGAATCGTCCGGTCGGAGTGGCTGCGGTGGCGATCTTTTTCTGCCGTGAGTTCGTATGGTACGTTATGGGCTCTCGAGAGTCATCCATCTTGAAGACGCGAACACGTTTTCGCGGTCGGCACCGAACCGGCTTGCCCCTTGACCCGCGACAGACGTGAGTTCTAAAGATCAGTATTTAAGGAATGTAGGCTATGTCGAAATCGCAATTCATCCAGCATTGCTCTGTTTTTTTCGTTCTGGTTTTTTTGACAACTCAGCAGACCCTTGCCCAAGAGGAGGCAACCGAAGAGAAACCGGCAGAGGTGGCCACCGCATCGACCGCGGCCGCTGGCCCGGCTGCCAAGGCTTTCGATGAGGCGTTCACGACTTGGAAAGACTATTTGCAACAGCTGCGTGATTTGAAGGTGAAGTACCAAATCGCTGATGAGGATGAGATCGCAGGGATCGAGAACAGCTGGAAAGAGCTGGTTGGCAAGACCAACGAGATGGCGGGTGACTTGCAGGACAAAGCGCTGGCGGCCTACGCCGAGGCGCCGAACGAAAATCGAGAACTGGTTCGCTTTCTCCTCACCGTGGCTGCCGATCAGATTAAGAATGAACGCTATCCGGAATCGTTGAAGGTGGCCAAGACTTTGATCGAAGGTGGAGCGGAAGAGCGTGGACTCAATGATCTGGCGGGGATCTCTGCTTTCGGATGCAACCAATTCGAATTGGCCAGCGAGTACCTGAAGGAGGCTAACGACCGCGGCACTTGCAGCCAAGCGGGTCAGAAATGCTTCGCGTCGGTAGAGGATTGCCAGGCGAAATGGGAAGCAGAATTGGCGCTCCGCGAGGCTGAGGCGGACGACGAGTTGCCCCGTGTCAAACTACAGACCTCGAGTGGCGATATCACGATAGAGCTGTTCGAGAATGAGGCACCCGAGACGGTTGGGAACTTCATTAGTCTTGTCGAACAAGGCTTTTATGATGGCCTCAAGTTCCACCGAGTGCTCGACGGATTCATGGCACAAGCCGGTTGCCCGAACGGAGACGGTTCGGGGGGGCCTGGCTACAACATTTACTGTGAGTGCGTCAACGAAAATCATCGCAACCACTTTGCCGGTTCCTTGAGCATGGCCAAAGAGCGTTCTCGCAACACGGGCGGTTCTCAGTTTTTTCTAACGTTCGTGCCGACGCCTCATTTGGATGGCCAACACACCGTCTTTGGCCGCGTGGTCGAGGGAATGGAGATCCTGCCGCTGATCCACAAGGTCGACCCGTCCGATACGAAATCGAACGTCGAACCGACCAAGATCATCAAGGCGGAGGTCTTGCGAAAACGAGATCACGAATATCGGCCCAACAAAGTGAAGTAGTGAGCGAATCAAGAAACGGAGCTGAATCGGGCCCCTTTTGCGTGCCTCATGTTTCGTGGCAGGCTATGATGGTGCCAGCGACGGCAGTCTCTTACTGCTGCGAAAGCTGGTAATCATACGGGTGGGGACTGATGATCATTAGGTGTAGGGGATTCTGCGTATTTAGCCTCGTGCTAGTTTTGTCTTCAGCGCTTGCGCCGCTCCAGGCGCAAACGGTGACCACCGTGATGAATAACGGTCCGTCCGATAATCGGATCGATCTGATTTTTATCGGTGACGGCTACACATCGACACAGATCGAAACGGTCTACCAAGATCACGTTGTCGCCGAACTTGATTACCTCTTTAGCGGTGCGTTTCGTAATCCGTTTCCGCGCTACGAGAGTTTCTTCAATGCCCACCGCGTGAACGTTGTCAGCAACGAATCGGGGGCCGACCAGCCTCCTAACAATATTTTCCGCGATACGGCGCTCGACGCCTCTTACTGGTGGGGAGGCAGCGTTGAACGTTGCTTGTACTTTGACACGGGGAAGGCGAATGCGGCAGTCAATATCGCCTTGTCGGGTACGGGAATTGATTCCGATGCGCGGCTGGGCGTTGTTAACGATTCGAAGTACGGTGGCTGCGGAGGATCGTGGGCCGTCTACGCCGGCGGCAATAGTTCGGCGACCGACATCGGGGTTCACGAGCTTGGCCACTCACTCGGATCGCTGGCCGATGAGTATTTTAGTAATGGCGCGTTCTATTCGGGGCCCGAGCCCAATAGCGTCAACCTCACGACCAACCCGAACTTGGGCAAGTGGGATCGTTGGGTTGGCTACAACGACCCGGATACGAACGTGGGGCCCATCGGCTACTACGAAGGTGGCGGTTACAACGAGTTTGGGCTCTTCCGTCCGAGTAATAATTCCGAGATGCGTTCGCTCTTCCGCCCTTTCGATGCGGTGAGTCGCGAACAGTTCATCACGAAGTTCTATGAAGAAGTCGATCCGCTGGATGACTGGTTCGACGATTCCACCACGCACGTCGATCCGGGTTCTTTGTGGGTCGACACGGTCGATCCGGCACTGATCAATGTCGAGTGGTTTGTGGATGGTGTCTCGCAAGGGCTGTTGGGAGAGACTTTAGATGTTTCATCGTTGGCGCTCGGAGGTGGCAATTATCTGTTGGAAGCTCGCGCCTACGATTCAATTTTGGACCATTCATTTACCGGGGATTCGCTTGACTGGTACCGCAAGGCCGACACATCGCCTTTAGAACAAACGATTAGCTGGAACGTGACGATCACGCCCAGCGTCTCTGGAGATTTCAACGGCGACAGCGTCTACACCTGTGAGGACGTCGATGCATTGGTTGTCGAAATCGTCGGCCAAACGAATGCAGGTTCGTTCGACCTGACCGGTGACGGGGCGGTTGATGGTGACGATTTGAGTGCCTGGCTGGCCGAGGCTGGTGCCGCGAACTTGGCTTCCGGCAACGCCTACTTGCTGGGTGACGCCGATCTGAATGGGACCGTTAACGGTGCCGATTTTCTGATTTGGAATCAAAACAAGTTTTCTAGTGCGCCCGCTTGGTGCCACGGCGATTTCAATGCGAATGGTACGGTCGATGGGGCCGATTTCGTTATTTGGAATCAATTCAAATTTCAAACCGCGGATGGGGCGGTCGCGGCCGTGCCCGAGCCTCAGTCGCTGTGGTTGGGGATCGCAGCGGTATTTTGTGTGGTATGCGTGAGACGCCGTTTCTGATCGCCGCCGTTGACGCTGGGGTTGGCCGATCTGATTCATCGACACGGGATGGCACTGCGCCGTGTGACTTCCTAATATGCGGCCGCAAGAAATTCCGTCTTGATGCTTCTCACGAGTGACTGCCGATCATGTTTGGATTGAGTACCGTGCTGACCGCGCTGTTGGTGTTGTGCATCCTGTGCGTCTGCGCTTTTGAATTCATCAATGGGTTCCACGATACGGCCAATGCGGTCGCGACCGTGATCTATACGAAATCGTTGAAGCCGGTCCAGGCGGTCGTTTTGTCGGGACTGCTGAACGGGTTGGGTGTATTTCTTGGCGGTATCGGTGTCGCGATGGGCATCATTCACATGTTGCCTGTGGAAACGCTGGTCGATCAGAGCATCACTCACAGCCTGGGGATGGTAGGAGCCATCCTTTTTACCGCGATTCTTTGGAACTTGGGGACGTGGTACTTAGGTATTCCAGCCTCCAGCTCGCACACCTTAATCGGGTCGATTCTTGGAGTCGGCATCGCTTACGGTTTTCTCGGCGAAGGCGAATCGTCGGTTAACTGGCGGAAGGTGATTCACATCGGGGAGGCACTGCTGTTCTCTCCCGCGTTCGGCTTCTTGCTGGCGATGTTCTTAATGATGTTACTGAAGGCGATTTTCACCAAGAACAAGCAGTTGTTTGCATCTCCCGATGGAGATACGCCTCCTCCGCTTTGGATTCGCGCGATTTTGATTTTGACTTGCTCCGCCGTTTCCTTTTCCCACGGTTCCAACGATGGACAAAAAGGGATCGGATTGATGATGCTCATCTTGATCGGCGTCGCACCGTCCTACTTTGCGCTCGACCGGTCGACGACGCCGGCCGAAATGGCCGCGGCGGTCGCGGCACTCGAATCGTCAGCGGCCGATTGGCGCCAGGCTGGATCGCAGGCCGCGCATCAGCCGGCGTTGGATCGTCTCAGTTCGCATGTCGCCGCGTTGACGACGATGCGAGTCGAATCGGGCGACTTTGTTGACCTTGCCGATGAGCAGCGGTTTGCGCTGCGGCGGGAGATTTTGCTGGCGCTGGACGCGGCCAGAGACATGACAAAGGACCATGAAGGCGAACCGACGGCAGCCCTCATCGCCCTAAAGAAAAGTACGGACGAACTGGCCAGCTTCACCGAATACGCACCGACCTGGGTCATTGTGCTGATCGCGCTCTCGTTGGGCATCGGGACGATGATTGGCTGGAAACGAATCGTTGTGACGATCGGCGAAAAGATTGGAAAGACCCATTTGAGCTATGCTCAAGGCGCCTCGGCCGAACTGGTCGCGGCCAGTACGATCGCTGTCTCGACCTATCTGCACCTGCCCGTTAGCACGACGCACGTGTTGTCTTCGGGGATTGCCGGGACGATGTTTGCTCGGGGCGGTAAAGAAAACCTTCAAAAGAGTACGGTGACGAAAATCTTGTGGGCCTGGGTGCTGACCGTCCCGTTCTGCATCACGGTCTCTGGTGCGCTGTTTCTCTTGTTTCGGGCCCTTTCTGGCTGAAAACGTGGTTGAAAACGGCCGCGGCAGGCCACGATTTCTTGCGGAAACCGAGCGGCAGCGTGGCGCAGCACCGCTCGGCGACGCTCATTTCCACCCGTTGACGGCCGATTTTCAAGGAATTAATCTAGTATTCACAATTCTAATTCCGGAATATTGTAACATTAGCGGCTCTAATGTTGCTAATTTGGGCCAGTTGCATGCACCTGAAAATTCTCAAGCTTTACTGCGATGTCGTGCGGCAGCACAGTTTTTCAGGGGCCGCCGAAGAAAACGGGCTGACGCAATCGGCGGCCAGTCAGCGCGTGCAGCAATTGGAAGAGCGGCTCGGTTTGCCGCTGATCGATCGTTCGAAGCGGCCATGGGTCGTCACGGCTGAGGGCGAGGCGTTCTATCGAGGCGCCTGTTCGATCGTTGATCAGTATTTGCAGTTGGAAGATCGAGTCCGTTCGTTGCGAGAAGAGGTGGCCGGTCGCGTCAAATTGGTTTCGATTTACTCGGCCGGTTTGAGCCACATCAACCGACACATCGGTGACTTCTTGACTCGGTATCCCCAAGCCAACGTCCAGGTTCAGTACCAGCACCCGGGTCAGGTTTACGAATTGGTGGAACAGGAATCGGTCGAGCTGGGCATTGTCAGTTATCCCAAGTCGTCGCGGACGATCGAATCGATTCCTTGGCGCGAAGAGGCGATGGCGGTGGTGTGTGCACCGCAGCATGAATTTTCTGGCCGCGAGTACTTACGTCCTGATCAGTTGAACGCAACCAAGTGGGTGAGCTTTGATCGCGGTTCCAAAATTCGCAGTGAAATTAAGAAACACCTCGCAAAGCACGACGCGAAAGTCGAGACGGTGATGGAGTTTGACAATATCGAAACCATCAAGCGAGCTTTAGAGATCAACGCGGGTATCAGCATCCTTCCCCTACCGACGGTCGCGCGCGAGGTCGAGTTTGGTTCTCTCGTCACGGTGCCGCTTGTCGATGATGACGGACAGACGGCGCTGCACAGGCCATTGGGGATCATTCATCGTCGTGGGCATGCGCTCAGCCCGACAGCCGAACGATTCGTGATGGAACTGATGGATTTGCCGCTGGCCGAAGCGCCTGCGGCGCGCAGCGAAAGACTGCTGCACGGAAACGTGGCCGGCATGGGTATTTGATCCGACCGAGGGTGGCGCTGGCCGCTCAAGACGTGAACGATAAAACAACAAGGTTGAAAGCACTGGGGCCGTCAGCAGGCGGCAGAAAAGAACGAGAAACGATGGAACCGAAATTTGGTCCTCCAGAAAAGTACGGACTCTACGATCCGGCTCACGAACACGACAGTTGTGGCGTCGGCTTTGTGGCTCATGTCAAAGGTCAGCCTTCTCATAAAATTGTCACCGATGCGGACGAAATGCTCCGCCGCATGGACCACCGTGGCGCCTGTGGTGCCGAGCCGAATACCGGGGATGGCGCCGGTATCCTGACGGCGATGCCGGATGCATTTCTGCGCCAAGTGGCCGCCGATGAAATGCAAGTTGACTTGCCGGAACCGGGCCAATTTGCGGCCGGTATCGTCTTCCTGCCGGTGGAGGAGTCGCAGCGGGCTCACTGTAAGCGGCAGTTGGAGGCGCTGGTCGAGCAGTATGGTCAGCGATTGTTGGGTTGGCGGAAGGTGCCCACCGACGCCGATTTGGCCGACATTGGTCCATCGGCTCGCGCCGCGATGCCGGTGATGCGGCAGTTGTTCGTCGCTGCTGCCGATGGCATCACCAATGAAGAGTTCGCACGTCAGCTCTATCTGATTCGCAAGCAGGCAAGTCATCAGCTGCGGGGCAATCAGGAACTTTCACAGCGGTTGATGTTTTACGTCTGCAGCCTGTCGACGGGCATCATCGTTTACAAGGGCATGCTCACTCCGGACCAGCTGTTGCCCTTCTATCCCGATCTCCGCGATCCAGAATATAAGTCGCACCTTGCGATGGTCCATTCGCGGTTTTCTACGAACACGTTTCCGTCGTGGGATCGAGCTCAGCCGTGTCGTTTCATGAGCCACAACGGGGAAATCAACACACTCCGTGGGAATGCGAATTGGATGCGGGCTCGCGAAGGTCTGATCGACAGTCCGCTCTACGGCGACAAGATCAAGCAGCTGAGTCCTGTGGTGGAGCCCGACTGTTCCGATTCAGGCACGTTCGACAATGTCCTCGAGTTTTTGCTGATGGGGGGCCGCTCGCTGCAGGAGTCGGTCATGATGATGGTGCCCGAGGCGTGGCAAAAACACAAAACGATGTCGGAAGAAAAGCGGGCGTTCTATGAGTACCATTCCTGCTTAATGGAGCCGTGGGACGGCCCGGCCTCGATCGTCTTTACCGATGGGACCTGTATCGGCGCCGTGCTCGATCGCAACGGGCTGCGACCGAGCCGTTATTACATGACGCACGATGACCGAGTCGTCATGGCCAGCGAAGTCGGTGTGGTCGACATCGACCCGGCAAATGTGAAATCAAAAGGACGGTTGCAGCCTGGGCGAATGTTCCTCGTCGATTTTGCACAGGGACGACTCGTTCCCGACGACGAACTCAAACAGCAGATCGCCTCGCTGCGGCCATACGGCGAGTGGTTGCGAAAGCAGCGTATTGAATTGGCCGAGCTGGCTCCTCAAAATCAGCCGCACGGCTTCTATCCGGAAACACTGTTGGCCCGCATGCAGGCGTTCGGCTATTCGATCGAAACGGGCCACTTCATGCTGCTTCCGCTCGTTCAGGAGCGTCGTGATCCGATCGGTTCGATGGGGAACGATGCGTCGCTCGCCTGCATGTCAGACAAACCGCGTCTGATCTACGACTATTTTAAGCAGCTGTTTGCCCAGGTCACGAACCCGGCGATCGACTCGATCCGCGAAGAAGTCGTGATGTCGCTCGAGTGCTACATCGGCCCCGAAGGGAACGTGCTGGAAGCGGCAGAGACCGATTGTCACCGGCTGTTGATTCCCCATCCGATTTTGCGGAACGAAGAATTGACGGCGCTGCGTGATATGGATCATCGTGGTTGGCGCACGAAGACCATCGACATTACCTATCCGCGCAGCAACGGCGCAGATGGGATGGTGGCGGCACTCGATCGGGCTTGTGCCGAAGCGGAACAAGCGATCGATGATGGCTATTCGCTGGTGATTCTCAGCGACCGAAAAGTGAACTCGGATCGTGTGCCGCTGAGTTCCCTGCTTGCTTGCGGCGCGGTTCATCAGCACCTGATTCGTCAGATCAAGCGGACTCGAATCGGCCTGATCTTGGAAACAGGTGAGGCACGCGAAGTTCATCATCATTGCTTATTGGTGGGGTACGGTGCCGATGCCATCAATCCGTATTTGGCGTTCGAGTCGTTGTGGCAGGCACGAGTGCAAGATTTGCCCGAGGTGGAAGAATTCGCCGACGACGATGCGGTCGTTTCGGCTTATCGCAAGGGTGTCGCCAAGGGGATGTTGAAAGTGATGGCGAAGATGGGCATTTCGACATTGCAAAGCTACAAGGGAGCTCAGATTTTTGAAGCGATTGGCCTGAAGGACGATGTGATCCAGAAGTGCTTTACGGGAACCGCCAGTCGCGTACAGGGTGTCAGTTTCGACGTGTTGGCGGAAGAATCGCTCCGACGCCACAAATTGGGTTATCCAGATTCGGATCAGACTCCGACCTTGCCACTGTTGAATGTGGGCGAATATCACTGGCGCGCGGAGGGTGAACGACACGCGTGGGACCCGGACGCGATTGCCGATCTGCAACTTGCGGCGCGAACCGACAGTCGTGATGCGTATCGCCGTTTTGCCGATCACATCAACAACAGCGCCAAAACCCGCTGGACGCTGCGAGGGTTGATTCAATTCAAAGCGGGTGCCAACGGCCCCGCGATTTCTTTGGAGGAGGTCGAGCCGGCCAGTGAAATCGTAAAGCGTTTCTGCACGGGTGCGATGAGTTACGGTTCGATCTCTGCCGAGGCGCATGAAACGCTGGCGGTCGCCATGAACCGCATGGGCGGCAAGAGCAATACGGGCGAAGGGGGCGAGGATCCGGCTCGTTGGGAAACGCTTCCGAACGGCGATTCCAAGCGGTCTGCCATCAAGCAGATTGCGTCAGGCCGATTCGGCGTCACGATCTCTTACTTGGCGAATGCCGACGAACTGCAAATCAAGATTTCGCAGGGAGCCAAGCCAGGTGAAGGGGGCGAATTGCCGGGTCGCAAAGTGAGCGAGACGATCGCCAAGGTCCGCTACTCGACGCCCGGTGTGGGCCTTATCAGCCCACCTCCGCACCACGATATTTACTCGATCGAAGATCTTAAACAGCTGATTCACGACTTGAAGAACGCCAACCCGTCGGCGCGCATCAGCGTCAAATTGGTTTCCGAAGTGGGCGTGGGGACGGTTGCGGCCGGTGTCGCCAAGGGGTTTGCCGATCACGTCCTGATATCGGGCGATGCGGGCGGTACCGGCGCATCTCCGTTAACAAGCATCAAGCATGCGGGCCTGCCTTGGGAGCTCGGTTTGGCCGAAACGCACCAAACGTTGATGTTGAACGGGCTGCGCAGTCGGGTCGTAGTGCAGACCGATGGCGGGCTTAAGACGGGTCGGGACGTCGTGTTGGCGGCGATGTTGGGAGCCGAGGAGATGGGTTTCTCAACGGCGCCTTTGATCACGCTGGGCTGTATCATGATGCGAAAGTGTCATCTCAATACCTGCCCCGTGGGAATAGCGACACAGGATCCGGAACTGAGGGCTCAGTTTGCCGGCCAGCCGGAGCATGTTGTGAACTATCTGTTCATGGTGGCTGAAGATGCTCGCGAAATCATGGCCGAATTGGGATTTCGCAAATTGACCGACATGGTGGGCCGCACTGACTGCTTAGACGCTTCCGCGGCGATTGAACATTGGAAAGCGGATGGGCTCGATCTGAGCGGCTTGCTGGCTCCTGCCAAACATCCGCGTGACGATGCCGATGTGATTTGTACTCAGGAGCAAGATCACGGGCTGGAACTGGCGCTCGATAATACGACGTTGTTGCCGGCAGCCGAGCCCGCATTGTTGCGCGGCGAATCAGTGCGGATCGAATCGCCGATCGTGAACATTAATCGGACAGTCGGTACGATCCTCAGTCACAACGTTGCCAAGCGATACGGTGAAGAGGGCCTGCCGACCGACACGATTCATATCAAGTTGACCGGTTCCGCCGGCCAAAGCCTGGCCGCTTTCTTGGCGCATGGAGTCACGATCGAATTGGAGGGGGATGCGAACGACTACGTTGGCAAGGGTTTGTCGGGCGGTCGGATCATCGTTTACCCGCCGGCCAACAGTGGCTTTGTGGCCGAAGAAAATATCATCGTCGGCAATGTCGTCCTGTACGGAGCGACGCGTGGTGAGGCCTACATTCGCGGACAGGCGGCCGAGCGGTTCTGCGTTCGCAACAGTGGCGCGACGGCAGTGATTGAAGGGGTCGGTGACCATGGATGTGAATATATGACCGGTGGTGTTGCCGTGATTTTGGGGCCGACCGGTAGGAATTTTGCCGCCGGCATGTCGGGTGGAATTGCCTATGTCTTGGATGAGTCGGGCGACTTCAATCTGAATTGCAACTTAGAGATGGTCGAACTGGAACGCGTCGAAGCCGAAGCCGACATTATCGAACTTCGACGCCTGATTGAGAACCATCGCGAGCTGACCGGATCGGAGATCGCCGCGAAGGTGCTCGAGGATTGGTCGAGCAGACTGGCTCAATTCGTCAAGGTCATGCCGACCGACTACAAACGAGTGCTCAAACAGCGCCAAGCAAAACAACAGGTGAATGCATAATGGGAAATCCAACAGGATTCAAACAGTTCGACCGCGCGACCGTTCCCTATCGTGATCCGCTTGTTCGGGCGAACGATTTCTTAGAGATTTACACACCGGCTGAGGAAAAGCATCTCACGCGACAAGGTGCTCGGTGCATGGACTGCGGCGTCCCGTTCTGTCAGTCGAACAGCGGTTGTCCAATCGACAATCTCATTCCCGAATGGAACGATTTGGTCTACCGAGATCGTTGGCGGCCGGCACTCGACCGGCTCCACAAGACCAACAACTTCCCAGAATTCACCGGTCGCACTTGCCCTGCCCCGTGTGAAGGTGCCTGCGTTCTGGGAATCACGAACCCGCCCGTCACGATCAAGAATATTGAAAATGCGATTATCGATCGAGGTTTTGCCGAGGGTTGGGTAACGCCGGTTCCGCCGGCCGATCGGTCGGGAAAGAAGGTGGCGATCGTCGGTTCGGGTCCGTCCGGATTGGCGGCCGCGGCTCAGCTAAACAAGGCTGGCCACGAAGTGACCGTCTACGAACGGGCCGACCGAGTCGGTGGGCTGCTGATGTATGGCATTCCCAACATGAAGCTGGAGAAGCAGGTTGTCGAGCGGCGTGTCGATTTGCTCAGGCAGGAAGGCGTGACGTTCATCACCAATGCACACGTTGGCACGCAGGAGGATTTTCCCAGCGGCCACATGACGCAAATCATGTTGGAGCGAGGCTGCAACGTGCAGTTCGTGGATCCGGCCGAGTTACAGGAATCGTATGACGCGTTGCTTTTATGCACTGGTGCGACGAGGCCATTTGACCCGGTGGCGCGCTGCGATGGTCGAGACCTAGAGGGCATCCACTTGGCGATGGACTTCCTCACACGAAACACGAAGAGTCTGCTCGATTCCGAACTGAGCGACGGCCATTTCTTGTCGGCAAAAGAGAAGCATGTCGTGGTAATCGGTGGTGGCGATACGGGTGCCGACTGCATTGGGACCTCGCTTCGCCACGGTTGCACGAGTGTGGTGAATTTTGAACTGCTCGACCAGCCACCCGAGTCGCGGGCCGATAACAATCCTTGGCCGCAGTGGCCTCGCGTCTATCGCGTCGATTATTCGCATGCGGAAGCCGAGGCACGATTCGGGGATGACCCCCGCGCTTACTGCGTGCTCACCAAGGAGTTCATCAGTGACGGAAATGGCAAAGTCAGCGGCGTGAAGACGATCACCGTCGATTGGTCGCAGCCGGGTGAGAAGGCGCCGTTCTCTGAGGTGGAAGGATCGGAAAAAGTTTGGCCGGCCGACCTCGTGCTATTGGCAACCGGTTTTGTGGGCCCGGAAAAATCGGTGGGCGAATCGCTCGGTTTGGAAATGCAAAATCCGAGAGGCAACTGGGAGACTTTCCGTGCCGAGCATGGCCAATTCGCCACGAATATCGACGGAGTCTTCGCCGCGGGTGACTGTCGTCGTGGCCAGTCCCTTGTGGTGTGGGCCATCAATGAAGGTCGTGGCGCGGCACGTGCCATCGACACCTTTTTGATGGGAAGCAGCACGCTGCCGGCCCCCGGCATTTCGCAAGGG
>CAYZRS010000005.1:19737-143793 GCA_964480915.1 uncultured Pirellulaceae bacterium | reverse complement strand
TGTCACCCAAACGACGCAAAACGCCAGGAAACTGTTTCAAGTTGCTTCCGCCTAGCGTAAGTCATTTCAAAATATGCATTTACGGCGACAAGATACTGGAATCCCCTGTGGCGTCAGGGTCTAATGGTCTGGTGGCATCGCAAAACGCATTTATTTATATCGAGACGAAGGGGAAAGATGACGGGACCATTTTCAAGAAAAATAAATTCGATTCATTCTCGTAAATCGCAACCGAGGCGCCGAACGGAATCGCTCGGTCTTGAGGATCTGGAATCGCGAAGCATGTTGTCGGTCAATCCGGTCGGTGTCGATTCCGTTGACGCGACCGATTCCGTAGTCAACGAACCGATTCAAGAAGTGCAAGCGGCTCGCGAGTATCTCGCTGCCGATGCCAACACAGCGTATTTGCTGGAAGGTCTGCACGACGTGGAAATGGTGAGTAACGAGACAGATGCACATGGGTCGGTGACTCAGTTTCAACAGACGTACGCCGGTCTTCCCGTCTTCAACGCGATCGTCACTGTCGTTCAAAATGGACACGGCGAGTTAGCCTCGATCTACAATCATACCCGTCCTGACCTCGAGGGCGTGTTCCCGGTAGGACCTGGCGTCGGCGGCTTGGAGGCAATCCAAATCGTCGAATCCGATTTGACAGGTTTGGTTTCTTCGCAGAGCGAGCCGACGTGGTTCGTGTCTGGTCGCCAAGTCCATTCTGCGTGGCAAGTGAGCACGACGAGCGAAGGTTCGGAAGTGGGAGAAGGTCACCACTTGTCGATCGTCGATGCGTTCAGTGGTGAGTTGTTAAGTCAGGATAAGGTCGACGCTGACTACTTCGACCAATTTGCGGCGGATACGGGCGTCTTCTCACGCATCGTGATCAACAATACGATTGGAGCTCAGGGGTCGCGAGACTATGCGGCCCCGTTTGATGCAGTTGGCGCATTGTCGCAAGGTTGCACGGGAACGCTCATCGCCCCCGATCTTGTCATTGCAGCCCGTCACTGTGGAAGCACCGGCTCAGTCCGATTTGGCGTCAACGAGAATTCGCCGGCCTATATTGCTTCTGCTTCTTCAACGACGTTTCCTGCCGGTGGCGGTTCGCTGCTCGATGGTGGAGACGTGTCGCTCATTCGATTGACGCAGCCCGTCCCATCGAACATTGCAACGCCGATGCGATTGATTGAGGAGGGTGACGCACTCGAAGGGCAAGTCGCCGTGACTCTTGGTTATGGACTCAATGGTCTCGGTAGTAGTGGACATGGTTTCTCTGCCGACGGTTTCCGTTGGGGTGGCGAGAATATCATCGATGCCTATGGCTCGCCCTCTGGCGCTTCCGGATCGAACATCTTTTCGACCGACTTTGACAATGGATCGGCGGGTGCCAACACGATTGGTGGAAGCGATCCGACTCCATTGGAATTCGAGGCAACAACGGCCCCTGGTGACAGTGGCGGTCCCTTGTTAGTTGATTCCAACGGTGAGTGGCTTATCGCTGGTGTGCTGTCGGGCGGTACCACTTCCACAAGCGTTTATGGCGATATCTCTTGGTGGACCGGCGTGGCGCCGTTCCGCGATGAAATTGAGGCGGCCGGTGGCGAGTTCCTCGGTGGTGGCTTCGGCACGGTTGCACTCGACAAGGGAGTTTATAACGACAACGAAACGGTAGAGATCACGGTTCGTGATCCGAACGCTGTCGCGCCAGTGCAGGTAACGTTGACGTCCGATTCGGGCGATTCAGAAACGATCACGCTGACCAACACGACGGGAAGTAATTACGTCGCCACGATCGATACCGCCAGCGGTGCCGTGTCCAATAATGACGGCCAGCTGCAAGTCTCGTTTTCAGACGAAATCGTTGTCACTTACCAAGATGTCGATGATGGAACCGGTAACCCCAACACTGCGACGGCGTCGGCGCTCATTGCCAACGTGAGTCACTTTGTTTCTAACGATATTCCGGTCGGCATTGTTGACTTGCAAACAGTCACGTCGGATTTGGATATCAGTGAATCTGGCACGATCGTCGATCTGGATGTTCAGATCAACATTTCGCATACGTGGAATGAAGACTTGGACGTGTTTCTCGTGGCTCCCGATGGAACCCGCGTGCAGTTGTTCTCGGATGTAGGCGGTAATGGTGACGGCTTCAGCGATACGATTCTCGATGATGAGGCATCGACGTCGATCACATCTGGTTCGGCACCATTTGTCGGAAGCTTCTCGCCCGAGGGTAGCTTGGCCAACTTTGATGGTATGGACATCAATGGCACGTGGACGCTTGAAATCTTTGATGATTTCGCCCAAGACCAAGGGACGCTCAATGACTGGTGCATTTACGCGGTGATTGAGAGCGAACCGGTTTCAGGCGACTTCAATGGTGACGGCGCATACGATTGCGACGACATCAACCCGTTGATTGCCGCAATCGCCTCCGGCATGGACGACCTGACGTTCGATCTGACGGGCGATGGTGCCGTCGATCTGGCCGACCGTGACGCTTGGCTCCTTGAGGCTGGCGAGGCAGCGTTGGGGCCAGGCCAGAGCTTTCTGTTGGGAGACGCCAACCTTGATGGAACCGTCAATGGTGACGACTTCTTGATTTGGAATTCCAACAAGTTCACCTCCGGTAATGGTTGGTGTGGTGGCGATTTTAACGCGGACGGAACCACCGACGGTGGTGATTTCTTGTTCTGGAATGCAAATAAGTTCCAGAGCTCAGATGCGCGAATCGCGGCGGCCATTCCTGGTGTGTCCACTGAATTAGCCGGCTCGACATTTGGCGATGGAGTTGTGATCAGCGAATCGCCACAGCTGGCGAAAACGGTCGCAGCGGCGCCGACCGCGCAATCGTTTGCCGTGCAATCGCTGTTCGCCAATGAATGGACCCGGCAAGAGGATTCAACCGATGTTGAAGATGTCGTTAGTCACGAATTGGCCGATGCCTTGTGTGACGACGGCTGTTTTTTGAGCTAGTTCCGGCAACGATCGATTCGATACAAGCCCGTCGCTCTTCGAGCGGCGGGCTTTTTACTTGCAATTTGCAGAAGTTTCGTGTCGAGTGAACGTGGCTAGACAATGGGAGCGCTGATGCGAGACGCTTCCGTCAAACGTCGGACGACCTCTTTCGGGTCGCCGGTTTCGCGAAGGATGTCTCGTTGTTGTTCGGCCCAAGCGGTACCGCTGGCGATACGATTGCAATCGCGAAGATAGGAAACGCAACCCAGTTCTTCCGCGGTGGGCGTGAGACGCTCGACCAAATTAGCCACGATTTGGCTAATCGATTGGACTTCGTGCGTGTATGAATTGACCAATTGCGCTTGGTTGCCATAGCGACATGCTCGCCACTTGTTTTGTCGGACCATCATGGGGTGGCAGTCGTGTTGATAGGCCCCGCGGTCGATATCGTCGGACAGCGCTTTGACGAGCGATTGGACAAGTGCAGTGATTGCCAAGACATCGGTTAGGTTGCCTGGCATATCACAGACGCGTACCTCGACCGTCCCGAAACCATGGTGCGGACGAACGTCCCACCAAATTTCGCGGATCGTATTGATGAAGCCGGTCTCGACCATGTGGTTAACGAGCCAGACGTACTCGCTCCAGTTCCGCATCAGCGTCGGCAAGCCGGCTGTTGGTAACCCTTCCATGATCTTCGATCGGTTCGAATTCAGCCCTGTATCGCGTCCTTCCCAATAAGGGCTGCTGCAGCTGAGTGACAACAGCGTTGGCAAGTGTTGCATGATGCGGTCACAGATCATGACCGCCTTGTCGCCCGAATCGACGCCGACGTGGACGTGTAGTCCGAAAGTCACCAGTCTCCTAGCCATCTCTTGTAACAACTGCACGAGAGATTCGTATCGCTCGTTCGGTGTGACTTGTTGGTCTTCCCAGTGAGAGAATGGATGCGTCGCACCCCACCAAAGGCGTTTGCCAATTCGATCGCAAGCGTGTTCGACCGATTGTAGTTTTGCTGTCAGATCGGTTTTGGCATCTTCCACCGTATTGCAAATGCCAGTATTGATTTCAATAAAGCTCTGCATGAGCTCCGGCTTGACCGACTCTTGCATGTCTGGCGGCAGTTCGGGCAGCAACTGCTGGACGGCGCTGGACAGCGCCATCGAATCGTGGTCGACGAGTCCCAGTTCGAGCTCGACGCCAAGCGTTGGTGAGCTGTTCGAGCTGAAAACTAACTTCTTCATGACGAACTCCTATTCAGCGCTACGAAGCTTGCGCTTCTCGCGAGTCGTTAAGTCACTTGAGCCGTCGGATCGCTGGCGCTATCCGAGCTCGATTGGCGTTCCATCCAGACAATCGCCGCGTGAGCCATCACGTGGGCACCAATTCGAATCGCTTCTTCATCGATATCAAACTGTGACGTGTGGAGTCCGGCACCGCCGGCGTGCTCCGAAGTGCAACCGAGCCGGAACATGGCAGCGGGGACTTCACTTGTGAAGAATGCAAAGTCCTCGCTTCCCATGCTGGGTTGGGCAATCCGTTGGATCGCCGATTGCCCCAGTACGTCGGTCGTCGAGGTCTCTAGAAGATTGACCAATGTCGGGTGATTCTTGACCGCGTATGCGCTGACACCATAAGTGACTTCGATTTCTGTTTGCGATCCGCGAGCGACCGAATCGGCGATACGTTCGATCTGTTGGATGGCCTGTTCTCGGACCTTGCGATCAAGGGTCCGCAACGTTCCCTTCAATGAAACGTGATCTGGGATCACGTTCGCATTTTGTCCGCCATTGATGGTCCCAATCGTGAAGACCATCGAATCGAGGCTGTCGACAGAGCGAGGCAGCTGCAGGTAGAGGGAGTGGATTAGCTGAGCCGCGGAACTGATCGGGTCCAACGCCTGATGCGGCCGAGCCGCATGTCCGCCGCGGCCTTTGACTTTGAAGCGGACCTCATCGCAATTCGCAGTGAAGATTCCCTCGCGAAGACCAATCTTCCCTAATCGTCGCGTGGGGTCGACATGGGTCGCGATCATGGCCTCGACGCCGTCCAAAGCGCCGACTTCGATCATCTGTTTGGCGCCGACGCAGATTTCTTCCGCCGGCTGGAACACACCACGGACGCTAGGCGTGAACGGCAGGCTGCCGTCTTCGTGAAGTTCGGCAATGGCGGAGAGCGCTCCAAGGACGATGGTCGTATGCGCATCGTGTCCACAGGCGTGCATCACACCTGCGCATTGACTCTTATAAGCAACATTCTTTTCATCTTGAATCTGGAGCGCATCGAGGTCAGCACGGATGCCGAAAATTCCACGATGCGAATCATCCGGCGTGAGGTCGGCAATCACGCCGCACCCTTCGGGTCCGAGACTGACTTTGAAACCGCGATCACCGAGCTCTTGATAGACTCGAAAACTCGTCTGATTTTCTTTTCCCGAAAGTTCAGGATAGCGATGTAGATGTCGACGAAGCTCGACCAAGCCATCGAATTGGCGATCGATAGAATTTCGCAGCTGTGATTGCCAACTCGTCATGCAAACACTCAAACATCGCGTTAAGGACTAGCCGCATGCGAGCCAGTCATCATCAGAGCAGCAACCCGCAGACTCCTAATTTAGCACAACCCAAGCTGATTGTGGGCGAAATCGAGTACTCGCTTATTCCAGACCCGACCGATCGTCAAGGTTTCACCAATTTCGATAGGTTACAGCCCCTCTTGCTCTTACGCTCCTTCCAAGGTGGTGCGCTTCTCGATTACCGTTTGCTGACGCGGGCGAAGTGGCGTCCGGTGGCGCCCTGGATCAACCTGCAGCCGATGGGAGGCAAAACAGAGTGTTCCGTAGCCCATGAGTTCGCAAGCCTCTTCCCAAGCGAGTTGATTTGGGAAGGGAACCAGCCCCTTATCGAAAAGCGCACCTGCGACGACCAGGGCCGCTGCGGCAAGGAAGTACTTTCCGACAGGCTGACGCAGAATCGACATGCCCAGGTCCCAAATGGCTTCTCTTTGACGGAATCCAATCGCAATCCAGGCTGCCCAAGCAGCACCCAAAATTAGATTTCGGCCGCTGCCCGAACCGACCACGATCCAGAAGTCATGTACCTGTAAGTCTTCGACGTCGATTTCGCGTAGCGTGCAGCTGAGGCAGAACAGCGCTGCGCCAACATAGAACATTCTCGCCGCCGAATTTACCGTGAACGGTATGCGAACGAGAAATGCAGCCATGGCGATTACGAGAAATGCAGCCTGCAGATTTTCGATTTGGCCATGCTCGGCAAACCAAACGTCGGTTGGATACTGCGGCAACCAAGAAGAAAGTGAGCCGACAGAAATGAGTACTAGCAACAGCATGATGCCCTTTAGGCTGATGGATACCGAGACGACACCGCTTGTGCACATCTTCTGATTTACGCAGCTCAGGCGAAGGCGTTCACAATTCTCTCATGTAGGATCGGCTATTCCGATAAGTTGCATGAGACTGAGTCTGCGGCCACTAGCAGTGATGGCAGCGATCCGGAAACGGTGGCAAGCACAGGGGCTCAGCTGGCCCGTGGAGAGTCAGCCATCGCCGCCATCTTCGTCTTGGATCATTTTTCCCAGCCACCAACCCCAGACGAAATAATGAAAGGATATGAAAGCGACGAAACTTCCCAAGACGATCGTAAATCCGACGGAAAACGCCGAGATGAACGAAAGCGTCATGGCGATCATTATCAAGCTGAATGCGACCGTCAGCCAACTGCGGGCACGCTTCCCATTCGCGGATGGTTGAACCGTTTTCGGTTTTGGTGGAAGTGCTTGCATCATGAAAGTGCCCAGGGATGTTAGCTGACCCGAAAGGCGGGCAACCTGCATTCCATAATGGGGTAGCGAATTCCATCTGGCAAGCGCCAGGGGTGTCGCCTCAGTGAGAAAATTGGCTCGCGATCGCTCAGGAAAAGACTGAGTCGATTTCTTTGCGAGGTGGCTCCTGGATTTCTGGTGATCGCGAAGGTCACCAGGCCGGGCCACAGGGAGCTTTGTGGTCCGGCCTTTCGCTGTTATTGGAACCTGCTTTGTTCCAGAACGAATGAATACCGAATTCTTAAGACTTTCCGCGGTCTAAATGACCCGCGTCTTGGGGCGTAACTTTGGCCGCCTGTTGGTTTTCACGCTTGATCGCTTCGTAGACTTCCTGACGATGCACCGGAATGCTCGTCGGCGCTTCGATTCCCAAGCGGACCTTGTCACCACGAATGTCGACAATCGTAACTACGACGTCATCTCCAATCATGATGCTTTCATCACGGTGACGGGAAAGCACAAGCATCGTCAGCTCCTTTTATTCTCAGCCTCAACTCTCGTCGCGGCCGTTAGCTCCGTTTTGCCAGCATGTCGGTGAGACTCCGACCTGCTTCCCTGCAAGGCGATTGATACTGGCGTCTTTTCCATACTCGTACGGGTGCGTTCGTCCTCGAACTCGCCTGGCCGACGTGGTAGGCGACCGTACGTAGACTAAATGTGCTAGCGATAGCACTTCTGTCTGAGAAAGGTATCGGCCGCAGATGTTGCCCAAAGCCACAGATTGGCCTGAGCTTCTCATGTTTCCTGGCTTATGAAAGTCGCGTTAGGCGCTCTTGCGCAACGGTGCGGCTTGTACCGGAAGAGGGTAGCGGAGTGGTTCATCGTCGCTGGAGACAACCTGGCAGGCGATCTGGCGATCCAGATTCACGACGACCGGCGCCTTGAGATTCATCGAGAGTTGCCCGTCGTGGCAACTGACGAGTGCCAGGACCAGCGAACTGTCTTCGCGAGACCAGGGCAACGCTTCCAGCTGATTACGTGAAATACGCAAGGCATAGCTGCGTACAAAGGCGTTGGGCGTAACAACGCAGAACGCCAGACCGGGGTCTCGAACGCTTTGCAGCCAGCCTACCGAACTGCTGTTGGATTCCGACAGAAGCACCCAATGCCGTTGGTCTTCGAACCCAACAATACCGTCTGGAAAAACAATCAGCGCTTCGGCATCAATTTCGAGTGATCCAAACTTATTCGTGTTGATCAACATGGCTCGGCCCGTCGTGTTCAGAAAAGAAAGCTCACGGTCGCAAAGACGATAAAGTCCCCCCAGTCATTTCGACCAAACCACACGCGCTTCACCAGAAAAATTTCAGCTTGAGCCAAATGGCAGAAGAAACTTGGCATTCGGGGGGGAGGTTTGCATGCAGGTATCATTGCATGCAATCGACAGCCCCGTTCGCCCGCTCAGCGGAGTGCCGGCAGGCGGATACTTGAACGAATTTGAGTTGCCTCAACGAGCAGCTTGGATGAGCGGTCCTGCACCACGGCTTAGCAATTCCTCTGCCAATTCGTGGCCCAGCGATTGAGCCTGATCCGGTCTGCCTGCGCGCTCAGCCGCGATTTTCTGCGTTCCGTCCTGGCTAAAGACGGCTGCCGAGAGTTGGAGTTCATCGTGGGACGAAATTCCAAGCGCACCGACCGGCGCCAAACAGCCGGCCGTTAATGCCTGCAGCAGAGAACGCTCGGCGGTCACGGCAGCTCTGGCTGCGGGGTCGTTGAGAGCGCTTAAAGAGCCGATTGTCTCTGCATCGTCGATGCGGGCTTCGATGCCCAAGGCGCCTTGTCCGACGGCTGGGAGCATCAGCTTGAGCGGGACATGCCAGCATCGGTCGTCAATTTTTCCCAGTCTTTTGAGGCCGGCGGCGGCGAGAATAATCGCCTCGAAATCACCAACAGCGAGTTTTTCTAATCGAGTGTCCACGTTGCCGCGAATATCTAAGACCTGAAGATCACTCCGTTGGCTGAGCAATTGGGCTCTCCGTCGAACACTGCCCGTGCCGATCCGTGCACCGTGAGGAATTTGGTCGAGTGCCGATCCGGATTCGGTCACGATGACATCATTGACCAGCTCGCGCTCCGGAACGGCTGCCAAGGTGAGCCCAGGAATCGATTCCGTGGGCAGGTCCTTCAAGCTGTGAACAGCGAAATCAATTTCTTGGTCGAGCAGCGCTTGCTGGATCGCTTTGGTAAAGAGACCGATGCCGCCAGCTTGAGATAACGGCTGCGTGGACTGATCGCCCTTCGTTCTGATGTGCACAATCTCGACACGGTGACCGGCCGCTTCAAGTCGGTTTGCGATTCCATGCGCCTGCACGAGAGCCAGCTGACTGGAACGCGTACCAAGCCGTAGGGAAGTCGGGCGCGGAGTTGACGGAGGAGTGGGCGGAGAGGGCATCGAATCGCAAGTGGTGGAGAACAGCATCGGTCCAAGACGATTGACCTTAACCGAATGTCCTAGCTGGTGGAATCGGTTGTCGTCGGTAAAGGAGCGGTTGCGGCGGTACTGATGGCGCCGGGTGCTGCTCTTCGTTGAGCCGTCGAAGCGGCAATCGCCTCGTTGACTTGATCCTCCGCACTGCCAGACTTTTGACCAGGCCGGACGACCCCGCAACTGACCACGAACTGGAATGCCTGATCTCGCGTAATGTTCAGCTCGATCGTTTCGCTTTTTCGCACCGTGATCGTAAAGCCGGTAAAGGGCGCTGGTGACGTTGGCATCAACACGGAAATCACAGGTTCTCCAGCCGCGTCAGCGATGACCGGCATGCTCTCACCAGTGACAAACCCGACCGACCACATTCCTTTACGCGGGTACTCGACCGCGACGGCTCGTGTGAATTCGACCTCTTTGTCGCTAAATGCAATGTCGGTCACTTGTTTCACGGTGCCGTAAACCGTTCCCACGAACGGCAGTTGATCGATCATGCGTTCAAAGGTCTCAACGAATATCCGACCGACTCTCGCCGCAATGAATTTACCCAACAAGTAGACGAGCATCAGGAAGAGGCAAAAGATCATTGGCAAGACGACCGACGGCTTTAGCCATCGAAGTTGCACGTACCGTTCGTAGAACGCTTCGGCCGTTGTGGGCAGTGCTGCGCCTGGCGATTGGAGAACCGTCTTGCTGACTTCCCGAGGTATCCACTGCTTTGTCGGTAATTGAGTAAATACCTTTTCGCCGTGTCGGAATGAGCGCGGTCGGCCAGCTTCGTCAACAATTTTGACACCGACCGGTGGCTCGTCGTAGACTTCCGAGATGCGGTTGACGAGTGTTTTTTGAGCCAGCGATTCGATCGGGGAGACGACGTACTTCTGCACCGAGTTCCATACCCATAAAAGGAACAGGATGGTTAATAGCGGTGGCAAAATGACACCAAGACCGCGAAAGACGGCTCGTCGAAACGGTCGTTGGGGCTTCGTCGTTTTGGTATCCATTGAATCAGTTCGCATACTGGAAGCCATGTTACGTCGTTGATCTAGTGAGCCAATTCAGTCTGCGCCGTTGCAATCTTACTCAATGGAGCCGATCGATAGGGGCCAGAAAATCCTTCTTTCGCCGAATTTGAATTTAAGGCGTTCTCCCGGACCCTTTTCCATCGCAGCCCCTCTATCCACAGTCGGACATTTGGTTTGCCTCGGTTCGATGATGTTCCGGATTTGGCGATACTTCCGAACGGTAGCGAACATGCGGCCAAATCGGATTCCTCCGAATTGGTTGCTGGAGTCATCGATTGGCTCGGGCGACTGCCAAAATGGACACCTGCGAGGCGCCCGCTTGGCGTAGGACTTTTGCTGCGGATTGCACGGTCGCACCGGTCGTCACAGCATCGTCAACCAACCCAATATGCCTGTCAGCGACCACTCTCTCGGCGCGAGAGTGAATGGCAAATGCACTCCTGACATTTTCCCTACGCTGGGCCGGGCTGAGCAGGCTTTGTTTCTGCGTCGGTCTCACTTGCCTGAGGAGTCGCGTTGTCATATCGATTTCACACGTCCGACTGATCGCTGTCGCGAGTACTTGGGCGACGTTGTAGCCTCGCCGCAAACGGCGTCGCCAATGCATCGGCATGGGAACCAACATCGTGGGCAGTTCATCCAATTCGTGGATCGCACGCCGCCCGATCAGTTTGCCAAGTTCGTAGGTCAGTGGTTGTTCCGACACGCTCTTCGTGCGCACGATCAAAGTGCCCAGATCTCCAGCGTACGGACCCAGGCAGACAATGCGGCGGAAGGCAAACCGTTCGTCGCGACAGCGAGGGCACCTGCCCGCCTGGATTGCAAACGGGTTAACGCACAGTGCACAACGCGGGCACATTTCGCTGCTGGGCAAGATCAGCGGCTTAATGCAACGATTGCACAGCAGGCTATCATCGAATTGGGTGGTCGTATTGGGCTCTCCACACCGAGGGCAGGCTGGTGGAAACACCGTGCGCAGGCTGGCCTGGGCAACTCCGATCGCGGCTTGAAACACCTTCGATTTTTGCATGACGATGTTAGTTTACCGCTTTTTGAGCCAAAAAACTGCTATCCATGCGTTGGCCCGAACTAGATACGATCCGAGTTCTAGCAATTACGCAAACTTGGAGATGCGGGCAGCTTCTGGCCCTTGTTTCAGCATGGCTCTCATAGATCGATATCTCGTCGGGCAGTTCATCCGAGTCTTCCTCATGACGTTTGTCAGTTTGCTGGGCATCTACGTGATAGCGGATTTTGTGACGAACTATTCGGACTTCGCGAATTACCAGACAGATACTGGTTTGGGGCCATCATTAGCGCGGTACTACGGAGCTCGCGTACCACTGTTTTTTGAATTATGCGGTCGCATCGTGGTGGTTCTGGCGGCCGTTTTCGTTTTATCGATGTTGCAGGAGAGTAACGAATTAACTTCGTTGATGGCGGCCGGCATTTCTCGTTGGCGAGTCGTTCAACCCTTGGTCTTCATTGCGGTTGTCACGACTTGCGTAGGCGTTGCTAACCGTGAGCTGATCCTGCCGGAGTTTCGAGATTCTCTTTCTCAAGACATTCGAGATGTTGTTCAGAATCGATCGGTGGCGGTGGTGCCCCGCTACGACGATGATACCGAGATCTTTTTTGATGGGGCGGAACTGATCCTGGCAGATTCCGTCATCGTTTCGCCTCGTTTCACCCTATCGGAATACTGGTCCGAAATTGGGCAGAAACTGCGAGGAGCCAAAGCCGTTCGGCAGGCAGCGACGGCAGATTTGCCAGCTGGCTACCTAGTGTCAGGCGTGGCGTCTAAGAATATCAATTCGGCCAGATCATTCACGGTGGCAAATCGCGAGTTGATCATGACTCCGGCCAGCCATCCTTGGCTGGGCCAAGATCAAGTTTTCGTCGTCAGCTCGCTCGAGCTTGAGGACCTGCGAGAAGGGGGCGGCTCGGGCCAGTTTACGACAACTGCTGAACTCGTCCGTAGCCTTCGGCGCGGAAAGCTGAAGTATGCGGCCGATTCGCAAGTCGCACTCCACGCTCGATTTGTTCAACCATTGCTTGACATGACGCTGCTATTTCTCGGTCTGCCGCTCGCTTTGGCGGTGAACCAACGCCACGTGTTCCTGGCGGCCGGCAAGTGCATCGGGATGGTGATGCTGTTTGCCGCAGTCGTCTTGGTGTTTCATGGCATGGGAATCCAGGGCATGATGCGCCCGTCGTTAGCAGCTTGGGCACCGCTGATGGTCATGGTCCCCGTCGCCGCCGCGATTTCTCAGCCATTACGCCAGTAGGATCGAAAGCTGCATCGAATGCGGCAGATGTGAGTCCATAAAAAAAGACGCGTCTGGCAAAAGCCAAACGCGTCTGTGTTCTTTTATCTGAACTGGTCAGACTAGCTGCGGCGGAAGCCAAGCAGCGACAAGCCAGCCAAAGCGATCAGAGCAAGCGAAGATGGCTCTGGAACTTTAACAACTTCGAAAGAAAGCATCGAACCAGCATCGAAAAGGCCTTCGGCGGTCGTTGCGTCATCTTCGAAGCCTTCGAAGAATTCGATGTTGATCATGCTGTTGGTCGTGAAACCGTTTGGCAGGGCGTTAGCGGCCAAGTTCAGGATTCCGCCCGAGCTGTTGGACTCAGAACCAGGAGCATCGGTAGCACTTGGCGTAATGAAGAGATCGTTGACGCCATCCTGTTCGTAATCGATACCGATGGTCATTTCGCTCAACCAGCTTGCTGCCGTTGGATCAAGACCAGCAACTTGGTTTACGTCCCAGCCAATGCCCGTGATTTCTGCTGGCGAACCAACGCCTGGGCCGCTGAGGTCAACGGTGATCGACGTGTTCAAAGGAGAACCTTCGAGATTCCACGTTTCGATGCCGCTGATGTCGACATCGACAACCGATTCGGTGTTTGGCTGAGAAACGACGTATGTGCCGTTAGGTGCCGCTGTTTTGATTTGATTTTGTGGGCTCGTTTGGCTTACGTGTGCAGCGAAAGATGTGGCGCTTACGAGGCAGATTGCAGCGAGTGCTACGGCGATGTTCTTCAACATTAAGTCTTCTCCCAAAGGTTTAACTGAAAAGTGGATGTGGTTGGTGACAACAAAAAAAACACCAACATTCCAAGGCGCTCGTCGAGCGCGTTGGAACCTTGGTGCTTCTAAAAATCCAGCAGTGGCTACGTTCTTCTTTCTTTGAAGTGGCGTTGGGCGTTCATTGCAGGCACAAAAAAACACCAACACTCATAAACGCTCCGCGAGCGCGTAAGAGTCTTGGTGTATTTTGACCTGCAGTGGCGTTATCCCCGTTTTCGAACCGTTGGTTCAAGCCTCGAAAAAGTAATCTTTTGAGCCGCTAACCGGCCCGTCACTGACCCCACTTTAAACACCAATGAGGTGGTGTCAACGCTTTGGAAGATCAAATATTGCAAAAAAACAGTCGTGGTCAGCATTTTTTCACCGATTACCGGCAAACGCTGTCGGTGCCGACGATTCGGCGTTGCTTGGGTATCAACGCGTGGCTAATGATATTTGTCATGAAGTTTCTGCACGGTTTCGGCCAACAATTTTCGGCAGGAAGCGGGTGACAGAAGTTCGGCTTCGGCACCCAAAGCGAGAACTCGCGGGATGATCTCTAGCTCGTGCGCCGCCTTCACGCTCAGGACGATGCTCCCGTCCGCCTGTTGCTTGACTTGCTGATCCGAATGCCACGGGTCCTCCTGCACCCAACGAGCCGCCAACGGACTGATTTTAATGCGAAAATTCCGGGTCTTTCCTCGTGCAAATATGCCGATGCTTTCGCGCAGATGTTTCCCAATATCGAGGTTTTTGCGAGGTTTGAACCATTCATCCAGCGCCGTCGCCTTTTTGAATCGGTCCAGTTTCAGATGACGCATGGTGTCCGTCGGGTCCTGCGAATCGCACGCTTCGGCGATGACATACAGGCTCGACTGATAGAGCGCTACGGCGTAGGGGTGGATTGTCCGCTTGGTCGGTTTGGGGGCGGCCATCGACTGGTATTCGATTTCCACCACGCGGTGCTCCAAGATGGAGCGGTTGATCGTTTTCAAGATGCCGTGCTGCTTCTCATAAGATTTCGCAGGTGTCCCTAAGACGTAAAGGACCTGACGATACTTCTCGTAGTGTTGCCAGACGGCGTCCGGCAGGGCTTCTTGGATTTTATGCCAGAAGGACTCGATGCCTTGCCAGAAAGGGGTTCCGACCAAGGGCAGCAAGAGGTCTCGCCCCAGCGAAAGCGCCATCAACTCGGTCGCGGAGGCGGTAATCTTGTGCATTCCGCGATGGGAACTTCCAAGCTTCCAGATCTTTCCTCGCTGATGTTCTTCCGCGGCAATGTCGAATCCGGCCGCCTGCAGCGCTTCGACATCTCGTCGCACGCTGCGTGTATGCAAAGACGACAAGCCCAGCTCTTCGACCAGGTCGTCGCGCATCTCGTTGAGCGTGCGACCAAAACGTGACCGTTCAAGAATTTGCAGCAACTTGTGCTGCCGAATCAACTGTTCGTTTCTAGCCATCCGATTCGCTCGCGATTATCAATTAGCGAGCGAATCGTAACAAAACCGCTGCGACTTGTGACCTCCCACGGAAACGGGACGCCACGTTTTGCCCTCTCGGCGTCAGCTCTCCGTCTCTTCGGCGGCAGGCGATACGCAGTTAGGGCTAGTTCACCGAAGGGCGGGGCGTGCCAATCGGGCCATTCGCAAACAATCCTTCCCGCTGATGACCAGAGATCGCGCCGCCGGAACCCTGGGGCGCCGGTACTTGGCAATCGACGTCGATGTCACGAAATAGAGGCCAATCGTGCGAGTTGACCGCCTCTTGTGATTCGGATGACTCGGATGAGGCGGATTCCGGCGCCGCCGACGGTCGGTGGAAGCCGTACTCTTCTAAGCGACTGGTAGGCGACGGAATATCGCTGGGAGCGGGCGTTTCGAGGACTTGGGTTGGCTCTTGCTGATCTTTGCATTCGAAAAGCCAAGTCGTGCCCGTTTCGTCCCAAGCGATGCGATACGCGATTTCTGCCAAAGGAAAGGAACGGACGATAAGGCTGAGCAATTCGCCCGACGTCCGTTTCGATTGAAGATGTCGCGAGATCGAAAATCGACTGCAGAGCGATTGCACGAAGCCGCGCGAAGGGATGACCAATTGACCTTCGATGGTGACACCTGTCAGTACAAATTCGGCGGTGTCGTCTTTGTGGACGCCATGCAATTCCAGATCGCCCAGCGTTGTTTTTCCGTATGCGTAGTCGAATGCCATGGGTAAGGCTCCTTCACGATGATTTGAATCCCTTCGCTGCGAATAAAGGCAATCCATCTTGGTTTGCCTCTCGTTGCCGGAATCAATTTCGTCCGGGGCCGTGACACCTCAGGTCACAGCAGAACACTTTTCCTACGACGTGTCGAATTTTCGGTTCACGCAAGCATTGCCGGCAGCGCGGCCACCGTCGTCCATGGCCTACAGACAAGACTTTTTTGCGTTATCATGAGCCCAGCTAGCAACGCTGCTAAGTTCCGTTTGAACCACTCCCTTTGCCGATTCCAATGAACGATTCACCGCGACGTGCTGTTGTCCTTTTGAGCGGCGGCTTGGATTCCTCCACCTGCCTCGCGATTGCTCGCGAACAGAATTTTCAGCCGTACGCGATGACTTTTCGCTACGGGCAACGACACGAACAAGAACTCCACTCGGCCGAGCGCGTCGCTGCTCACCTGGGGGTCGTCGATCATGTCGTTGTCGACATCGATCTCAAACAGTTTGGTGGCTCGGCCCTGACGGGCGACCATGCCGTTCCCAAGAGTCCGTCGGTCGACGACATCGGGCAGGACATTCCGATCACCTACGTGCCCGCGAGGAACACGATTTTTCTCTCATTCGCACTCGGTTGGGCCGAAGTGCTGGGCGCCCGTGACATCTTTATCGGCGTGAACGCCCTCGATTACAGCGGCTATCCTGATTGTCGACCCGATTTTATTGCCGCTTTTCAGCAAGTTGCCAATTTGGCCACCAAAGCTGGCGTCGAAGGTCAGCAGATGAAAATTCACACTCCGCTGATCGATTTGACGAAGGCTCAGATTGTTGAACGGGGAATGCAGCTCGGTGTCGACTACTCGATGACCATCAGTTGCTACGATCCGGCGGCGGACGGTAGCTCTTGTGGAAACTGTGATGCGTGCCTTCTACGGCGCCGCGGTTTCGCCGAAAACGGACTCGCCGATCCGATTGCCTACGCTCCACTTGCATCGAACGGGGGAGCATAGCTTGAGGAAGGACAAAGGGTTCCATTTGCCGCTCTTTGGTCGATTCGTTTATGCCTCTTCAAGGCAGCTGTTTCGGCTGATCGGCGCAGTTTTTTTCCGCTATCGAGTCCTCGGCCGTGAAAACTGGCCCTCGAGCGGCGGGGCGCTGGTGTGTGCGAACCATCAGAGCTTTCTCGACCCGATCATCATTGGTTGCACCTGTGATCGGCGACTGCACTACATGGCGCGCAAGAATCTCTTTGATAAGCCGTTTTTCCGCTGGCTGATTGGGCTCTATAACGCCTTTCCTGTCGAGCGTGAAGGAATGGGGATTGGGGGGCTGAAAGAGACGCTGCGTCGTATGAAATACGGTGAAATGGTCGTGATTTTTCCCGAAGGGACGCGAACTTTGGACGGTTTCGTCGGCGAATTGCACCCCGGATTCTGTGCCGTCGCGCGCCGTGCCAAGCAGCCGATCGTCCCGCTGGGCATGGATGGTGCCTTTGGTGCCTGGCCTCGCGGTCAGAAGCGGCCGAAGCTGCATCCCATTTCAGTCACGATTGGGGAACCAATTAGCGTGGAGCAAGTCGCCGAGATGACCGATGAAGCGCTATTGGCTGAGGTCCAAAAGCGGATCGTAGCCTGTCACGCCTCTTCCAGGGCCTCGATTCAAGGCAAATAACCGCCGTTTGAAGCCTGGGAGCGGCCAGCCTCGCGGTTGTCGACGTAAATCACGTCTGATACCCTGAGCAGATGGTACTTTTCCAGATCTTTGAGCCGGGGTGTTCCCGGGGCGAACCTGGTTTCTTTAGCACATGGGTGACTGGTGGTCGCGGGCACGTTGGCCCAGCCAAAACCGTCACGGGTAAGTAAATATGGTTAACCGTAATCTGATCCGAAGTCTTGAAAATGATGATGTCTTAGCAGCTGAAATCGAAGCTGCCATGTCCGGCGATTTGGAGACCGGACTCGCGACGATCGAGTCCGAAGGCATCGTAGAACTGAACAATATTGTGGATGGTCGAGTCGTTCGGGTCAGCGACGATTTCATCGTGGTCGATGTTGGCTACAAAAGTGAAGGTTTGATCTCACTGCAAGAGTGGGAAGACGAGGACGAAAAGCCGAAGGTCGGCGATGAGTTCAAAGTGCTCGTCGAAGACATTGAAGACAATACCGGGGGCTCGAAAGAAGCGTTCGGGATGATCTCGCTGAGCAAACGCAAAGCTGAGAAAATCATCGCTTGGCAGGAGATGATGCAGACGGTCGAAGAGGGCCAAGTGGTTACCGGTACCGTCACTCGAAAAATCAAAGGTGGATTGCTCGTCGACATCGGCGTCAACGTCTTCCTGCCAGCCAGCCAAGTCGACATTCGACGTCCGCATGATATCGGTGATTACATCGGTCGCGCGGTTCAGTGCGAAGTCCTCAAGATTGATGAAGCACGTCGCAATATCGTCGTCAGTCGTCGCTCGCTGATCGAGCGTCAACGACAAGACGATCGTGACGCTCTCTTGAAGGAATTGGAAGTCGGACAGCTACGCAAAGGTGTGGTCAAGAACATCGCCGAATTCGGTGCGTTCGTCGACCTCGGCGGCATCGACGGCTTGTTGCACATCATCGATATGAGCTGGTCTCGTATCAGTCACCCTTCCGAACTTGTCACCATCGATGACGAAATTGAGGTCATGATCCTCAACATCGATCAGGAGAAGGGCAAGATTGCCTTGGGCTTGAAGCAGAAGTCTGCCAGCCCTTGGGAAAACGTCGAAGAACGTTTTCCTGTTACGAGCCGCGTGAAGGGCCAGGTTGTGAACGTCATGACTTACGGTGCGTTCGTGAAGTTGGAAGAGGGAATCGAAGGTCTCGTGCACATCAGCGAGATGTCTTGGACCAAGCGGGTCAGCCATCCTTCCGAACTTGTCAGCATCGGAGACGAAATCGAAGTCGTTGTTTTGGGCATCGACAAGAAGAAGCAAGAGATTTCGCTCGGTATGAAGCAGACGCAAGCGAATCCTTGGGAGCAGGTTGCCGAACGCTACGCGGTCGAGAGCATGGTCAAAGGAAACGTTCGCAATCTGACCAACTACGGTGCGTTCGTCGAATTGGAAGAAGGCATCGACGGCCTGTTGCACGTCTCCGATATGTCGTGGACACGCAAGATTAGCCACCCCAGCGAAATGTTGGAAAAGGGCCAGGCGGTCGAATGTAAAGTCCTTTCGGTCGATACGGAACGACGCCGCATCGCGCTGGGGCTCAAGCAACTCGATACCGATCCTTGGGTGAGTACCATTCCTGGCAAGTATCAGGCGGGTCAGTTGGTCACTGGAAAGGTCACGAAGATCACCAACTTTGGTGTGTTCGTCGGACTCGAAGATGGCCTGGAAGGCTTGTTGCACATTTCGGAACTGTCGGAGCAGAAGGTGGAGAACGCTGAGGACGTCGTCAAAGTTGGTGACGAAATCGAAGTGAAGATTCTTCGGGTCGACACGGACGAGCGTAAGATCGGCCTTTCCCGTAAGCGAGTCGAATGGGCTGCCGAGGATGAAGCGGCGGCGGCGGCTGCTGAAGCCCAGCAAAAGGGCGGATCGAGCGTCGAAGCGGCGGCTCGACGAGCGGCACGCGAACCTGGCGATCTGAAGGGTGGTCTTGGCGCTTCGGGCCCACTGATCCAGACAGGTGGCGCAGATGCACCGGAGGAAACTCCAGCAGAAGAGCCAGCTGCGACCGCAGAAGGTGACGCCGCGGCCGAATAGGGCACGGCATAACCTGAAGAAGCAATACAACGGACCCCGCTGCAGAAGCAGTGGGGTCTTTTTTTGCGCACAAGTGGCATGCTGTTCATATCCGGCGCAGTCCAGCATGTTTCGGTCGCAGTGCAGAATCCTGTGGAACTACGACGATGATGGGATTTGTTCGAGCTAGGTAAGACACAACACGCGAGACACATATGGCGACCCCATCCAGTACACGTTCGAAGAGCGCTTCTGTCCAGACTCCGCTGGAAACGTACCTTCGAGAAATCAACGAGACAGCGCTCCTCACAGCTGATGAAGAGAAGTCGTTGGCCCGCGCTATCGCGCTGGGTGATACGGCCGCCCGTGATCGTATGGTCCGTGCCAACTTGCGACTCGTCGTCAACATCGCTCGCGGCTATACCGGCAAGGGGCTGAGCCTGCAGGACCTCATCGAAGAGGGAAACCTGGGGTTGCTGCGAGCCGTTGAAGGTTTCGATCCCGACATGGGAACTCGCTTCAGCACCTATGCCAGTTATTGGATCAAGCAGTCGATCAAACGAGCGCTGATCAATTCGGCGAAGACGATTCGAATTCCTGCCTACATGGTCGAACTTCTGTCCAAATGGCGCCGTGCGACGACTCGTCTTTCGGAAGAATTGGGCCGTTCACCGACGCCGGAAGAGGTCGCTCGCATCCTGGGGCTGCCGAAGAAGAAACTGCCGATCGTGAAAAAGGCGATCAAAATTTACAACTCGACGCCGCAGACCGATCAATCCGAAGCGGGCTGGTCGTTAGGCGAAATGGTGATGGACGAGCGGATGAAATCGCCAGAAGACGAGTTGCTAGAAAGCGATGTCCTGCAGCACGTCCGCCGCATGATGCAGTCCATGGACTGCCGCGAAGCGACGGTACTGAAGATGCGGTTCGGGCTCGACGGGATGGAAACGCATACGCTGAAGGAGATCGGCGAAGAGCTCGGGCTGACCCGCGAACGAGTCCGTCAGATTGAAACCGAAGCGCTGAAGCGACTTTCGGACGGCCTCGAAGACAAAAGCAACATCTCGTTCGCCGGATTGACGCTCAAGTAGGTCGCGTCGTCGCAAGGGGATTGGCGAAACGTCGGTGGGCCATTGCTGCCACGCAACCGATCTCGTTCCCGAAGCTAGGCTGCTTCTTGTGACGATTCGTGCTCGGAAAGAAAGCGGTGCGAGTAAAAGGCCGCTTCCGAGCGGATCCGTTCGACCAGCTCGGGCGATACTTCATGGCGATTGCGTTGATAGTCGCTGCGCTCCGCCATGTAGTTGCGAATCGGCCCAGCCACTCGATCGAAATCGCCCAGCGATAGTTGGTCGTAAACACGACCGAGCGCGGCTTCGGTATCTTCTGTCAGTTCCGGATAGGTCAACTCGCAATAATTCCCAGCGGGGATCGCTTGCTTCGCTTCGTCAAAGCCTTGATACATCTGATGAAGACAATCGAAGACGTACTGTTCTCGATCGATGTCGTTGGCGTCGTGAATCAGGCCGTTGGTGACTTCCAGTGCTCGCCATAGGTAAAGCGTCGACGGGATAAATTCTTGCGGATCGCGTGCTAGGTGGACGAACTTCGCATTCGGGTAAAGTTCGAGTAGCAGCTTGATGCGACCGGTGTGCGTGGGCGACTTGAGCACCAACTGGCGTTGCCTGGCCACATTCAGATAGCGAACGAACTTGTCGAGCGTCTTCTTCCAGCGAGTCCGCATTCGGTCGGACGCGTTCTCCATCGTCAGCGAGTCGACACAGGTCACTCGATCGTAAGGGAAGGCGATATTCCGGTAGACCGAGGGCAAGCCGCGGGTGCAGAGGACAAACTCATCTTCTTGCGGTTGCGTCCAGCCCATCGACATGTTGTCCATCGGCCGCCTGGCGGGGAACTCCATCAACTGGGGAAAGAGATTTTCGGTCACCATGAAGTGACCGGGCGAGAGGCATTCGTAGGTCGAAGGGGCCCAGTAGGTCGGATCGAGCTGAAACAGGGAATGCAACAGCGTGGTCCCGGTTCGCCAATGTCCGAGAATGAAAATTGGATCGTCGACTAAGGGCGTTTGCTTCGCCTGTCGGCCAAAGCGGAGCGACTGGACTCGATTGGAAGCGCTGTTGACGACGCTGAAAAAAGTAATCCAAGACGACATCGGATAACGATTGACGCGAAAGCGATGCTCGAGCAGCAATTGAAACCAACTCGAAATCGTCATCCCATGCCAAATCCGTGGCGCGTATTTCGGATAGTTGTTGTAGCGTTTGGACGATGAAGCTGGGTCGCTGGTAGGCGAAATCATGGCGTCAGGGCTTTCTTTGGTAGGCAAAGAAAGCTTCGGGTCGACTGGGGAACTTTCCATAGTTCTATTGATTTTCTCGTTACAACCGGCAGAAAGTACCGAGTTCCCCTGGCGTGGGGATTCGATGGTCGCGGAGGCTATCTGGAAGCAGCTTATCACCGTATATTCGGGGCGATAGCAGGACAGTCCTGGTTTGCCCGGATTCAGTGCGACGCTTAGTTGGAGACCCAAGGAACGATGACGGATATGGTGGCTAGCGATCTAAAAAAGTTCATTCGAGATATCCCAGACTTTCCTAAGCCGGGAATTCTCTACCGCGATATCACGCCACTATTGGCGTCTCCCGAGGCCTTTGGCGAAGCGATCAAGCAGATGGCGGAACGGTTTCGCGATTCGTCCATCGACGCGATCGTGGCGGCCGAGGCGCGAGGCTTCATCTTCGCCGCACCGCTGGCGCTCGAATTGAACGCCAGTTTTGTTCCAATTCGCAAGCCGGGCAAACTGCCATCCGCAACGCATTCCTTTGACTACGACCTCGAATACGGTAGCGATACCCTGGAAATGCACACCGACGGCGTGACGGCGGGCCAACGGGTCCTGGTGATGGACGACCTTCTAGCGACCGGAGGCACGGTTGCGGCTTGCTGTAAGTTGGTGGAAAAGGCGGGGGCGGAAGTGGTCGCTTGCGCTTTCTTGATCGAGCTGGCCGCATTACAAGGAGCTGAGAAAATTGCTCCGCGAGAAGTCTTCAGTCTGATCACCTACTAACGCCGGTCACAAGAGCGGCTGATCGCCCAAGAACATCAGCAAAAATGGCGTGCCCTTCGTGGCACGCCATTTTTCTGTCTCTCATTGCGTTTGTTGCTACGTGACTTCCAGGTCGTGCTAAAAGCCGAACCCGATCGAAATGAAGTTGCGGTTGCCTCCGTAGAAACCACGTCCATACGAGCCGTATCCACTTCCATAGAAGGAACGATACGCACCGACTGACGGAATGCCACGGTAGTAGTTCGAACGATAGACTGGCGCCGCATAAACTGGTGCGGCATAAATGGGCCGCGCGAAGCCGCCTCCGCCGTAGTAACCACCGCCTCCACCGTAGAAGCCGCCTCCGCCGCCGTAATAGCCGCCTCCGCCACCATAGTAACCGCCGCCACCATGATGGCCGCAGCCTGCCATGGCGTCGCCAGCGCAGAGTCCAATCGCCAAACATGCCGCCAGGATGAGCAATAAATTCTTCATGGAAAATCTCCCGATACGAAAATCTCGAATGTCATCCGTGACGGAAACTGGTCCGTGCCGACCAACCTGTCATCAACAAGTCGGTCTCTAATTCATCACTTCCATCATCGACGCTGGGCGTGGGAGTGGATGATGATTCGGCGTGTGGCAGGGAATGTCATCGTGACACGCCGGGAGCGCCTGGTTGGTGAACTCCCACCATTCATTGTTGCTGTCGCAACAAGTCAGACAACTAAACGGAGAGAAGATCGCCTAATCTGCCTAGTTTGGGGCGGTTTGGCAAGGAATCGGTGGTCAGGACTCCTCGGAAATCGATTTGAGACGCTCCAAACCGAATCGCACGATGAATCGCCAAGGTTTCGCTAGCGATGCCTGAATGAGAAAGAGCGCTAAGTGATTTCGTTGCTACCACGGTCAGCAACTGCAAACGAAGTAACATCGGCACGTTGGCAGATCGGACTTGACGCTAAATCTACCGCTTGAGTATTACCGCCTTCCTCATCTTCATTGGACTTGTCTGACGGCTGGAAATTCTGTGTACCGATCGCGTTTCCCAATGCGCAACTTGGCTATTGCCCTGACCGTCTGTCTTGCGGGACAGGTGACGGCTCAGAATCGGATCCAATTTCCCACGATGTCGCAAACCCCGTCGACCGTCGCACCGCCGTTGAACATTCCGCAAACGACGATTCCGCCCAACATCGGACCGCTACCGCAAACGCAGCTGCCGCCGGGAAGTGCCGGTGCGTCGCCCTGGGTTCCGGTTCCATCAGGTGCCACGCTTGGCCAGCAAGTGCAGCCATTCGATCCCTATTCGAACAACAGCGGTGGTCCGTCATTCGGCCCGACCGCCGGCCCCACCGTGGCTCCGTTCACGCCCGTACCGGGGCAAGTCGTTGCTCCGACATATCAGCCTCCGGCCTCCAATCAGCCCTTCCTGCCGCCCACGGGGACGACCTACGTGCCACCCAACATTGTTGGCCCGTCGCCGACGTTGCCCGGCAGTGGTTGGCAACCGGTGGCTCCTGCGGCCGTGATTCCGCCAGCGTTTGGGCAGCCGCCTCCGACGACGCCCTTCGGTTCGCCAGCCATTGGTGCCCCGGTTATCGGAGGGCCCGGTTTTGGTGGTCCTCCGCCTCCGCTCAATGCGCCGCTAGGCACGACGCCGCGATCCATTATTCCAGCACCCGTTTTCCCAGAAGGTTTGCCGTGGACGCGTGGCCAAGAACGGCTCTTTCAAGATACCGGCGCGCTGTATACCTATTTGTACGGCGACGATGGCGATGATTTGGCCATCCACGATGTCGAGTTGTTCACGAGCGCTGTTTTCAAGAACTTCGCTTACAGTCCCAACGGACTGCGAGTCACACCGGGATTCATTTTTCACTTCTTGGATGGACCGAACGTACCGGCCGTGCTGCCTTCACCGCCTGGTCGCCCGGAAGGTATCAAGTTGCCAAGTCAGCTGTACAGCGCCTACGTCGATGCGCTGTGGCAGCCTCAGATCACGCCTCAATTTAGCGCCGACCTGAATGTGCGAGTTGGTGTGTATAGCGATTTTCAAGAATTCAACGGCGACACACTGCGGTTCCCAAGTCGCGCCTTAGGTGTCCTGCAAGTGACGCCTAGCACGGCGATCAAACTGGGAGTCGAGTACTTCGACCGCGTCGACGTCAAGCTCTTGCCTGCTGGCGGTATCTTGTGGACGCCGGATGAAAACACGCGTTGGGATATTTACTTCCCACGACCCAAGTTGGCGAAGTACCTGACGACCAACGGCAATACCGAAATGTGGTGGTACCTGGGTGGCGAGTATGGAGGCGGTTCCTGGACCATGGAACGGGAAGCGGACGCCATGGTCGATCCGGGCGGTCGGGAAAGAATCGACATCAACGACATTCGTGTCTTCGTCGGTATCGATTGGAACAATCTCGATCGCTTCAATGGGCTGTTCGAAATCGGCTATGCGTTCCAGCGTGAGATCGTGGTGCGCAATCACCCAACGGAGAACGTCGATCCCGACGATACCTTCATGTTGCGAGCCGGCTTGCGATTCTAGATTATCGCGACACGCAACAACAAAAACCGGGCGTTGAGAATGATCGTGCGCCAAATCAGGCGGTTCGATCGGTTGAAGACTGGCCGCGGAAATCATGAAGGCAGCGTGTGCCACAAAAAAAGCCGCGTCTCCGAAGAGACGCGGCAAGTTGGCTCGTTGCCAGGGATCGGTCCCTAGACACTCGCCCCCGCTTTTGCCATGGCCCGTTGGACCGCCTCGCCCATATCGGCTGGGCTTTCGGCGACTTCAATACCGGCCGCTTCGAGTGCTGCGATCTTCTCTGTCGCCGTCCCCTTGCCGCCCGAGATGATGGCGCCCGCATGGCCCATTCGTTTGCCAGGAGGCGCTGTACGCCCGGCGATGAAGGCTGCGGTCGGCTTCGTGACGTGTTCCTTCACGTACGCGGCCGCTTCCTCTTCGGCGGTGCCGCCAATTTCGCCCATCATCAAGATGGCTTCCGTCTCAGGATCGGCTTCGTACAGTTTCAGTAGGTCAATGAACGAAGTACCGACAATCGGATCGCCGCCCAGTCCAACGCACGTCGACTGACCGAGGCCCAGGTTCGTCAGTTGCCAAACGGCTTCGTACGTCAGCGTACCGCTGCGACTCATCACGCCGACCGATCCCTTCTTGTGGATGTAGCCCGGCATGATGCCGATCTTGCATTCTTCTGGAGTGATCACGCCCGGGCAATTCGGGCCGATCAAGACCGAGTCGCTATTCTTGACTCGGTCATAGACTTCGACCATGTCCAGGGCCGGCACTCCCTCCGTGATCGCAATGATGACGTCCATTTTGGCGTCGAGCGCTTCGAGGATTGCATCGGCCGCGAAAGGAGGCGGTACGAAGATCATCGTGGCCGACGCTCCGGTCTGCTCGACCGCTTCGGCGACCGTGTCGAATACCGGCAGGCCTTGGACCGTTTCGCCACCCTTACCGGGCGTGACGCCGCCGACCATTTTCGTACCGTACTCGATGCAGTGTTTCGTATGAAATTCACCGGCCGAACCGGTAATGCCTTGGCAAATGACTTTCGTATCTTTGTTGACGAGAATGCTCATCGTTCAGCTCACATGTGAAATATTGGTGGTGTTTTAAAGCGGACTACGCGACCGTGGCGACGACCTTTTGCGCCGCGTCGGTCAGGCCTTCGGCCGAGATCAGATCGATCCCGCTTTCCGCCAGCATTTTTCGTCCCTCTTCGACTTCGGTCCCTTCTAGCCGCACGACCAGGGGCACGTTGAAGTCGAGTGACTTATACGCCTTGATCAGTGCGTCTGCGATGACCGTGCAACGCATGATGCCCCCGAAAATATTGACGAGAACCGCTTTCACGTTTTTGTCATCGAGGAGAATGCTAAACGCTTCGGTGACTTGTTCGACTTTAGCACCGCCGCCCACGTCGAGAAAATTCGCCGGTTCGCCGCCGTGTAACTTGATGAGGTCCATGGTGCTCATCGCCAGGCCGGCTCCGTTGACGAGGCAGCCGATGTTGCCGTCCAGTTTGACATAACTGAGCCCCGCGTTGCCGGCACGAACTTCAGCCGGCTCTTCTTCGCTCAAATCACGCAGCTCTTCCAGCTCTTTGTGTTTGAAGAGCGCGTTTTCATCAAAACTGACTTTGGCGTCGAGTGCGATCATTTCGCCGTCGCCAGTCACGACGAGCGGATTGATTTCGGCCATCGTGCAGTCTTTTTCCACGTACAACCGGCAGAGCGCCCGCATGAACTTGTCTGCGCTGCGAACCGACTTCCCTTCGATACCCAGTGCCTTGCACAACTTGCGAACTTGGTAACTTTGCAAACCGAAGTGTGGGTCGAAATGTTCTTTGAAGATTTTCTCTGGTGAGTGGGCTGCGACCTCTTCGATTTCGACACCACCTTCGCTGGAAACCATCAGCACGGGCACGCTGGCGGCTCGATCCAAGACAATTCCGAGGTAAAGCTCACGAGCAATATCGCAGCCTTCTTCGACAAAGACTTGGTTGACCGTTTTTCCTTCTTCGCCGGTTTGAATCGTGACGAGCGTGTTGCCGATCAGATTCTTCGCCACGGAAGCGGCTTCTTCGGCCGATTTGACCAATTGAACGCCACGCTGTTCTGGATGTTCTTTGATCGTGCCTTTGCCACGTCCGCCCGCATGAATCTGTGCCTTCACGACAGCCAGCGGGCCGCCCAATTCTTGAAATGCGGCCGCTGCTTCTTCCGGGCTGCGGGCGACGATGCCTCGTGGAACAGCGACGCCTGCTTCGCGCAGGACTTGCTTTGCCTGGTACTCGTGAATCTTCATGGGATAAATGCCTTGGTCCTGCGTGACGTAACAATAAGCCCCGGATTATCGTCGTGCCTAAGAATAGGGTCAAGGACAACGAGGCTCCCACCAGCCGGGATCGGCCAGAACTTTTTCGGCGCCAAAAAGCATTCGATACGCGGGACGAATTACGAGGAAGGCGGCGAGAACGCTGTTTTCGAGCCGGCACCCGGGGCCACAGAAGTGCCGACACCGATGTCGCTGGCAAGCTTGATTTCGTCCAGCTCGACATGGTCGACCTGATGCCGCAGCAGGAGGTAAATCGCCGTCGTGGCACTCCAGAAGTAAGAGTAGCCGTATCCGCTGGCGACAGTGCGGATGAGCCCATTCCAAAACGAGATGAATTTCGCTGCGAGAGCGGCTGAACCGGACGCGTCCGCGCTGGTCGGGGCGGCCAATAATTGGGCCATTCGTTCCCGCCCTGTCGTCACACTGGCCGCCCACAGCCCCACATTGGCGACCAATTCACTCAGGATCCACACGACGAACCAGCCCAGGATGCCGACCAGCACGGCCAGAATGGCATAGGCCAAATAGTGCAATGGTCGTTGAAATGTGTACGCATACGAGCGGCTCACGGCGTCGAATCCATCTGAAGAATCGACCGCGACAGCACCCCAAATCAACGGCCAGCCGAACAGCAACCCCAAGATGACGATCGACAACACAAATCCGATCGGTACGGTGAACAGCCACAAGATGCCGGCAATGACCAATCCGGCGTCAAATCTCATCAATAGGCCGAGTCCCATCATGGGGAGCGTGAGTACCAAGATGGCGACCAGCGGGCACAGCATGCCGCCCAGACTCGCGACGATTTTTGACTGAGCATAGCGGAATCCGTCCAAGGCACTCACGGCTTCATCACGCGTGTAGCGCTGAGCCGCCATGCGTGAGATGGCGACACCAAATCCGCTCCAGACCAAGACGGTCCACAGGCCGCCCAGCAGATAATAGAGCGAGGTCCAACGCGTCCGCTCGCGCCGAGCGATGCCATGCACCGGACCGACGAAACGTCGCGGGATCGACCAAATGCCATCAGGTGGTGGCCCCCAACTGGTTTCGATGGGAGCCAGCCACTCGGTCAGAGCCGTCGGATGCCACGTTTTCGTCGCGGTGCGCTGGCCCGGCCACTTAGCAAACGACGCGCTATCCGATTCGACCTGAGCGAACTCGATCTTGTGTGCCGTTTTGAGGATGGCTTTGTCCGCCAACCGCCAGCCGGCTGTGGTGGCGATGGCGCCGAGAATCGCCAGCGCCAACACCTGCGGATGCGTGGCCGCTTGGAAGCACTGAAACAGGAGCAGCCAGGGATAGCGCTCCTGCTTTTCTAACTCGCGCTTGATCCGTCGTTGCTCTTCCGATTCGGGATTCAATTCGAACTATCTCCACGCAAAGCATGCGAAGCCAAAAGAAAGTTGGCAAACTTCAATTGGAGGATTCGTCCGGATGGCCCGACGATTCTTCGTACTCTTCCTCATCAAGCGGCGCATCCCAAGGCACGCCGTATTCTTCTTCCATCCAGCGGTTCAGATCAACCTTCTGACAACGTTCCGAACAGAACGGCATTGCCAACGTCAAGCCGATATCGAACTTGGTCCCACAGACGGGGCAGGGGATAAAATTATTCGTTGCCTTCATCACGATTCCCTTGGTCATCGGTTCTCCATTCCAAATTGTGACCAGTGTTTCCGCGACTTGCAATTCCCTGGCTACCGCTTTGTGGAAGCCCGAGGATTCGTCCGACGGGTCATCCAGCAGGTGAAGCAACCCAGCCACAACAACAAATGAGTCGGTTCTGGCACGGCGGCAACGTCAGCCGCACTGAATTTGTTGGCATTCCATTCCAGAAAATCACCCCCATTCACAAGACCATCCGCATTGAAGTCACCGCTGCACCAGGCCGCCTGGGATGTGAACTTGTTGGCATTCCAAATCAAGAAATCTTCCCCATCCACCAGGCCGTCCAAATTAGCGTCGCCCGGCAAGTAGGCCGCTCCGGAAGGTTGATTGGCCGCACCAGCGACGGCCAGCCATGCGGTGATATCGGCCGCGGTGACGCTGCCATCGGCGTTCGTATCAAAGTGTAAATCGGTCGAACCATTCACAACTTGCTCAACCAACGCATCAATGTCGGTGCAGGTGAGGCGGCTATCGCCGTCGAAGTCACCATCCTTCAACACGTCACGCACGTCCACGATGATGAGGTCGTCAGTGTTGAAATCGCTGAGCAAAATGCGATCGGGACCCAAATAGGGGTAAACGCCCCAGACGGCTGATGAGTCAAAACTACCCAGCTGCACTGGATTGCTGCGATCGGAAATGTCAAAAACTTGCAGGCCAGCCTGGTACCAAGAAACGTAAAGCGTGTCGCCGACGAGGAGTGGGTTGTGGGGCGAGAATGCCGACGCGCCGAAATCGGAATCTTCAATGGTCGATTGGAGTGTGGGGTTCGAGAGATCACTAATGTCCCAAATTCGAATATCGCCCACCGAGTTTTCTCGCGCGACGACCAGGGAGTTGCCATCATCTGTGGGCCAACTGCTGTGCGTTGCAGAGCCGGACACCCAAGAGGCAAGCAACGGCGGTTGTTGCTGTCCTGTAAGGTTGCTCACGTCAAAAATCTTTGTTTCGCCGGAACCGATGCCCGACGCATAGAGCCTGCCGTCAACGACCGTAATGTCGTGCACGGCGAATCCGCCTCCCATTGAAATATTGTTGATGAATTGTGGGTTGGTCGGATCGCTTACGTCATACACCGGCACGACATCATTGACATTGGCGATATAGAGCCGATCGTTGTCGACAAACACGTTGTGACCATTGCCGGGTAGAGAAGCGACACTGCTGGGTGACGTCGGATTGCTAATGTCATAGATTTCGACCGAGCCCGCGTAGGCGTATCCATTGGCCGTCTTGACGTCGTTGCCACCAGAAGCCGAAATCTGGGACAGGACCGTCGGTTGTGTCGGATCGGAAATATCGATCGTGAATAATTGAGAGGCGGTGTTGATGAAGGCGTGGGTGCCGTCGGACCAGACATCACGTGTTCCGTCGATCCCCAGTCGCCCTACCTCGGCGATCTGACCCCAGGCAACAGTCGAGGCGATCAGGCTAAAAACGCAGACAAAAGCCGCTTGTGTGGCACGCATAGCTCTTCCTTCCGGTTTTGAGAAATCAGCAGGAAGGCGACGGTGAAATCGATCACCAGGGTGATTGGATTCCAGTTGCAAGCATCATGATCCCCTCCTTCGCTGCCGCCTTTTATACCATTCCGACTGCTCGCACGACATGCGATCGTCACTTTTCACAACTTTCTGCAGACCTCTCGGTCGATTTGTCTCGTTCCTAGGAGCGCTGTCGCGACCGCAGACGCCTGCCGATCACCGCCATTTCCGATCGAATTGCCGATTCTGCAGCGACCGGCAGCAGAGGCGATCCATCTGTGCGGCGCACGTTTTCGCACAGCGATGACGATTTCAAAAACTTCGCAGCCCGGCAAGTCGTTCGAATTCGCTGGAGATGTCCAGCAGCGACCGGCGTCTATGGCTCCGTTTCAAGCCGCTCGTACTTCTGCTGATACTTGCGGTAGAGCCGCTTATGCCTGTTGTCGAGGTCGACGGCTCGCCCTTGGATGAACGCATGGGAGATGTTGGCATGAATTTCTAAGACGTCGCCATCGGCAATGATGAGCGTCGCGTCCTTACCTTTTTCGATCGAGCCGATGCGATCGGCGACACCGAGGACTTCGGCCGCGGCCAACGTGATGGCGCGCACCGCCTCTTCCGGTTCCAGCCCAAAGGCAGCCGCTGTGCCTGCGTGTTGCGTTAGATTACGAACTCCCGCTGCGGAAAATCGGTCATAGCCGGATAGGCAGTAGGTGACGCCGGCCGCTTTCAATCGAGCCGGTAACGTGAATGGTTCGTCGTAAGCGGCGTGCCGGTTTCTGGGTAAGCGATGCGTGCCGGTCACGATGACGGGCACTTCATGCTGAATCAGCAGTTCGGCGCACAGTTCCGCGTCATAGCCACCCACGATCACAATCTTCAAGTCATGTTCGACGGCAAACGCGATCGCCTCTTCGATCTGCCGAACGTCGTTGGCATGAACGAATAGCCGTTGCTCACCGGCAATCACGGGCACAAGCGAGTCAAAACGCGGGTCATATTTGGCATGGACCGATTCATCAGCGCGAGCCGTCCGGTAGATTTTCGCTTGCTCAAAAAATTCGCCAATTTTTTCTAGCCGCTCGCGATGGCGTTTGCGACGCTCATCGGTCGAGTCATCATTTTCCCATGACCGACCACGAACGGGCGACGGCCAGGAAAGATGCATGCCAGCCGCTGGTTCTAACGCCATGTCATCACCCGTCCAACCGTCCAGCATCATCAACGCCGATTGCCCGCGGAGCAGCCGGCCACGTGGCACGACGAGGCCAATAAGCACACCTTCCGCACGAGCGACCGGGATGAGTTCACTGTCCGGATTGAAAGCGGTGAGCGCTTTCGCGTTCGGGTTCAGTTCCCCCGTTTCGGTGGTGTCCTTCGTCGCCCGCACGGCTTCGATTTCCACCAGGCCCAATGCCGTGTCGGCGTCGATCAAGCCGGGGTAAAGATGGTGAGGCTGATCGTCGTCGAATTCGATGACCCTTGCATCGGTCGGAACGGCGATTTCGTCGGTCGTTCCGACCGAACCGATCTTCCCATCAATGATGGTGACGGCCCCGTCTGCGATGATGTCGCCGCTGATCGTGTGAACGGTGACGCCACGAATCAGAATGGCTTGTTCCTCTTTTTTTCCTGGCACCTCGGGTCCGCCCCATGCCGTGGCGCAGGGTAGGGCGAATGTCCCCATGATCGCAATGAGCAACCAATTGGAGATGGGATGTTCAAAACGGTATGTCATTCGGTGCTGCCTATTCTCCATGATCGTGCCCATGCCCGTGGCAAAACGTATCGGCTTGAGCCCACAGGTCATCGTCATTCTTGTCGTCTTCACCCGGTTTGCGTTGGGACGCGCCCGATTTGATGACTTTTTGGACCAGCGCTGCATGCCGCTGCCGATCTCGCTGTTGTAATTGTTGATCCTCTTCACGATCAAACATCCGGCGTCCATCGATCCAGGTTTGTTCGGCTCGCGAATAGATCGAAAGTGGCGAGACATTCCACACCACTAGGTCGGCATCTTTACCGACTTCGATCGAGCCAACTCGTGCATCGATCCGCAGCTGCTTGGCCGGGTTGAGTGTGACAAACTTCAGTGCCTCCTCCGGGCTCACTCCGCCGTATCGTACGGCCTTGGCCGCTTCTGAATTCAAGCGGCGACCCATCTCGGCGTCGTCTGAATTGAATGAGACGACAACGCCGGCGTTGTGCATCAGCGCGCCATTGAATGGAATCGCATCGTAGACCTCAAATTTATAGGCCCACCAGTCGGAAAAGGAGCTACCCATGATGCCCCGTTTGGCCATTTCGTCGGCGACTTTGTATCCTTCCAAGATATGTTGGAAGGTTCCGATCGTGACGCCGAAGCGATCGCAGGTCTTCATGAGCGCCATGATCTCGCTCTGTCGGTAGCTGTGACAATGGATCCAGCGTTTGCCTTCGATGATCTCTGCCAATGCCTCTAATTCTAAATCTAATCGAGGTGGCAGGCCCTGAGGCGAAGTTTTCCAGTCACTCCACTGCTGACGGTAGGCGACCGCTCGTTGAAACGCGTCGATGTGCAATTCATCGACACCCATCCGAGTCTGTGGGTAACGCGTTGTGTGCTCTTCGCCCCAGTTGCTTTGCTTGACGTTTTCGCCCAAGGCGAATTTGACGCCCTGAGGGGCGTCCGTAAACTTGGCCGCTTCCCCATTGGCTCCCCAACGCATCTTGATGACTTGGTTTTGCCCACCAATTGGATTGGCCGAACCGTGGAGCACGTTGGCAATGGTGACACCGCCGGCCAACTGTCGATAGATGGCAATGTCGTTCGGGTCAATGAAATCTCCGATGCGGACTTCGCAGGTGACCGCTTGGGTCCCTTCGTTCACGCCACCATCGGTAGCGATATGCGAGTGGCAATCGATGATTCCAGGCGAGATATGTTTGCCGGTCGCATCGATCGTTTCGGTTCCGTCGGGGATGGTCAGGTCGGTGCCGACCGCTGTAATTTTTCCGTTGGAGACGATGACCGTCCCGTTCTCCAGATTGCCGTCCGGTCCACTGGTCCAAATTGTGGCGCCGGTGAAGGCGATCGATTCGGCCCGTGTCGGCAAAGCGTCCCGGCCGTAAGCGCCGAGCGGATAGTTGACGTCGAAGAGCGCCTGTGGCTCCTCTTCTTCGGACTCCTCCTCGTCTGCTTTATCTTCTGTCTCATTTGCCGCTGCGACGTCGGCGTCCTCTGCGACCGCTTCGGCCTCATTCTCTTGCGCTTCGTCAGCGGTTGGTTGCGCGTCGTTTGCATCTGTGGGTGCATCTTCCGTATCTTCCGTCGCCAGTTTGCTAAGTTGGCAGCGGAAGAGGGTGCCGTCGGGCCAGTGGCCACGACCGGCGAGCAGTGATCCTTGTTCGAGCGGTTCGACCACCACAAAGGTGACGTTGACGAATCCTTCTTGGGCGAGCTTCTCACCATCAAACAGCAGCGACAGACGCGAGTCGGCTTGTTGCACCTTTTCGATTTTGACGCGATCTTTTTCCGACTCGTCGCCGGTGGCGATCGTTCCCTTGTACTTACCCGGTTTGCCCGACAAGCGGACGGTGAGCGATGGCGACTCGACGCCTGCTTCCTCCGCTTCGTCTTGATCGGGGCTCGGTTGGATTTCCAGTTGCCACGCGCCCGTGAGATCGGTCATCGGTTCGCGGATGATCTGATGGCGTTTTCCAGCGATCCACGTTTCGGCAACTTTGGCTTTCTTATCGGTGAACAGATTGCCGGTGGCGATCACGAGGTTGGCTGCTTTGCCCGGTTCGATCGTTCCCAGTTGATCGGAGACGCCGAACAGGTCGGCCGGAGTGGTCGTGAGTGCGGCCAATGCTGTTTCTTCTGAAAGGCCACGTCGGATCGCCAGACGGAGCTGGTCCCAAAACTTCGTCTCTTTTGCCAGTCCATCGGTCGTCAACGCGATGCGAACGCCAGCGGCGGCCAGCCTCGCGGGATTTTCGGGTGCCAAATCCCAATGCATGAGACTTTGCAGCGTTGCCGACGCGGCGTCGGCGGGAGTGCTGACAGCAGGCGCTTTGGGGAAGTTCAACGGCAGAATCACCGCTCGACCTGTGCTGGCCACATCGTCAAGTCGCCGGTACTCGCGGCCCGATGCACGGACAATGATCGGTAGGCTGAATTCTCGCCCCAGTCGATCGGCGCGGGCAAAGTACCTTTCATTGGACGAGTCGACGATGATCGGGTGACCGCTATCGGTCCAAGCGCCCAAAGCGGCCAAGGCATCGTTGCGATCGGGCCGTTCGATTCTGGGGTTGGCGGCGGCCGCTTTCCAAGCCTTGCCATACCATTCCGCATCGTAGAATGCTTGCCGCACCAGCGCCACGGCTCCCATCGGTGAGCTCGGGTAGTTTTCCGAGTGGCGCCGGCGGACGGTCGTCAGCGCAACGTGCAATGCCACGTTGGGATGGATGACGAGTGTCGCCGGGTCACCAGTACCGCAAGAGATGACAGCACTGGTTCCCTTCACCTGTCCGCTCTTGGGGGCCAGCAGTCGGGCGGTAAAACCGATCGCCCGCCATTTCTTCGAAGTGTCTGTTTCGGGCTCGAAGCCATAGAGCGCACTGCGCTCGGGGACGACGTTCGCGTTCCAATAACCGGACGTGCTGCTGAAATCGCGGATCGAGCGTTCTGAATAACCGTCGATGAAGCCGGGGTAAATCAGCTTGCCCGTGGCATCGACAACTCGCAGGTCGCTCGGGATGTCGAGATCGGGTGCGACCGCTTGGATGCGACCATCGCGAATAATGATCGTGGCCGCGATCGGACTCTTGCCCGGTGCGGTCACAATTTGATCGCCGGTGATGGCGTAGTCCAAAGGCAAATGACGCTGCAGCCCAACGAGCGGGGCGGTGTCGGCCGACTGGGCAAGCAGAAATCCATTTCCGACGAAGACGACGGACGCAGCAACGAGAGCAATCAGGCGATGCAAAGAAGAGCCCCTCAAATCAAAGAACGGTGGACGAATGTTCCTATCGTCATCGTAATCCAAAATCGGTCCGAACCCACGTGATTCTGGGTACAAAAGCAGGGATTCGCCCTTCCGAGCCACAGGACAATGGCCGTTTTCGCCTGCCCTTTTTTTCATGGCTCGTTAGAATGCGCACCACTCATTTTGACGAAGAAACCAGCTGGCAACCTAGGACGTACCGGCCGTCATCTTTTTTGAAATGGTCGATCGACGGCCGACTTCCACACTGCCAGGACGCGAAAGGTCACATTTCATGGTCCCCGATCATCCAGCCGGTCCGTTCGCCCCGTGCCTTGAGTGGAGTGAAGCACGGAAGGAGAGTCTCATCGAACAGATCGCTGCCGCGCCTCAACGGATGCATCAAGCGGTCGCCGGTTTATCCGAAGATCGGCTCGATACGAAATATAAGAACTGGACGATTCGTCAGATCGTGCACCATGTCGCCGATAGCCACGTCCACAGTTACATCCGTTTCAAATGGACGTTGGCGGAAGACAATCCGACGATAAAGGCGTACGAGGAAGCCGACTGGGTCGTGCTGCCCGACGCTCAACATGGCGAGATTGCACCGGCACTGGGGCTGCTGCAAGGCATCCATCAAAAATGGACACAAGTGCTCAAGACGATGAATCAGTCGTCGTTTGAAAGGACCTTCGTACATCCGCAATCGGGTGAGACGGTCTCGTTGTGGTCGGCATTGAATTACTATCCGTGGCACATCCGCCACCATACTGGTCAAATTCTGTGGCTGCGCGAGCAGAACCATTGGTAATGGTGCCCCGTTCGCAATCCCCGTCAGTTACTCGATCTGATTGAGTTGCGGCAGCCAGACGAGCGCGGCGAAGGCCATGCCGATCAAGTACAGCGTTAGGGTTCCGATCGCGACGGCGCGGATCGCATGGTGGGGCGACGTGCGCATCACAAAGATGCAGCTACCCAGCGCAAAGGTTAGTTCGAACCACATGAAGATGTGTCCGAAATGTTTAGGGTCCCAGTAGGAGACCGGGCTCGCAAATCGCCAGTGAGTCAGTGGCAGCAAATGACGATGGGCGTCGTCATGATGCAACGGGAAATCGCAAAGGATATGCAGTAAGGCGCTTGCTGCCAGCAGACCGCCGAACCGCCATCCGTAGGCATAGCTGATGCCAATCACCACGAGCATCAGCGGCGCTGAATTGAAGAGGTCGAATAGCAATTGCCAGCGATCGGCGAAATAGTGCGTCGACCAAATACTCGCTTCACTCTGGCCCATCAATTTCTGATAGGCGTAGAAACCAAACATGGGCGCATCGGGCAGAATGGCACCGACCGTAATCGCGGCAGCGGCCGACCCGGTGCTTTCATTTCGCCAGAGAAGCAGACTGGCCGCGACGTGGGCAGGCGTATTCATGTGGCTCAGCTTCTAGACTTCATCAGCGGCGTTTCGGGGCGTATCGCTTGTCGGGGCTGCCTCCCGCTTGCGCCTCTTGGAACGCCGTTTGGCTTTGTCTCTGGCCAATTCCTTCTCGCCTTGCTCGTTCGTACCATCGGATTCAGTTGCGTCGTCGGAATCGTCTGAACTCGATGACTCGGCCGCTTCATCGGCTTCGCTTTCTGGGTTTTCGGGCGTTTGTTGCCGGGCCGCGGAACTCAGTTTGAGTTGTTCCAGCTCGTTTCGTAGCGCATCGTATTCCCCCTTTAATTCGTTAATGATCTTGCGCAGTTCGGCAACTTCGCCGGGGACGAAAGGAGTCTCGTCCCGCAATTTTTTGATGGCGGTCGCGGCGACTTTTGCCAGACGATCATCGCGGTCGGAAGAGAGTGATTCCAACAGTCCCTCCGCCGACGGGTCGCCCAGCTCGCCCAAAGCGCGAACTGCCGCGAGTCGAACCGTCGCCTTCGGATGGTCCAAATAGCCTTCAATGAAATCGCGGGTTTCTCTTTTCTTTTTGGTCGGGCGCGACAGCTGTGCTAGTGTATTCAGCCCTTCCCCCAGCGTCCGGCTGCCAAGTTCGTTGCCTCGACTGGTCAACATGGCTTGCAAATGCTTGCGGAGCCTGAGGTTGTTCTGCGTTCGCACGGCGCGGATGGCTGCCGCGGCTTCTTCATTCTTAAACGATTTGGTGGCCAGGGCCTGCTTGACGATCGCTTGCGTCTCTTTCGCATCGAATTTGCCGAGCGCACGAACGACGGTGCTCCGAATTTCCGGATTGGATTCCGACTGGTAGAGCTGCTTTAGCTGGTCCAGCGTCTCTGGCCGATAAGATTTTCCAAGTGCAAACACGACCTCATCACGGACCCGCGCGTCCTGTTGATCAACATGGGAGCTTAGCGCGGTAAACGATTCGTCCGTCGCGATTTTCTGCAATGCTTTGGCTGCTCTGACGCGGACGCCCCAAAAAGGGTCTTGCGCGAGTGTCTGGGCGAGCAGTTCGACCGCTTGTGCTTTCTTCTGTCGACCGCTTTGGGTGGCCAATTCTTTCACTGCCAGCAATCGGCCCATCACGTCGTCGTCGTTCTTCAGTTGGGTGGCCAACATCTTTAGCGATTTGCCGCGCCGCCCTCCGACGTTCACGTTCACTTTGGCCAGTACCGAATAATCGGGATCGAAGCGGAACACGGCCGGTTCGTCGGCCAGTGCGATGTAAAAATCATGCTGCTGTTCGTTGATCTCGACTTCATGATCGACGATTTCGCCATTGACATAAAATCGCAGCTTCGTCGGGAATTCGAACAGTCGTACATCGTCATCCGTTTCGTGTGTCTGCTTGACCGTGACACGGGCGAGCTGCTTTTTCGGATTCCAGCTGTAATTGACTTGTAGGTCTGGGAAGCGAGGCCGAAAAACCCATTGATCGAAAAATCGGTCGAACGATTGACCGGTTTGCTCTTCGATGACTCGCACCAAGTCGGCGGTGACGACGGGCGAGAGCGCGTGTCGTTCCAGGTAGGCTTGGATGCACTGACGATAAAGTTCGGGGCCTAATTGAGACCTGAGCATGTGCAGGACCCAACTCCCTTTCGGGTACGCACGATAATCAAACTGTTCACCGGCGCTCTCGTAGCCCTTGTAAACGATCGGCCGTTTGTCTTTACCTTGTGTGAGAATGCGACCTTCGGCGTCTCGGTAAAGCCCGTACAGCATTTCCTCTTCGCCCGCTTTGTAGCCCTTGAATAAGTGCGTATAGAAGGTGGCAAAGCCTTCATTCAACCAGAGATGACTCCAGTCTTTGCACGTAACGTAATCTCCAAACCACTGGTGCGCCATCTCGTGCGCGTCGAGTCCGCGCGAAGAGTGAATGTTCTCCGTTTCTTCGGCGAAGACGGTGCTATGCGTCAGCGTCGTCAGCGACGTATTCTCCATGCCGCCCCACATGAAATCGCGAATGGTGACCTGATAGTATTTGTCCCAGGGGAAGGGGACGCCAATTTCCTCTTCAAAGAAATTCATGATCTCCGGCGTGTCGCGGAACGAGTTCTTGGCATGGGCGGCGATGCTGGGTTGCGAGAAGAATGCGAGTGGGACATCGCGGTGGGATTTTTCCAATTTTTCGAAATGGCCAGCGACGAGGCAGATCAAGTAGTTTGCGTGCGGCTTCTCTTGCTTCCAATGGACCGTTTTGATGTCCCCTTCGACCGATTCGCTGAGCCGTTTGCCGTTGGAAAGGACCGTCATCTCTTGAGGGACATGGCAAATGATCTCGGTCGAACTGCGCTCGTTGGGATAGTCGAAACAGGGGAACCAGTGGCGCGCTTCGTGCGGTTCGCCTTGGGTCCACAAATGAGTGTCGGTTTCGGGGTATCCCATTTTTGGTGTGCGGAAATAGAGCCCGCGAGTCGGTCGGGCCGAGTAGGTGATTTCGACCCACGAGTCGGTGCCGGAGGTAATCGGTTCCTCGAACAAGATCGTGACCGCTTCTGCCGACGTTGAAAAATCACGGACGCGCGAAGAACTGGTGACTTGTTGGACGTCGAGTTCGACACCGTCCAATCGCAACTCTTCCAGCGGTTTCATCAGAGGCTTGAAGGACAGCCGAGCGATCACTTCGACCGACTCCTCCTCAAAGTTAGGCGTCACATCCAGTTTAATGTGCGTCACATCGACGACGCGGTCCGGCGCGTAATGAATGGAACCGTGGGACGAAGGAGCCGCCTGGTGTGCGTGTTCACAGTAGCGACAGATCGTCGCCTGTTCTTCCGCGGCGGTGACTGATGGTAAGAGACCGACGGTCAGCAGGCAGTAGCTGAGGTAGCGAATTGTCAGAATCGAATTTGCCCAACGCTTCATAAGAAATCGCTCCGTAAATGATACGAGCCGTCCTGAAGACGACATGAAGTCTCCATTGTTGGTTCGAACGTGGGTGACCACAAGCATGAACGCCCTGGGAACGGCCGCTCTTTTGCGAAAAATGGCGTCGTCGACGACTTCGTGTCGCTTCCCTTTAGGAGTGGGTGTATTCTCCAATACGAATCTGCTGAAATGGCGTGAGGGAGAAAGCATGCTGGAAGCAAAAGCGAAGCGCTGGTTCGGCAACCAATACGTTCTTTTCTTTCAGGGAAGACCACGCGGTACCTTCAGTACGAAATGGTTGAGCGAATCGTTGACCATCCATCTACTTGGTGAAAACGAATTCGAATTGCGCAAGCCGTCGATGTTTAAGAGTCGCTTCTTGCTGGTCGATACCCAAACCGGTGATATCTACGGTGAAGCGGCCAAGGCGGCGTTTCTATCGACGAAATGGAAGGTGCAATTGAGTATTGGTGAGGCGGTGATGTTTCCCGTGGGAGCTCTCGCCAATCTTCATAAGGTCACGATTCGCGGTCAAGAGATTGCCCGCAGTCATAAACACTGGTTCTTCAATCGCTGGAAAGTAACGACCGAAGTCGATTTGACTTTCCATGATCAGCTGTTGATCGGGCTGATTAACCACATCATCGGGGAACGGCGCGGTAGCGACGATTGAAGTGATTAATGCCTGGCGCGAGAAGTTCTTCGGGGCGGGGAGGACCCCCACTTCCTAGGCAATACTCGCGCTGTCACGGTCGATGAAGGCCGGAATGGCGGCACAGGCCGAGGATTCGGCGTTGGTTCTTACCCGCACCCGGCACGAATGTCCCGGCTTGGATGATGCCCACAACCTACATATTGGCTGACCAATGTGAAGGGATCAAATTGTGGAAACAACATACCAATATTCGCAACGCGAGCAGGGCACTGCCGCTGTGGTGAAGAGGGCTCGCCGGCGTTCTAGCGAGGCGAGTTCAGATCGAGTATTGGTGGTCGATGACGAGCAAATCAATCGCACCCTGCTGCGACGCATGCTGGCTCGATACGACATCGAAACGGTCGAGGCCGACAGTGGCGAAGCGGCTTTAGAGCTGATTGCGGAAGGCGATTTCAGCCTCGTTCTCTTGGACATTTCGATGCCGAACATGGATGGGTTCGAAGTCCTGATGCAAATTCGTTCTGAGCAGGACGAGGCCGCCTTGCCGGTCATCATGGTCACGGCGTCCGATGAACGTGAGCAAGTCATCCGCGCGTTTGATCTGGGAGCCAATGACTACGTCAACAAGCCGATTGACCCTGGTGTTACGGCCGCGCGTGTCAGAACGCAACTGCGACTCCGCGCGGCTCAATCGGCCTTACGAGAGAGCGAGCAGCGGTATGCACTCGCGGCTCAAGGAGCCAATGACGGACTCTGGGATTGGAATCTGATCACCGACGAGGTGTATTATTCGCCGCGTTGGAAAGCGATGGTGGGACTGGCCGAGAATCACCCCATCGATAGTCCACAAGAATTCTTAGGTCGGATCCATCGTGACGATTTCGAACGCGTTGAGGCAGAGCTCGATCTCCACCTGACGGGCGAAACACCACATTTCGAAATGGAGTTACGGATCCAACGTTGTGACAATTCCTACCGGTGGATGCTGTGTCGCGGGTTAGCGGTGCGGGACCAAGAGCAACGGGCGATTCGCATCGCCGGTTCTTTGACCGATGTCACGGAAGGCAAGGTGGCCGACGCGTTGACAGGACTGCCGAATCGGTTGCTATTTAAAGAACGTGTCGATCGCAGTTTTGAGCAATTTCGTCGATCTCCGGTTGCACATTTTTCGGTGCTGTACCTCGACATCGATAACTTCAAGCTCGTCAATGACGGGTTTGGCCACGACGCCGGTGACCAACTGTTGATTGCAGTGGCTCGACGAATCGAATCGTGCCTTCGAAATTCTGATTCGATTGTTTCTCGGATTGGCGGTGATGAATTTGCCGTTTTGGTGAAGCATGTCGAGGGAGAAGACGTCTCGGAACTTGTTGCCGAACGCATCATCGGCAGCCTGGACGAGCCAATCAAGCTGAGCAATGACCGCGAGGTGTTCGTCACTTTGAGCATCGGGTACAGCTCGGTGTCCGACCGCTGCGTAGGCGCCCAAGACTTGCTTCGCGAAGCCGACACCGCCATGTACCAAGCAAAAGCGCAAGGAAAGTCGTGTGCTTGTTGTTACGACCCGCGCATGCATCAGAAGGTGAAAGCACGGCTCGATCTAGAAAACGAACTTCATCGGGCGATTACCTCGGACGAGTTCGTTCTCCATTACCAACCCATTGTGAATCTAGAAACCGGGCAGGCGTTGGGCGCCGAAGCGCTGGTGCGTTGGTGTCACGCAGAACGGGGCATGGTGCCTCCCAACGACTTTATTTCTACGGCGGAAGAGACGGGGCTGATCGTACCGCTTGGTCGTTGGGTCATGGACGAAGCGTGTCGACAGCTGGCGGAGTGGAAAAAAACGGCTCGACTTCCAGAAGAGTTCTGGGTCGCGGTGAATCTCTCCCCGCGTCAATTTCACCGCGGTCAGTTGGTCGAAACGGTTGATGAGGTCCTCAAGAAACATCAGCTGGATACCGTCGGATTGCGGCTTGAAGTCACCGAAAGCGGCATCATGGTAGATGCCGATAAGACGACCAAAATCCTCGCAGCGATTCGCGATCGAGGAGTCCAAATCAGCCTGGATGATTTCGGAACCGGTTATTCCTCTTTGGCCTATCTGCATCGCTTGCCGCTCGACACGATCAAGATCGACCGTTCGTTCGTCTTGAATATGGAACACAAATCGAACATTGCCATTATCAAGGCGATTACTGGGCTGTCCGCGGGACTTGATTTACAGCTTGTTGCGGAAGGGGTCGAGACAGCAGCCCAGCGTCAAAAGTTGCTCGAAGCCGGCTGCACGATCGGGCAAGGTTACCTGTTTTCGCGGCCCGTCGAAGCGAGTGAGTTCATTTCGGCGATGGAAAACAACGCTGGCGTATGGCCAGCACCAGCTTAACTCAAAGGAAAAATGTAATGTTTCGGCGCTAATTGCCGGCGCCAACTACGGGGATTTTTGTGACGACCATGGACTTTGAATTACACAAGATTGATACGCTCTATGTCCTCTTATCGGCAGCGACCGTCATGCTCATGCAAGGTGGTTTCTGCTTTCTAGAAAGCGGGCTTGTTCGTGCCAAGAATAGCATCAACGTGGCGACCAAGAACTTGGTCGATTTTTGCGTGACGGGAATCGTCTTCTGGGCTGTCGGATTCGGCCTGATGTTCGCGGTTGCCCGACCCGACCAGCAGTGCCACTATTTCTTTTCCAATCTCGACAGCAGCAAGTTGGTCGCATTTTTTCTGTTCCAGCTGGTGTTCTGCGGGACGGCGACCACCATCTTGTCGGGCGCGGTTGCCGAACGCGTGCGATTTGGTAGCTATGTTCTAGCTGCCTGTTTGATTTCTGTGTTTATCTATCCGCTCTTCGGCAGCTGGGTGTGGGGTGGCGCTTTGGGTGGCACGCCGGGGTGGCTGGAAAACCTTGGTTTCATCGATTTTGCGGGCGCCTCCGTCGTTCACTGTGTTGGTGGCTGGGTTTCGCTGGCGATGATCCTGGTGGTGGGTGCTCGAATCGGTCGATTCGGACCTGGAGCGCGACCGATCAACGGTCACAATTTGCCTCTGGCAACGTTTGGCGTCATCTTGCTGTGGTTTGGATGGTGGGGCTTCAATGGCGGTAGCGAGTTAGGGCTAACCGGCAGAGTGCCCCGCATTCTGGTGAATACGAACTTGGCGGCCGCCGCGGGTGGCGTCGTCGGTGTCGCGCTGTCCTACTTCGTCGAGCGCAAGTTAATCATTAACGATCTTTTTAATGGTGTGATTTCAGGGCTCGTGTCGGTGACGGCTGCCTGCCATTTTCTCGATCCAATCGGAGCGGTCATCACCTCGATGGTCGCCAGCACGATCTGCTTTGCCGGCGTGCGACTACTGGCGAGATTTCATGTCGACGATGCGATTGCTGCTGTGCCCGTGCACGCGTTTGCCGGCACGTGGGCCATCTTGTCGGTACCGCTGTTTATTCCGTCAGAGCACCTGGGTGGCGTCAGTCGATTCGCCCAACTAAGCGTTCAGTTCCAAGGGGTCATCGTCTGTTTCTTGTGGGCATTTTGCATTCCGTACGTTCTCTTCCGCGTCATCAATCGTTTCTTTCCGTTACGAGTTAGCGCTGAGGACGAGCGTTTGGGTTTGAATATATCGGAACATGGCGCCAATACCGAACTGATCGATTTGCTTTCCGTGATGCACGATCAAGAACGGAAGGGCGATTTCTCGCAAAATGTCGACGTCGAACCGCACACGGAAGTCGGGCAGATCGCCGAAAAGTACAATCGTGTGATTCACCGGGTAACGACGGAAATCGAAGAGCGAGAGCAGGCGGTGGATGCGTTGAAGTTGGCGGAACGTCGCTTTCGTCTAATTTTTGAAAATGCGACCGATGGAATCTATCAGAAGAATTCGGATGGTTCGTTTGCGAGTGTGAACCCAGCACTCGCTTCGATCTTACAGCTTGACCAGGACCAAATTCTAAATGCGTCAGCAGAATTGGTGCCGTTCTGGTATCGAGATGAGGCCGATCGGAAGTTGTTTGAGGATCAGCTTCGCGATCAGGGTGTCGTGCAAGGATTCGAATCACGTTTCTTGCGAGAAGACGGCACAACGGTTTGCTTGTCAGAGTCCCTGCAGCCCATCCGCGATCGCAATGGGACGCTTCTGTACTATCAAGGTTCGGTAACGGATGTGACCGAAATTAAACTACAGGCGTTCCTTGAAGTACAAGCCGCCGAGGAAGCCAATCGAGCCAAGAGTGCCTTTTTGGCCAACATGAGCCACGAGATTCGGACGCCGCTCAATGGAGTCGTGGGCATGCTGGACTTACTCGGTCAGGCCGAATTGTCTCAGCAGAATCAGCACTATGTCCGAATTGGACACGCGTCGGCTCAAGCGCTGCTCGGTCTGATCAACGATGTGCTCGACTTTTCCAAGATTGAATCGGGAAAACTTGAACTCGAGCATATGAAATTCTCCCTGCACGATTTAGTGGAGGATACGGCCGAAGTTGTCGCGATCAGCGCGGAATCGAAACAGTTGGAATTGTGTTGCCGCATCAGTTCGGAAGTTCCGTCCGAGGTCGTTGGAGATCCTGATCGTATCCGACAGGTGCTTTTGAACTATCTCACAAATGCTGTCAAATTCACGGACGACGGCGAGGTGAGGCTCGACATCACCGCCAAAAATCAGCTCAGCGGCCGCGTCTTGATCCGGTTTGCGGTCACCGATACGGGGATCGGCATTCCCGCGGCAGCGCACGAGAAGTTGTTTTCCATCTTTACCCAAGTCGATTCCTCCACGACGCGCAAATACGGCGGCAGCGGACTGGGGCTTGCGATTGCCAAGCAATTAGGCGAACTGATGGGCGGCGAGGTGGGGCTCGAAAGCAAGGAAGGAGAAGGTTCAACATTCTGGTTGGAAGTGCCCATGGAAGTGACGCGAGAAACCCCGACTTGGTTCAAGCAGCAGCTGACGGGTGCCAACGCATTAGTCGTCGATGATAACGAAACGAACCTCGAGATCCTGCGAGAGCAACTCGGAGGCTGGGGATTCGCGTCGACGACGATTACGAACCCGCTTGATGCGCTTGGTCAGTTAGAGGCGAGCCTGGAATCGGCAACACCGTTCGACATCGTGATCCTCGACTACAACATGCCTGAATTGGATGGGCTCGATTTGGCCGAGTTGATCAAATCCCATCCTCGGCTGAAGAAGCTGCCCGTCATTGTGCTTAGCTCGAGTTCCAACTGTATCTTTGCTCAACGAGTCCGCGCGCTGGGCTTGGCTGCCGCATTAACAAAGCCCGTCCGGCAATCGCAGCTGTACGATTCGGTAACGACGGCACTTTTCAAGTCGGCCAAAGCCCAAGAGATCGCGGGTCGGCAGGAGGAATCTGCCATGTCTCGGCCGCAGGCGAAGTCGTCTCGCAGCGGACCGCCCGTCATCTTGATCACCGATGACAACCATATCAATCAAATTGTTGCGGAACAGATTTTGAAGTCGGCAGGGTTCGAGTGTGCCTTAGCGAACAACGGTCAGGAAGCGATCGATTGCATCGCCACAAACGATTTTGACCTCATCCTGATGGACTGCAACATGCCGGTGCTCGATGGAAAAGAAGCAACCAGACGCATCCGCGAAATGGAATCGAAAGGAGAGCTTTCTCATCTCTCGAGGCAGCCATTGCCGATCATTGCGCTAACGGCCAACGCGATGCAGGGCGAACGGGAAAGTTGTTTGGACGTCGGTATGAACGATCATGTTGTCAAACCGGTCAATCGAGATCGGTTGGTTGACAGTATCGTTCGGCAACTGGGGGAGCGACCTAGTCCGCCCGATGCGAATGTTCCGCAGCAGGATCAAATGGCCAGACCGATTGTGAATGCTGATGAAATGATGCCGAGTACCGATTTGTCGAGGTCGTACTTGAATGCTGACCAAGAATTGCGATCGCCAGAGGCGCCGGTCCCTATCGTCAAGTCGGGTGTCGATGTGAGTACCGAGGGTGAGGCGCATGAGACTCCCCAAGAGGCAACGAAGAAGCTCGCTCCGTCGGTCGATTTGCAGGAAGAACTGATCAACCTCGACGAGTTGGTCGAGCGTTGTATGGGGGAAGAAGATTTCGTTGTCGAGATTCTGACTGAGTTTCGCGCAAGTGCGGATGAATTCATGGCCCAAATCCGCCAGGCGAGCGCCTCGGCAGACGCCGAAGCATTGGCGGCCCGCGCTCATCATCTGAAAGGTGTGGCGAGCAACCTCGCGGCCAGTTCGGTTTACGATAAATCGGTGGAACTTCTGCAAAACGTGAGAGCCGGTGAACTCGCGGCGGCGCAAGATTGCGTTGGAGAACTCGAATGCCAAATGGCCCTGACTTTAGACTGGATTGACCGAGCGATCGAAACGCTCCCAAGCAGCTGATACGCCATCACGCACCGCCTCGCAGGCGTCGACGAGAACTTTGTCGCCCACGGTCGCAATTTCTCACGGCTGGTGTGAAGTTAAAAAAAAGTGTCAACTATTTCTCAAGGGTTGTCGCTTTCTGGCGAACAACGAATGCGGCACAGGAGGTTTTCTGTGCCGGACGACCATTCAAATTGGGTGCTTTCATGAATGATTATCAATCCCCGTCTTACGACAATGCGCCGCTGAATCCTTACGATTACGAAAGTACGGCGACACGCGGCGGCAATGGCTGTCGAAATGTGGCCATCGGTTGTGGATTGCTGGCGTTGGTCGGCGTCGTTGCCATCGGGATTGGCTCTTTCTATGTCGCGTCGAATGCGCGACCGTTCGCTGCGAAGGCCGTCGTGACCGGCATTGAGAGCGTGGTGGCGGAAACCGATTTGTCGGAAGAGCAGAAAAACCAGATCGTCGTCCGTGTCGAAGAGTTGGGTGAAGATTTTGCTGCCGGTAACCTGACGCTGGAAGAATTGGGACAGATTGGTCAAGAGATTGCCGAAAGTCGCACGATCATTGCTGGCGGCGTCGAGTTCATCGTCCGCAAAGGAATCGAGGACAAGGCGGAACTGGACGAAGAACAATCGGCTCAAGTCAAACTTCTTGTGCAGCGTCTGGCGCGGGGGATTGCCGAAGAGAAATTAGAGAAAGACGACTTTGAACCGTTGATGGAAATCGTGCTCGTCAAGACTGGGGAGAGCAGTTACGAAGTGCGTGACGATCTGTCAAAGGAAGACGTTACCAAGTTTCTCGTAGAATTGGAGAAAATGGTCGACGAGGCCGAGATCCCCAATGAGCCTTATGAGGTCGATATCGCCTCCGAAATTGATCGTATCGTCGATAGCGTCCGCGATGTCGATTGAGGGCCACCAAACGCTTTGACCCCAACCCGACCTCCGGTCAGAATGGAGGGACGGAACAAAGCAAGATAGCGTTCTCGCAAGTCTCTTCGGTTGGAGAGATGCGGCAGAGTGCTGACTTCACGGGGAATTCATGATCTTTCGATCAAAAGCACGAGCCGGCAAACGTGGCTCCGATTTTCGCACATTGGCTTGGTCTCTCATGGGCGTCGAAGGCCTCGAGCAGCGACTCGTCCTGTCGGCCATGCGGATCGCTTCGTGGAACGTCTTTGACGGTCCCACGAATTCGACAGAAGATGCGTTTTTCGAAACGGTGTTGGAAGCGATTGGCAACGAAGATTATGCCGGGATCGCTCAACCGGTCGACATCATGACGTTGGCGGAAGCCGACACGACCAATGCCGGTCGCATCGAAGACATTCTGGACGGTCTCTACGGAACGACCTCTTATCAGTTTCAATTGGCAAACGCCGATTTCGGTGGTGATCGGACAGGCTTCATTTACAACACCGATACGGTCCAACTGGTCAATAGCCAGCAGATCATTTCGGGCATGACGCATCCTGCGCTACGGGGACAGTTCCGCCCCGTCGGTACGACGGGCGATGTCGATTTCTATGTCTATTCGATTCATCTGAAAGCGTTTGGAACTGGCAGCGACATGGCACAGCGCGAGCAGGAGATGCAACAACTGCGCGGGAACGCCGACGGCTTGGGTGAAGGGGCGAACATTATTCTGGCGGGTGACTTTAATCTGACCGGCGGCAGTTCGGAAGCGGCATGGAGCGAGGCCTACTCGGCCGGGCCCGGTCAGCTGAGTGACGCGGCCGACGCGCCTGGCAATTGGAATAACAATAGTTCCTTCAAGCATTTGCATACTTGGAGTTCGGGCGATTTGCGCTCGCGATTGGATTTGCACATGTTCAGTGGCGAGCTGGAAGATGGCGACGGACTGGAATACGTCCCCGGCTCGGCTCGGCCTTTTGGCAATAATGGGACACACACTTTTAGCCAAAGCGTGACAACGGGTAACGGTGCTGCTCCGAATGTGCTGTCGGCGTTGGTGAATGCGAGCGATCACTTGCCGCTGATTACCGACTACGAGTTCAACGTGGCCGAAGTTGTGGTTACCGAATCGGGTGGAGGGACCGCTGTCGCCGAAGGTGGCGCGACCGACACCTATACGGTAGAGCTGCAGTCGATCCCGGTTGCCAACGTCGATGTGACGCTCACGCCCGATGCTCAGATCGATTTGGGCTCCGGTGCCGGCAACCCGGTCACGCTCACATTCACTCCGGCCAACGCTCAGACGCCGATGACCGTGACAGTCACCGCCGTCGATGACCTCATACAAGAAGGGACGCAACTTTCGACGATCACGCATTCGGTAAGCAGTGCCGATGCCGCCTACAACAATTTGCCGGTCGCCGATGTGCAAGTCACCGTTTTTGACAACGAGGCGGCGTCGATTGTGATTAACGAAATGGATGCCGATACGAGTGGACTTGATACGCTGGAATTCATCGAGATTTACGACGGCGGCGTTGGGAACATGCCGTTGGACGGGTTAACGCTCGTGCTTTTCGATGGCTCGACCGACGCGTCCTATTTTGCGCTCGATCTGGATGGCTGGGCGACCAACGCGGCCGGATTCTTCGTCGCCGGTAATGCGGGGGTGACGAACGTCGATTTGGTGTTCCCCAACAACACGATGCAAAATGGCGCCGACGCGATTGGCCTCTATTTGGCAAACGCCTCAGATTTTCCGCTGGGCACTTCGGTGACGTCTGCGAACTTGATTGATGCGATCGTCTACGACACCGACGATCTGGACGATGTTGGGCTGCTGACGCTGCTCAATGCCGGGCAAGGTCAGGTGAATGAGAATGAAAACGGCAACCGTTCGATCGAATCGTTGCAACGCGTGCCCGATGGCGGGGCGCCGCTCACGACCAGCACCTACGTCGCCACATCGCCGACGCCGGGTGTCACCAATAACGCAACGGCCGGTGGTGTCATCGTCGATTTGCTGGATGGGTCGGTGGCCGTTTCAGAAGCGGGCGTCACGGACAGCTATGAAATTACACTCGAGAGTGTGCCTACCGTGAATGTGGTGATCACGCTCACTCCGGATACCAATCTGGATCTGGGGGCAGGGCAGAACGTCCCCATCTCGTTGACATTCACGCCCGCAAATGGCCTGTTGGCTCAAACCGTCACGGTTGCTGCCTACGACGACATTTTGGTTGAAGGTCAACATGTCGGCACCATCAGCTACACGGTCTCCAGTGGCGATTTAGCTTATGACGGACTGTTTGTGGCAGATACCAATGTGGACGTGACCGACGATGATCAACCGGCACTTGTCATCAACGAAGTCGACGCCGATACGGTGGGCACGGACATGTTGGAGTTCGTCGAACTTTTCGATGGCGGCGTCGGTAATGTGCCACTCGACGGCTACACGCTCGTTTTCTTTAACGGCAACGGTGACGTGCAGTATGCCGGCTTTAATCTCACCGGGCAGACGACGAATGCTGATGGCTTCTTCGTTTTGGGGAACGCGGCGGTTGCCAACGTCGATCTAGTCATGCCCAACAGCACCATGCAGAATGGAGCCGACGCAGTCGCCCTCTATCTGGGCAGCGCAGTCAGCTATCCAAATGTCACGACCACAAATTTGATCGATGCTGTCGTGTACGACACGGACGATGGAGACGATGCGGGGCTGCTCATGCTGCTCAACCCGGGTCAGCCGCAGCTCAATGAGCGGGCTGGAGGCAACGGGACGGGCCATTCGAATTCACGAGTACCCGACGGGGGTGTACCGAGGAACACCGATACGTATGTGACGCAGGCTCCCACGCCGGGTGCTTACAATGCCATGCCGCCAGCCGTCGATGGCGATTTTGACAACGACGGTGACTACGATTGTGCCGACGTCGATGATTTGGTGAGCGTTATCGTTGCGGGCGGCGATCCGTCCGCCTACGACCTGACGAATGACGGATTGGTCGACTCGAGTGATCTAACGGCGTGGTTAGCCGAAGCGGGCGCAGCCAATCTGGCTTCGGGCAATTCGTATTTGGTCGGTGACGCGAATTTGGATGGCGCCGTGAATGGTGCCGACTTCGTGATCTGGAATTCCAATAAATTCACGACCAATCCAGCCTGGTGTGCGGGCGACTTTAACGGAGACGGCGCCGTCAATGGAGCCGACTACGTACTCTGGAACAGCAACAAATTCACGACTGCAGATTCCGTATCGGTTGCGACACCACAGTCTGTCATGACACCAAGGAGCGAAGTGCCCTTGCTGGTTCGTGATGTCCAGCCAACGAAGTTGGGAGCTCACAGCACAGGTCCTCAGGCTCCCCCGATGAAAACGGCCAGTTCATCGGTCTTCGGTTTGGCGCAAGTGCGACGAGCGGCCGTTGCCAATGTCGATGAAGCGCTCGCCGCTTGGCCGGGGCAGTTGACTTCTAAGCTGGAACGATAAGAAGGAGAACTTCAGCTGCCGTTTCACATGCAGCGCTCTGCTGGCCGCTTTAGCGAAATCGCCGGGTCGCAACTCCAGCGGCAAATATCCACACTAACCAGCAGCCGGAGCTCACCGGTTCGGGAATGGCATGGATCGCATCGGAACTGGTGAACTTATTCGAGTTCCAGATCACGAAGTCGGCTCCATTCACTTCACCGTCGCCGTTGAAGTCGCCATTGTTCCAAGCGAGGCTAGAACCAAATTTGCTGCCGTTCCAGAGGACGAAGTCGACACCATCGACGGAACCGTCCAAATTGGCATCGCCTAGTAAGTAGGGTGAGTCAAAACCATTGGCGTAGCCGGCTTGAGCCAGCCATTCGTCACGGTCGGCGAGATCGATGACAGCGTCGCCGGTCAGGTCGTAGACGTCATTGACGCCCGCCGTAACTGCCACTCCCGCATCGATGGGACCTTCTGCCAAAAGAAGGTTCAAGTCATCGACGTTGCACAGACCGTTTCCGTCAAAATCACATTCCGTGGTTGCGACTGTCAGGTACTGATTGACCGAAACGTCGTAAAGGTATTGAACCGTTCCGTCACGCCACTCGATCTTCAATTCGTCGATGAGTGCCGAAGTTCCCAGGCCGAAGTGGACCGGTAGGTCGCTTTGATTGAAAGTTCCGGCGTTCGTGTTGGCTTCTCGGCGAATCGTTCGTTCGGTCGGCGTTCCTTCGTTGATGGTGGCGTAGAGCGTGGCTCCGATGCCAGTCGAGTTGTCGGCAGGGCCGATCAATTCGACATAGAGCCAATGGTTCCCATTGTCGGAGGCGTCACTTAAATAGACCTGTTCCGGGCTGGCGAAATTAGTGGTTGCGATGAGGTCTTGATCTCCGTCGAGGTCGAGATCGCCCCAAGTGCTGTCGTAAGAACCGCGGTTCGTACCGGAGATACCTACCGCGGCAGTGACGTCCGTGAACTGCCAGTTTCCATCATTGCGGTAGAGCTTTCTCGCCTCATTGACGCCTCCCGACGCCAAGTGATCATGAAAGAACAGATCAAGATCACCGTCGTTGTCATAATCGACGGCACGCGCGCCATTGAGGTCGCTGCCAGTGTCGCTCAGCAGCGGTTGTCCCGTCAGCGAATCGACATCGGTAAACTGGTTCCCACCATCGTTGCGGAAAATCTTGCTGGGCTCCGCATCAGCGCCGACCATGAACAGATCAAGGTCTCCATCGTCATCGAAGTCGTGGAATTCGCTACCGTAGCTGTTGTCCATGAATTGGGTGCCATTGGAATCGGCCACATCGATGAAACTAAGCGAGCCCGTTTCCGCCAGCTGGTTTTCATAGAAGTGATTGCGAATGTTGCCTCCACCGCGACAGGTAGAGATGTAGATGTCGAGATCGCCGTCGCCGTCGGTGTCGCCAATCGCCATGCCGTAAGCTTTGACACCGGGGGATTCCTGAATTCCAATCGCAGCTCCAACCGGAGAGAAAGCACCATTCGAACCCTGCAAGTACATTTCGTGCAGTTCGGGCCCTTCCATCGCCAGCATCAAATCAAGGTCGCGATCGTTATCAAAATCGCCCCAGGCGACATTCTGATGAAAGCCGGGGTCGTCGAGTCCGACGGTGGTACTGACATTCTGGAACGCGCCGCCCGTGTTGCGCAAGACGTCGCCCGTGACCCCGCTATTGGTTTGCCCGACAAAGACGTCGACGCGACGGTCGCCGTCGAAATCGCCCCAAGCGGCGCTCCACGAGGAACCTAGCCCACTCGGCAAAATGACGCTGATGTTTGTGTAAGTCAGCAAGCCGGTCTGCTGAAAATTATTCCGCAGCAGCTGTTGTGAGCCAGCCGCGCCTTGAAACATCACATCCAGATCACCGTCGTCGTCGAAGTCGGCCAACGACGCGCTGCGGGAATCGTAATTGGCGCCGTTAAATACGAGTGCGGACTGGTTTGTGAACGAAACCTGAGCACTCGTTGAAGCGACGAGCAGCGCCAACGCTCCGAATAACGACGCAAAAGAGAGACTCAATCGGGCTAAATGGGACAGCATAGGAGCTCCGTTTCGTCGGCGGGTGGTCGTGACTGGATAGTCGCCATGTTAATCCGCCGCGTCCTTGGCAGCAACTAAAGAGAGGCGTTTGAACAGAGCTCTTCCAGCGGCGAGGCGAGCTAGGAACCAAGACGCTCGTTGGTGATGCGCTCGAGGCACTTCAGCGTCTCGGGGCTGACATGGTGTTCAATGCCTTCGGTGTCAATCTGGGCGACGGCATCCGAAACGCCAATCGACAACAAGAATCGGTAGACAATTTCGTGGCGCGTACGAGACTCCTCAGCCAGCTTCTTCCCCTTGCGGGTAAGTTCTACCGGGCCATAGGGCGCGCTCTGCAAGAAGCCCGCTTGGATCAATCGAGTCACTGTCTTGGAGACCGTGACATGGCTGACAGCGAATTTTCGAGCCAAATCGGTCACACGACATTTGCCCAACGATTCGATCAGTTCTGCCACAGCTTCCACGTAATCTTCGGTGGTTTCCATGCTGTGATCGCGCCGAGTGCGAACAAACGGTTTGGATTCTGATGGGTGGGCCATTTTAGATCGGGCATTCGGGGGCCAGCAGGAGCTCTCTTGACACGATTGTAGCCGCGGCTACAATCAGAGTCAACGTAATTGTAGCCTTGGCTACAAATTGGATTTGGGCTCGAAGGAGAGGTGTTCGATGAGAACTCGCCGGCGTTTCGGCTTTACCATGGTTGAGTTGCTCGTGGTGATTGCCATCTTGAGTCTTCTGGTTGCTCTACTGTTGCCTGCCGTTCAATCGGCTCGCGGGGCAGCACGTAGAATTCAGTGCACGAATAATCTGCGTCAGTTGGGGCTCGCGTTGCACAGCTTCGAGTCGGCCCGGCGACTGTTGCCACCCGGGTACCGGTCCCGTTCCTTCCAGCCGGAGGTGCGAGACCCTTCGACTTGGGATGCGCCACCGGGTTGGGGTTGGACCGCGTTCTTACTGCCTCATTTGGAAGAGGCTGGATTCGCTGATCAAATCGATTTCGAGCTTCCCGTTTGGGATTTGCGGCACCGGGAAGTCGTTCGCGCAACTCTGGCAACCGGCCTTTGCCCTGCGGCGTCGGGAGGACGTGAGCCCTTCATGGTCACGGGCGAAGATGGCCGTCCCGTGGAACTCGCCGGTGGCCCGTTGGAAGTTGGTAGGTCGCACTATGTGGCCAGTCACGGGCAAGAATCGTGCTGGGGCGAGTGTGGTGCCAGTGCGACAGGCCTCGTGTTCACCAACATCTACACGAGTGAGACGGAGGTTGTGCAGATTGATGGAGATGCTTCCCGAGTCGCGGACGGACCCTTCTATCGCAATTCGGAAACCCGCTTTCGGGATATCACGGATGGCCTGTCAAAAACAATTTTCATCGGCGAGCATGCTTCCGGGCTGAGCGATAAGACTTGGGCGGGAGTGGTGCCGGGGGCGTACACGCACCCTCGATTTCAATCGCCAGAAAACGGTTCTGATGCCGCAGCCACTTTGGTCTTAGTGCATGCCGGGCCTTCGGGTGGCGAGTTGGATATCACCGGCTTTCCCATTGTCCATCCCATGAACTTTCCCACGTATCACGTGGGGCAGATGTTTTCTGAACATGCACATGGTGGCAACGTCGGTCTAGGCGATGCGTCTGTGCGATTCGTTTCTGACAATGTCGATCTGTTTCTGTGGGCCGAGTTCTCCAGCATCGGCGAAGCAGAGACCACAGGGGAGCTGTAGCATGGACGAAAATTCCAAGAGAGGCCGACGAGGGCGAACGGCTCTGTTGCTGCTAGCGCTTTGCGGCGTTTCCATTGCTGGCTGTGGTGGATACGGCATTGTGAGCCCCAAAGCATACCAATTCGCCACCGCCATCTATTCTGTCGCCAACCTCCAGTCGGCCCAACGGCTCGCATCGATCGGTCCGCAGGTTAAGGCGGCGCACGACGCGCACGAACTGACCAACCAGGAATACGCTTGGTTGCAAGAGATCTTGGATCAAGCTCGCAAAGGTAACTGGGAAGCAGCTCAAACGGCAGCACGTCGCATGATGGAAGATCAAGTCGCTTCCCAGTAGGCGCGTTACCGCACGTAACGCGGGCCGTGGCAGTGATGGTGGGGCCGTGGTGGGTAGGTTGAATAGATCCGAGGCGAGGCGACTCGGATCTGCGTTGAATAGACCGGGCCTCGTGCGACTTGTCGCGTCGAATAGGTCGGCCCGACGCCACCGTTCTGCATGGCGCGGATCACCGTATCACTGACGCCATTCTGGCTCATCTGAACGATGTCAGAGATTTCTACGTTCCGTTGGAGCCCATTGTTTTGAATCGCGGTCAGGATGACGGTATCGCTAACGCGACTTTGAGTCAGTGCAATGACATCCTGAGGCGACACGGCACCTTGCAAGTAACTCGGTTGGGCATAGACGGGTTGTTGATAGGGGTAGCCCGTTCGAGAAGGAGCGGTTGGGTAGTAGCCACGCAGATCGCGATCGTTGGCATCGCCCAGCACATTTCCTGCGATAGCGCCGACGACGCCGCCGATGGCAGCCCCCGCGCCCGCTTCATCGTTGTTTTCGCCAATGATCGCGCCGGCTGCGGCACCGACGAGGCCACCCCATACGGTGCCTCGCTGCTGGTTGGTTTGTGCTTGGGAGTTGACGCTGCTCAAAGCGAGCAGAACGAGTGCGATTCCGCAGGTAATACGCTTCATCATTCCATCCTTGGAAGAGTGTTCGTTGGGAGTGTCATTATTCGGCAAGCCGACGAATTATCGACCTATTGGGTTGGCTAGAGATAGGCTAGTACCAAAATGTGCCCTGAGAATTCAAGGATCAGAATGCCAGCATTGCGATCGCTGCAATGGTAGCGGGCAGGCCGGAAGTCCCTCATGCCCAAAGTGAACAGCCTGGTTATTCGAGCGTGTTCAGCACAAGCTTGCCGAATTGCGTGGACCGGCTCATCACGTCCAAAGCGGCATTTCCTTGGCTCAACGGAAAGACTTCGTGAATCACCGGACGAATCGAATGTGCTTCCACGAATTTCAGCATGTTTGCAAAGTCATCGGGGGATCCCATCGTCGAGCCGATGATGCGCATTTGTTTCCAGAAGACTTTGAACATATCGAGTTGCTCGGGTGGCCCTTGCGTTGAGCCGTAATTAACGATCCGTCCGCCCGGTGCGACGGCGTCCAGCAGTTCGGCATAGCCGGCTCCACCGGCACCGTCCACGATCAAATCGGCCAGCCCGTGATCGGCCATCAGTTGGGTGGCCCAGCCAGTTTCGTTGTAGTCGTAACCCGCGTGAGCTCCCATTTGCATCGCCGCGTTGATCTTTTCCGTAGCAGAAGACGTGACGATCACTTTGGCTCCAAATGCTTTCGCGAATTGCAGCGCGAAGGTGGCAACCCCGCCTCCGACGCCACTGACGAGCACCGTCTGATTCGGTTTCAGTTCGCCCTGCACAAAGACGGCCCGATACGCGGTCAAGGCGGCCAACGGCAACGCGGCCGATTCGTGCCAATTTAGATGCTGCGGTCGATCAAACAACTGAGCCGTCGGCACGACGACGTGCGTTGTTAACGTGCCATGGTCGGGCATGCCCAGAATACGGAAGTCCCCACTTTGCGCCGCGGCCGAGTTCCCCCACATGATGCCCGGGTTGATGATGACCTCTTTGCTGACCCACGATTGGTCTTCCCCCGCCGATTCGATGACGACGCCGGTTCCGTCGGAGCCGAGGATCATCGGCAACTCAATTCCGGGGTACATCCCGCGCGTGATCCAATAGTCGCGGCGGTTCAGTGCGGCCGCTTTCAATTCGATGAGTGATTCGCCCGGTTCGAGCGTGGGCAGCGGGCGCTCTTGGAGTTCAAGCGGCGTTTTTAGCTTGGTAAGGACGAGAGCGTTCATGGCAGTGCGTTTCCTTAGGTCGGTTCCTGGAGGGCCTGTGCCAAAATGCGGCCGGTCGGAGACTCGTGATTCAGCGCGACTTGCTCAGGCGTTCCCGTCGTGATGACCTGACCCCCGTTATCGGCCGCACCAGGGCCCAAGTCGATAATGTAGTCGGCCGCTTTCATCATTTGCGTATTGTGCTCGACGACGATGAGCGAATGTCCCATGCTGAGCAACGCATCGAAACAGTCAAGCAACTGCACGATGTCGGAAAAATGGAGTCCCGTCGTCGGCTCGTCCAGCAGAAACAGTGTGCGGCCGCGACGGGGTGAGGACAAGTAGCCGGCCAGTTTAAGTCGCTGGGCTTCACCCGCCGAGAGCGTGTTGGCCGCTTGGCCGAGGCGCAGATAATCGAGCCCGACTTCCAACAACTGATGCAGTCGCTTCTGCACTTTGTCCTGGCCGCGGAAAAACGAGTAAGCTTGCCGAACGGTCATTTCTAACACGTCGGCGATCGATCGGCCGCGATAGAAAATATCGAGGACTTCGCGTCGATACCTTTTGCCGTGGCATTCGTGACATTGCATCATCACATCGGCCAAAAACTGCATGTCGATGTGAACGCAGCCTTCGCCGTTGCACGCTTCGCAGCGACCCCCTTCGACATTGAAGCTGAAATGGCTCGCTTTCATGCCTCGCGTGCGCGCTTCCAGCGTTTCTGCGTAAACGTTGCGAATCGCATCGAATGCTTTGATGTACGTGACCGGATTGGAACGGGGCGAGCGGCCAATCGGACTTTGATCGATCAGCATGATGTCGTCCAGTTGGCCATCGCCAAAGACTTCCTGATAGGGATAGGCTTGGGGCGATTCTTTGCCTTTGCGACGGCAGAGGGCAGGGTAGAGCGAGTGCTCGACGAGTGTGCTCTTGCCGGCACCGCTGACACCCGTGACGAGGCACAGCACGCCCAAGGGGAACTCGATCTCTTCTCCCTTCAGGTTGTTGCCGGTCGCTCCATTGAGCCGAATCCAGCCATGAGTTGCCGTGCGGCGCGTTTCCGGGATGACTCGGCCACGCCGCCCCGTCAAATAGTCGCCGGTGAGCAACCCTTCGCTGCTTTTCAGCTCGTCGACCGTCCCTTCGAATGTGATGTTGCCTCCATCTTCACCCGCACCGGGGCCGACTTCGACAATGCGATCGGCCGCATCGATCATCGCTTCGTCATGCTCGACGACGACCACGGTATTTCCGCGATCTCGCAACCCTTCGATGGCAGTGACCAACCGATTCACGTCGGCCGGATGCAGACCCACCGATGGCTCATCAAGGACATAGAGCATGTTGACGAGGCTGGAACCGAGTGCGGCCGTCAGTGCCACGCGCTGCGATTCGCCTCCACTGAGCGTCCGCAGCGGTCGATCGAGCGTGATGTAGTCGAGGCCGACTCCGCTCAGATAGCCCAGCCGCGACCGGATCTGTTCGAGCAACATCTGCCCGACCGCCATGCCGTGAGCATCCAGCGTTAATTCGTTGAAGAAGTCGATCGCTTCACGGACATCGAATCGGCAAATGTCGGCGATGCTCTTTTCTGCCAACTGCGCCGTCAGCGCTTCGGCTCGCAGCCGATCACCGTTGCAAGTTGTGCAAACGCGATAGCTGCGCCACCGGCTGAGGAAGACGCGAATATGCATCTTGTACTTGCGCTTTTCGAGCGACGCAAAGAAACCATCGATGCCGCCAAAACCGTGTTCTGGCGAACCCTGTTGAATCAGACGCACCTGTTCCGAACTGAGCTCGCTGAACGGGATGTCGGGGGCGATGCCAAGGTCTTGTGCCACCTCGAGTAAGGAGGCGAGCTCGTGTTTGTAAGCGGGGGTGTTCCAGGGGGCGATCGCACCATCGACAATCGACTTGCGTGGGTCGGGCACAATCATGTCCAAATCGACATCCATCACGTTGCCGAATCCTTCGCAATCGGGGCAAGCTCCCATTGGGCTATTAAAACTGAATAGCCGCGGTTCAATTCGAGGGAATTCGACGTGGCAGGCTTCGCATTCGATCTGTTGGCTAAAGTTGCAGCGCAGCCAATCGCGACCGTCGATCGATTCACTGGGCCAGTGATCGGATGGTTGGCCAAACAGTTCGCCCTCCGTTTCGGCCGGCAGCAAAATGACACAGCGGCCGTTACCTTTCTCCATGGCCGTTTCTAGTGACTCCCGCACCCGAGCGTCCGGTTCTGGTTGAGCCGTCAATCGATCGACGACGATTTCAATGTGAGGCGGTTTGCCATTCCCCTCGGGCAGTTTGAGGTCGGTCGCGTCCAGCGATTGCACGCGCTGTTCGGAGATGCAGCGGATGTAGCCTTCTTCGCGGAGCAACTCGATGGCGCGATCGGAAGAGAGTTCGTATCCGAAGGCGACCATATATCGAGTGCCAGCCGGCAACTTCGAGGCGTTGGCTGCGATCGATTCGGGCGAATGTTTGGTCAGTTCGCGGCCACATTTCGTGCAGTGGATGATCGCCAGCCGAGCGTAAAGTAGACGCAGGTAATCGAGTACTTCGGTCGCCGTACCGACGGTGGCTCGATTCGAATTCGATTTCGATTTGTGCGTCACCGCAATGGCGGGCGGAATGCCTTCGATGCTCTCGGCCACCGGTTTCTGTAGACGGGCCAGAAACTGACGCGTGTACGCCGAGAAGCTTTCGATGTAGCGCCGCTGTCCTTCGGCATAAAGCGTGTCGAGCGCAAGGCTACTCTTGCCGCTTCCACTGACACCACAGACAACGGTCAAGATGCGGTGAGGTAGATCAAGATCAATGTCCCGCAAGTTATTGACCGCGACGCCTCGCAGTTCGATATATTGGGTGGCTCCGCTGGACAAAGCGCCCCTCCTGGGAATTTTCCGTGTCGCGAATCCCGCATGATACCACGCGTCGTGGGCGGAGCCAGGGTGCGGCAAAAGAGCCGCATAACTTGATATACTCCCGGGCTCCTGGAATCCTTAAACCTGTGAATATTTCATGTCGCCAAAAAAGCAAACAAAACTGACAAATCCCTTCTACCCATTGCTCGTGGTGGTCGGAATCGTGTTTTGCATCACAGCCTGCGCCTACGGTGTGATGACCGTTCGTGGGCTGCGACCCGAGGACGCATTAGCCGGGACGACCGAATCGGGGCGGCAGTTGATGGAATGGATCGATGTCCATGGATTCAAACTAATGATGATCGAACTCGGCTTGCTGGCGGTGACGACCGTAGCCGCGATCATGACGGATGAGTACTGGGAAAAGAAACAGCGTGAAAGTCAGTCGACAACGGTCGATGAGTAGTCGATGGAAAAATCGGTGCTGCGGCTGGCGCCGCGGCCAGTGCAGGAAGCGGTGGCGTAAAGGATCCGACGAATGAAACCCAGCGATGAAATCGCCGATCTGCGCCTTCAGATTCGAGAACACGATCGCAAGTACTATGTCGAGGCGGCACCCGAGATCTCCGACCTGGAATACGATCGTTTGATGAAACGGTTGGAGGCATTGGAAGCGGCCAATCCGCAACTCATAACGCCCGATAGCCCGACGCAGCGCATCGGCGATGAACCGCTGGCGGGCCTGAAGCAAATCGAGCATCGCGTGCCGATGCTCTCGATCGACAATACGTACAGTCCGGCAGAGGTGAAGGAATACGCGGCGAAGGTCGGCAAGCTCATTGCGGAGGAAGCGATTGAATGGACGGTCGAATACAAGATCGACGGCGTCGCCGCATCGCTGATCTATGAAAACGGTCTGTTGACTCACGCCGTCACGCGGGGCAACGGTCGCGTCGGCGATGATATCACGCACAACATCAAGACGATCGCAGAAGTTCCTTTGCGATTGAACGGCACGCCGCCACCGTGGATCGAGATACGGGCCGAAGTCTACATGACCAATGCCGACTTGGTGCGGCTCAACGAACAACGCGAGGCACAAGGTGAATCGCTTTATGCCAACACGCGAAATGTCACCGCTGGCGCTGTCCGTCTGTTGGATGCGCGAATCGCCGCTGCACGCAATTTGCGAATCTTTTGTCACGGGTTGGGGCACGCCGAAGGATTAGATTTTTCGACGCATACACAGTTCATCGAACGACTGCGGGAATGGGGGCTGCCGGCGACGCCCCGAGTCGCCAATTTTTCATCGATGGATGCGGCGCTGGAGTATTGCGAAGAACTGATCGAAAGTTTGCATGAGCTCGATTTTGAAGTGGATGGCATCGTGATCAAGGCGAACCGCTTTGACCAACGCGAACGGATGGGATCCACGTCGAAATCGCCTCGCTGGCTGGTCGCTTACAAGTTCGAGAAATACGAAGCACCGACCCAGGTCAATGAGATCCGTGTCCACGTCGGCAAATCCGGCGCCGTGACGCCCGTGGCGGAACTCGAACCGGTGCAACTCGCTGGCACCACGGTCAGTCGAGCGAGCCTGCACAATGCGGAAGAAATTGAACGCAAAGACATTCGCATCGGTGATACCGTGATCGTCGAAAAGGCGGGCAAAATCATCCCGCATATCGTGCGCGTCGAAAAACACCTGCGGAAGACGAAGCTGCGGAAGTTTAAGTATCCGACCGAGTGTCCCGAATGCAGTGCATCGCTAGTGAAAGATGAAGGAGGCGTCTACATCCGCTGTCCGAATCTGAATTGCCCGGCTCAACTCAAGGAACGCATTCGCTACTTCGCTACCCGGAACGCGATGGATATCGAAGGACTGGGCGACAAGCTGGTCGATCAATTGGTGACCTCGCAATTGGTGAAGAGCTTCGGCGATCTGTATCGATTGACCGAGGAGCAAGTCGGCGAGCTAGAACGGATGGGGCCTGGGCTCTCGGCCAAGTTGATCCGAGGGGTTGCCGCCAGTAAGGATCGTGGTCTGGCGAGGCTGCTCAACGCGCTCTCGATTCGACACGTCGGCCGCCGGGTGGCTCAGTTGATCGCGTCCGGTTTCGGATCGATGGAAAAGCTGCAAGCGGCCAGTGTGGAAGAGATCGCGGCGGTTGACGAAGTGGGCGACATCATCGCCGAAAGTGTTCATCAGTTCTTGAATAGCGATCATGGCCGCCGAACGGTGCAAGAATTGGCTACCGCAGGTGTCAACATGGAGGCACCTCGAATCGTCGCCGAGTCGGCGGTCGAGGGGAATTTGACGGGGAAGACGTTCGTGGTGACCGGAACGTTGACCAAATACAAGCGGGACGAAATCAAAGAACTGATCGAGCAGCACGGCGGACGCGCTGCCTCCTCGGTTTCGAAGAAGACCGACTACTTGGTGGCGGGTGAAAACGCCGGTAGTAAGCTGACGAAGGCCGAATCGCTCGGCGTGACCGTGATCTCGGAAGACGAATTCGAAGCCTTGCTGTAGGCCCTTATTGCGGTTCTGTCCGAACCGATATGCCAGCGTTGCTGGCGGCGTCACTATAAGCGTCACGGTTGATCTAAAGTGCCAAGTCGATGGCGTCGATGCTGATAGAGCGCAAGGACTGCGCTCGTCTGATTCAAGGAAGGTGCGATGGAAATTTCAAAATTGGCAACGACTTTGCTTGTCCTTATGACCGTCTCGCTTTCGGGATGCGCGATGTGCTCCAACCCGTTCGACGAGTGCTATCCGGCATTCGGTGGCAGTCGACCACGCGCCGACATGTTGGCCGGTCGAGTCGGTTCCAAGTTTGTCGAAGCCGGAGTTTGGACAGAAGGTGATGCGGTGGTCGAAGCCGATACGCCTCGGACCTTCTTGCCGTCCAGCCCCACCTATTCGCAAAACGGATACTACGATGGGTATCTGGATGGCGAGTCTTTCGAATCGCAAGTGGTTGAGGAGCCTTCCGAAAATCCTGTTTTCGAACCGCTGGAGGTCGATGCGCCGGAAATGCCCTTTGACCCTGTTTCCACCGACATCAATCCGCTCCGCTAGTCGGCACGCTACGCCACGCGAGCAAGGCAACCGGTCCATTCCGGTTGTGCGGATCACGCTCGCGATGCAGGTTGCAAAATCGCAACGTCCGCGTCGGCTGTTTCTACAAGACAACTCGCGATGCTCAATCCTAGCGCACGGCTGACTCTTCCCACCGACTGCTGAATTACGCGGTCAAGACGTGCTATTCTGTCGTACACTTTGGCTCAGTCCCTAAGCTGACCAGTCAACCTTTAGATGCGACGGAAACCAGACGAGTGAAAAGACGCGGGCGAATGTTGCTCCTGGCGGCAGTTCCAATTGTCGCGATCTCGATGAGCCTCTCCAAATGGGCTCATTCTGATCCGCATGCGCACGCCGGACAAAACCGAGTCAGTTCATTCATTTCGCCGTCAGAGCTTTTTTCATTCCGGCCGAACGCAACCAGCGTCACCGTCGAACAATGGGAAACGCTGCGCGAATCGACACGTCGGATCGGCAAGCGCTGGCGGGGACGGTTGGCTCCCAATTTTCATCTGATCGAACGGCCACCGTTTGTATTGGCCGGTGACGTTCCGGTCAGTGCTCTTGAGCATTGTTTCGAGGCGACGATCGCGCCCGCTGCGGCCGCGATGGCACGCGACTACTTTGCTGCCGTACCCGATCGACCGATCACCGTGCTCATGCTGCAGGACGAAGCGAGTTACCGGCGGGCTGCCAAGGAATTCTTTGGGCAAGAGCACGTTTCGATCTACGGCTACTACAAGCCGTCTCAACGAACCGTTGTGATCAACCTGGCGGCCGGTGCTGGGACGATCGTGCACGAGCTAACGCATGCCCTGATCGACTTCGATTTTGACGATGTGCCCATTTGGTTCAACGAAGGACTGGCCTCGTTTCATGAGCAGTGCAACTTAGTCATGACGGAAGTCGGCCCGGTGATCGAGCCGCTTCCTAATTGGCGTTTGCCAATCTTGAAGGAAGCGATAGTTGATGGTGAGTTGCCGACGATTCGTGAATTACTTCTGACCACCGACGTCCACGGCCGCGATGAGGCCATCAAGTACGCACACGCTAGGTATTTTTGTTTGTTCCTGCATGAACGAGGCGTGCTGCAGGATTTCTATCGCGCGTTTCGCGATTCGTTGGCTGGCAATCAAAACGAAAACGAAGATAAGACCGGTACTTCGATCCTGGCTCAGTTTTTTCCCGATACCGATCTGAACACGCTCGATAGTCAGTTTCGGCGTTGGGCGATGACCGTCCGGCTCAAATAGACAGTTTCATTTTATCCATCAGAGGTCAAGGCAATCATGACGACTGACGCTACGAACTTCAACAGTCACCCTTCGTCGACGACGCCCGTCATCATTCCGATGAATCGCGCAGCGATGGCGCTGCCTTCGCAGCTAGGTAAAGTCCTCCATCTCATCAATGGTGAGCACTACTCGGGCGCAGAACGAGTCCAGGATCTGTTGGCTCAGCGGTTGCCGGAGAACGGATTTGGCGTCGGATTGGCTTGCGTGAAACCGGGGAAATTTCCGGAGTTGTGCGAAGCGGAATCGGCACAGATTTATCTCACGCCAATGAAGTCGCGGTGGGATATTCAGGCGGTCAAACAGATCTGCAGGATTGTTCGAGACGAACCCTACGACATCTTGCATGCCCACACGCCTCGGACCGCGATGCTCGGTGCGTTGGTCGCGCTGCGAACGGGACGCCCTTTGGTCTATCACGTCCACAGTCCGACCAGTCGCGATTCGACGCGCTGGCTGCAAAACATCTTGAACCGGTACATCGAGTCGGTGAGCCTCAAACGAGCTACGAAGTTGATCACCGTTTCCAATAGTCTTGCCGGACATATGAAGACGGAAGGTTTTCGAGACGATCAAATTCGCGTCGTTCCCAATGGAGTGCCGCTCAGCGATCAGCAGCGCTCGAATCAGTTGCCGACCGACACGTGGACCATCGGTTCGGTGGCCCTCATTCGACCACGCAAGGGGATGGAGGTGCTGCTTACGGCATTGGCGATCCTGAGGAAGGAAGGGCTGCCGGTGAAACTGCGTGCCGTGGGGCCGTTCGAGACCGAAGAATACGGTCAATCATTGAAACATCTGGTCGAAGAATTGGAACTGACCGAAGCGGTTGAATGGACCGGGTTCTGCAAGGACGTGAATGCCGAGCTCACACAAATGGATCTGTTCGTGCTGCCCAGCCTGTTTGGCGAAGGGCTCCCCATGGTGGTGTTGGAAGCGATGGCGGCTGGGGTTCCCGTCGTGAGTACATTCGTGGAGGGCGTTCCCGAAGCGGTTCGAGACGGGCGCGATGGCGTCTTGGCGAAAGCGGGCGACGCGGAGGATTTGGCACGAGCCATTCGCTCAGTCGTGCGGGGAGAACTCGATTGGCAAACACTGAGGCAGTCGGCGATCGAACGTCATGCAGTTAAGTTTTCCGACGCCTCCATGGCCAGCGGTTGTGCCGCGGTCTACGCCGAAATTCTGGCCCTCGAAGGCCAGAGGTAACAGGCAAGTGCAACGTGGAGCTAGTGGCAAGCGAGCCTCGACCCGATATGATGCGGGACCAGGTTATTTCTTGACGCCAGTGAGTGCTCCAGCATGGAAGCGAAACGCGAATTTCTTCGGTTTGAACAACCGGCCGTGCAGTCGGCGAGCCGGCTGCTGGTCGATCGTTACCGCACCGGCAAATTGGTCGATTTAAGCTCGGTCGTTGTCGTCGTGCCGGGCGGTCGAGTCGGCCGCCGGTTACGGGCTCATCTGTTGCGCCGCTGTGAAGAACAGAACGCCGGCTTGTTAGCGCCGCGTGTCGTCACCGGCAGTCATCTTCCCGAGTTACTATACCGTCCGCAGCGTCCATTCGCTTCCATTCCATTGCAACAAATGATGTGGGGGCGTGGTTTGAAATTACTCGACGTGCGCTCGCTACGTCACATCCTTCCCGGTGCACCGAGTCCCAAATCGAGAGATGCGGCCCATCGTTGGAGTGAATCGGATTGGCTCGAATATGGAACGGTGCTGTGGCGACAATATCGAGCGCTGGCAGCCGAAGGGCTCAGTTTCGCCGATGTCTGCGAAATGGCGGCCACGTTACCCGACTTTCCCGAATCGTCGCGATGGCAAGCGATGGCTGTTCTTCAAGATCAGTACCTGCAACAACTGGACGCCGAATCATTGTGGGATCAGCAAACGGCCCGGCTTGTGGCAGTGCGCAACGAAGAGTGCCAAATTGATTCGGACGTCTTCTTATTGGGAACGAGCGATCTAGGACGGACGGTGCGTCAGATGTTGGCGCAGGTGAGCGATCGCGTGACGGCGTTGGTCCACGCTCCAGAATCGTGGGCGGACACGTTTGACTCTCTGGGTTGCCTCAAAGTCGATGCCTGGTGCGAGCGTTCCATCGACATCCACGCTGCGCAGTGGAGCGTCGCCGAACGCCCCGTCGATCAAGCTCGGATTTTGGCCACGCAAGTGGGTGCATTGGAGGACGGCGTTCGATTTGATGAAGTGCGGATTGGCTGTGCCGATGAACGGCTCGTCCCATTTGTGAGACGCGTGTTTGCCGAGCTGGAAGTTCCTTGTCGCTGGGGGCCCGGCCGCGTGATTGAGGAATCGGGGCCCTACCAGTTGATCAAGAGTTTGCAGGAGTGGTTGGTCGACGATCGGTTTGCCAATCTCTCTACACTAGCGCGACATCCTCAGATTGGCAGTTGGTTGACCGAACAGGGCATCAAGGACGACTGGCTTGATCGCTTGGATCGATTTCATGAAGCGACGTTGCCCTCTTCGTTGGACGAATTGTCCGAGAGAGCGCCGACTTATCGGGGGACCGAGCCGGCGCTTGTGGCGCTGGCGGCGCTGCGCGGACGTTTGCTGGGCCCTGCACAACCGGCAGCACAGTGGGCCAAAGTGCTCAGTGATATTTTGGCCGAGCTCTACGGTGCGATGCCGAAACTGTCGAATGATGTCGACAATCGATTTGAGTTTGCTGTTTGCGAACGATTGCAGTCGGCCATCGATCTGATCGTGGCCATCCCCGATCATTGCTCGCCACAAATGACTTCGAGTGAGGTCATGCAGCTGGTCCTTTCGCAAGTCGATGGTGACAACGTGCCGGCGGCGCAAGAACCGAACGCGGTGGAGCTTCTCGGGTGGCTGGAATTGCCACTGGATGATGCGCCCCATCTGTTCGTTGGTGGTTTGAACGAGGGGATCGTGCCGCAAGCGATTACTTCTGACCTCTTCATGCCGAATCGTGTGCGCGAGCACCTGCAAATCGACGACGATCGTCGGCGTTACGCTCGCGATGCGTACGCGCTGGCCGTCTTGTGCGAATCTCGCAAGACGATCCATCTGGTGACGTCGAAATGCGATGCCGAAGGCAATCCGTTGAAACCGAGTCGTCTGCTGTTTGCCACGAATCCGGAGGAGGTCGCGCGTCGTTGGGAACGGATTTTGGATTCTTCCGCTGCCAACAGCGCGGCCAGCCTCTTTGACGTCGAAGACCGACCATTCGGGTTTACGGTGCCGCCGATCGAACCACAGCCTCCGATCGATCGCATTCGTGTGACCGATTTTAAGGAGTTCCTCAAGTGTTCGTATCGCTACTATCTCTCGAAGCGGCTGAATTTGAAGGCGGTGGAGCATGACTTTGACGAACTGAATGCGGCCGAATTCGGAACGCTTGTTCACGAAGTGTTGGGCCGGTTTGGCAATTCCGATGGGAAGGACAGCAATCATCCTCAAGAGATCGAACAGCGGCTGAATCGATTGCTCGATGACGAATCGCAGAAACGGCTTGGCTCCAAACCACTGGCGGCCGTTCAGATTCAGCTGAGCCAGATCAAACAGCGCTTTAAATTCTTCGCCGTCGAGCAAGCTCGCTTGATCGATGAAGGTTGGCGGATTTTTTACTCCGAATCGTCCAACAAACCGCAAGAGGACGAGACCGTCGATGTCGTGTGGGAATTCGACGGCCACGAGGTGGCGATCATCGGACGCATCGATCGCATCGATTATCACGAAGACCAAGGCGTCTACCGAGTGCTCGACTACAAGACGTTTGATAAGAGTGAGAAAAAGAAGCCAGAAGATACTCACTGGAAGAGTGGTGAGTGGCTCGACTTGCAATTGCCGCTCTATCGCCATCTGGCGAAGAAGTTCGGCGTCTCCGGACAACCGCAGTTGGGGTATTTCATTTTGGGGAAGAATGCCACCGAGACGGGCGTCTACTGTGCCAATTGGGATGAAGCGACGTTGGAGACGGCCGATGAGAAAGCGCGCGAAGTGATTGGACGCATCTTGAAAAATGATTTCGACGAGCCGGTCAATCTCAAACTGAGCTACGACTCGTGGAAGTACCTGTGCTTAGAGGACATCCCGCAGCGTTAGAGCCACCTTTCGCTAAGCGACGTGTTCTAACTTGCCGCGGAGCATCGCTGCTACAAATTGAGGGTTGCCGATGAGGTATCGACTGGCCATTCGACGTGGATGCATCATCAAGCGATAAAGCCATTCGAGTCCATTGTCGCCCATCCAACGCGGGCAACGCTTTTCCGTGCCGGCAAAGTAGTCGAGCAGCGCGCCAACGGTCCACACAACCGGCACTTGAAGAGTGTCTCTGTATGCGTCGACCCACAGTTCTTGCCGTGGCGTGCCCATGCCGACGATCAAGACGTCTGGCCGCGCCGCGTTGATTTCGGCGACGACCTGAGACGATTCATCCTCAGCAAAGTAGCCATGATGGATCCCGGCGGGTGAGAAATTCGGAACAGATTCCTGCAGCGAGGCGATGGCACGGTTCGCAATATTCGGAGCCCCAGCCAAGAAGAAGACGCGACGGTCTGCCTCCGTCAAAGACCGTAGCACGTTCGGAAGAAAGTCGGCCGCTGTCAGACGCGGCGGAATATTTGCACCGAAACGCCGGCAGGCCCAGACGACGCTGGCTCCGTCGGCATAACAAAGCGACGTGTTCCGCAGAGTGCTTCGTAGTGCATTGTTCGCTCTTGCCAGATTGTGGACGTGCGCGTTGACATAGCTGATATGCTTGGGCGGTTCGTTGCGAGGACGTGCTTGGTCCGACCAAGCGACCAGCGTGTCGGCAAGCTCTTCGGGCGTTACCGGGTCGACAGGAACGCCGCTCAAGAGTATTCGGTTCGAGCTATTTCGAATCATGGTGCATCATTTTGACGTCGAACGATCAGATCGCAACCAAACTCGTTGCGGACCTTTGGCAATCAGGCTGGCGTATATTGGTAACTTGCGGAGCACGTACATCGGGACGTCGAGCAGGCTGCGAAACGGAACACGGCGTCTGGCGAATCCAAACCACGTGATGCCTAGCACGGCCGACAGTAAGCCAGCCGCTGTGAGCGTGAGTTGTAGCGGCAGCAGCGCTTGCGAAACCAGCCACGCCAAGGTGGCAGCACAAAACGCGACGAACCACAAAATGGCGGTGACGGCGATCGGCGGTACCGCCAAATCGATGGCGATCGCCAGCAAATAGAACTGTCCTCGACGAAAGGCTTGCACGACCATGCGCGGGATCTGTTGCACTGCAGAAAGAAGGTGTCCTTGCTCCCACCTTGTTCGTTGCCCAACAAAACCGGCGTAGTCTTCTGTGAGATGACTGGCGACTTTGGTTTCAAGACAAAAAATCGGAGGAAACCCGGCCATTGCCATATCGATTCCCAGCTGTTTATCTTCGCCCAATTCGTCGTTTTCCAGCCCGACCGCTTCGATGGCATCCCACGGAAAGGCCATGCCGCTTCCCATCAACAAGCAGGGAAGTCCCAAGCGAGCGTAGCCCAGCGGACGGACGACGTTGTGGAGGCGATTTCCTAATGTCGAAACGATCGAATTGCTGTTCTCGTTCCGTTCGCGTCGATCAATCACGTTCAACGACTGGACTGGGCGACGGAGCGACTTGGCAATGGAAGCAATCCGCTCTGGTCCGGCGCCGCCCATGGCAGCATCGGCATCGATGACGATCACCACTTCTGGTGGATCGCTACGCAGTTGCTCCACACCATGACCCAAGGCGTAGGCCTTTCCGACTTTCTCCTTGTTAAAACGTTCCACAACGTCCGCGCCACACTCGCGAGCGATCTCGGCTGTGTTGTCGGTGCAGTTGTCTGCAATGACAAGAATACGAAGATTGTCGGTTTTTGATTTTAGGATCGAGCGAATCGTGCGTTGGAGACGGATGCCTTCATTGTGAGCCGGAATGAGGACGACGGTCCTTGGCTGCGAATTTTCAATCTGCCCGAAGCGATGTTTCTTGGGCCACAGCGCCAATAATGCTTGGAAGAACAGGATCAAAGCTGGCACCAACGCGATGGTAGACAGGACGATCGCAGCAGCAACAATCAAATGGGAAAGCATCATGAAGCCAAGTAGGTTGGAGATGAAATCGGACCCAAATCAGCGGCCCGGTAGGATACTCGTATTATAACGGCTCGACGATCGAACGGCGGGCTACGTGGTGGAAATCGATGCTTTCGGGAAACCGACCTGTCGGCAAAATGCGAACCACCTGAGGATCGCCGCCAAAACGGCTCCGATGAGAACGGCAGCGGCCGCTCCACTCACCCCGTGGTCGGGTACGAGCCAATAGGCGGATCCGAACGTCGTCACAAGCAGCGTGGCGTCGGCCACGATGTTGAGGTTCGGCCGGTCGATGGCCCACAGGCCATTGCCGGCGACGGTGCCGATGCCGCTAACTAGTAACTGACCTGCCAGGATGAAAAGTGGTAGCCGCAAGTCAGGTGGCGTATCTCGAAGGACAAGATGGGGCAGCCAGCCACCGGCCAGCCAAACAAAAAGGCAGAAGGGAACCAGCAGCGCCGCAACAGCCGCAGTCGCCTTGAGCAAAATGTTCCACAATCGCGGCACTCCTCCCTCGGCGAAAGCGCGAGCCGAAGTTGGACCCAATAAATTATTGATCCCGTTGAGTACCATGTTGGCCAGCCCCACGAGCGTTGCGCAGGTGAAGTAGAGCGCCGACGTTTCCCGATCGCGGACCCAGGCGACAAACCATGGCATCAGGTACGGTGTGGAGCATCCCATAAAGAATGTGCAGAGTGCCCACTTCGAGAAATTCCAATTTTTAATCCAGTCCGGGACGAATCGATCCCGTCGGAAGTCGAATTTCATTTCTTTCTTCGAAAGCCAGTAGACGCAAGCGGCGATCGACGAGATGGCGATGGCGGCGAAGACGGTGACGCTGCCCAACTGATCGAACCACCACAGCGCAAAGCACAGTCCCAGCTGAAGCGTGATGACACCGATGTCCATCGTGAGCGCCGTCGCAAAACGAAACTGAGCAAATGCCAGCTTGCGGAAGAATTCACGAAACATGAAGAACGGATAGGCCAACAGCAGAATGAACAACGCGGGCGCTAAGCGATCAGAACTGGCGAAGAGCCGTGCCACAATGGCGACGATGGCAACCAACACAAACGTCAATATCGTGGCGACGATCTGATGGAAGCAGCTGCTGCCGTTATAGGCGGGCAGCTCGTCCTCGGACATGCGTTGGCGATAAACGGTATACGGTGACGCGACAAGCTGTTCTTGAAAGCTGCGACAGAAGTAGAGCAGCGAGACAGCCAGGGTGTAGACGCCCAATTCGTCCAGACTGGAAGATTTGCCAACGGCGATGTTGGTGCCAAAATTGGTCGCGCTGACGATGACCTGATCGAAAAGCGCGATCATTCCGCCACTGAACGCCAGCCGTTTCGCAGTTCGGCCCAGCGATGCAAGCTTCGAAGGGGCCTTCGTCGATGACGTCGGTTTCAAGCTGGGGATGCCGGTACTCATGGAATGCTATCAATCTAAACCGCGGGCCACACAAACTCGCAGGGGCGATTCCGCTTTCGCGACGAAAGAATCGAAGTGAGATTTAAAGCTGCTTGAAAACACAACCGAGCAGGTTGGCTCCCGCAGCATTTAGCTGATCAACGGTTGCTTTGGCAACGCTACGTTTCACACGGTCCGATTCAAACTCAACGATCACACCGTCCAATTCGGTCGCCATGTCGAAACAGGGCGTCAGTTCACTGGCGACCGGCAATCCAACCAAGACCATGGAGAACTCGTCTCGAAGCTGATCAAGTAACCCGCGGAATCGGACCATGCAACTGACACTTGTAATGTCGTCGGTCGACCTGCCTGGCGTGATCGTAAACAGGTTGGCGATATGCGATTCACGGATGGTTTCACGAAACGGCGTATCGTTCAGCAAGACATCGTAAATGCCCTCGGAGGGAGCCTCGTTTCGGAAAACGACTTCCGGAACGCGATTCATGGGGTCGGCGTTGACAAAAAGGAGATTGCGTTCGGTCGAATTGGCCAAGCAGATTGCCAAATTGCTGGCGATAACGCTGGCGGCACCACAGCCGGGGGCAGCACATACGCCGAGTGCAACGCGATCCTGTGCGAGGTATGTCCGCAAGCGCAAGTTGCGAATCATCGCGTTGTAGTATTCGGTTATTTCCCGTTCGATGTGAGGGCCTCGCTCAGCCAGTTTGCGACGGGCAGCAGGGAGCATCGATTTGTCTGGCTTTGAAATCATCTTGATCCTCTATTTGGCGCCTTTTTGACAAACGACCGTGTAGATCGTTTGCAAAATCAGTTTCAAGTCAGTTCGCATCGTGCGCTGGCTTATGTAATCCAAGTCCATCTTCATCCACTCTTCGAACGTCACATTGCGATAGCGGCCGTTGACTTGCCAGAAACAGGTCAGGCCAGGCGTGACATCGTGCCGCAAAGCGTACCAGCCTTCCGTTGGCACCCATTCATCGCACGGTAGAGGCCGTGGACCGACCATCGACATGTCGCCTCGCAATACGTTGAACAACTGAGGTAGCTCATCGATACTTGTCCGTCGGAGGATCGTTCCAACCCAAGTCACGCGCGGGTCGTGATCCATTTTGAAAGGACCTCCGTCGCGTTCGTTGTGTTCCAATAATTTGTCTTTGTCGTATTCTGCACCGACCTGCATCGTTCGCAATTTGAACATTTCAAATGGACGACCACCTAAGCCGACGCGCATCTGCCGAAAAATTGCCGGTCCCCGTGAGGTCATTCGAACGGCTAGCGCCGCCACAGCGAGGATGGGCAGGGTCAAAAATAGGATGGTGGCAGCGACCGTAATGTCGATCATCCGTTTCCACCACGGCATCAGTTGAACACGCGCTTCGCCAAGGTGCGCTCTCTGGAACTCGCACGAGGCTTGTGCTTGATCGATGTCACTAAAGCTGAGGCAAATGGAATGCCGAGGTAGTTTCGTTTCCGATAAAATTCTCTCCGCAATCGCCGTCGAGTCGCTGGCCCCGGTGTAAGGCATGAGGATCGCAAGTGTATTCGTCCCCAACCAGCCTAAGTGATAATCGTGGACCTGCTCGGGGGACGCATTTCGGCAACATTCGTTGAAAATTTTCACCACGCCGTCCACGTGCGAAATCTCGTCAGCCGTCTTCAGAAGGACATCTCTGATGATCACCATGGCGACAGGTGTTGCAGCACCGTAGGGCTTTAGTCGCTCGGCATCGATCAGTGCACGCATTCGGGTCGGAGCCAGAATGGGTCGGTTGTTGAAGCGACGAGATTGACTGCGGTCACGTAATAGCGTGGTCATAGGTTGGATGAGAAAGGGGGTTGGGGCACTGGGGAAAGAGAGATGAGGCGAAAGCTCACCATGCTGAGCATTCAGTCTAGACGGCATATCTGGCCAAACAAGGATCATTGCACTTTAAACGGGGCAAATTTTGACCTTCGTATTCCAGTCATGCCAAGGAGCCAGATGAATAATTCTTGGTTCTGTGGAACCGGTTACCGTGACAGAGGGCGAGCGGGGCATCCATGCCGGATTTGCACTGCCATAAGTGGGGTTTTTTGAGCTGGGCGAACGGCGTTTCGCGGCAAAATTGTCGGCCGAGCGAAGAAACTGTTTCACAGAAAAAAATGGATCATTCTTGGTGCCAAGCTCTTGGCAGCCTTCCTAGCCGCGGTGCGAAGTTGCGGATGCGGGAGCGCAATCGTCAATTCAGCGACGCTTCCCAAGCGACATCTTCGTGATGGAATTCGACTTCTGGGTTCTCTTGCCGCTCGAATCGAGGCTCGGGAAAGAACGCAAGCCGGCAGAAAACGCAGTTCACGACGAAGGGAGTGAAGTTAAAAGCCTGCGACATATGCGACTCGAAGGATGCATTCAGCAAGCCAAAGGTGCACAGGCCAAAGATCGCGGCAAGGCCCCGATCGAATGATCGGACTTCCTGGCGGCCGATTGACTTCATACCGAGCGCTGTCACCAGCAGGGCGAGGAATAGTCCCGTGATTCCCAAGGCCAGTGATATTTCGATGTATCCATTGTGAGCATCAGGCAACGCCCATTCCAATTCGTGATGCGCGTCTTCCAACTGTTCGTCCGACCAATAGGAGCCAATACCGTGTCCCAAAATGGGGCGTTCGAGAATGTCCTCGATCGCGTATTCCCAAAGGGGGATGCGGCCTGTGAAGGAGGACGGATCATCGCCGTCGTCGCGTCCCATCGAGACCGCCTCGCCGAACGTTTCCAGGCTATCCACGCCCAGTGCCAAGAATCCGCCGGCGACCAGGAAAAAGAGCAGGGTGCAAACGGCCAGCGTTCCCAACTTAAACGTTTTGGAAGTGTCCAGGGCCCAGATCGTACCGATCGCCAGCAGCAACGCCGCGAGTGACGTGCGCGATTTCGTAAAGAACACGACAGCGAAGGCACAGCAGCAGATGGGAATCAGGAAGGCTCGCCACTTCCAGTAGTGACGCGCGAGACAAAGAGAGCAAATGCAAAGCACAGAAACACGGATCGCCGTCTGATTGGGATGTGCCGTGCCGGCGAACCGATAGCTGCCGTCCCAAGGGGCAAAGGTGCCGTGAGCGACCTCCGCCGCGATTCCGGTGAGCATGACGATCGATCCATACACGACCGCCAAAATGCACACATGCGTCGCCGGGAAATGCTTGGCGACTCCTAATGTACCGGCAAAAATACACATGAATCCCATGGCCCGCCGGAATGTCAACGTCGGATTGTCAGACCAGGTGACGCTGAGCAGCAGCCAGCCAATGAACATCAGCATCGCGATGCTTAATGGGTTACCGATATGTGGTCTCCGGCCACTCGGTAGGATCAATAGCCCACCACCAACAGCTCCGATCGCAAACATCGCAAGCCGCCAAATGCTCTTTCCCGATTCGGCTTGTTCTTCAACATCGGCTTCGTCCATTTGGAAGTTGTCGACGTCCGTTGTGGGCGTGTTCCAGTCGTTACCGAGGCCGAAGTAAAACAGCGACAAAAGCATGATGACGCTGGCGGTGAGCATCGTCTTCGGCGGCTTTTCAATCAGTATCGTCTCTTCGTAATAGCTTTCGCTCATGGTGTAACGTTCTTGGCTCGGTTTGCCGCTTGGACCTAGGGAGTGTTGTTCAGAATACTGTCTTGTCGTCAGGGTGAATAGAAAAAGGCGATCCTCATCCCGTCGTCAGCGGTGGGGCTGATGATTCGTTGGTTTCGTGCCCACGACCTCAGTCGCCTGCGTCGCAGCGAGTGGATTCCATGCCGCCGTGTGGCGGCGAGGGACTTACGACGCTGCTGTCGCCGACCCGGGCTTGCTCACCAATGGGTACGCGATGTGCCACCTCTTCGTTGTAGTTGGTCTTGGCGTTGGCCGTACCAAATGTCGAGTCACTCCAGGTGATTTACCCTCGCCATAATTGGTACACCCGACAGCTTTGTCCTAATTGTCACAGGCTTCTAGGAATGGACACCTTCGCAAGGCGATTTCATTTGACAGTGAAAGTCAAACGGTTATGCTGAAAAATTCGGAAATCAACGACTTCTCTCCCTCCTCCCTCAGGCATTCTCCTCCCAAGAAGTAGGCAATATGGTAGGTCGATCAAACGGCAACATTGGCAACGGTAACGGTAACAGCGGCAACGGCAACGGGCATTCGACGGCTCGGCTGCGGCAGCACAAGCAACCGCCGGTGAACGAAACCAACGAATTGATGGAGATCGTCCAAACATTCGTGACCGCTTTGAGACGGCATTGGTTTAAATGTGCCATCTTCTACGTCGTCTCCATGATTCTGTTGTTGTCAGTCTTGTTGATTGCGCCTCGGAAATATATGTCCGAAGGGAAATTGTTCGTCAGTCTGGGACGTGGTGGATTGACACTCGACCCAACGGCAACGACGAGCAAGAACGTTCAGATTCAAGAAACTCGAGAATCGGAAATCAATTCCGTTGCTGATATTCTGGAAAGCCGGGTGCTCACCGAGCGTGTTGTTGACGACATCGGTGTGGACCGATTCTTCGAAACGAATTTTGTCTTCGCAGATCTTGTGAAGTTGCCAGCGATTGAATTCCCATCCTTCTCCAAGCACACGGTTGTCGAAGAGGGTGACGATGCGGAGCCGCTGGACTACAAAATGCTAAAACGTCGTGAGAAGGCCATGCGCCGGTTTGAGGATTCGGTAAAGATAAAACCGACCAAGAAGGCGGCGACGATTGGAATTGTCTGTAAAGCTTGTTCGCCCAAATTGGCACAAGACATTGTGAACTCGATGCTGGCCAATTACCAAGACATTCATATCCAGGCGCATCGTACGGATGGCTCCTTTACTTTCTTCGAAGATCAATTGTTGGTCCAAAAGAAGGAACTTGAAAACGCCCGCAATTCGCTGCGAGATTTTAAAAATCGAACAGGCATTACGTCGATCGAAGGGCAGCGAGGTTCGGTCCAAATGCAAATGGACAAGATCGCGGCTGCTGCGATTGATGTCGATTCACAGATCGCGGGCGTGCGGGAACGCATGCGTGAGTTGCAGGCCGATTATGACTCGCTGAATGAGCAACTCGTCACGGAAAGCGTCAAGGGTAATGCCAATGAAGGCAACGACTTGATGCGAACGCGACTTTTCGAGCTCGAAGTACGCTACAAGAACTTGGTGTCGCGATTCTATCCCGGTCATCCCGAAGTGGAGATGGTCAAGAAAGCGATGGAGGAATCAAAATCGGTCTACGACGACCAACCGTACGACCGATTGGAAGTCAAAACGTCCGTTAACCCGACGCGTCTCGCGATCGAAGAACGGCTGCTGGTTGCGAAATCGGAGCTGAGAGAGAAAGAGGCGGTTCGGGACGCGCTGTCGAAAAAGAGCGTGGCCTTGGCCCAAACGCTCAATTCGCTGAATGAAAACGAAGCCGATCTCGAAGTGTTGTCGCGAAACGCCGATGTTGCCAAAGCGAGTTACCAAACCTATGCAGAAAAAATGGAAGAGGCGAGAATCAGCCACGAACTCGATCGTGAGCGCATCTCCAACGTGAAGGTCGTGCAGCCGGCGACGTTGGTCGTCAAAGCCGTCAGCCCCAAGCGAATGATGCTGGCGGTCCTGGGCAGTGTGTTCTTCTTCTTGCTGTCGTTGGTCCTGGCCTACCTGATGGAAATATTCGATAGCTCACTTCGTTCGCCCGAGGATTTGGCGCGGCAAATTGACACGCCGATCATGGTGACGCTGCCGAAATTGCCTTCCAAACGCGCCTTGAGCGGAGTCGATTCGTTCTAGGCAACGACCAAGCAACGACCAAAACATAAGAACCCTACTGGCTCGGTCAGTAGGGTTTTTTATTGGCTGCCCAGTGTGACCGAATAAAGGTCGACGCCCGCGAAACGTTCCACGAGCTTCAGCGACGAATGTTCATCGATCATTTGGAACAACTTGCCCGTCGGGTCTTCATGAAAGGGGCGCGCGTAAACAAGCCAGATCTCGGACTCCCGAGGAATCTCTTTCAGGACCTCTCGCATCGCTTCCAGGCGATCGTCGGGAGAAACGAAGTGGCTGATTCTCCACAACTGCCACTCGTCCGAATGATAACGAGTCGTCAATTCCTGTTCATCGTTGGTCCAGTCCTCGTCAAGGTAATAGCGAAGCGCGGTCGCCATGTAACCGGAAATCACGATCACGGGGATCGGGTCCGACTTCAGCATGCGGGCGGCCGCTTTGTTCGCCTCTTCGTTGCGGTAGCGAGGCGACAGCTGACGATTGCCAATGGCGGTTAAAAATATGAGGCCAAGGATCGTCACCCCGGACCAGGAAAGGGCAGGGCGAATGCGATGGGCCATCGCGATTCCGAAAGCAACCGCGACAGCCAAATGACACCAGCAAACGTATCGTCCGTGGTAGCCGACGTTGCCGAGGTTGCAAACGAGCCCCACCGCAACCGGAGCGACCAGCAGGCCCCACAGTGGCTTCGTCCGGCGGAAGGGATGATCGGCCCCCAACCAAATTAGAAGTGCTGACAGGCCGCCTACGACGACGAATGGCAGGATTTTCATGGCGGCGTCGTTGATGGCCACCTCGTGCAATTCGCGGAGCGATGGGCCAAGGGTGTAGCTCAGCAGCAGGCTGATATAGGTGTAACCGAGGCTTGCCATGCCAAAGCTCGATTTATCAGGCCATGCGACCTGAGTCGCAAAATCGCTATGAATGAATAAGAACAGGGGAATGCACGCCACCGCGACGCCGATGGCTGTTAGCAACAGAGGACGCCAGACTTGGTTGCCTTGGCAGGCAAGGATCGTCAGTCCCAAGACGATTGGAAAAAATACGAAGAAGTAGTGAGAGTTGATACCCAACGCTACACTGGCGCCGAACCAAAACCAGTCTCGACGCGATGAACTGTCTTGAGCCAATTTCATCGCAAACAATAGCGCTAACGCCGAGGCCAACAGCATGAGTGAATAGGCGCGTGCTTCCTGAGCGTGCCACACATTCAAAGGCATGATGGCCAAGATCGAGGCCGACCAAACGCCCGCACTTCGACCGCCTAGCAAGTGACCGATCTTGCCGACGACTGGAACCGCGAGCATGCTAAACAGGACCGACATCCAGCGGCCGCCCGCGTCTCCAAAAATCGAAATGACGCCGCTGAGCAGTAGGTTGTAGAGCGGGGGAAACCCATCTCCTTCGTGAAGGATGCGATCGACACTCTGGTGTGCCAAGTTGATTTCATACCATTCGTCCATCGTCAAGCATTGGTCGGAGACACCCCACGCTCGAACGGCGAAGGCAACGAGCAGGACGGCTGCCCATAGCCACGGTGGCACACGCTCATTCGATTTGCCGACTGGCTCCAAGCTGGAACGCCTCACCGAATAGACTGCTGACGAAAACACGCGGTAGCATCGACACTACGATTGCTTGCGAAACAGCAGCCAGACTAAGTCGTCAGACAGGTAGGGGCAAGACAGATTGTCGGGTATCAATCTGAGGAATGGTGCGGCCAATTTCCCGCCTGGGATTACCGGGAGTTTGCTCTCCACGAGCGATTTGCCGTGGTGGCCAGTGATCCATTTGACCAATCGTCCCCCTCCCAACTGCTGGCAGCCGAGTTCCTCAAACAGACTTACCAGCCGATCGAAGGAAAACCAGTGCAGCACGCTCGGAGGACTGTACTCGTGCCAGGCCGCGCCTAACAGGCGAGCCGACCAGCTCTCAACATTCCAGGTTTCCACCAGGCAGCAGCCGCCCGGCTTAACCCGGCTGAGTGCTGCGGCAATTTCCTGTTTCGGATCGTCGAAATGGGCAATCAATTGGATCAGGGTCACAAGGTCAAACTGCTCTTCGCTATCGTCGTCATCAAGACTGCCAACATGGATGCGGGTATGGCAATATTCGGCGGCAAATTCAGCCATGCGCCGGTTCGGTTCAATTCCCTGTCCGGTCCAACCGGCCGATTGAAAGCCCTTCAGAATGAACCCGGCCGCACAGCCAACGTCGAGCATCGATCCGGGCTGTATGGAATGAGCGATCTTGCGGGCAAGTCGACGCCCGTGGGACAGCAATAACTGTTCGTTCTTCAGGTAGTTTGGATAGCCGGCTCCACCTGCGAAAAAGTAATCGTCGCCATAGACGGCAGCGAGATGGTCCTCGTTCGGGTGAAACCCGGCGAATCGGTGTCGGCAAACGTCGCAATCACGAATTGGGTATCCGTCGGATTGGAATACGACGTCGGAGTGGGAGCCACAAAGAGGGCAGGCCGTTCGTTCTTCGAGTGTTGCGACGGCAGGCAAGGTCGTGGTCTCGCGGCTCTTGTTTAGATGGCAGCGGCCTTCATGCGAGGCCGAATACGGTGCACGTGCTCACGCATCGTAAGCACTTCAAATTTAGTACATAGCTGATCGACGACGAACCCGGCTAATTCTAGTTTCTCGGCGACCGACGCGTCCATGGCTGGAAAGAAGCCTAAATCGCCATCATCTTCGGCGCCCATAAAATCGAGTGGATGAAGCAAGATCGAGGGTTCGACGCCGAAAATGCGACACATGACGAGTGAGGCCGAGAAATAGGTTTTCGCCAGCCAAGTCGAGTATCGTCCGAGGTATTGAACGTAACTAAGATGGATCGGCACTTTGAAGACGGGCATCGTGGTCACTGGGACTTCCACCAAGGGACCATTCTTGGTCTTCAAATGATGGGGCGTTAGTGTTCGGAAGCCTTCAGCGAATTTTCCGAAGAGCTGCTTTCTCTCCTGCTGCTGGTCTTGGCTTAGGTTCGCGGTCATGAAGTAATAGGCTCGAGCCAGCGGCCCGAGAAACGTCGGAAAGCTCGAACAGTCATATTCATAGCCACGTTCGGCCAATTCTTCGAGCACCGTCTGCGGGCAACTGAAGCCGGGTCCACGGAATCCAATGGTTCGTTCGCCGGTCGCCGCTTCGATCGCCGCTTCGGCACGATCGAATTCTTCGGCGAGCTGCGCTTGGCTGTAGAGGTGGAGCCAAGGTTCGTGGTGAAACGAATGGTTGCCGATTTCATGCCCGTCTGCGGCGAGTGCACTCAGCGCCGGCCGATTGGCTTCGATCGCCGCATCTTGACCGACCACGAAGAAGGTGATTTTCAGGTCGCGCTGCTTCAGGAACTCCAGGACGCGCGGTACGACGATATCCAAGTAGGATGGGAATGAGTCCCACCCCTCATCGCCATGAGTTTTCATGTACGACCATTTGTTATCAAGATCGAGCGATACGCTCGCGCAAGGCTTGGTCATTGTCGTTGCTTCCGGTGGGTATGGGGCACGCCATCGATTGAATCAGCCGGCTGGCGGCTTCTTCCGCGAGACGAACGGTCTCGTTGACATTCAGCGTGCCGTTGACGATTTGAGCCGAATTCACGATGTCGACGCCGTGAATACTTGTGGTTTGTGACGGAAGTTTGGTCGAATAGCCCAACGTCGACAGTGCCATGACGCTGCGAACTCGTGAAATTCGAAACGCTAACACGTCTTCGCGATCAAAATTCGGATACATCGATTCTAAGCCAACGAGGAACTGTTCTTTGGTCTCTTCGTCAGAGAGTTCGTAGGCGGGGTCGTCGGCCGGCAAGTAGCGTGGCAGATAGACCAACGTCTGTCCGCCAAACTCTTTCGGATCGACAAGAGCGGTCATTTCGATAACGCCGGTGAATGGAACGTGCCCATCGGTGATATTCGTGACGTAGTAATTCGCGAGCGGGCGCTTCAGCAGCAGCGAACCACAGACGATTCCTTGGTATTCGATCTGCTCGTGCGATTGTTTCTCGGTCTCCGATAAGTTTGGACACAAGCGTGAGACGAGACTGCTTGGGACGGTCAGGATCACTCGATCAAACTCTTGCGGCCCTGTTGCGGTGTCGACGACCACTGCGGAAGGAGTTCCCGTTGCCGGGTCGCGATCGACCGTCTTGACCTGTGCATGCAATCGGACCTGCACGCCACGTTGCTCAAGTCGCTCATGAAACGACTTCAGCATGCGGCCGTATCCGCCCGGCAGATAACCGAACAGCTCTTTTTTCAGCCCCGTTCTGCGTGCCGCGTAGAGCCTTGCGATGGTTGCCCAAATGAAGGCCGCTGACGTTTTCTGGTAGTTTTCACCCAGCTTCGACCGCAGTAGCGGTAACCACATTTTTTCAAATGTCTTTTTGCCAGACCAACGTTGCAGCCAATCGGCGACCGGGATCTGTTCAAGTTTCTTCCAATCGCGAATTTTGGAACCGTAGAAGATGGTCCAACCAAGTCGGAACTTTGAAATCAAACTGAGTGGGGGGAACAGGAGGAACTCCAGCGAACTCGACATCGAGTACAGCTTACCGTCCGTATAGAAACCGGTCTTGGTTTCGACCCATTGCATCTCGTCATCCAGGTCTAGCTCGCGAAGGATCTGGCGAGTGAATTGATCGGACAGCAATGTCACGTGATAGTGGCGGTCCCACGTGACGGGCCCCAACTCCCAGGCATCGGCTAAGCCGCCCAGACGGTCGGATCGTTCGAAGAGGGTGACCTGGTGTCCAGCTTCGGCGAGGCGCAGCGCCAGCGTCATGCCGAGTACGCCTCCGCCTACAATTCCGACGCGTTGTTCGCTTCCCGCGGACACGGTGCCCCTATGATTCTTTGATGGATTGACCTGCGACGATGTACTGTCGGTCACAACTGGGACAGGCGGCCGGTCCTGAGCTAATTTCTGCGAATTTTCCCACGAGTTTACCGCAGCGACAGACGAATCCGATCGATCGTGCCGGCGATCCTAGCACGAGGTGAAAGTCGGGCACCGACTTCGTGACGGTCGAGCCCATGCCGATCATGGCAAACTGACCTATTTCCAAGTCATTACCAATCACGCACCCAGCGCCGATCGTGGCGCCCTGCCTGACGAGCGTTGGCAACGTCTCTTCGTCTGGGTCGGACGATCTCAATTCGGTCAGGTCGGGCGTCGTCGCTCTTGGAAATCGATCATTGGTGAAGATGGTGCCGGCGCTGACCATGACGCCATCTTCGATCGTCACCGCGGCGCAGATGTAAACAGAAGCGTTGATTTTCACGCGATTGCCAATGACGACGTCGTAGGCGATGTACGATTTTCCGCCCACGATGCATTGTTCGCCGAGCTGGGCTCCGTGGCGAATATGGGCGTTATCCCAAACGGACGTCCCGTCACCCAGTGTGACGTTGTCTTCCACGATTGCCGTGGGATGAATGCGCGCACTCATGGCCTGCTCAATTCTCTGAATCTCATCACTACGAACGATCGCCGGTTATGAAACGGTCGTTTCGGCACCTTCAATCGGCAACCAAGAACTCTGACGCATGGCTTCATAGGCGACTTCGATGACATCGACCGACGCGATCGCATCATGCGGCTGAATTCGCAAAGCGTCTTCGCCATGGATGGCGTCGCAGAAGTTCTCGATCTGAGCCGTGAAAGCTGCAAACTTGTTGTAACCTTGGCCAAAATCGATCCATTCTTGATCGCTTGTGCGGCGATACTTCGATTCTTGCCAGCCAACGAGCACGGTACCGTTGCTGCCGTAGATGCTGATGTAGTGAGGCGAGTTCTTGTTCAGGCTCCACGAAAGGTCGATGCTACCCATGACGCCTTGTTCGCTGCGGACGAACAGGCGGCAAGTATCTTCGACATCCAAGTGTTGAATGCGTTTGCCTTCCATTGCCTGCACTTCGGCGAGAGGCCCAAGGAAGTAGCGAATGATGTCGACCGAGTGGGTTCCATTGTCGATCAGGACGCCACCGCCGCTCAAAGCCGGATTGGAGTTCCAGCGACCGCTCATGTCGACATTCCCAGCGAATGTATTTTCGAACAGGATGATGTCGCCCAAGATGCCCGATTCGACCAGCGATTTGGCTTTGATCACGTCCTGCACATAGCGGAACTTCGAGGCCATCGTGAAGCGGACGCCGGAAGCTTGCGCTGCACTCAAAATGCGTCGTGCCGACTCGCCGCTCATCGCCAGAGGCTTTTCGCAAAGCACGTGCAGTTCGCGATGAAAACAGGCTAAGGCAATGGGCTCATGTGTCGCCGGAGGCGTGCAGATGACCACCGCATCCAGTTTGGCTTCGTCGAGCATCTTTTCGTGGGAATCGAAAGCATCGCAGCCGACGTCGCCGGCAATCGCATCGGCCGCTTCTTTGCGCACGTCAGCTACCGCGACGAGTTCCGCATTTCGGCAATCGCCAAATGATTTCACGTACGTCTGTGCAATGGCACCGGCGCCAATGAGGCCGAACCGAACTTGGGTCTTGTTAATCATGTTTATGCCTTTGCTAGACTGGCGGCTGCTTCGCGGATGTTGGTGGCGATATATTCTACGTCTTCGACCGAGTACTTCTCGTTCCAGGGAAGGACAAGGACTCGAGCCAACGCTTCAAATGTGCCTGGGAACTTCTCAGGCGAATAATCGACCGCGTCTGGCAGTGCCATGGTGAATGGGAAACGACTGTTTCCGAAAGTTCGTTGATCCTTGATGACCGCACATTGGAATGCCGGTTTTTGGATATAGCGAGGTGCACAGAATATTCCACGCTCTTTCAATGCAGCTCCAAGGGCGACGGTGCCCCCTTCGATCACATCGGGATCGACATCGACCGAGTATTTCCAGAAAGTCGCTACCGCGTCATCGGCGATCGGAGGCAGGCCGATTCCTGGTGTGCCTTCCAGTTTTTGCGTGAACAATTCAGCCATCGCGACTCGTTGGCTTACCGAACCATCAAGCTTCTCTAGCTGAGCCATCGCGACGGCTCCTGCAAGTTCATTCATTCGATAATTGAGTGCTAGGAAGTAATGGTCCGGGTTGGAATCGCCATAGCCCCATGCCTTGTTGATGAACAAGAACGAGCGACGACCCAATTCGGCATTGTTGGTGACAACGACACCACCCTCGCCGGTGGTGATGTGTTTGCCTTGTTGGAGGCTGAAGCAACCGATATCACCGATCGTGCCCACATCTTGTCCATTGACCGTCGCGCCAAACGCTTGGGCACAGTCTTCGATGACAGGAAGGTCACGCGACTTGGCAAGTTCCATGATCGGGCCCATCTCGCACGGGTTTCCGAACAGGTGCGTCACCATGATCGCTTTCGTGCGATGCGAAAGGACTTTTTCAATCGATTCGGCCGTAATGTTGTACGTTCTTGGATCGACATCGGCGAAAACAGGAATCGCACCCTGGTAAAGCATCGGGGTCAATCCACCCATGTCGGTGATCGACGTCGTCACGATTTCGTCGCCCGGTTCTGGGTCGACCGCGGCGATGGCGGTGTGGAGCGCAGCGGTGCCGGAAGAGCACGCATGGCCGTGAGCCATGCCCAATTGGGCGGCAAAGGCTTGCTCGAAGCTCTTTACAAATTGACCTTTGGTGCTCGTGAGTGTACCACTCTCGATTGCCGTGATCAGGGAAGCGATTTCTTCCTGGCCGAGAGTTCGCCCGCTCGTGTTTTGGTCGGATGGGAGTGAGCGAGTGGATGGTTCAACGGTCGACATGGGTATTCCTTGCTCTAAACGAAAAGACAATTGTTCAATTAGGGAGCGAAGTTGCCAACTAAACGCGGCAAGTCGCTTTCTCTGGTTCGAATTCGCGATTGTCTGACTCACGTCGCAACAATCGTGATACGGCAGCTTGAGATAGCAAACGTAAATGTCCGCAAGCTGCTCGGAAGACGTTCATTTTTGACTGGCCGAACTGTCGGACGTCGAGTGTCGCTGGACACTCAACAATCTGACCGCCACGCTGGTCCAATCGAACCACAAGCTCAGCGACTCCAACGAACCCGCTATTGCGGATGTCCAGTCCGATCACCGAAGTGCGGCGATAGACACGGAAGCAGCTGGTGTAGGTGTGAAGCTTTGGCTTGATGACATAACCGTAAAGTCGGGATGCTGCTTTCGAAAGACCCAGTCGCCAAGCTGGAATGCTACGTACGGTTCCTTCGGGGTGGTAAGGAGAAGCCGTAACCATGTCGACCTCTTCTTTGAGCAGCGGCAACATAGCGCCAAACTGGACCGGATTGTAACTGCAGTCAAAATCCATCGAGGCGACGATCTCGCTATCAGCGTGAGCGATCCCGGTCATGATCGCAGCAGCCACGCCTTCATTCATCTCATGTTCAAGAATCGTCAAATTGTCCCAGTTGTCGAACTCGATTCGCAGGTTCCAAACCGTATTGTCCGAGCTGCCGTCATCGACAACGATGAACTGCAAGTCGTATTGAAGTCCCAGATCGGCTTCGAGTTCTGTGAGCGCGTAGCGGAGACCCGCGATCGACTCTTCTTCATTGAAGCAAGGGATCACGATCGTGACTACTTCACGGCTCGAAGAGGTCTGACGGCGGGAGATCGGGTAGGACGAGGTCTGTTGCGGATTCATGCGAGTCTTGGGTTGGAACGAATTTCACGTCGGCAAAAGCACGAATGCGGTCCGAGTGAGCCCCATGGGAATCCCCGCATTCTAAATTGCCCTAACGGTCCTCGAAACCTGTGAAAGTGGAAAAAGCGGGTAAAATTAACAACGATGAATCGTTACAAATGGATGGTTAATCGCATTCACACCGTTTTTGAGCGATAAATGCCCGTACGCCGCGCCTGGGCGCCGGTCAATGTGAACTAAAGCACGCTTGCGGGCCTGGAGCCCTCAGAAAGGTCGCGAGATGGTACTCACCCGCAGCACGATGATGCCTTTGGGATCGACAGCTCCCGATTTTGAATTGGCCAATGTCGATGGCCGTATCATCGCGCGCAGCGATTTCGACGAACATCCGGTTCTGTTAGTCATGTTCCTGTGTAACCACTGTCCCTACGTGATCCACATAGCGCCTGAATTAGCCAAACTCGCTTGCCAATACCTGCCGCAAGGCGTCGCCATCGTTGGGATTAACTCGAACGACACGACCCAGCATCCGTTGGACTCGCCCGAGCAGATGGTGCACGAAGCAGAGAATCGCGGCTATGTGTTTCCTTATCTCTTCGACGAGGAGCAAACGATTGCAAAGCGTTTTCGCGCCGCCTGTACCCCTGATTTTTTCCTGTTCGATGCGGAGCGGAAGCTTGTCTATCGCGGCCAATTGGATTCCAGCAGACCACAATCCGACATCCCTGTGACCGGGCACGATTTAAGAATGGCCATGGATGCGGTCCTGGACGGCCGCCCCGTCGCCGAGACTCAAAAGCCCAGCATTGGCTGCAACATCAAATGGCGAGCTGGCCACGAGCCTGACTATTTTGCTGCGGCCCGTTCCGAGTAGCAAGCGTCGCCAGTTCGGTTGCGAGCCGGTTCAAAGTTGGACAGACAAAACGTGTTGCGACCACCGTTCGTCGGCGTTCTCGTCTTGCTCTTGTTCATCTTGGTGAACGCGGTCTGCACGGAAGGGATCCTGCAGCTCCAGCTGTTCTGCCGAAATACGTGCTGGCGGCAAGAGAGGTGTTGTCGGAGGTTGGCTTGACGAGTCGAATTCGGCCATCATCGCGTCGACCGTCATTTCTCGGTTTGGAGTTGCCGAGTTCAGATTGGTCGTGAATGTGGCAACTGCCGATTCAGAAGTTCCCATCTCAGCAGCCGCCGACAGCGGCGCTGTGAGTCCAGCGGACGAGCTTTGGTTGTTCAGATAGTTGATGATGATAAGCGGATCGACAGGTGTCAAAATGCCATCGCCACTCGGATCCAAATAGGGTGCCTCGCCAGAGATTGAATTCGGCAACTGCCCATCTGGGTATTCGGACAGCGCGTTGATCACGAGCAATGCATCCAGTGGCCCGATGAACCCGTCGGTGTTGACTTGGAGCGGTTCGATTGGGTTTTGCCAAATGCTATCCGGTGTTGAATTCGGCGCAATATTGTCGGTAAACAGGCTGCGTAACGCCGCATAGTTATCGGCATCGGCCAGCGAAGAGCTGGTCACGTTGAGCGTTCCGACCGGTTCGTTGTTGGCGTCGGTCACGACCACATCGCGATAGGTGATTTCCCACGAGTCATACCAAACGTCAGAAACACCATTGGAATCGGTGTCTAGGTCTTGGAGAAACGGCAAATCACGGCCGTCGGTGAATCCGGGGATGTCGCCGTCGAAACCGTGTTCATTCACACCCAGAATCTGAATGTCGACCGATGGGTAGTGCTGTTCAAGGTCGTCTTGCAGGTCTTGGAGGTAGCCAAACTGACTACTGCAGTACGATCATGTGGAATGACCGAAGTACCAACCGCTGACTTGCCCCATGAAATCTCGTGGCGAAACCGATTGTTGGTAAGTCGCCGAATTCGTATTCACGTCCATCAGCGTAAAATCTGGGACCGCGTCAAAAACGATCCGCTCTTCCAGCGTTTCGATGGAACGAACCCGCAGCCGTCGTCGTGCTGTTGCCATGAAAAAAGTTCCTGCCTAATTTCGGTTGAGTCGATGGAGCCGTTCGATGGAGCCATCCGTTCCGCCGGAGGCTGTTGCCTGGGAAACCGGCTCCCCTCAGTATAACGGCTTTGGTGAAATTCAGTTCTCATTTTTCGTTCGTTACAGCCGTTTTTCGCCACTTTCGACGCCGTCGATCCATGGTCCGGTTAGAACGGTCTTACCGGCTCTTCACCTTTTTCGGGAGGTTTCGTACCATAGGAATGATGCGGAATGGCAACCGCTTTGGATGGTGTTTGGTGTGTCCGCAGACGGTTGCGTCCGTTCACTGTCCTTCGCCCGCCTGCCACCGCCCAACGTCAAGCGGATTCATAGAAAGCAGGAATTAGGAGTAGTAAGAGCCGACTATGGGAAGCAAAGTGAAGAAGTCTTTGGGCGACGCGGCAGCTCGGGGCGACGCCGATCGCGTTCGAAATCTGTTGGACGACGGGCTGAAAGTCGATGCCATTATTGACGGACGTTACGGTTGGACGGCGTTGATGTACGCGGCCTTTAATGGCCAGAGTGTCACCACGAAGTTGCTGATCGAGAGCAGCGCCAATGTGAATGCCATCGATAATGATGGCAATACCGCTTCTACACTGGCAGCCAGCGGAAACCATTGGGAGGTCGCAGAATTGCTCGCCGTAGCGGGCGCTGACGTGACTCACCCCAACGTCAAAGGTAAGAGCACGCTCGATTACGCTCGTCACGCCAAACAGAAAGCGTTTCTTAAAAAGTGGCAGCCGGCCGAACCTAGCGACACGTAACGCGTCGTTACGAGGGCACGATCACCAGTCTCTGGCACCCCCGCGGGCCCGCGATTCGGACAATTGCCATCGTTGCATCGATTGATCATGCTGCGATGGCGTAAATTCGCGTAACTGACGGGGTGGAGCCCTAGCCTTTTCATGGGAAGGTCGCTACCGTATTGGGACTTGATTTGTCGAGTCTTAGAGGATGTAGCTCAGTTGGTAGAGCAACGGACTTTTAATCCGTAGGTCCTGGGTTCGAGCCCCAGCATCCTCATTTTCTCTTGCGCATATCGCGCCGCTGCCGTTCGGTATCCGCTTCTTTGCTGTTACGATTGGATGAACGGCCCATTCCATCCGCTCGTCATGGTCGACCTCTGTTGCCGAGGTTGGGAACTATGAGTGATTCCGCACCCCAGATGAAATATCGATGCGTCTGTGGTGCTGAAGTCTCCGTCAGTCCGGTCGAGGGTGGTCATTGCCACCAATGCAAGCGGGAAATCTCGCAGCAGATGCTCAACGGTAATGTCACGCAGACGATTATTCTTGATGGGAAAACGCCGAGTCGTTTTGCGGTCCCCGCGATGGCGGAAGCGGATCTGATCGGTACCTGCCTCGAGCACTTCAAGATCGTCAGCCAACTTGGTACCGGTGGCATGGGGACCGTCTACACGGCTCTCGACGAATCACTGCAACGCTACGTCGCCCTTAAAGTTATCTCGAATAACAAGGCGTCGTCCGGAGGGCAGGAGAACGTCGAGCGATTGTTGCAGGAGGCTCGAGCGCAAGCACGCGTCAATCACGCGAACGTCGTTCATATTTACTACGTCAGTCGTCGCGATGACAAAATGCCGTTCCTGGCAATGGAATTGATCGATGGCCCGACACTCGAAGACCGCATGCGCGATTCGCCGTTGTCGTACAAGGAAGTCGTCGATATCGGCTTGCAAGTGATCGAAGCGCTGAGGCAATCGGCTCGCTTCGACATCGTGCACGGCGATATCAAGCCAAGCAACATCCTGCTGTCTGATGGAAAGATCGTAAAACTCTCTGACTTTGGTCTGTCCAAGAGGATCTCATCGGCCGACCAGGATGCTGGGCCGATCGCTGGCACGCCGTCCTATATGGCACCGGAACTGTTCGATGGAGTTGCCCCCAACGTACAAACCGATCAGTACGCTCTGGGCGTGATGCTTTTCGAAATGACATTTGGTCAGCCACCTTTTAAGTTTCGCACCAGCAGCATTCAAGGCGCCATCGAAGCGCATCGACTTGCACCAGTAGAATTTCCCGAACCCTGGCCCAACAACTTACCGATCGCCTGGCGATCGATCCTCGAACGGTTGCTCGACAAATCGGCGGAGAATCGGTTCGAGTCTTTCGAGCAGGCTGGATATGCCATGTATCATGCCCGCCCGCACAACGTCCGATCGGCGGGTCGGATCGTGCGTGGCTTGGCATGGGGCATCGACCTGCTGATCGGTCTCGCGGTCGTTGGCATGTGCATCGGTGGCATTGGAGTCCTCAAGGACTTGGTCGAGGACAATCCAAACCAAGGCTATTTGCGGAGTCTCGCAGGAGGCATTTCGGTCGCCCTAGCTTTGTTTGTTCCGGCAATCACCGCCTTCTTCCAGTCCAAGTGGGGAACGACAGCTGGCAAGAAACTGATGCAGATTCGCATCGTTGATGAACACGGTCTGCGCCCCAATCGATGGCGATTGGCTTTGCGATCGGTAGCTCAGTTCTTGCCGATCTGGGGGCTCCTCTACAGCGAAGCGATCGATATCGTGATCCCGACATTCCTGGCCGATTCGCTGGCTGGGATCTTAGGCGTGACGACGGTGGCGAATGCAGGCGTGGCGCTCTTCGCCAAGCGTAGCCGATCCATTCACGATTGGTTCTTTAACACGCAAGTCGTTCTCGACGACGGCAGCGGTGATTGATTCGCTGCCTGACTTAGGCATGGGCGAATCGTTCGTCGGCGAGCCGGACCGATTGCTCATTATGGTCCGTGCTATAGTGGTCGCCCATGACGAGCACATCCATGTCGGTGCGTAGGAAGCAGGAGATGGCCTCTTCCGGTCGAGCGACGATCGGTTCCTGTCGGTTGAAGCTGGTATTCAAAATGATCGGAACGCCTGTCAACGCCTCAAATGCGTGAATGAGGTCGTAGTAACGCTCGTTGGCCTCTCGTTCAACCGTTTGGATTCGCGCTGTGCCATCTAAGTGAACGCCAGAGGGAATGAGGCCGGCTTTTTCTGGACGCACCCGCGGGGCGATGGTCATGAACGGATCGGCTTGATCGATCTGGAACCAATCACTGACGCGTTCTTGTAGGATGACAGGAGCAAACGGGCGGAACGCTTCGCGATGTTTCACGCGAGCATTGAGGATGTCTTTCATGTCGGCTCGTCTGGCGTCGGCCAGTATCGAGCGATTTCCCAGCGCGCGAGGCCCCATTTCGAATCGACCTTGGAACCAGCCGACAATCTTGCCATCTGCGAGGTCTTGGGCGACCTGTTGAATGAGCGCTTCATAGTCCATGACATCGAAGCTCATGCCGAACTGATTCAAAGCGTTTTCAATTTCGGACGGAGCGTATTCTTTGCCATAGAACGCATGCTTTAAATGAAATTGGCGCGGCTTCTTCCGAGTCTGGTGATATTCCCACAATGCGCTCCCCATCGTGGCGCCGGTGTCGGATGCGTTGGGTGGAATCCAGACTTGATGGAATTCGGTCTCTGCCAGGATTTTTGCATTCGCAACACAATTCAAAGCGACTCCACCGACCAAGCAAAGATTACGAGAACTGTGGTTCTTCGTCGCCGCGCGGGTCAAATGGAGGATGGCGTTCTCAACCACTGCTTGTAGCGCAAATGCAAGGTCGTAGTGGTGCTCGAAGAGCTCTTCATGAGGCTGGCGGGCGGGGCCGAATCGATCGTAAAACAGCTTCTTGAACGGTCGATCCAATCCGTAACAGTCAAAATCGAAGTAGTCCATATTCAGCCGATAGCGCCCGTCATCGGTGAGCGTGAGGACTTTTTGAAACTCGTCCACGTAGGTCGATTCACCATAAGCGGCCAAGCCCATCACTTTGCCTTCGTCGCAGTTGGGGTGGAAGCCTAGATGCTTCGTGACGATCGTGTAAAGAATGCCGAGCGAGTTGAAGAAATGGGTGTGCCAGACTCGGCGCAGCGAATCTCCTTCGCCGACGTAAAGGCTCGTAGCTGCATCGTCGCCGTAGCCATCCATGACGAGCACCGTCGCGTCTTCGAAAGGGGAGATGTAGTATGCGGCCGCATGAGAATCATGGTGCCCGATACCCTTAATCGGTGGTAGCGCGGTCGTATTGAAGTGCTTGCGGAGCTTCTTCGCCAGGAATCGCGTGCCTTGAAAGAGCTGGTTCTGTTGCGGCGGATGAGCTCGCATATGCACAAGATTCAAACTGCGCGGGAATTTTCGCAGTGTTGCCCAACCGATCGTCCGCCAGAACGTGGGGATATGCCACGGCATCGTGATGCAATCGACATCTTCCAGTGACAGGTCGCGTTCGGTTAGCGCGGCGTGCAAGGACTGCGACGGGAATTGTTTGGTCTTCTTGTCCCGATTAAGTCGTTCTTCTTCAACAACGAATTCGAGTTCACCGTCCTTGATGAGGGCCACGCCTGTGTCGTGGGTATGACTGACCATGCCTAGAATGCGCATGCGACTTCCTTTTCGCTTTCTCCCAAATGTCGATACCCATGCAAGATATTCGATATGGGGCCGGCCCTACTAGGTCGGTTTTCCGGCCAAGCGGGGCCCGTCCTTCGAGGATTTGCCTGCCGGCGAAATTCTAGCGTTTTCGCCGAAAATGGCAGTAAACGCCGACGACCATAAGCCACCATGGTGCCGCCGGTTCAGGAACAGCCATCGTGTCGGCGCTGAGGAACTTGAATTGGTTCCAGGTGACGTAGTCGGCGCCGTTGATGGCACCATCGGCGTTGAAATCGCCGTGCGACCAGAGTGAGTCGACGGTGAATTTATGAGTGTTCCAATGGATGAAGTCGGCGCCGTTGACCGATCCGTCCAGATTGGAATCGCCAAACAGGTAGGAAGCGCCAGATGGTAAGTTCTCCTCGCCCGCTTCGGCCAGCCAGAGTACGAGGTCGTTGATCGTTAATTGTCCGTTGCCGTCTAAGTCAAATTCAGGCGGATTCGTACCACTGGCCATGGCGGTTGTCAACGCGTCGATGTCGACCGTGTCGTATTGACCGTCTTGGTTAAAGTCGCCGGGCCGAAGTGCATGGTAGAAATCGAGAATCGCTTGGACTCGGTCATCGCCCAGTTGGCCCGATTCGAAAAACGAAGAGTAGCCAAAGAAGTTAGCGCCACCGGTGCTATTGCTCAGCAAGGTCTGGAGCTGCGAAACGGTGAATGAGGGGTCATCGTGAAGGTAAACGCCAAGGCCGGGTGCGATTCTCGCATTGGTGGGAGTGGACAGAATGTTGGAGAGGTTCGGTTGGAAAAGGTGGTTGTTCGACTCACTGAGGTAAATCATCGGAATGAGCACGTCGACCAAGTCTTGTTGCATCCAATCCCGGTATTTCTGCAAGACTTGAGTGCTGCCGACATCCGGATCTCGCCAGACGGCCGCCGACAAGAGGGGCTCTGGCCCATGGCTATCGACCGTTGTTTTCACCGACCCAACCAGATCGGTGATACGATCTTTGATGAAATCACGATACTCATTCGCGTTATTGGACGTCGCACTCAGCCCCGTTTCTGCTGTGAACATTTGATGGGAGGCGGCATCATGCGGTAGCGAGGTCCACGACGTGTCGCCAAGCCAACGCGTGTAGTCCAGGTGAACACCAGCGACGTCGTACTGCGTCAGGATATCGTCCACGACGTTGTTGACGTGATCATGCCACGCCTGTGAGATTGGATTCCCGATGACGTAGCCATTGGTGAGTGGTTGAGGATTACCATTCAGGTCATGGACGCGATGGCTGGGGCTTGTTTCATAGAATGGATGTGATGGTGTTGTGCCAGTCGGTGGCGCCGTCGTTCCATTCCACAGCGGCATCGTATTGATCCAGGCATGGAGGTTGATGCCGTGGGAGTTGGCTTGATCGATGGCAACTGCCAGTGGGTCCCAATTGCCGGCAAGTGATGCGGCACGCGGCTCGAAATTGCTGTTATAGAACGCGTCGCCCTGACCTCGGACTTGGAACATCAAATCGGTGATGCCGAGCGTGGCGGCGTTGTCCACCATCGCTCGTACGGTTGCTTCATTCGTGAACTGGTAGTCGAATCGAGTCAGCCAAAGCCCACGCCATTCATTGAATTCGGCTGAGACTTGGGTGGCGACAATAAGAATGAGCAGCAAACCAAAGGCACGAGGCGATCGCACGATATTCTCCCAGGGAAAATCGCATCGCGCGTCGGGTTTCGCCGACACGCGATGCTTGTTTTCTTATACGATTTCTGATGACTATCGTCGACGCATCAGTCCGAGTCCTGCAGCGGCACAAGCAAGCAGCATGAGATAGCCGGGTTCGGGAACAACGACGGCATCAAAAAGAACGCCAGCTGTTCGCACGCCCACGAAGCCCCCCGGTGGGTTCGAAGGAGAAATCGTTAGTGTCACCGCCTGATTGGCGTCCGTCACGTTGATTTGGCCAACCAGTTCCCACAAGCCAATGCCCATTCCTGTTCCAGCGTCAGCCACGTTTTGGTCATAGCTCGCAGACACATCGACGATACTGTCGCCGTCGACATCGATGTCATAGAGCGCTGGCATATTGGCAACAGAGTTGTTGGTCGACTCTGGATAGGTCAAATAGACATTGTACAAGCCTACGCCACCCGCAGCATCGCCCGTCGCGGTATGGCCTGCAAAGCCGTTCAGAGGATCGCCGGCAATGAATGTTGCGTTGTCGCCGTCGACGGCTGGTGTGTATGTGTAGATATACGGTTCGCCTCCGAAGACCGAGGCGGCGCCCAAAGTCAGTCCAGGAGCAGCAAGCGTCCCGCTTCCAGCTGTGGTCGAGGTGCTTGTCGGGTTCGCTGCAGAATAGTTTGTAGAAGCCAATCCGTTGGGTTCGATGATAAACGCCCCGTTGGCAATGTTGATACTTGAGGCCAGTAGGCTGCCCACGATGAGAAGGGTAAGTGGTCGGATCATTGACGGTTTCCTTTGTGAATAGTAGTGAAGACGTTCAAAATTTAGTGACCGAAGCTTGGGGCTCGTGGGCGATCTGGCCCGACGAGCGGTGTCTAATTTACATCTGCGTATCTGCACGCTTCCCGAAAAATGTTTCGCAGATACGACCAACTGACGACGGACGTTACGACGTCAAATGGAACTCTAATGGTTGTGGGTTATCCTTAATCTCAACCGTCACCCCAGAAGTGCCGGGTTGGGCGTATTTGTCCGGTAATCCAATGTCGTCTTTTGGCATTGGTTCTGTCTCTTTCCAGCCGTCAGGAATCACGGGGGGAGCTACGACGGTGACTCGGTAATTCCCGGGTGGCAAACGACAGGCAAACGTTCCGTCGGGGCTGATGGGGCCGCCTCTTGGTCTGTTGTCTTCTCCAAAAAAGTTAATGATCCCGCGTGGCAGCAATTCTCCTTGGAAGGATACGGTGCGGCTTATTTCATTGTTGGTGTCGCTTTGGCAGCCCAGGATCGAAATCCATGCGACGACCAGCGCAGCGAAGGTCATTCGTCTAATAATTGTGGTCTCTTTCTTCGCCATTTTTTGACGCGATCGCGGTGTAAACGATCGGGTCAATGTCATCCGACAAGAAATGGGTGCTCACGTCGGCGTAAACAAAGCTCGCACCGCCCGGATGAAAACTTCCGAACGGCAAGTCGTTGTACGCGATCGTCTTTTGGGCATTTGCCGGCATCGGTGGCCGATCGGTGCTGTTGTCATGAGAACGGTAGAAACCGACGGTGTTGAAATCCGAGTTGATCGGATAACGAATGTCGATGTTCTTGCATGCGTTGAGGTACGAGTTGGCGGCAGGCCCTTCTGGTTTTGTGGGGGTCCAACCGCCACCTGTCCAGTAAACGCCGGCAGTCCAAATTCTCAGTTGGTACCAGCGTTCGCCGACGATTGCCGTCTTGCTGGAACCATCTTTGATATGCTTGAACTTCGTTTTGCTTTCTTGATGAAGCACGCCATCAAAATTTACAACGCCTGAACCGTCGGCCGCTCGTCCTTCGTAAAAGTCAGTGTCACCTCGACTGAATGCTGAGCCTGCAATTCCGGCGAAATTTGATCCATACGCACCGCTGCGAAATTTTGCCACCGCGTTCGTGTCGGAGGTGCAAACATAGGTGTCAATTTGCAGGTCATTAATCTCGTCGAGGTCGTACATGCCGAAGTCGAGGCCTGCTGACTCGGCATTACGGATCTCCGACTGAATCGTTTCGCTTAGTGAAACATCCTCGAGGTAGGGAAGCACAAAAATGTGCCAGCCAGGACCGTTGAATTCGGGCTTGTCATGATTCACAGCACCCGTCGGGAAACGGCGAAGTGCCGACTCATGGTTCACGCAAGCCAACCCAACTTGCCTTATTTTATTTTGACATGACAGTCTGCGCGCTGCTTCACGTGCCGAATTTACGGCCGGCAGCAACAACGAAACCAAGATCGCGATGATCGCAATCACGACCAGCAATTCCACGAGCGTGAAAGCGGCTCGTTGGTCGCCGCGTTGGCTGAGGTCTCTCATGTCCGTCACCTCTTCAGAAGTTCTCAAACTAGAGTGAACGACGGCGTCGCATAAGCAGCGCTCCCGCGAACAATAGCCACATCGCCGAAGGCTCGGGCACACCAACGACATCAGCCGAAGTGAATTTGTTGGTGTTCCAAATGACGAAATCGACACCGTTGACGTCTCCGTCAGCGTTAAAATCACCGTTGCACCAGGAAGATACGGAGGTGAACTTTGCGCCATTCCAGGCGACAAAGTCGGAGCCGTTGACGTTGCCGTCGAGGTCCGCATCACCTTCTTGGATCGGATTGCCTGAGGCCGTCAAAACGGCGCCGGCTTCTGCACGCCAGGCGACCAAATCGCTGTCATCAACGAAGCCATCTTGATTAAGGTCGAAACTCAGGTCGGCTGCACCGCCCCCCTTCACGACGACGATGGCATTGACCAAACCATCAACGTCAGCACATTCGTATAAGCCGTTGCCGTCGAAATCACCGTCGACAGCCGAGCCACCCATCAGCTCGAGCGAAATGTTGTCGGCCATGGTGAATTCGTTCATCGCCACACCGGAAGGTCCACCCAGACGCAAACTGTCAAAAGGAAATGCTTGCTGGGCTGTGATTTCCCAAGTGACGGTCGAATCGATGGTGCCGTCACGGAACAGGTCCAACTCCAACGTGACGTCAGTATCTGTGATGACGGCAGAGTAGGTATGCCAACCGGGACCGACATCAACCGCGGTTACGAGCCCGTCGCCATTTCCCAGTCGACCGTCGCTGTTGTGGTCGACGGCGACATCATCAAATGCGGGGTCGAGTGGGAAATATTGCCAATTCGGCTCGCGAACCAGAGAACCACCGACTTCATCCCACAAAATGATGCGGTATCCATAGCCCGTTGTCGGTTGATCGGTGACGGGGCTGTTTGGCGGCGCATTGATGGGGTCGGTAGGATCGAACGTGTCCGCATTCCAGTTTCCCAATTCCAACAAGTTGGCGCCGGCAGAACTCCGCAGCCCCAATCCGAAGCGACGATTGCCGTTGATGTTGTCGAAAATATCTCCCGACAATTTTATCGACTGACTTGCAGTCGGGAGAAGTGACAAAGCGGTTCCCGAGTCGTCGCTCGTGCGCTCGTGGTAATAACTTAGATCGTTGAATGCAATCGATTGACCGTCTGAGGCTGGTGTCGCCGGTAAGGTGCTTGCGTCGCCAAGGCCATCAAAAGGTGACGGCGGGCAAATCTGTGTGAGGCATGGGACGATGATGCCAAACTCATCTGGATCGGTGGAATTACTGGGCCAAGCGCTGAGAAAGTCGCCGTCCGTCGCGTAGCTTTCAAAATCTTCGTCGATCAATACCTGAGCTTGCGCCGGAGAATTGAGGAAAAGAGATCCACAAACGAAAAGAAAACAAACGAAAGACAGCCGCTTCATTGGACAACCCCCGGAAGATACGAACCTAGGTTCGAGTGGATGAAAGTTCTGCGAAATCTGTGCGGCCCCAGTCTAAAGCAACTGGTGGGAACTGCTAGTCGATTTCACTAGTCTTTGTGGGGGGCGTACCAAGATCCGAGTCGGCGCCGTGATCATTGCCGAATTGTCTGAACTGTTTCAGAAACAAGCCGGGAAGATGCAACTGGCAGTTACTCGGCGAATGCCTCGTCGCACAGCGATCGGTGCGATGCGTGAATTCCCTACCCAGTGGCGGTTCGCAGAGGTGGAGAGCTGAAAATGTTTCTCGATCAAAAAAAACAGACCCGACCGCACATTGCGATCGGGTCCGATTGGACTCGTGTTGTGATCGGAAAGGATCATGCACGAGCTGGTGGCCGTCCAGCGGAATACCCGCCGGTAACTCGCTAGGCGTTGCCACCCCGGCTAGTACAGAAACATATCACTGAAACACCTCCTTTCCACTAGTTGATGCCCGATGTTCAGCGGCCGTAGATGCTTACTGACAGGCTCCTAGTAACTCGCGCCGCGTTAGCGCGAACCGACAAAACTATAGTGACAGAATTGGCGTTTGATGCAAATCCAATTTGCACACAACCGCAAAAACTGCAGTTTGGGCTTGCTAGCCAACGGGATAGACGCCAGTCCAGCGTTTAGGTTCGCAGGCCTATTTTGCAGGGATTACTCGCCAACTGTCGTCGCTCAAAACGCTAGACGCGGGCGTGGCGGAGCAACTCGCGGGCCGCGGCTTTGGCAGCTTCCGCATTCTCGGGCAGTTTCAACACTTCGGTCACACCCGGAACAGGGATTGGATAGAGCCCATTTTCGTCCGGGGTCACAGGAGGGGTGTCCTCGAAGGAGGTTAGCTGATCGACTGGCGATTCGACTAACTGCGACGCCAACGCGTCCTCCATCGTGATGACTTGTCCCGAGTAAGACGCCATGCGGCCTAGAATCGCGGTCATGGTGCTCATCGCACCGTACTCACCTTCATTAGGGATTTCGCCACGACGCAGCGCAGCGAACAGGTCATGATGTTCTTCTTGATGGCCGCCGGCACCACCAGCACCGTAGCGCCACGTCTCTTTTCCATCACTGCCGTAGATTTTCGCTCCTGAGATATTGCACGATCCGTTGGTGCCGTGGGCGTGCTCGGCCACGCTATTCCAGCAATGCGGTATGTGGCGACATTGGCTGAACATCTTTGAGCCATCATCGTAAGTGTATTCAACGAAATGGTGGTCGAAAATCTGTCCATGGTTTCTGCCATTGCGCACTTCTCGACCGCCCATCGCATTGGCGCTGATGGGATACGCGTTCTTGACCCAATTTCCAACATCCAAATTGTGAATGTGCTGCTCGTTGATATGGTCGCCGCAAAGCCAGTTGAAGTAATACCAATTGCGCATTTGGTATTCCATTTCCGTTTGGTCTTCTTGCCGTTCACGGACCCAAACGCCCCCTCCATTCCAATAGACGCGGGTGCAGATGACGTCGCCGATAGCTCCGTCGTGCAACCGCTGAATCGTTTCTTGATACTTTTGTTCGTGGTGACGTTGCAGACCGACGGCAACAGCGAGGTTCCGCTGTTTCGCGAGCGCGGTCGTGGCCAGAACTCGCCTCACTCCAGCAGCGTCGACGGCCACCGGCTTTTCCATGAAGACATGTTTTCCCGATTCGATGGCTGCTTCGAAATGCTGAGGACGGAAGCCGGGTGGCGTTGCCAAGATGACGAGGTCGACATCGCATTCCAGAACTTTTTGGTAGGCGTCAAAACCGACAAACTGACGTTCCGCGGGGACATCCAATTTGTCGCTGTGGTCGCGTTGTAGTGCGCGGAGACATTGTTGAATCCGATTATCGAAGGCATCCCCGACGGCGACGAGCTTCGTCGGACCCGCGGTGTTCATTGCTTGGGCCGCGGCGCCCGATCCGCGTCCACCGCAGCCGATCAGTCCGATGCGGATCGTATCGTCACCAAACGGGTGAGCCGCATTCGCTCTTTGCAATGGGCCAGCCACGGCACCAGCCGCCACGAGAATCGAGGTATCCTTCATGAATTTGCGCCGTGAAGGCCGTTTCGAAGACTGGTCCGCGTTTTTTTCTTTTGCCATCATTCATTGCCTATTTCACGATTGCCAAACAAGAGCTGTCCCACCAATTCAGCTAAACTCCAGAAGAGATTGCTGGTTTACTTAGCCTCAAGGAACTGAATGCTTACGCCTACTACCGATTCTAACCGATTTTCAGACGCAAACCATTCACCGGTCAGCGTGGGCCGCTGGAGCTGGTTAGCGGGAGTGGCGGTATTCACGATGCTCGGGCCGATTTCGCTCACCTTAAGTGGGAGCGAAACGACGGAGCCAGTGGTTCAGGGATTGTTTGCAGCGAGCGGCGAATCCATGGGGACTCGGTTTGTCATCCGCGGCTACGCCGACTCCGAAGTCATCTTTCGCGAAGCGGCCGAATCGGCTTTTCAGCGTGTCGACGAGTTGAATCGATGCTTCAGTGATTATCTGCGGTCGAGCGAATGCTGCCGCTTAACGAGCGAAGGTTCCCACGCCTACCAAAAACCGGTGCGCGTATCGCGTGATCTGTACCGCGTCTTGATTTTTGCCAAGCAGCTGCATGCCCAGTCTGACGGTGCCGTCGATGTGACGATCGGACCGATCACTCGCTTGTGGCGGCGAGCGCGTCGCAGAAAAGAATTACCGACCGATGAACAACTCGCCTCCGCTTCGCAACTCGTCGGCTTCGATGCGGTGGAGTTGAATTCACCGAATGAGCACGGCACTCAGCAGGATGAGTCGACCACGGTGCGGCTGTTGCGAAAAGGAATAAGGTTCGATTTCGGCGCCGTGGCGAAAGGATACGCAGCCGACGAAGCGCTGCGGCAAATGGAGGCGGCTGGTGTGACGGCATGCTTGGTCGACGCGGGAGGCGACTTGGCGATCGGGGCACCACCGCCGCAAAAGGAAGGCTGGACGGTTCGGGTCGCACCGCTGGGTGACGAGCGGCGTGAAGTTGCTTGCTTGCTACTGAGCGATTGTGGCGTGGCCACGTCGGGTCCGACGGCAAGAGGATTTCGCATCGGCGACCAAGACTACTCGCATATCGCCGACCCGCAGAACGGTCGCGTGTTGATCGACAGCATTTCGGTCACGACGATTGCCCCCTCATGCATGGAAGCAGACGGTCTCGCGACCGCGATCAGTCTACTGGGAACGGTCCGAGGGTTCGCACTGATCGATGCAAACGAACTTGTGGAGTGCTGCTGTGTCTCTGATCAAGGTGAGTCGGAACGCCCGAAGGTGCAAAAATCTGCCGGATTTGACAATTTGCGAACATGTCAGCGGGCAACCAAACCGAAGAATGATGAATCACGTATTGTGCGAGAGTCGGAAAAAGCAGACGCTGAAATGGCCAATTAGTGTGCCTCTTGGGGCTGATCCCCAAGAGCCTATTGCCGTCTCGCGTGGTTTTCTCCACAATGTGTGCTGCTCGTTTGAGATGAGCTACCTGGAGAGGTGGCTGAGTGGTCGAAAGCGCCGGCTTGCTAAGCCGGAGTCCGTCATAGATGGACCGCAGGTTCGAATCCTGTCCTCTCCGCTGAAGGCATGCGTGCCAACCGTCGCCGATTTTCGGCGGCGGTTTTTTTGTGCGCTGTCGCCAACTGGCATGAGCGAGGACTGCGATCTAGAGCCAGTTCCAATGCGTGGCCAGCGAATGGGGTGTCTCTTCCTCTGACACATCCTGTTTGCTGCGAGTCGAATCGTAACTTGCAAAGGCACTATCGACGGTTGTCGACTGCGACGTTGGAAGTCGCTCTGGAGTCGGCGGCGGAGCAGTCACGGCATCGGAAATCGAAATGTGGTCCGCGGCAGCCGATTGGTTGTTGGCCGGTAGGACGGCCGCGGCGACTGGAACGGCGCTGCTTGTAAATTTCGTCGCGTTCCAGAGTAAGAAATCGCCGCCGTCGATCATGCCGTTCATGTCGATGTCGCCAGCGCAGTAAGCTGACGTTTGCGTGAATTTGTTCGCATTCCAGACAAGGAAATCGCCTCCGTCGACGGTTCCATCCAGATTGATATCGCCTTCAAGAAAAGCGAATGCCAAACCGTGGTGTGGTGCCGCGTCCGCCAGCCAGGTATCACGATCCAGCAGGTCTACCACTCCATCGCCGGTTAAATCAAAAGCGAGATCGTTGCTGGCGTTGGCGACCTCAGCACCTAACGCATTCAGGTCGAAACAGTCGAACAGACCATCATTGTTGAAATCGCCATCGATCACGATTTCCGTTTCAAAGTCGAGCACGTAAGTGCCGAAGCCATTTTCCAGCCCGACCGCGACGTAATAGGTGCCTGGCGTTGTTGGTCGGAAGGAGAGGGTGCTGTTCTTCCCGTCGGCAGACGAGTTGGTGTCGCTGGTGAGCACATCGCCATTCCCATCCACAATGGTGAGCCGCGGATCGAGCTGATTTAGGGACGCGTCGAATGGCGTCGAGGTTTGAAACAGCGCCTCTTCGTCGGCCGCTAACGTGAACGAATAGTAATCGTCCTCGATGATTTGAATATCGATGACATCGCCATCTGCTAACGTGGCGGTGTTGAACGAAATCTCATGCGCGTTGGTCGGAGAGAGCTGGACTCCGATCGTGGCGCCGGAGCCGAAGTCGTTGCTGTTGCCGAAGAGGACGTCTTGGTAGGCAAATCGTGCTGCGACCGGTCCCGAGTCGAAGAGCTGCACTTGGAAGGTGACGTCACCACCGCTACTAAAGTGAGGCCGTTCTTGCCACTGGACGATGAGCGTATCGATGCCGCCGACCACTGTCTCTTCCCAGTAGACGTCGCCAGTTGTGGCACTCAGATCGTCCCAAAACGGCAGCAAGGCTTCGTTCCAATCGGGGGCAGGCAAGTTTGTGTTAATCCGCCCGAGTGAGATGTCCTGGCCGGCGATCAGGCCGCCATTGTTGCCGACGCTAACAGTGCCAGTCGGAAGCAGGATATTACCAACCGTCGTCGAGATCGTCGTGATCCCTTCGTCGGCAATGGATAAGGCTGTGCCAGTCGTCGAAATGTCGACGAATGCGGCCGGGTCGTTGTACTGGTCGTGCGTCATCGAGTGCAGTTCGAGATAGCCCAGGGCACTGCTGACGCCATCCACAGGCCGCGCTGTGGTGATCGAATCGTTGGGCTCCAGGTCATAGATGGCGTCTTCTGTAACCACGAGCGAATATTGCACTACCTGAGGCAGTTGAACACGAATCGTATGAGTGCCAGGACTCGTGGCGATCAGGCCCGAGATGACCTGTTCTGGATTCTGACCGTTCGGGATCGAAGCTGTCGGCACTGCGGTGGCAACCAACATGCCGGTCGGATCGAACAGTTCGACGGTCGCGGAACTGATCGATGCGTCGATCCCCTCCAGCTGGATGTCGACCGATGCGCCTTCTGTCAACGGCAACTGATATACGTCCGGCTCTGTCGGGTTCGTTATTCCAGTGGCCGCGAAACGAGTTGCATTTCCCAAACCGATCGGCATGGCTGAATCTGAAATGTCGATTGGGGAGGCTGAAGGGTCGACGAGATCAAGGACATTCACATTCCTGTAGATGTCAAAAGTGTATTCGCTTTGCACGGTGCTGGTGATGTCGAGGTCGACGATGCCACTGCTGCTCACCGATGTCAACGGAATGAGTACCGGCTCACCTGGCGCATCGGCTGTCACCGCCGCGCTGATCCCTTCCAGTTCGGCCGTGAACACCGCTTGAGGATTGCTGGGCGTCGCGATGACCGAAACGGATTCGTTCTCTGCGACAAAGAACTTGTGGCTGCCGCTATCGACGATAGTTTCTACGTTGCCCTCGCTGGCCGAGTGCAGACCGGCGACCACACCCAGGTTCTGGAAGGCCTCGATTTCGATCGCAAAATCGACCTCAAAATTGTCACCGCCCACGCCATCGGCGTTTCCGTCGAGTGTGTCGCCAAACGGATTCATGACAAGACTGCCGTCGATGGAAAATCGATAGCTCCCGATACCCAACGAACCATTTGTCACTTCGACGTCGATACCGTTGGTGCCGACCAGGTAATCATTTGAAATGCTCAGCGGATGGACTTGATCGTCGGCGGTACCAAACAGTTCATCCGCGCCTGCCTCCAGAAGTCGATAGGCGGCCGGATCGATGACCGTGTTGCCATCCATGAACTGGTTGAACTTGATATGGAATTTTTGAATCGCTTCACTGCCCTTGGCTGAACCGCTCGAGGGCAGGTTCGTGACGGAGGCGACTTGTGGGGCTGCGAGTGATTCCGTCAGGCTCCGACCGGAATTGATCCGCCCTTTCCCCAGGAGGTCTGTGAAGCTCGGGTTTTCCGCATCGACGTTGTCGGTCGTGCTGAGTAACTGGGCGACGACTTGTTCTCGTGTCCAATCGGGATTTGCAGACCAGATGAGTGCCGCCGTAGCCGCCGCATTGGGTGCGGCCATGCTGGTTCCCGATCGAAATCCGTAGCCATTGCCTGGAACGGTCGAAAAAATGCTGACGCCAGGCGCCGCAAGGTCGATGCCGCTGCCGTAGTTGCTGCTGGGGCTGCGAATATCATTGACGTCCGTATTCGCGACGAGTAGCGATTCCTCAAACACCTGGCGCGGCGGGTTGAGGTCGTTGCCGTTGCCGGCTGAATTGAAGTGCAGGACGCCCGCGTCGTAAAGATATTCAAAGGCTGATTGGACAATGGGATCGTCCGCCCAAAAATCCATGTTGTAGCTCGTGCTAATAATATCGACGCCGTTGTCGGCGGCGTAGGTGAACGTCTCGGCAATCATTGCCGCCGTCCAAATGCCGCCATCGAACCATTTCAGTGGCATGATGGTTGCGCCGCCGGCGACGCCCGCGGTGCCGGTCCCGTTGTTTGCCACGGCAGCGGCAATGCCGGCGATGTGCGTGCCGTGAATGTCGCCCGGGTCGGCATCGACGTCGTTATTGCCGTCTAAAAAATTGTAGCCGTGAACGTCGTCGATATAGCCGTTGCCGTCGTTGTCGATTCCGTCGCCAGCAATTTCACCTGGATTCGTCCAAATCGCGGCCGACAAATCGTCGTGTTGGATGTCGACTCCGTCATCGGTGATCCCGATCACGATGTCGGAAGCGCCAAGCGTTACGTCCCAGGCGATTTCGCTGCCGATCAACCCATGGTGATATTGATTGGCGAACAGGGGATCATTGGGAGTAAACTCGCGGGGGTCTTCGCCTTCGTAAATGAAATTCGGCTGGCTCCAAAGAACCTGATGCGAGGCTGTGAGTGCCTTGACCGCCGCGAGTGGGTCCGACTCCTTGGGCAAGTTGGCTTGCACCAGTTGGTAAGAACCATGGGGACCGGGAAGGTCAATGAGTGTTTTGGCAATCGAAACGCCATCGTTTCCGAGGTACGCCTGCCACGGTTGTTGCAGAACCGTGTGGATCGTCGGATCGATCGTTTCGATCTGCAAGGCAACGAGTAACTCACCCGGGACAAAGCTGCTGGACGCCGCCCGCTGGAAAACCGATTCGGTCGAAACCGGGTTGTCGACGAAAGAGATCCCAACCTCGGGACTGGAGAAGACGTCGGCAGCGAGGAGGTGGCGATCCTCCAATGACTCGAATTGAAGACCGCCGCGGAAGCGAGGAACGTTCGATAGGTGAAAACGTCGTTTCATACGGTTACGGCAAAGACAAAAACGGCCCAAGCTTCCACGAATTTGTGCACAATGACCCAGGCCTATTCTAAACGGTTTCCTCCATGTTGGTGCTGTTTTGTTAGTGAAAAGTTCTGAATCGCACGGTTTTTGCTGGTTCGGCAATTAAAAAAAGGCCGCCTGGGTGGGCGGCCGATTGTTCTTCGCTCGTGAACACTGGGAGGCAACGTGCTGTCCCGTTCAGCAAGGGCAGCGCAGCCGGTGGCAGTGTTGCAGCGATTGCTTAGTAAGTGAGCACCATATCGATGCCGAAAGTTGCTTCTTCGTAGTTGGCACCTGGCGACCAATCGTATCGCATCTCCGGACGGAAGACGAGATTTGTCGTGCCCGGGCGAATGTTGGCACCCACCGTTGTTTGGTAATAAGAGAAACTTCCTGTGGCCGGCAGTGTGGCGTTGAAAGGCGTGAAGCCGGTGACGTTGTCACCCTTCCACCATTCCATCCGTCCACCCAACGCGAGGCAGTTGTTGATGTTCCAGAACAGGTACTGATTCACACCGACGTTGTCTTCTCCTCGAGCTGTCCGCAGCAAATCGCTTTGGACGACGTAATTCCATTTGTCCGACAATTGCCAGTCGAACAGGAGGCTATGCGAGTAGCCGTCTCCACGCCAGCCAAGGTCGCCAGCCGTCGCCATGTAGGTGAAGTTGAGCGCGTCACCAAGCGGTGTACTAAAGCCGCCCAAGAAACTGCTTCCGCCGCCCAGTTGATCGAATCCGGTATCCCAGCCTAAGGTCCAACCAAAATACAATTCAGACTGAGCCAACCCGCTATACGTCGCCAAGACGCCCGTGTGAGTGAACGGTTCCGAATTGAAAAAAGTCAGCGCGTGGCTGTAGAAAAAGTTGTCGGGTGCGGTGACGGTTTCGTAGCCAATGAGTGTGTAGAAGTGACCGAAAATCACCGACAAATCTTGGCTCGCCAATTCGCCGTAGGCCTGCGGTAAAGCCCATCCGTAAATGCCATGATCGAAGCCGTTTTGGAAATCGTAGACGCCCGGGTTATTGCCGAACGCTTGGGTGTCGGCAGCATCGACACCGTACATGGCGTCAACTCGAAAACCCCAATCCCAAGCGCCGTTCGACGGCCTCGCTTCCCGTTGGGCATAGAACCATTGTTGGTGAACATTCAGCCGATCGGGATGGTTATTGAACAGACCATTTGCATTGTTGTGATAACCGGCCGATGTCCAACCACCAATGCTGAATTGTGGGTCGTCGCAGCCGACCAGTTTCGGCCACAGCCGCCATGCATCGAATTGGCTGCTGTTACAGCGTCCGCAGCCGGACGCGGTACAGCTGTCGGTGGTGCAACTGGTTTCGGTGCATCCGCCAGATGTGCAGCCGGATTGCCCGCAGATCGAGCCGCCGATGCATCCGGCGACTCCGCAGCCGCCGCCACTGCCAAACAGCATGCCACCGACGCCGCAGCCACCCCCAAGGAGTGGACCGCTGGGACAGCCGCCGCAACCGCTCATGGAACTACAAATCATGTCACCGAACCAATGCCTCCTGCTGGCGCAGCCCTTGGATTTCAGGGCGTAATCGCGACAAAAATCTCGCTTCATGCGATCGCACCATGAAAGGCAACGGCCGCCGGCACACGCCCAAATATCTTGGCAAAACTGCTGCTCAACCATCGGATCGATCGTCTCTTCATTGCTCGATAAGACTTGGTCTAAGGTCGCAGGATAGTTGGCTCGTCTTGGCGCCGGTCTCCGGATAGGTGGCGGCTCGGGATACTCTTCCTCTTCTTCGTCGTCCGACGAATCTTCGTCGAACATGTTGTCAGAGTCGGCTTCGCCATCCTCCAGATCGCCGTCACTGTCCAGGCCGTCATCGAGGAGTGAAGGGAAGTCTAAGCGTAAACGTGTATTTGGTTTGGTCGGAGGTTTGGGTTCGCTACGGCGACGGTCCAGAAGTTCTTGGATCGTGTCTTCGATCGGCGGATCGGGCTCGGTCGTCACGTCTAGAGAGTCAAAGTCAAGACTGTCGAGCGCTGGTCCGAGATCGGTTTCCGGTTCGACGCGTGGAGGCGTCGTTGGCTGAACAGGTGCGGCTGGACGGGCGGCCGGTTCCTGGGCTGGTGCTCGGAGCGCGTCTTCGATCGCGTTGATCATCTCGCGGCTTTTCTCTTCTTGAGCCAACGCCTGATAAAACGGTTTGGGGACGGGCGGGATATCGATCGCTTTGATCGAAAGTGGTTGTTCCAGGTCGCTGAGATCGGCTTCGTCGATGTAGCCTGTTTGAGCCGTCGTTGCCTGCGGTGCTGGCGATGGTTGCGCGGTGGCCGCTGGCATTTCGACGGTCGCCGAAACTTGACGCACAGGGGAAACGACGGACGCAGATTGGCTGGTAGGAGCTTCGGTTGCGGCGGTTGCCGTGGTCGGTCCAGCCTGCGGTTCAATGAACTTCAGCTCCGTTGACCTTGCTTGGCGCCGGGAACGGCTTAGTCGAGGATCCAACTTGGGCAGTTGCGTTACGAGCGGTTGGAGCTCCGAGGTGCCGCTTGTTTGGCGGATCGTGGAAGATTCCACGTAGCTCGGAATCGCGATCGTTACGCTGGGACTTTCCACGGTCGGAATCGTGTGCGCGGTATTTGCGGTTGTCGTTGCCGGCGACTGGTGGTCCACCAGTTCGTTCTTGAGCAACCGTGAAAAGAGGCTGTGAGGAGCTGTTGCTCCGTCGCGATCGTCCGGTGCCTGAGCATTGGCTGTGGCCGCTGTCAGGCAGATCAGCAAACAGCAGGCTGCAGCACGGTTAAAACGGTATGGCATCCGAGCACCTTTTCCAACAAACGTAGTACTTCCGCGAGGACCGGTATTGTCCGTTCAACTGTTCGGATTGGTGCGATCGGTACGTTGAAACTATGCGTTACTAGCGGTACTGCTTGCCGAATCGTTAAAGTCGGTGCCATTAAATCCTCACTAACCGTCAAAGTTTGCCAGCGTTCTGAGAGCAGTGGTAGCACGAAAAAACCACGCACCGTTTCGCGGTGCGTGGTTTTGGTTGTGATCTGACGGTGAGCCCGCAGGCTTCTATCGATAGTCAGAATCGCGGACTTTGCGGCTGATCGAATTGTCCGGCACGGGCGTTAGCTGCAACGCGTCTCCGCCTGACTCCAGCACCGGCGGCGCCACTTGAAACTCGTCAAGCGTCGGTTGGTACTGTTGGTCGTAACCGTCGTCGTAAACTGGCGACATCATCGGATCGCCTCCGGTCGCTGGAGGGCAGGGGTCCGAATACTGCTCCGTCGGACATTGGTTGTAGCCTGCGTATTGCTGAACCTTGGGGCAGACGAACGGCTCGCGGAAAGGCGCGGTAACACAGCCCGGGTTCGCACAGGAGTTCTTAATCAACATATCACGAGCGTGATTCCGCTTCATGCGATCACACCAAGAGAGGCAACGGCCGCCGGCACACTGCCACATGATGCGGCAAAATTCCTGCTCGCAGGCAGGATCAATTTCATCATCGTCCAGGATCGCCCCGAGCGTTGCGGGCATGTTCGCCCGGCTGCGGCGTCTGGGAGGTGGGCGGCGGACGACGTCTTGATAGCGATTGTCGAGGCTGGTGTCTTCCGTCTCCTGATCGTCCTCATCGTCGCCTGTGAGCGAGTCGAGGTCGAGATCGTCCGATTCATCGGTGGAATCTCTGAGGTCATCGAGCGCGTCTTTTTGCCGCTGTTTGCGGTATTCGTCGAGTGTCCGCGGTAGCTTTGGCGCTTCCGTGGCACCTTCGACCGGCTTGGGAGAGTCAAGCTGTAGGTCGCCTGCGCTGCTATCGTCGTCAAGTTTTTCGAGGAGGTCTCGTGCCGAATCGAGGACATCTCCTAGGTCGTTGTCGAGATCGTCCATTGCTTGAACAAGACGAATCTTCGAGGCGACGCGAGGATTGGTCGGTGTGGGGGGCGTTTGGACGTTCTTACGAATTCTGGATGGATGCCGTTGGGCACTGCAGGTGTCGACGGAAAGCACGAAGCATCCGGCCACGAGCAGTATGGCAATGGGTAGGCGAAGGTTCATGTTTGGTCCTGTATTCCTGAAGGCGTTTGCACGGTACGTGCAACCCGGTTTTTCCAATCAACTCATCGGATCGAGAAATCCTGCAGGATGAGTGCCCCAGAACGACGCGTCATGACGCTTAGAATCCATAGCACCCGCAACGCCGGTACAAGCGGCATGTTGACATCAGTTTTTGAGGGATGGGATTCCCATTGGGCAAACCAGAGAGGAAGGGCGAGCTATGGTTTGAGTGAGCGGCGTCAGGCGCACTGACGCTGGGTTTGTACTTTAACCACGATACGAAACGATGAAGAAACAACTATTGAGGTTTCTGGCCAGCGAAGATGGGCCGACAGCTGTGGAATATGCGGTAATGCTGGCGCTGATTATGGGTGCTGTCGTCGCCGGAATCGGCCTGCTCGGCGGCGGTACAGGTAACCTGATCGAAGACAGCAGCAACCAAATGTCGTCTGCAGGACTCGGCTCGTAGGAAACTACGAGACCTTGAGGATTGTCCGTAATTGAGCGGTCCGCGACTAAGCGGCCCGTTGTGAGTCGACAGAATAGCTTGACGGTTTCACAGCGTCCAGCAATCGACCATCAGGTGCAAAGATCTTGACCTGATCCTCTTCAATGAACCAAACGGCTTGGAAATCACCCTTGCGAATCCGGTGCCCGCAGTAGGTGCCTTCATGGATGAGCAGCGACTCTCGCCGCTCTGCATTTCTTGGAGCGCCGTATTCAACGAGTAATTCGTCGATCAAATTTCGTACGCGCGTTGGGTGGGGCGATGCGTCCATACGGCCTATCAAGCTTGCAATCATCAGTTTCGATCTGTTACGAGATATGCATCGGACACTCCTATTCGGTGACTTACATTCAGCTCGCCATGCCGTCGATGTCACCGTAAATTACGATATCGGAATAGCTGCTCCTCTAATCGTTACAAACGCTAAAGAGGTTCTGGAGACGGCCCAGGGGCGACCTGTCACAGATACCAAATGCTGGAGTTCGCATGGATGTGGAAAAGGAAGTGACGACGATCACGACGCAACGTTCGGAATGGGCGGTGCTGTTATTCGCGATCGTGCTGCCGACGATCGTGACATATGCCTATTTCGTGGCGTTTGCCAACGCGCCACCGCAGATTCAGTATTCGGTCTATTCGCTCGGGAAGTGTCTGCAGTTTGCGCTACCCGTGTTGTGGGTGTTCGGCAAACTGCGTCATCGATTTTCGATTCAGGAATTGTGGCCTGACTTCAAATCGGGCGGCTGGGGACTGGGAGTGCTCATGGGAGTCGCCTCGTTGGTCGCGATGCTGGCGCTGTTCCATTTCGTGCTCAGTGGCCAGGCTTGGTTTACCGCCTCGATCGACGAAGTCCGGGCGAAAGTGATCGCCATCGGTTGCGATCGAAAAATGCCCTTCTTGGCCATGGCCTGCTTCTATTCCGTGGTCCATTCGTTCTTAGAAGAGTACTACTGGCGGTGGTTCGTCTACGGCCGGCTTCGCAATCTGATGCCAACGTTTTCAGCCAACATTGTGTCCAGTCTGGGATTCATGGCTCATCACGTACTCGTCCTGGGGAAATACTTCGGTGGAATCAGCGGTCCAACGATTTTCTTTTCGTTGTGCGTGGCCGTCGGTGGGGCTTTCTGGGCGTGGCTCTATCAGCGGTCCGGGTCGTTGTGGCCATCGTGGATGGGACATGCGATCGTCGACGCGGCGATTTTTGCGATTGGCTACCAAATGGTATTCTCGGCTTAGTCGCCTTGCCGTTGCCGCTTTGCCAATCTCATGATGGAGACGTAAGATGCTGGCTCGAGACGAGTCAGACAGGATCAAGGCAATCAGGATGAGCGCAACCGAAGTTTCCCAGCCCGCAGATGCCTCCCGTCATCGTAACCATACGGTGATCATGGCTTCCGCGGGAACAGGGAAAACACACCAGTTATCGAATCGCTATCTCAAGCTGTTACTCGATGGTGAATCGCCGGACCGAATTTTGGCGACGACATTTACTCGCAAAGCGGCCGGTGAAATTTTTGATCGAGTCATCGAACGGCTCGTCCAGGCCTGTTTTGACGATCAGAATCGGGACCGATTGGCGACCGAGCTAGAGGTGGTCGATTTGAGCCGGGCAGGCTGCCTCTCGGTACTTCATCGGATCAGCCAGAATCTACATCGGGTGCGGGTCGATACCTTGGACGCGTTCTTCGCCGAGGTTGCTCGTTGCTTCTCGTTGGAAATGCGATTGCCGAGTGATTGGCGGATCGCCGAAGAGGCGGAAGACAGCCGTATTCGTTCCCTGGCCGTCAATCGTTTACTCAACGAGAAGGAAATTCGCGCCGCTGAGCAACTGGTGCATTGGATCACCGGTGCCGACTCGTCACGCCGCGTGGCATCCGCCCTCTTTGGCGAGGTCAACTTGACGTATGAGAAATACGTCGAGTCGCGTGAGCAAGGAGAAGCGGCATGGAAGTCGGTTGTTCCGCGGCCGATGATGTCGGAGGAGGAGTTGGCGGCGGCGCTGGATCACTTGCAGAACCTCGAACTCGAGGGGGCGATCGTCGGCGGAATCGACACGGCGATGAAGTACGCTCGGTCCCGCAACTGGGGCAAGTTTCTGGCGGCCACGATCGTTAAGAATGCAAGCGTCGGCGGCACGTTTCGCAGTAAAGAAATTCCCCAGGTTGTCATCGACGCGATCTCTAGTGTTCGTGACTATATCCATGATGAAGTCGTCAACCGAGTCGCCAGGCGAACGGCGGCGGCCTTCGATCTCGTCCGAGAATTTGATTCGCTCTATTGGGATTGTAAGCGGGACCTCGGCGCAATTCGCTTCGACGACGTGCCGCGGGCACTTACCGGTTTGTCGACTTCTCAAGGACAGCAACAGTTGGCCTATCGCCTCAATGGCTGGATCGATCATTTGTTGCTAGATGAATTTCAAGATACGAGCCCGATGCAATGGTCGGTCATTAAAGAGTTGGCGGAGCGGATCGTGGCTGCTGGTGCGGAGGAGCGGACGTTTTTCTGTGTTGGGGATGTGAAACAGGCGATTTACGGTTTTCGTGGTGGGACCTCGACGATTTTGACACAGCTTGCCAATCCGGCCGGCAACGAGCTGCCAAATCTAAACGTCGAACCGCTCAACGTGAGTTTTCGTTCCGACCAGGCGGTGATCGATTTCGTTAACGAGACGTTTACGAATTTGGATCGACACGGCAAATTGAAGGAGTCGATGCAGACGCGGGTGAACGAATGGAAAGCGACGTTCCCCCGTCATGAAACAGTGAAAGAGGCGGCAGGCTACGCCTGTCTGGAGTCCGCCCCCGATCCGCCGCTTGGTGACGATGGAGAGCCGACCGATAAACCGGGCCCTTTCGCGCTGAAGCATGCGTCGCGCTTGGCAGCCGAACTTCATCAGCAAACGCCTCAGCTGGAAGTTGCGGTCCTTGTCGACAAAAACGATTCGGTCGCGTTCGTCATCGATGAGCTACTGCGATTGGGCATCCATGCCAGCGCCGAGGGCGGCAATCCACTGACCGATTCGGCCGCGGTACGGATCGTACTTTCGGCATTGGAATTGGCAGAGCATCCGGCCGATACGGCGGCCGCATTCCACGTGGCCCATTCGGGGTTAGGGGTTTTGCTTGATTTGTCGCCCGACGATTGCATTCAGCGCGATCGAAAACTATCGAATACGGCAGAGCGCATCCGACGCGAACTCCTCACACGCGGCTATGGCGATACGATCGCCGATTGGACGCAGGCCTTACGGCCCGCCTGTTCGAAAAGAGAATGGTATCGCGTCCAGCAGTTCCTCGATCTGGCGTACGCCTATTCTTCGAATCTGACGACGCGGCCGATTGAATTCGTGCACCACGTCGAATCGACGAAGAAAGCCGATCCGACGGCATCCAAAGTCCAAGTCATGACGGTGCATCAATCGAAAGGGCTGGGATTTGATCGCGTCGTCTTGGCCGATTTGGCCGGCAATGATCGTTCACCCACCTTCTGCTACCAACGCGATCCGGTGACCCACAAAGTCTCGAAGGTCGTTCGCTACGTCAGTCAGCTGGACCGCGAATTCTTGCCCCCTGCTGCCCAAGCGGTCATGCGTGAGGACGAACTGCGACGATCGGAGGACACGCTCTGCGATCTTTATGTCTCGCTGACACGGGCGAAGCATGAACTGAGGGTAGTCGTTTCTCCTGGCGAGCATCGACTGGACAAGATGATCCAAAGCAAGAGTGGCCTCCTCCGGGCGGCGCTGATCCCGACGGGAGTCGCACCGGCAGACGAAGTGCTATTCGAACGTGGTGATCGTGATTGGTACCTGCAAGAAGATGCGCCCAAAAAATCATCACGATCAGGCGCTCAGCGGCCCAAAATTCAATTACAGCCGGCGACCGAAACGACGCTGTCGGCTCCGTCCGACCACGAGGATCCGTTCCGTCGATTGTCATTGCAAAAAGCTTTCGATCATGGTCGTTCGCTAGCCATGCAGTACGGGACGTTGATCCACGCTTGGTGCGAAGCGATCCTGTGGCTCGACGACGATCCCGATTTGAGCGATGAGCACTTGATCAAGTTGGCCGCACAAGCCGACGTATCGCTCGTTCACTATGAATCGGCGATCGTCCAGTTTCGCAAATACCTGGCTGCCGCAGGAATCCAAAATGTCCTCCAGCGCGACTCGTACCAGAAATTGGCGACGGCACGTCACGCCGCATTTCGTTCCATCGCCGCTGCGACCAATGAGATGCCCTTGTTCCAAACCGAAGGCGAATTGTCACTCGAAGTTCGCAACGAAGTCGCAGTGGCCACATCAGGCCACGACGGTGTCTGGGGAATCATCGATCGGTTGATTCTGTGGAAGATCGGAGACGAGGTCGCCGCGGCACATATTCTGGATTTTAAGACCGACGTGGTGGACGGTTCGACCGCAAAACTGCGGAAACACTACGCGCCGCAGCTGGACGCCTATGTCGCGGCAATTCGAGACGCTTTCAGTTTGTCAGCAGATCAAGTGGCGGCCGATTTGATTTTGCTCACGAAGGGCGAGTTGGCTTAGCGCCGTGTAGAGTGATCGCCTTGGTGCCTTGGCGATTGGACGGCTTGGACGCGACAGGGTCGGGAGTCTTTTTTGCTCAAGCTGAATTGTTTGGGAAAGTGCTCTAGCCGAAAAAGACTCCCGACCCTTTGGGGTGACCGCAGCTCAAACCGCAAAACGTCGGTGTCGTGGCCGGAACGGGCCTTAGGAAATTTCCTTCAGATGAGTCACCTTGTCGCGCAAGATTTCGATCTGTTTATCCATCGATTGGCGTGACGTGGTGACTCGCTTTTTGATCTTCTCGCCATTGCTAATGATCGTGGAAGACCACTTGTCAATTTCGCCGAGTAGGTTGGCCTGTTTTTCAATTTCGAGAATCGACTTATCGATCGCGGCAAAGTCGACTGCCTCCTGCGCGTCGATCGAACTGGTACGGATGCAAAGCGCTCGCGCCAGCGTCATGCCGGCTTTTAAGAAGATATCGGAATTGGGATCCTCTGCATCCCAGACGACGAACACATCGTCGCCATAACGGTTGAGCGGATCGAGTGCATCGGGTGCAGTCCGGCTGGAGAACACAAAAACACCGACACCGGCATCTCTGTTCTTCTTGGCTTCGTCCAATTCAGCGCGGGCGGAAGCGAGTGTGTACTTCTTGTCCTCTTTTGCCTCGACCACGATTTTGGCTCCGGCGCATGCGTTGTCCGGGCCTAATTCGATGACCGAATCGCCTTTTTTGCAATTTTTGATCAACCCGACGGCACCGCCCGTAGGGGTTGCGATGTCGCCCGCTCCTTGAGCTTCGCGGAATAGAAACTCACAAACGGCCGCTTCAAAGTCGTCGCCATGACGCGTCGATTTGTTGCGCTCGTCCCGTTTGACAATCATCGCGTTCAGCGAGCCTTTGACTTCTTCTTGAAACTTTAGACTCTTTTCCGATTGCTCACTCAGCAGCCCAATCAATTCCTTTTTCAGTCTCGCCAAAGCCGACGATTCATCGTCCAGCGACAGGTGGCTGTGGAGTGTCGAATTGGTGTCTTCCATCATTCGTTTGAGCCGCGAGAGGGCCGAATTATCTTCATCGAGCGAGAATTCGTTCGTGATCGTTCGTTGGGCCCGATCGACATTTCTCACCAACCGACTTAGCGCTGAATCGTCGCTATCCAACGAAAATTCTTTCACGACCTCATCAATCTTGCCGTTCAATTTTTCCGACAACTGGCCCTGGTTTTCCGTCAGTTCGCCAATGAAGCGGCACAGGGCGCCTTCCTTATTGTCGAGCGAGAATTGATTGAGGACATGTTCGCGCTGTGTCGTCAATTGTCCGTCGAGTGTCTCCTTAATCGCCGCCATGAGGCCTTTCGACTGGTCGGGATTCAACATCTGCATCAACTGGCTCTCAGCACCCAGGTGGCTAGAAAGTGCTCGACACAATTCGGAATCCTCAGCACCGACTTGCTTCCGCATGATTTGTTCGAGGTCGCCATCCTTCTTGATCAGCCTCTCAATCCGTTCTTGGAAGCGGCCACTTTCGGGATCGAAATAATCCTTCAAAACGGCCGCCAGTCGATCGTTAAGGCCCTGCGTGTGCAGATTCAGCTTGGCATCCATCGCTTCGATCAGCCGCTCGCTCTCGCGGCGAATCTTCACGCTATCGACTTCGCCACGGGCCTGACCCAAAGCGAGGACGCCGATTCGCAGCGCTTGGCAGGCGAATTCGTTTCGTTCCCGTTCGTTCCGCAGCGCATTTAGCGCTTGGATGGTTTCCGCATCCTGAATGTCCAGCTCTAAGCGGAGCGAGTAGGGAATCGTGGTGGGCGAATCTTTGGAACCTGAAAACAGGTCTTCCTGTTCCGCGTCGCGAAATGGCAAAGCTTGACTCATGTGAAATCATCCTGATTATGAGTGGCGGTAAGATACCGCAGAGAGGGCCTCTGCCCCCCGGTGATTATGCGAATTGAGCACGAATTTGGACTAGTGAACAAATATACACAAGTCGGCCCTGCGAGTCTACCAATTCACCGGCGCCAGCTGGGAGGGCGATTTTGCTAAATTTGCTTGGCCGGTGGCGCTGACTATGTAGTTTTCGTTGTGTAACGGCCACTTTTCTGCGACCGCGCCTACATGTCGATTTTCGTATTCGGGAGCGCTGCTGAAAGAGCCGCTTTGGCCTCTTTGGATACCTTGCGGCAATGCGTAATGCTGAGGTAATTCAGGTTCTTGAGTGCTTGCAGATGCTGGGCTCCCTCATCGCCGAATCGGTTCGAGCCGACGTGGAGCCATTCCAAGTCGGTTAACTTCGCGACGTTGGCGAGCCCTTTGTCGCGGGTCTTCGTCTTGTCTAAATTGAGCCAGCGGAGCGAAGTCATTTCGGCCAGATGTTTCGAACCGCTGTCGGATACGAGAGTAAACCACAGGTTCAGTTTCTTTAGATTGGGCAGTTCTTTCAAATGCGCCAGCGCCGGGTTTCCGACACTCGTTTCACTTAAATCTAACTCGGCGAGCCTCTCCATCTTTGTCAGATGTGCCATCCCTTTGCTGGTGACACTGGTACTGCGAATCCGCAGGACTCGTAGCTTTTCAAGGTTGGCGATCGCCGCCAAGCCTTCATCGCCGATGTAGGTTTGCGTGAGGTAAAGTTCCTCGAGGTTTGGCAATTGAGCGACCGATCGCATGCCCTCGTTGGTGATGCCGGTGTAATCGAGCCCCAGCGCTTTGAGATTTTGTAATTTGCCAAGATGAGCAATCCCGGCGTCGGTGACTCGCGAGCCGCTGATCTTAAAATTCTTCAGTTTGGGGAATGACGACACCCGTTCCAAGCCGACATCCGACACGAGTGCATCTCTGAGGTCGAGCAGTTCCCAGTGATCGACTTTGGCAATCGCTGCCATCGATGCATCGTCGGTTTTGGTTCGCACCAATTTTAGCTGACGCAGGCTCGGGATCTCCGTTAAGTGACTCAGGCCGGTGGCGGTGACTTCGGTAAGCGCCAAGTTGATGCTCTTCAGCTTCTTCAAGGGTTTCAGTTGTTCGAGTCCCGCGTCGGTGATGTTGGTTTTCTCCAACGAGAGATCAACGAGCGAACTGACGTGGGCCAAGTGAGCGAGCCCGGCATCGGTCACGGTTCGGCCGTAGAGCTCAACCTTCTTCAGCGCCCGCAGCGCTTTCAGGCCGGCCAGCTCTTCATCTTTCAGGCCGGTCGCCTTGATGCTTGAAATGGCGCCATCTTTGTCCAGCTTCAGCGTGGCTCCCAGCGATTCGAGCGCCGCTCGGACCGGGGCCTCTTCCGCAGCGACATCTCGGGCAGGTGGGGCGGGTTGCGAAGCGCCAATGGGTGGTTCGTTCGAAGCCGTCGATTGGACTTCTGTGGCCTGCTGACAGCCGCTGAGGAACGCCAAGGACATGGCGAGGATGTTTGCTACGGTTAGTGTGGCAAACTGCCGTCGAATCGGTTGGTATTTCATCAAAAGTCCCAGTCTGCCTGCCGAATATGGAGCTTACATCGTAGCCGTCCGATGGTTTGGTGGTAACCGCCGCAGCGGCTATAATTCGCGGCTCGCTTTCAATTTGTTTAGGAGATGACGTAGATGCGTAAAGACATTCGAACAAGCAGCGCGATTGGTCGACGCCGATTCCTGCAAGGCGGAGCCGCGGTCGGGGCGGTGGCAGTGACAGGTCGCAGTTTGCTGGCTCAAGACGCAGACGCGAAACTCGCAGCGGAAGAGGAAGCAGCTGAAGAAGAAGTCGAATTTGATCCCGAGGCCACGAATTTTGCCTGTATCGGTGTTGGTGGTAAGGGCAAAAGCGATTCATTGGACGCTGGTCAAAATGGAAACGTCGTCGCGATTTGCGATGTGGATAAGCGAACGTTAGAACAGGCGGCGCTACGATTTCCCGGCGCGAAAAAATATCACGATTACCGTGAGATGCTGACCGACATGGGTGACAAGATCGATGCGGTTACTGTCAGCATTCCCGATCATGGTCACGCGGCGGCCGCTTTGATGGCCATGCGGATGGGCAAGCATGTCTTCTGTCAAAAACCGCTGACTCGCACGATTTACGAAGCGCGTTTAATGGGTGAGGTCGCCAAAGAGATGGGCGTCAAGACTCAGATGGGCAACCAAGGAACGGCGGAAAGCGAATTGCGACGCGGATCGGCCTGCATCAAAGCGGGTGCGATCGGTACGGTCAAAGAAGTTCACATCTGGACGAACCGGCCCGTCTGGCCACAAGGCATGGAACGTCCACCGGAAGGAACGGCTGTCCCTGAACACCTTAGTTGGGAGCAATGGATCGGTCCTGCCGCGTTTCGTCCCTATCATGAAGCCTATCACCCGTTCAAATGGCGCGGTTTTTGGGACTTCGGTACGGGAGCTCTGGGCGACATGGGTTGTCACACGATTAACCTGCCTTACGACGCCTTAGAGCTGCGTGATCCGGTCGCCGTCGAAGCGTCGACGGCTGGGCATAACAAGGAAACCTATCCCGGGTGGTCGGTCGTCACGTTCGAGTTCCCCGCCCGCGGCGATCGGCCCGCGCTGAAAATGTACTGGTACGACGGCGGCAAACGGCCGGAAGAATTGATCGATCAAGAGATGGTCGATTGGGTATCCGAAATTTACCCCGACGTCGAAGACCCACATTCGAAGATGCGTTCTGGCAGTCTGATCGTTGGCGACAAAGGAAAATTCTTCTCGCCGCACGACTATGGAGCACTCTGGAAAATTTTCGGTGCGGAAACGCCCGAAGTCGAATTCGAGGAATCGCCGGGCCATTTTGTCGAATGGGTCGACGCGATTGAAGGCGGGCCAGAAGCGACTTCGAATTTCCCGAACTACGCGGGACCACTGACGGAGATGATTCTGCTCGGGAATCTTGCCGTGTGGTCTGGTAGCCGAGTCGAATGGGATGCGAAGAATATGAAGGTCACAAATAACGCTGAGCTGAACAAACTCGTGAAGCCTACCTACCGTGACGGCTACGTGCTTGATTTGTCAAAGCAAACGGCCGGAGCCTAAAGGCTCAGCCGAAGTAAGTACGAAGAACACTCTCAAACAAGAGCGGTCCGCCAGGAGGTGGACCGCTCTTTTTGATGGACCGTTTGCCACTTTACGACATGGCGGCTTGGTCGATTATTGGCCGGCGAATCCCTTCAGGGTTGCCATCATCGGTTCGAGCACCGGCTGAAGGATGTCGCTGACTCCTGGAATCGCCATGATCTTGTCGTAGATGGCCACGAACCCGCTCAGTCCTTCACCGGCGATTTTCTGAAGCGGGCCTCGATCAGCTTCGGCAACTCCCTCGAATCCGCCCGCCAACTCGGTCAGCTGCCCTTGCAGCGTTTGCAGCTTCGGCAATGCAGACGAGGCCGATTCCGCATCGGTGACACCGCTGAGTGTTTCGGTGGCGCCTGTGAAAATGCCGGTGAGGTTCTTGCCCAGCGTGCCGATGTTTAGTGCATCGGATGCGTTTGGTAATTCGGGCAGTTCCACGCTGACTTCTTCGGCCACTGGCGGAGTCATATCGGCTTCCATTCTGGGCTTCAAGAACATCCAAGCAAGGAGGGCCAACGCAATCAGTCCGATGACCGGTAGCAATTTGCCAATCATCGATCCGCCGGCATCGGCAACGTCACGCGCTCCACTACCCACGGAACTCGCTGCGCGGCCGGCGGTGGCGCCAGCTTGGTTGGCTGCTTGGCCGGCGCCGGACAGTAGATCGCCGAGCCCCAACGAATCGCCCAGTTCGCCCTTGAGCGAATCACCCAGGTGTTGTTTTTGCTCGCCCAGCATGTTGGCCAATCCCAGCGCGTCGAAGCCTTGCGATTTCTTTTGTCGGCTGAGGATGCTCATCACGACCGGCAACAAAAAACTGAGCAACTGCGAGACAGCATTGCCTCCCAGTCCACTCTTGCGACCGAGCACGCCGCCGAGAACGTCGAACTTATTGCCAAAAAGCAATTTGGCGAGGCTCAGCCCAGCGGTCAGCATTCCCGATTGGCCAGCACCACCAAGGAGATCGCCAAGGTTGTCGAGGATACTATCGTCTTGCTCTTCGACTTGTCGAAAGACGTCTTGCGCTCCGGAAGAAGTCGACGCCTTCTTCATGAGCGTGCCGAAAATCGCCGGCAACGCCGCTTCGATTCCCATTTGGGTTTTCTCTTCGGACTCACCAAGGATGCCGCCCAATTGCCCTAAAACTTGTTTGCCAATAGCCCCTTTTACGAGGTCCATTAGATTTACAGACATAAAAACTCCCCTCTGTGTGGTCGATTGCCACGATGAATAAAATAGTGCGTCGACAACGGTGTCGACATGGATTTTGAATCAGGGCTGGAATCACGAGCAAGAAAGATCAAGAAGTCAAGAATTTGCCCTAAGCCCCAAGGACGGTCGAATTATAGCGCCCAGCAGTCGATTTGCGGGAGTCGACGCACAAAACTTCGTGCGCGCGGCCCTGGCAGCCCGCTTCCAACTGGTCAAGAATCACAGGACACTTCATTGAGTCGCTCCAAAACGGTTGGTGACGAAGGCTTGGCATCGCGGGGCAGCCACGCAGAGCGGCTAGAAACTAACGTCAACTTAGAGATTTACGAAAGCGCGTTCTTTGGCTTACCTAGGTTATTGCACCAACGTACACGCCGGCGTCGGGCTCGACCAAACGCTGGCAAACCTCGAAACCCATGCTCTGGCCGTGCGTGACGAGCTTTCCACTCAGCCAGACACGGAACTTTTTGGGTTGGGGCTGTGGTTGTCGGCGACGACGGTGACCGAGCTGATCCACAGCGCTGAAAGTGAATCTGCCAGAAAAAGACTTGGTCGATGGTTCGCTGACCGCCACCTCGTTCCCTATACGATCAACGCCTTCCCGTTTGGTGATTTTCACGGGGAGCGAGTGAAGCATGCGGTGTACGAACCGGCATGGTGGTCACCAGCCCGGGCTGATTACACCTTGGAGGTAGCTCAGGTATTTCATGACATCCTGCCTCCAGGAGAAGTCGGCACGATCTCCACACTGCCGATCGGATGGCCCCACGAAGGGGTTGGGAATGAACAACGAGCCCAGGCCGCCCTCGAGCTGGCGCGGGTCGCCCAATGGCTGTCCGATTTGGAGCAGCGTGAAGGACGCCATTTGCGGGTTTGTCTAGAGCCGGAACCTGGGTGCCTGCTCGATCGGACGGCGAACGTTGTCGACTTCTTCGAGCAATATTTGCGGCCAGCCGTTCCGGAAGAACTCATTCGTCGTTATCTGGGTATTTGCCATGACGTATGTCATGCGGCGGTGATGTTCGAATCGCAAGACGAGGTGTTACGGGCTTACACGTCGGCCGACATTCCAATTGGCAAGGTTCAGGTATCGTCCGCGATTGTCGCCCAGACCGGCGGGCTTGCGGAGGCGGAGCGTCAGGAGGTTTTGAGGGAACTGGCTCGGTTCGCCGAAGATCGCTACTTGCATCAGACGACCGTTCGCACCGATGACGGGCTGCAATTTTTCGAAGACTTGCCGTTGGCCTTGGCCGCGTTGGAGGGTCAGCCGACCGATCAGTGGCGCGTCCATTTTCACGTCCCTTTGTTTCTTGAACGGTTCGGCCGTTTGAGTACATCTCAGTCCGAGATCGATGTCTGCCTAACGGCCTTGCGTGAACTGAATAGTCAGCCGGCCTTGGAAGTGGAAACCTACGCTTGGGATGTACTGCCAAGCGAATTGAAAGAAGCGACGCTGGCGGCTGGCATTGCCAAGGAGATCGATTGGTTGAGTGATCGGCTTTCGCGGCAGAACTCGGCGGGGTGAGCTGCTTCGGTAGGATTTGGGCGTGGCGATTCACTCGTCTTGCTGCGAGTGGAATCGAATGGGAGCTGAAGCTGAGCCCGGAGCGGCTCGGCTCGGCTCGGAGCGTCGAGCTGCAGGGCGGGCAGCGCGCAGTGCAGAGGGCGCACTGAGCTCGAAGCGCATCGAGGGCAGGCCGCAAGAGCGGGCTTGCCCTATTTCATGCGACGTTCTTTAAGGCGAGTCCCTTTACCGACGCGATCACGCAGGAAGTTCAGCTTCGCTCGGCGAACGACGCTCTTCCGCTTGACGACGATGTCGTCAATGCGAGGCGAGTGGACAGGGAACTTACGTTCCACCCCTTCACCGGCCACGATGCGTCGGACCGTGAACATCTTTCGTGTTCCCGAACCGTTCATGCCGATGACGGTACCACTGAAAATCTGAATCCGTTCCTTTTCACCTTCCAAAATCTTGGTGTGAACGTCCACGGTGTCGCCGACTTCGAATTCAGGAGCCTTTTCCTTAAGGCTAGCTTTTTCGACCAGATTGAGAATTTGTTGGCTCATCGTATTGTCCTTGCGTCGTTGTCCGGGGTTGGACTTTGACGTTCGCGCTGTGATCTAAGGGGTTGGATTATCGTTTTGATCGTCGAGCAAGTCGGCTCGACTTTCGGCTGTCTTTGCTAAACTCTGTTTTCGTCGCCAATCGGCAATTTCTTGATGATTGCCGCTAAACAACACATCGGGGACTTCGTGTCCGCGATACTCTCTGGGTCGGGTGTATTGGGCGAATTCGAGCAACCGATTGCCACTCGAAAACGAGTCCTCTTGGCTGCTGCGTTCGTCTCCCAAGACTCCCGGCACCAATCGAATCAGGGAATCGATCAGCACCATGGCCGCGACCTCGCCTCCATTGAGAACGTAATCGCCAACCGAAATCTCTTCGGGTTCCAGAATATCCTTCACCCGTTCGTCGAATCCCTCGTAACGTCCACACAGCAAAATCATTCGCTGATGAGAACTGAGCCTTTCGACAACTCGTTGATTCAGGCGTTCGCCTCGCGGCGTGAGCAGAATCAAATGTCCTGGGTCTTTGTGTTGGGGGCGAATGGCTTCGACACCCTCCACGACCGGTTCAACCTTGATGACCATTCCGGGGCCACCGCCGAACGGCCGGTCATCGACCGACTTATGTTTTCCTCGCGCCCAATCTCGGAGGTCGTGCAATGCAACGTCGACCAGCCCATCTTGGATCGCTTTGTTGAGCAAGCTTTGGCTCAGGTACCCGGGAAACATCTCCGGGAACAAAGTCACCACATCAAATCGCATGGCGTACTTTGAGCTACTCGGCGCTCTCTTCTTTCTTTTCTTCCGCAGGAGCTTCTTCTGCCGGTGCTTCCGCTGCGGGAGCTTCTTCGGCA
>CAYZRS010000005.1:0-19637 GCA_964480915.1 uncultured Pirellulaceae bacterium | reverse complement strand
TTCTTCCGCAGGAGCTTCTTCTGCCGGTGCTTCCGCTGCGGGAGCTTCTTCGGCAGGTGCCTCTGCTGCTGGTGTTTCGGTCGCGGCCGCTGCGGCCGGAGCTTCTTCCGTGGCGACGGCTGCTTCGCCACCTTCCGCTGCCTCGGCAGCAGGTTCTTCCTTCTTCGGCAAGGCAATCGCTACCGGTGGAGGTGCCTGCGGTTTGATCTGCAAGCGGTCCAGCGCTTCTTTTTGTTGTTCGAGATGCGTTCCGTTCGAACCGTACTTCTTGATCAGAACGCGAACGTTGTCGCTTGGCTTCGCACCAACACCAAGCCAGTAGTCGATCCGTTCGCTACGAAGGACTGCCCGAGCATCGGTTTCCTTGACCATCGGATCGTAGAAACCAAGTTCCTCGATCACGCGACCATCTCGCGGTGAGCGTGAATCCATCGCACAGATGCGAAAAAACGGTCGGTGAGTCCGGCCCATCTTCTTCATACGAATACGAACTGCCACAGGTGAGTTCTCCGAAACACAAGTTGAGTTGATCAAATATTAGTAGGCGTCACCGGGTCAGCATCGACCGGACGCACTTTGGGTGCTCAGCAAACCCTGCAGTTTACACGTCGGCCGCCATGCAGGGGAGGTCGGCAGAGCCCCTTGGCAGGAAAAAACGGGCAATTTCTGACGCTGCGAGCGAGGCCCGTCCCAGAGGTCATTGCCCGTGAAACCAGCGCCCTTTACGCTTCCGGTGTGTTTGGCCCAGCGCCTTTATTTCGCCGTTTCCGCCGCAGTTCTTTTTCCCGCTGTTTCCGCATTTTGGCTTTTTCCTTACTGGAAAGCCGTTTTCCCGTCCCTTTTTTCTGTTTGGCGAGCCGACCACTGGGGTCCATCATGCCGCCTTCCTGAATCTGCTTCATCATTTTCATGCGGTCGCCCATGCCCTTGCCGGCCATGGTCTTCATGATGGATGCCATGCCGTCAAACTGTTTGACGAGATCGTTGACGTCTTGGGCCGCCACGCCGGCACCCGAGGCGATCCGTTGGCGACGGCTCGGATCGATCATCTTCGGGTCGGCTTTTTCCTCTTTCGTCATCGAATCGATGATGCCAAACAGCCGTTTCATGTCCTTTTCGGCATCCACGTCCTGCATCATCTTGCTCATTTCGCCCATCCCTGGCATCAGGCCCATGAACTTTTGCATCAGGCCCGGCTTGGCAATCTGTTGCAGCTGATTGCGGAAATCGTCCAGCGTAAATTGCCCTTTCTTCAGCCGCTCCTCAGTGGCGGCCATCTGCTCTTGGTCGAATTCTTGCTGAGCCGTCCTCACCATTTCGACGACGTCGCCCATGCCCAAGATGCGGCCGGCCATGCCATCGGGACGGAACGGCTCGAGTGCCTCCAACTGCTCTCCTGTACCAATGAATTTGATCGGTACGCCGGTGACATGCTTCACCGAGAGGACGGCTCCACCTCGCGCGTCGCCATCGAGCTTCGTCATGATGACGCCGTTGAGTTCCAGTGCAGCGTTGAACGCCCCGGCACTGGCGACCGCGTCCTGCCCCGTCATTCCGTCCACCACCAGGTAGACTTCATCCGGGTTCACCTGGCGATCGATCTGTTTCAGCTGCCCCATCAGCTCTTCGTCGATCGCTAAACGACCGGCGGTATCCAAAATCACGACCGTGGCGCCGACCTCTTTGGCTTTGCCAAGCGCATCGCGGCAGACTTTGACCGGGTCTTGCTGCCCTTTTTCCGAATAGACGGGCACCTCCAGCTGTTCGCCCAGAACGTGCAACTGGTCAATCGCCGCTGGACGCTGCAAGTCGGCCGCGACCAGCATCGGTTTTTGGCCGTTTGCCTTCAGCAGGCGGGCCAGCTTACCGCAGGTCGTCGTTTTTCCCGAACCCTGCAGGCCGCACATCATCACAATCGTCATCCCGCCCGATTTAAGGCGGATTTGCGAATCGACAGGGCCCATCACCTCGACGAGCGTTTCGTTCACGATCCCAATCAACTGCTGGCTTGGATCGAGCGAATTCAGCACTTTTTGACCGAGCGCTTGGTCGGTCACCTGCTGCATGAAGTGCTGAACGACCTCGAAGCTGACGTCGGCTTCGAGCATCGCTTCTTCGACCAATTGCAAGCCGTCACGCATATTGCGTTCAGACAGCTTCCCTTTGCCTCGAACCGACTTGAAAGCGGCCTGCATGCCCTGTTGGAGTGAATCAAACATCAGACGGGAGTCCTATGGGTCTCAAACGGCCGAAAAGTCGTGCTTTCGAGCTGCTGGACGAGAGTTGGCTGGTTTTGACGAATCTGAGAGTTTAGTCGAGTTATGCGGCGCCTGTAAACGAGCGGTGCCACGGCCGGCGCAAGATGTAACTGTCAATCCTGTTCGGTCTCTTCCTGGGGATTGGGTTCTTTAGCAACCAAATGACCCGTAAAGAGTTACGCGAAATTTGCCGGTCTGTTAGTCTTGTCAATAGGCCACGGGATGTGGAACATTTATGCAGGTGCGGTGTACAAGGAGTCCTGTGACGGTCGGTGGAGGGTGAGGATAATCCCTTGTGGCGCCGTGCTGTCACCGTCGATCTGAGATCTATTGTGAACAAATATCTATTCATTCTGCCGTTGTTGATTTCGTCTCTGGCGAGCCCCGTCGTTGCCAAAGAATGGGCCCGCAAGATGTTCAGCACACTTTCTCACGATTTCGAAACGGTCGCGCGCGGTGCCGTGGTCGAATTCGATTTTGAGTTTGAGAATATTTACGAAGAAGAATTTCACATCTCGGCCGTGCGTAGCAGCTGTGGCTGCACCTCACCCACGGTGATCAACCCTTCCCTGAAGACGTGGGAAAAAGGTCGCGTCCATGCGAAGTTCAACACACGGAACTTCTTAGGGGAAAAGAAAGCAACGATTACCGTTGTGATCGACAAACCCTACCCGGCGGAAGTGCAGCTGAACGTACGTGGGTTTATCCGGCAAGATGTTGTTGTCCATCCGGGCGAAGTGGAGTTTGGCGATGTCGATGCCGGCTCTTCTGCTCAGCAATCCGTCAAGATCGTCTACGCAGGAAGGAACTCGTGGCGATTGCGTGATGTCGAAACTCCCAACGATTACTACGACATTAAGTTAAGAGAGCAACGTCGAGGCGGCGGTCGGGTCGAATACGAAATGTTGGTGAAGATGAAAGGGAATGTCCCCGTCGGGCACCTAACCGATCAGTTCGTCCTCGTCACCAACGATAACAAACTCGGTCGAATTCCCCTCACGGTGAAAGGGAATGTCCAGCCGAGCGTCACGGTGAGTCCCGCTTCGCTACCGCTGGGTAATCTTCAACCGGGACAACGTGTCACACGGCAAATCGTCGTCCGCGCCAAACGACCGTTTCAAGTGACCGACGTTTATTGCGATGGCGATTGCCTGACGTTTAAGAATCCGAGTGGAGCCAAAAAACTTCACTTCATTCCGGTTACCTTCACCGCCACCGACGAGCCAGGCGACCTGGCGATGACGATTCACGTCGAGACCGACCTGGGCAGCGGTGCCAAGGCGAGCTGCAAAGCGACCGCCTCTGTCCGCTCGACCGAATCTGCCGACAACAAAGCGGCCATGCGGTAAGCGGCTCGGCCGGCCGGCGACGCCACGCCTGCGCAGAACCCTTGCTCGGTTTCTGGGGCAGACATCCATCTCCGCTCGTTGGCCTGTGCCTTTTCAAACGAGCCAGTCCGTGGTGCCGTGTGATGGGCCTCTTCAAAAAGTGGTTGTCTTACCGTTATCTATTCGTATATTGGCGATTACACACCCCCTGTATTGAGGGGTGTCTGGGCGACCGCGTCCGCGGTTTTTGCTCCGCCCATGGGTTCCCTCCGCCCATGGGTTCCTATAGGGCATTCTTTTCCTAACAAAAAAGGCTAAGTCAATGAAGAGAATCGTATTTGCTTTCACTACTTTCTTGCTGGTTGTTCCATGTACCGCGCAGCCAATTCCACTCGTGACAATCAACGACGCTGGTATCCAGTCGTCAGGCGTGAATGGGATTACGGTCTTCGATGCCAACGAGTCGGTACAAACATCCATGTCGGGTGGATCGAATATTCGTCGTGGATCGTTTGTGTTTGATCTGTCTTCCGTGCCATCCGGCACGACGGTTTCTTCGGCGGCGCTCCGATTTGTCACGACGAACCTTATTTCGAACACTGCTGCAACGGCAACGGTCGAATTCCACGGTTTCGCCAGTGACAACATCATCGATGACGACGATTTCGACAATCCGGTTTCGACCTCTGGTACCTTGCTGGCGAACCCAACCTACGCCACGAATCTGAATGGACCCGATGAGGGTAGTCCGTTAACGATCTCATTGGACAACCTCACGCCGCTCGAGCAAGCGTTGGCAGGCGGTAGCGATTTCTTTTCTGTCCGCAGCGAGACTTTCAACTTTGCGACGTTTCTGGTGGCCAGCTTGGAAAACACACAGGACCGTGCCGCGGCTGAGTTGATTATCAATTATGAACTGGCGTGTGATCTCGATGCGGATCAGTCCTGTGGGACGGCAGATGTCGATCTGCTGGTGGCGGCGTTGGCAGCCGGTTCCACCGATCTTCAATTCGACATCGATGATTCCGGCATCGTCGATTCGGACGACTTGGGTGAATGGCTGCGGGTCGCTGGCGAAGAGAATCTTCCGGTGCGACGACCGTATCTGTACGGCGATGCCGATCTCAGCGGGACGGTCGATGGAGCCGACTTTGTTGCCTGGAATGCCAACAAATTTACGAATACCGCCAGCTGGACGGGTGGCGATTTCAACGCGGATGGCTCGGTCAATGGCGGAGACTTCATCCTCTGGAACGCCCACAAGTTCGCGTCGGCCGACGCGGTGGCCGTGCCGGAACCTCACGGGTGGCTCGTCTGGTTGGCGTTATTTGCCAGCGTCTGCGTTCGCCAGCGATAGCGACGTCGCCCGGACGGCATCAGCTCAAAAAGATGGGCCGTCAAGCGACTGCTTGACGGCCCATGGGGTCTCTTTTTCTCGTGCCCTTCACTTACTTGACTTCGGTAAATGTGGCAGTGACCTTCTGTTTCATTTTTTGCACGATGTCGTGACCGGCGGCCGTAATGTTCATCGTCATGTCTTGGTCGACTTCCGATTTCATCAATTGCCCCTTCGTTTGGCTGAAGTAGAGCGTGCCTTTGGTGTCTTGTTCGGTGACTTTGATCATCATGCCCATTTCGTTGGGTTCGGCCGGGAATGCCATCTTCGTGACGATGCCAATGCGGTGGACGAGTTCATCGCCGACCGTGGTCGTTCCTTCGTACTTGTAGGTATTGTCGACTTCGATGGTACCGACGGGCGAGTTGCTTTCACTGACTTGGTTCCACGACTTGCCGATTTCCATGTCCTCTTCGGGAAAGACGGGCGATACTTTGCTCGTCATTTCCTTCAGTTGATCGGCGCTCATACCCATCCCGCCCATCTGATTCTTCATGCCAGCGAGCGCGCCTTCTGGGATAACGACATCGCTGATCTTGCCCCGCGTGTCCATGTTTTGGCTGAAAGTTACGCCGATCATGGGGCGAATCGAAGCTGCAATCTGAGCCCCCATACCGGGCGGATCTTCTTTCTCATCGGTATCGATATCAAATTGGCCCATCGGAGTATTCATTGCCATCGTCATGCGTTCCACTTTGGACTCGATGGCTGCGGTGCCGGCTTCATCGACATCGACGACCTCCCAGGTCATGTAGGTCGTCGTCTTGTTGGAGGTTTCCATCGGTTGGTTTTGCATCATCATGTTTTGCGTCATGTCCTGCTTCATTTCCAATCGATACTTCTTTCCCTTGGTAAATTTCCAACGAAGCTTCGCATCGGTCGCGGTGGCAGTGGCCGTTCCCTGGGCACAGCAGTCGGCTGAGCCAACCACTACGGCCATCAAGCCTGCCAAGAGAATCAACAAAGTTCGGTTTGAACGCATGGGTATACCTCAGGTGAGAGCTGGAATGTGACGCTCAATATCCTACGGATTTCTTGGCCCAGAGACCATGCGCAGTGCGCCAAGAGATGCCCCGAATTCGAAGATTCTGGGCAATCAGCCGGGCCAATGCATGCATTTCACGCTTTGTTGTTGCCCCGCATGAGCCAGGGCACCGAAATGACCGCCGACGGGGTCCAGGTGCTGCAGCTTCCAAACGGCTGCCGCGGCGGCGTCATGGTTGATGGAGAGAATGCAGGCCGGCTCGTTGGCGGCGATGGAAACTTGAACCAAGTTCAGTGGGAAGGTGAGCCCCTTACCGACCGCTTTTAGATAGGCCTCTTTCCGCGTCCAGCAGCGGAAGAACAATTCGCGTTGGGCTTGCCCTTCGGCGGCCAAAATTTCTTCGGTTTCGGCCGCAGTGAAAAAGCGTTCGGCAAGACCTTCCAAGTTTTGCAAAGGGCGTAGTCGCTCCAAGTCGATTCCCAGCTCCAGATCACGCGAGACGGCCAGCATGCCGGCTTGGTCCGAGTTGGTGAAGTTAAAGCACAGCCCTTCGCCCGGTTTCGATCCACGAAAAGAAGGCTTGCCCAGTCCGTCGTATTGAAAGTCGACTTCGACGGGCGGCAGCTTTTGATAGAGCCCCAGCAACTGGCGTTGGCGAGCGCGACCCACAATGAAACGGTCACGATGTTTTTCAAACAGAAAGCGATCCGCCCGCTCCTGCTCGGCCGGTATCAGCCAAGTTCGCAGTTGGTGTAGTTGGAACTCGTCCTTTGCTTGCAGTGAGACAAACCACACATGGACCTCGTCGTCGCCCAGTGCTGGGATGTCACTGAAGGCGGGCCATGCCACTTGAATATCGCTCATGACAATTCTTGATCGGGGTGCGTTTCGCAAGGCCGGCGGTTATTGGGCGAGGGGTCGGCGGTCGCCAACCAATGCATCGATGGCTGCCAGAAGTCGTAACGGCTTTAGGTTGTTTTGTCGAGCGTATCTGCAAAAGCCGCTTCGAGGCAAGCGAGCGCCTGCGGGCCGTGATCACCGTCGACAACGACGTTGACCCGCACTTCGCTGGTGTTGATCATTGCCACGTTGATCCCTTGCTCGGCCAGGGCACCAAACATGCGGATGGCGACGCCGGTATGGCTGCGGAGCCCAATCCCCGAGACGGAAAGTTTCGCGATGTTCGAGCTGCTAGAAACATTGCCGCACTTCAGTTTTTCTCCAATCACAGATGCCACCTTAGCGCTTTCGGCCAGCTTGGCTTCCGGCACGGTGAAACTGAGATTGGCCAGCCCGTCATGACCGGTACTCTGGACGATCATATCGACAAAGATTCCGACTCGGGCAATTTCTTCAAAGACCGCGGCGGCAACACCTGGTGTATCGGGAATTCCATCGATCGTCACACGACCTTGCGTCGAATCGAGCGAAATGTCGTCGAGGAATAATTCTTCCATTTCGAATCGGGCCAGTCGCGAGACGATCTCTGCGGTATCGGTCGAGCGCAGGTTGCGAACGGGCGCTTCCTTCGGTCGAGCCGTCTCGCGGCGTTCGTGCAAATCAAACGCATTGTGCACCGTCCGGAGTGCATCGAGCGCCCGGGCTCGCGCGATCAGCACCGAGATTTTGATCTCGCTGGTTGTGATCATTTCCAGGTTGATCCCTTCGGTCGCCAGCGCGTTGAACATTTGGTTGGCGACGCCCGCCTGTTCGGCCATGCCCATGCCGACAACCGAGACTTTCGAGACGTTCTCGTCGTACGACACGAGGAATGGTCCGACGCTTGCCGCAGCTTCATCGAGGGCTTCCAGCGTCGTTGCAAATTCGCTTTTGGGGACCGTGAACGAGATCGTCGCTTTCCCTTGGCGGGCCACGTTTTGCACGATCATGTCGACGGTCACTTTCTTGGCCGCGACGCGAGAAAATATTTCGTGGCTGGTGCCGGGCACGTCGGGTACGTCCGAGACGGTGATGCGGGCCTCATCAAGTGTCAGCGCGGCACCGCACACGGCCGGATTGTCGCTGGCTGCTTGGCAGCTAATCATCGTGCCCGGGACGTCACTGGCACTGTTGCGAACATGAATTGGTACATCGTATTTTTTGGCAAATTCGATCGCCCGGCTGTGCATGACACCCGCCCCGAGACTGGCCAGCTCCAACATCTCGTCGTAGGTGATGTAGGAATGGCAGCGAGCTTCTGGCACAAGACGTGGGTCGGTCGTGTAAACACCGTCGACGTCGGTGTGAATCTCGCAGGCATTGGCGTGCAAAACGGCGGCCAGCGCGACGGCCGTTGTGTCGCTACCACCTCGTCCCAACGTCGTGATATTGAAGTCTTCGTCGATGCCTTGGAATCCGGCGGCGATGACGATCTTGTCCTCTTTAATGAGGCTTTGAATGCGATCGGTGGAAATCGATTTGATGCGGGCTTTGGTATGCGTGGCGTCCGTTTTGATGCCGATTTGAGCACCGGTCAGGCTGACGGCTTGCGAACCGAGCGCGTCGACCGCCATCGCCATAAGGGCGACACTGACCTGCTCGCCCGTCGACAACAACATGTCCATTTCTCGCGCCGGTGGGCTGTCGTGCAGCTCATTCGCCAGGCTCACCAACAAATCGGTATTCTTGCCCATCGCGCTGACGACCATCACAACCGCGTTGCCATCTTTCTGAGCGCGAATGGCCTTCCTCGCGGCGGCCAGGATTTTCTTCGTGTCGGCGACACTCGTGCCGCCAAATTTTTGCACAATGAGAGACATAACTTTTCTTCTTAGATGTCGACCGAGATGTCGAAGCGGCTAATTCTTTCCCAGGAAGTGGCTCATCAGTTGATGGCCTGCATCGAAGCTCAATTCGGAAGCGTTCGACGTCGGCTCATCATACGAGCTCGACCCATCAGGCTCTACTTCATTTCCGCAGAACGTCCACGGAACGTAACCGTGACTGTGTGTTTTCGTACGTAAGAAAGTCGGGTGATCGGGAGAAACGAGAATGCGGTAGTCACCCCGCTGGCGGAGTGCTTCGTGCAACGGCGCCACGATATGTCGGTCGATTTCTTCAAGCCCCTGCACCTTCGCCTCGACATCGCCTTCGTGAGACGCTTCGTCGGTCGCTTCGACGTGCACGCAAATGAGGTCGGTATTCTCGAGAGCCTCAATCGCCCACCGTCCTTTGGCAGCATAGTCGGTGTCGGTGTAGCCGGTCGCGCCGGGAACCTCGATGCGTTCCCAGCCGATCAGAGCGGCAAGGCCTCGCAACAAGTCGACGGCGGTGATCATTTTGCCCGTGATGCCATGTTGGTCGGCAAAATTGGGGAGCGATGGGGTTTTCCCGAGCCCCCACAACCAGACATTGGTGGCTGGTAGGTCTCCCGCGGCGACTCGCTGAGCATTCGTCGCGTGGCCTGCGAACACGTCCGAGCTGCGCCCCATGATGTCCAATAGCAGATCGCTCCCGGCTCCCCGAGGATAACTGTCGACGATCGATTTATCGGTCAGGTCGTGCGGCGGAGTGCCATAGGTATCTTTCGCGAACGGCGCCGCCGTTCCGTCGCCTCGGTAGAGCAGCAGATTTCGATAGCTGACACCGGGCACCAATTCGAACCGCGGGTCGTCCAAAGCTTGCTGCAAATCGGCAAGCAGAAGTTTGGCTTCGTCCGAGCCGATATGATCGGCGGTGAAGTCCTTCATGATTTGATCTTGGACAGTGACTAAATTGCATCGAATGGCCCAGTCGTCGGGCCCCAATTCGATCCCTTGAGCGGCCGCCTCTAACGGAGCTCGGCCCGTGAAATATTGATCGACGTCGTAGCCAAGCAAGTTCATGTTGGCGACAGCCGAACCGGCGGTCAGGTGAACCGGCACATTGTTGGACCGACCGACGACGCCCGCCTGAGCGATGGCGTCCATGGCCGGGATGTTGGCCGCTTGCAGGGGCGTTTTGCCGCCCAGGGATTCTTGCGGTTCGTCGGCACAGCCGTCGGGAATGATCAGTGCGTATTTCATGCGTAAGGGAATCTCGTGTGAGGTGGAAACGCTCGCTTAATGAGAACGGCTTTCTTCGCGGCGTTCTAGGACTCGCATCCGAATCACCGGTTGTCGCACGGCGGTCAGTGCTTCCAGGTCGGATGTCGCTTTCATCATGGCTCCTTCGGTCGCCTGATGGGTCATGATAACGAGATCGGCCTGTCCGGTACCGTCTTCTGGTTCGTGTTGGATGACCGAAGCGATCGAGATGTCGTGTTGCCCCAGGGCGCCCGAAGCTTCCGCCAGGACTCCTGGCCGATCGTCGATCCGCAACCGGACGTAGAATCGGTCGCGTGCCAAGTCGGCGTGCCGCGCTGCGACTTTCGCCGGTCGGTCGGACCAAAGTTGTAAGGCGTTAAAGGTCAATTGACCACGTCCGACTGCCAAATCGACAAGATCGGCGACGACCGCGGAAGCGGTTGGCATTTGGCCGGCTCCTAGCCCGTGAAAGAAGACTTGCCCCACTGCATCGCCCACGACACTGATGGCATTGTTTGCCCCTCGCACTTCGGCCAATGGTGTGCCGATTCGCACGAGTGTTGGCGAAACGTGCAAATCTAAACCGGGCGCTTCGCCCTTGTCGGCCAGCTCGGCAATCGCCAGCAGCTTGATGCGATAGCCCAATTCGGTCGCATATTGCAAATCGGCCGATTGCAGTTGGTCGATGCCGATTTTCGGAATCGACTGCCACCGGACGTCGGCTCCGAAAGCCAAGTGAGCCAGGATTGCCAGTTTCTGTGCCGCGTCGGTGCCGTCGACATCCATCGTCGGGTCGGCTTCGGCGTAGCCGCGAACTTGAGCATCCTTAACCGCGTCGTCGTAAGCGGCGCCCCCTTCTTCCATTTGCGAAACGATGAAGTTGCTCGTTCCATTCAAAATGCCGCGCAGCGAAGTGACTTGGTTGGCGGCCAAATTGCGACCGATGCCGGCGATGATGGGGACTCCACCGGCGACCGAAGCTTCGAAGGCGATCGAGCGGCCGAGACTGCGGGCCAAGTTGAACAGCTCGGCACCATGCTCGGCCAACAGGGCTTTGTTGGCAGTGACGACATCTTTGCCACTTTGCAATATCTGCGTCATGATGGTCCGCGCCGGTTCGATGCCTCCCACCAGCTGTGCAACGATGTCAACTTCTGTATCGTCGAGCACCGCTTGCAAGTTGTCTGTGACAACGCCGGCCGGCAATGAGAGTGGGCGCTCCTTGGCCAAATCGTGAACGACGACGTGCTTCAGTTGCAAAGGGCAACCGGCCCGATCTTCCAAGCGAGCCGATTCTTCATGCAGCAGCTTGGCCACACCGGTGCCTACCGTGCCAAATCCGATGATAGCGATTGTCTTGGTCGTCATGCTGAGCGCCGTTGCGTCTTGGGAGTGTCGATTCTATACGCATTTGGTTATCGGCCACGGAATCGCGAGGCCTTCAACGACTATGGAATTCTGCAGCTGAAGAATTCGTGAGCGTGCCTATCGTAGCAACCAGTCGGGTCAATCCGAGCCGCACGATTCAAGCTGTTGCCAAAACAGGAGTAGCGCCGTCACGGCGACGGCATCTTGTACTGTGTTTCGGGCCCCCTCCAGATCAATCTTTTCGACCAAAACCGATTCGCCCAGGCCGACGGCGATGTAGGCAAGCGGCCGTTCGATCTGCTGTGCTGGATAGGGTTCTGCGTAACCGGTCGTCGCCAACGCGGCGTTGACGTCGAAGAGCCCCATCACACCCGTCGCCATTTCGAAGCAAGTCTGTTCACTCACACAGTCACACGCGGCTGCGGTCTCCCGGTCGACGCCCAGGAGTTCGGTTTTTTGCTCTAAATCGTAAGCGGTTAAGCCGCCTGCGAAATAATCCGAGCTGCCCGATTGGCTGGTAAGGAGTGACTGAATTCGGCCTCCCGTGATGCTTTCGGCCACGGCAAGTTTCCAGTTACGCAAGCGGAGCTCGTCCCCAATCTTGATCAGTAGTGACTGGGCGTCGTCGGTCATCGTCGCGTTCCCTCAAAAATCGTTGGGCGGTCTCCATTCGACCAAAATCGGATCCAGCGCAGTTTTTGCACCGCAAACCAAATCGGTAAATCAAATCGTAAACCAAATCGGCCGTGGTTGTTAGGAATGAGGGGCCAACTGTTCTGGGCAATGGCCGATTCGTGCGTTAGTTTATGGGGCGTACCTTGATCCAACATCGTGGGGGCCGACCTTGTCCAATTCAGCACATGACTTTTTTCGTACCTTGCTGGAGACGCCCAGTCCTTCCGGCTACGAGCAGCGCATCCAAGAAGTCGTTCGAGAATATGCCAAACCGTTTGCGGACGAGATCACGACCGATTTGCACGGCAATGTGATCCTTTGCAAGAACCCGGGGGCTAATTTTCGTCTGATGCTGGCCGGGCATTGCGACCAGATCGGCATGCTCATCACGCAAATCGATGACAACGGTTTTCTCTATGCCCAAACGATCGGTGGTTGGGATCCTCAGCAGCTGATCGGTCAGCGGATGACCATTTGGTCGCAAGATGGCCCATTACCGGCGGTGATTGCGCGCAAAGCGATCCACTTGCTAACCGAAGAAGAGCGGAAGCAAGTCGTGAAGCTAAAGGATCTGTGGCTCGACATCGGCGCGTCGAGCAAAGAGGAGGCGGCCGAAACGGTGCGGATCGGTGACGCGGTGACGTTAGAGTTGGGCTATCAGGACATGCGGAACGGTTTGGCGAACTCGCCCGGCATGGACAACAAGACCGGCCTGTGGGTCGTCGTCGAGGCGCTGCGGAGGGCGGCCGAACGGGGCGTGACGGTGGGGCTGTATGCTGTTTCCACGGTGCAAGAAGAGATCGGCCTGCGCGGGGCTCGGACCAGCGCTCATGGCATCGACCCGCATGCCGGATTTGCCGTCGATGTGACGCATGCCACCGATTGTCCCACCATCGACAAGCGACAGCATGGCGATCTGAAACTGGGCGGAGGCCCCGTCATTTACCGTGGCCCGAACATGAACCCCGTTTTGACCGAACGAGCGATCAGCTTGGCCGAATCCAAACAGATTCCCTACCAGTTGTCGGCCAGTGGGCGAGCCCAACCGAATGATGCCAACAGCATTCAGATTACCCGCGCTGGCGTGGCGACTGGGTTGGTTTCGATTCCCAACCGCTACATGCACAGTGCCGTCGAAACGATCTCTCTCGAAGACATCAACAACGCGGCCGAGTTGTTAGCCGAATTTGCCGTTGGACTGTCTGGTAAAGAAGACTTCACGCCTCGCGTCTAATCGTTGGCTGTCAGGCTGTAACCTCCCCCACGTGAAGAGCCCGACTTTACGACGAAAGTCGGGCTCTTTTTGTAGCCACATGGTGACAGGATCCTGACGTCCGCTACTCAGCTGACGACGATCGCAAATCATTCAAAATTCGAGTCGTCGATGATGACGCCAATGGAGAAATTACCGAGGTAATCCGTGCCGCCGCCACCGTTGGCCGTCCCCTCTCCATACACGTTACCATCAAAGATCAAACCGTCGTCTCCACCACCCAAGACGAATTTTAGCGAACCGAATTGGCTACCCGGATCGCCACCTCTTGCTGTCGCGGCGCTTTCGTATTTCACGCCCACGTAGTCAGCCCCACCACCCGTTCTTACCGAGAGCTCGCCACTCACATTGGAATCGAGAACAGCGACGGCGTCATCGCCGCCGCCGGTGACAACAGACATATCGCTACCATACTTTGCGTAACTGCTTTCGATGCTGATCTCATCGGCTCCTCCACCAGCCTTCACGCTAATTCCTTCGTAGGCGCTGGTTTCGGAAATGAAGACTGAGTTGTCACCACTGGCGACACTCACGGCTAGTTTTCCGTAAGTGGTCACGGAATCGACGGTGACATTGTCACTGTCGCCGCCGGAGTTGATTTTGATGTCATCCGAATACGCGCTGTAGATCGTGACGACATCTTCGCCGCTGCCGCTGTTCATGCTGACATCGCCACTCAATCCGGCGTACTTGACGACCATTTCATCGTTGCCGCTGCCGCCCGTCATTTTGACATTCCCCGACATCCCATACAGGTCGCCAGCGATCATCAGATCGTTGCCGCTGCCGCCAATCATCGTCACATCGTCGATTGGCAACTCGCCAGCCGGGCCTTCGAGCAAGACCGTGTCGTTGCCGCCCTTCAAATTGATGCGGACGTCGCCGCTGACTTGCGAACCGACAAGGCCGCTGTCATCAATGGTCTCACCGTCATTGGCCGTGATCGTCACATTGCCCATTTCGTCGATGGCGACCGAGATGTCGTTGTCGCCGCTGTCGCCATTGACGACCAGATTGCCGGCACCGGTGATCACTGCGGTCACATTGCCAGCTAAGAGTTGGCGCCGTTCGAGCTGTTCTGCGTCGAGAGGAAGGAGAGTGTCTTCAAGCGAGTGTTTCATGACAAAGTCTCACTGCTAGTGTGGATGGGAACCGCTTCGTCGCTGATCGTAGTGCAGGGGATCCGGTGTAGCAAGTCGTTAGCATCACGCGACTCGGGAATTGGGCATCGAGCGTGGGTTTACATGAACTGGCAGATTTTTCCATGGAGCGGGGAGGTCGCGGCGGCCACGAAATGAGGCGACTCGATGTCGAACGGTTCCCCATGGATTCCTGTGACGTACCCGCCGGCTTCTTGGACAATGACGATCCCCGCCGCGACATCCCACGATTTCGTTGTGGAGCCGAAGTAACCATCCAATTGCGAAGCGGCTACCAGGCACAGGTTAAGCGCGGCGGCACCCAGGCGGCGGACCGCTTGGGCCTCGCCCAGAACACGAAGGAATCGTTGCACTTCAGGAGACGCGGGATCGACCGTCGCTGCAAAGCTGGCGGCCAATAATGCGTCACTCATCGTCTCGACGCAACTTACCTTGAGCGGCTCCCCATTGAGAAAAGCTCCCATCCCTTCAGCGGCCGTGTAGCATTCATTCGTCTCCGGATTAAAAATCGCGCCGACGATCGGCGTGCCATTTCTCACCAAGGCTACCGAAGTCGCATAATAGGGCAGGCCATGCACATAGTTGGTCGTTCCATCGAGCGGATCGATCAGCCAGCGATAGCTGTGGTCGATATCCGCAGGCTCGTCCAACAGTGCCTCTTCGCCGACAATCGCATGCGTTGGAAACTGTTCACGTAACACTCCGAAAACAACATCTTGGGCAGCGATATCTGCTTCTGTGACTAAGTCACGGGGCGCTTTTGCTTGCACAGCGGCCTTGCCTCGCATTTCGAGCAGTGTGTTTCCACCTTTGCGGGCGGCCGCTTCACAGACTTCCAAAAAATGCTTCATTCCGGTGTTTTCCTGGTCGAATTAAAGGAAAGGTGAGCCCAAAATAACGGTTGAAAGTGTCAGCTAAAACCGAAGTTTTCTGGCGTTTATGGCGTAGTTTCCGAGCTAGCTGGACACGCCAGTCAGAGTTGGTATCATTTAGGAACAGAGGAAGGGCGGGGTGTGTTGGCGACAACGGAGTACACCAACAACTGTCATCTCGTTAGGCACCGCAAGCAATTGCACCTGACTTATATTTTTCATAACTAGTCGCAGATTATTTGGCCTCTTCTCTGTTCCGGCCCCGCCGGTTCGCATACGTGCGATCGGCGGGGTTTTTTTGTAAACCTACAGCATCGCTTGCTGTAATTCGCGATGCCTTCTTGCCGCTCACCTCGTGACGAATCGGAGCTCACCATGACATGGACGTTGACTGATCAGCAAGCCCACCTCACCACACGCAAGCTTTCCGCTGTCTTCGATCTTTGCAATCCGAAGCAGGGTTGGCAAACGATTGTTTTTGGTCAGGAGACGCTTCGCGAATTGAAGCCGGTTCAAGTGACGGCTCATCCTCCCGTCAGTCAAGAGACGATCATCGAGTCGTACATCCGCGGTGACGATCTCGTCACGACCTATGCCCAGCTTCCTGAACGCACGGTCAGACCGCAACTGCACTTTCGAGATTTGGCAGCATCGCTCGAGGATTCCTGTGCCGGAGTGGAAATGGTGGTCGCGGTACAGACGAGTTTATTGGATAGCGACCCCACGTTTTCCTTGGTCACCGAGGTGAACTCAAAAGAAGTCTATGGCCTCAAGCACGATGAGGATTGGGATGCCGTCGATACCGGCAGTGAAAGAGAGATTGCTGCCGAACTTTTCACTGGCGGCTTTGTCTTCCGGCTGGCCGATTGCGATGTGAGTTACGCTGAATTGGTTTTCCCAGCCGATTTTCAAGGAGCTCGACTAACGGGCGGCGAGGCGGCCCGCTTGAGCTATCAAATTTTTCCCGAGTTTCTTGAGAAGGGCGTCATCCGGAAAGGGCGCATCTGGTCGGTGCTGCTGCCGCAGCAGGGCGATCTTGAAGCGGTAAAGTCGATCTACCAGCAGATGCAAATCGCACCGCCGCCCTTAACGGTTTAGCCAGGCGCTCCCTATTGAAGACGTCGACCGTGGTTGGTCAGCGATGCCATTTCCCAAGTGTCTGCTTCGCAGCGGTTCACGTTGGGGCCAGCAGCCTTATTTCCATCCATAGCAGTTTCCCCCATGCGCGGATCGCTGGTGCTTTGTTTTAGCTCTGTTTTAGCTCCAAGCTCGAAAATGAAGGGCAAAACGCTTGGGACTTGCGCGGCTCATCGTTGCCGAATGAGGAAGACTTGGTACTGTCTCGATTCGAGTTAGAATGGAACTGTGGCGATCTTTGGGGCGAGAAGACCATTCCTTGCATCTGTCACTGTGAATAAGGACATCGAGTTGGCGAAGGCGATTTACATCGAGCAGCTGGAATCGCGGCGCGTCCTGACTTCCGTCCTGTTTCAGTCACACCCGATTTTGCCCGAGGTGGGTGATACGGAAGCGTACGTCCTGCAGGATCTGAATCTTGATGGACATCTCGACGTCGCGGCATTCAGCCGGACAACCGGCGAGTTTCGATTCTACGATACCCAGGGTCAGTATCCGCTGTTGCAAGTCGATTCGGGAACCAATGCGTTGCTTGGTGGCCTGTTCGTCGACGTCGATGGGAATGGCGTTTTGGACGTCATCGCGAAAGCGAGCCTCGCAGGTACGAACGACCCGAATTCAGAATTCGAGGATTTGGTATGGGTCAAAGATTTTGATCTCTTCGACGACGAGCCCAGAATCAACTTCCTTGTGGAAGATGTCGCGGAAGGATGGGACGATCTCCAAATTGAAGCGTTGGACATTGACGGCGACTCGGACGTAGACATCTTGACCCAAGCCGGCGACGATTCTTGGCAGTGGTTCGAAAATCTAGGCCTCGGTGACTTTGCCGACGCACGCTCAAATGCTCTGCCAAGCAGCTTTGATCGATTCTGGGATTTCGACGGCGATGGTGATCTTGATGCGGTGGGAATCGATGTCACAACAGGCCAGCTTGAGGTCGCTGAGAACACGGCTGGCGTCTTTTCGGCATCGACCGCGATTGTGGACGACGACAATGCGACAATTGCCGCGGCCGACTACGGTGATTTTCATTTTGCGGACGTGGACGGAAACGGGAGCGGTGACTTCTTGGCGACGGGCGTAGCTGGAAACGGCGCCACGCATCTCGTGTATCAATTCATTCAGCAATCGGACGGTCGATTTGCTCGCAGCATGATTTACGAAGCATGGGTGAGTCCCTCCGTCAGTGCAACGACGCGAATTGCGGCTCAAGATTCTGACGGTGATAACGACTTGGACGTGCTGGTCGTTCAAGAAGAGATATTTTCTGGAGTTTCTGAGACGGCGGAGATCCTCTGGCTGCAGAATGAGGGGACTGAATTCGTCCAGCAAGAAACCGTCTACGAGAAATTTGACCGCCAGGTTGTCGATATTCGATTCGCCGACACGGACCTGGACGGCCAGGATGAGGCGATTGTTGCGACAACCAGCGTCAAAATCAACGCCTATGGTAACGCGGATGAATTGCTGGCAATTCAGTTAAACCCGGATTCGTTTCCCACGATGCGGCAGCTGATTCAGCCACAATTGTCGTTGGTTGACAGTGTGCCGATGGACGTCGATGGAGATGGCGACATGGACATTGTCGGCGCCGCTCATCACGAGAACAACGTCGCGGGGAGGCTTAGTTCGGGTCCGTTGGGATCGGTCTATTGGGCTGAGAATCTTGATGGGCAAGGAACATTTAGCGCATTGAAAGTCATCTGGCGATTTGGAGAGACCCTCGTCAACGGTGCCAATATTTCTTCTCTTCGCGCGGGCGATTTGGACAACGACGGTGCCCAAGATATTTTGATCGTACGTGAGTTTACCGACGAAGTATTGTGGCTGCGGAACTTGGGAGCGGCTGGTGAGTTTGGCGAGCCTCAGCTTGTTACCGATTCGCAATTCGGCCCCACGGCAGCCGTGATCGGCGATTTGGACGACGACGGCGACAACGATATCGTCGCGATTGCCAAGCAGGATGGCAGCCTGACGTGGTACCGAAATAAGGATGCGGATGACGGGTTTAGTTCGCCGAGAGTCATCTGGGATCGCGATGACTGGACCGATTTCTTTTACGACGTGCGAGTCGGTGACGTGGACGGCGATTCATCGCTTGATATCGTTGCTGCGGGGACCGATGGGTTGTTCGTGTTCCTGAATACGAACGGTCGTGGCCAATTCGGTGAGCCGATTGTCATCTCGGACAAAGAGGTGGAACTGGCGCTTGTCCGTTCTTCGTTCACGCTTGGTGATGTGGATAGTGACGGTGATTTTGACATTATCATCTCGGGACAGACGAACGGCCTATTTCAAGTCAATGTCCTCGAGAGTCTTGGCGCGGGGGCATTCGCAGCTCCACGGCCGGTCGCAGATTCAGCGACGGCAATTTGGGGCGGCGACTTGGAGATTACCGATGTCGACCTCGATGGGCGACCAGACATTGTCGTCGGTTTCACCGTTTTGGTTGGAATGGGCCCAGGAGGGATTGGTTGGTTCCGGCAACTGCCTGAGACTGGCGGTCCAACTTTCGAATCGATGGAAGTGATTGGACAGCACGCGAGAGGCGTGGTGCCCCCAAGCGTCGTGGCCGCCGATTTTGATGGCGACATGGGGCCCGACTTCTTGATGACCGACGTCAGGGGTTCTGTGAACGGCGTTGTTGACAATCGTGGCTACGGCCTCAGGTGGTACAGTTCGGCTCTCGAAACCAACCAATGGCATAACTTCTCGACGCCGTTTGATGTGAATGGTGATGGGCAGGTGACTCCGACCGACGCCATCGCCGTCATCAACGAATTGAATGATCGCGAATTCACTCTCCCCAGCGGCACACTAAATGATGCCCCGCGGCCAGACTCGGCAGGGTTCCTCGATGTGGACAACAATGCCTTCGTGACTCCCGCCGACGCCATACAAGTCATCAATGCCCTGAACAGTGACGATGGCTCGATTCGGCGAAATGCAGGTGGGAGTGCAGGTCGAAAGGGGATTCCGGTCGTGATCTCAACCCGATCGTTCATCAACGAAGGCGACGAAGAGGCTCGTGACGCCTGGTTCGCAGGGCTTTGGTCCGATTTAAGTCGCGAACGGTAGGTGGTGAGGAACTGCCGTCGAGCGGTTCATCGTTGCCACCGTTGCCAACGTAGCCACTTCAACATCACCAGTCGCAAGGGAATGAGGCCACATTCGCTAG
>CAYZRS010000004.1:121692-144735 GCA_964480915.1 uncultured Pirellulaceae bacterium | reverse complement strand
TAAGAAGTGCTATGAAAAAACGGCAATTTGCCAAGATCGACTGGGCAAGCCTAACCCATCGCTTCGCGCAGCCTTGCCAGAACCCGAAATTTGGCTTGCCGGACTCCGCCTTCGCTGATTCCAAATTTGTCAGCCACTTCCTTGGCCGATCGTCCTTCGATCGTGAATTCCCAGAATGCTTTCCAGGTATGTTCAGCAAAGTCGTTTTCGACAAGTTTCAATGCTCGCCGTAACACGGCCGCTTCCTCGCTCGAGTCAAGGGATGGCTCGACGGAATGATGGTCGGTCACCCAATCGGGCGCCTCTTGCATGCGTTGCAGTGCCTGCGTGCCACCTTCTGCTTCGATGGGATCCTTTGCCAGCTTTGTGAATCGATCTCGAATCGCATTCCTGGTAATGGTCCACAACCAACCACGAAACGTATGGCTGGTGTCACCGTGTTGGAAGTTCTTCAGGCCTGTGGATACTCGGCGGAACACGTCTTGCACAATGTCTTCCGAGTCGTGCTGTCCGAGGCGAGATTTACGTGCCCAGCCATACACCAACGGAGCGTAGATTTCGCACATCATTTCCCAAGCATCCTGCTCGTTGGCACGGACTCGATTGATGAGCGATTCGGAAGTTCCCCAAGTGCTTTTATCGCAATTTTGAGCCAACTCGTTATCTCCGAAAAAAGGCTACCTACGAGCAGTATAGACTACTTACCCTCGTAGGAATCGCCCATGGTCACCGTTCGGCGAAGTTTCCCGTAACGAACGTCAGTTCTAGTAAGTAGGGCACCCATCGTGCGCCCTCCGTGAAAACTTGGATGGACTCGGCCGCACAAATTGAGGATGGCGTCGCGAAGCGGCGATTCGAAATGATCAACAGCTGCAAACACTTCGAAACCGAGTCAGATTGCCTGCTACGACAATTAGCAGCGGGTACCTCGGCTGAGGGGGTCGTGAAATGTGCACTGTGCGACGCTCCCGTTGCCGATCTTGATCTGCCGCTCGACCTCAAAGGGCAGTTAAAGGACATTCCTTTAGAGATGGCCGTTCTCAATACGGCGGCATTTTCTAATCTTGCGAACCCCATCGGGGTCACTTCTGAACAAGACAGTCGTGTTCAATACATCGGACGATTCGTCCTCCAGCATGAAATTGGCCGCGGTGGGATGGGGATCGTTTATCAAGCGCGTGATCCCAACCTTGATCGTCCGGTGGCCATCAAATTGTTGACGAATTTTCGCCAGGCGCAGGACGAGTGGGTCGATCGCTTTCGTCGAGAAGCGCGCATGGCCAGTGCGCTCAATCATCCAAATATCCTCACGATCCACGAAATTGGCGAATCGAACGGAGCCCCGTATATTGCCGCCGAGTTCGTTGAGGGGACGACGCTACGCCAACTGCTGTCGAAGAAAGTCAAGTACGAACGGGCGTTGAAGCTGAGCATCCAACTAGCCAGCGGGATTGCGGCGGCTCATGCCGAAGGGATCATCCATCGCGACCTCAAACCCGAAAACGTGATGGTGCGAGCCGACGATCTGTTGAAAATTCTCGACTTTGGATTGGCTCGGCTAGATACTTTGGATGCGGAAAACTCGCTGGCAAATCCGATATCCCAATCGGGATTCATCGCCGGAACTTTTGGGCACATGTCGCCCGAGCAGGCTCGCGGCAAGCTCTTAGATGCGAAGAGCGATGTCTTCAGTTTGGGCATCATGCTCTACATGCTCTTTGCTGGACAACATCCGTTCCCCGGTGAATCGCCTCACGACGTGATGGCGGCGATCTTGGACCGAGCTCCCAAAGCGATCTCGGATTGCGATGGACAGCTGCCGTCGGACATCGGTCGGCTGTTGCTGCAATGCCTCAGCAAAGAAGCTGCCTACCGACCCACCGCGGCAGAAGTGTTCGCCGAACTGGAACGTATCGCTGGGGCATATCGTCAAGAATCGACAAGGCGCGTTGACGAAACGGAAACCTCTTTGTCGAACAAACTGGATACCAAAACGATCTCGGCCGATGACGAGCAAACGAACGTTGATGCGGACAAGGCGTCGGCAGACAGCGAGCAGCACACGACCGACGTGCGGTACGCTCGCAGCAAAGATGGTGTGAACATTGCCTGGCAGGCGGTCGGCTCGGGACCGATCGACATCGTATTTGTGATGGGGTGGGTTTCGCACTTAGAGTGGTTTTGGAAGGAACCGACCTTTGCCCACTTCTTGAATCGCCTGGCGTCGTTCGCGCGTGTAATCTTGTTTGACAAACGTGGGACCGGCATGTCCGACAACGTGGCGCTAAACGAACTTCCAACGCTGGAATTGCGGATGGACGACGTGCGAGCTGTCATGGAAGCGGCCGGTTCTCGACGAGCCGTTCTGTGCGGCGTATCCGAAGGTGGGCCGTTGTGCTCGTTGTTTGCTGCGACCTACCCTCAAAAAACGATCGCTTTGGCGATGATCGGATGCTACGCGAGACGCTTGTGGGCAGACGATTATCCTTGGGGACCAACAAGTGAGCAGCGTGAAGTTTTCTTGCAAGAGATCAGCGACAACTGGGGCGGCCCTTTAGGGTTGGAAGATCGTGCCCCAAGCAAGGCCAACGACGAAGCGTTCCGACGGTGGTGGGCTAGCTACCTACGCATGGGAGCGAGTCCCGCTGCAGCCGTGGCACTGACGAAAATGAATGCTCAAATTGACGTCCGTCCGATTCTGCCAACGATTCAAGTACCCACTTTGGTGATCCATCGGACCGGAGATCGTTGCTTGAAGCTAGCTGAAGGAAAGCACCTGGCGGCACTGATTCCGGGCGCGAAGTTCGTCGAGCTTGCCGGTGATGATCACTTACCTTTCGTCGGCGATGCGGAATCGATCTTGTCAGAGATCGAACTGTTTCTCACCGGGCGTCGGCAAGATTCTGGTACCGGTTGTTCGCTGGACCGAGTGCTCGCGACAGTTCTGCAGGTTTTCGTCGAAGATGATTCCGCTTTGCTGCATGCGGGAGCCGACGAAGGTTCACTTACGCAGCGGATGTCGCAACTGCTTACCCACGTGGAGCGGCAAGTGGAATTGTATCGAGGCCAAAACCTTGCAGTGAATGCAGGCCAAATCACACTCACCTTTGACGGGCCCGCCCGTGCCGTTCGTGCGGCCGCGGCGCTCACGGGAGCAGCCGACCGACTGGGCACGAAGGTCCGTTGTGGCCTCGATACCGGTGCCTGCGATATCGGCCCCAGTTTGGTCAGCGGGCCGGCCGTCGAGCAAGCGGCGCGAATCGCCGGCAAAGCTGATTTCTACGACGTCATCGTTTCGCAGGCGGTCATGCATCTCGTCAGTGGTTCGGGGCTGCAGTTCGTGACTTCTTCGGCCAATGGTGGCAGCCTCTTTCGCTTAGTCCGTTAAGGCGGCCAGTTTGCTCGAACCGATGGGGGAACGTCACCGTTGGATGCCCTCGTTCGCCGGAGAGTCATGATTTCGACGGTACGGTTCCAGCCGCCGGCCACTCCGAATCGTTGAGTCGCAGCAGTTTCATCTCGAAGAACCGCCGCGGCGCCTGGTCGGGCAGCACGCGCTCTCCAAACTCGACCCATGTTCCATCTTTCACCGTTGCGGTATAGCGGATGGTCGCAGGGCCAGCTGGGATTTCCCAGGTGTAGCCGTCTTTGGTGAGTTGGATCGGAAAGTCGCCCAGGTTTCCTTGTGCGTAGGTCCTCATCATCAAGCGTTGTTTTCTTGAATCGTAGGCGATGATTCCCAAGGCGTTGAACTTTGTTGCGTCAGAATCATCGTAGCCACGCCCCTCGACGACTTTGATAGCGCCACCCAGCAAAGGGCCCACACGTTCGGTTTGGACGAGCTCCTCTCGTTTCCCGTTCGGCAAAATGATCCAGGCCGTACCGCGCCAGTGACCGTCCATGGCATCCAGTTTGCTCACCTCATCGATTTGTTGCTGCTTTACTTCGGCTGAAAGCGGCATCTGGGCGTCGGCGGATGTTGTCAGGGCCAGAAAAATCAAGAAGGTAGCGATGCGCATGCGAAATTGCTCCAAGGCGTAGTCATCCACGTGTCGTGGCTGCGAGGCGTTGTTGCTTCGAGATCAACTATAGGGAAGATCGAACGCCCATTCTTGAAGAAAAGCGACATGCAATTTTCATTCGGAACGAAAAACTACGGTTCGACATCTTCGTGGAAAATCACTTCATGCTTCTTCTTCAGTTGATTGGCTGTGAGCCCAATCAGTTGTGAAAATTCGCGCGCGAGGTGAGACTGATCGGAATAGCCAGACTCATAGGCGACAGCGGCCCAGGGACGAGGGTTTTCGCTCAAGAGTTCTGCCGCCGCCGTCCGAAAACGACGAATCCTGGTGAATTGCTTCGGAGTGATGCCGGTGCAGGCACGAAATCGGCGTTGAAGTTGCCGCTGACCGATTTGCAGCTTGTCGGCCAACTCGGCGATGGAAACGTTGCCGTTGGCACCTACGATCTGTTGGACCGCCTGCTGAACGACGTGATCAACGGCGGGTAGCGATTGCGCCATGCGGTTCGCTGCTTCTTTAAGCGCTGCGAGCACCAAGTTGGCAGCCGGCTCTTCTGGCAAATGTGAGAGTTGCCGATTCACGATCGCGGGTAGGTGCTCGTCCGTCGGGCCGACGAAACCAAAGTAGGTCGCAGCGTCGCTTCCCAATATGGATTCGGCAGAATACGGCCAAAATCGCAGGCCGAAGTAATGCTCGCCCTCCGTAACCGGGACGCACAGTGGCTCGGTGCGAGGCCCAATCAACAGGCTGACGGGAGGGGAAGTTGCCGCATATCGAATGACGATCGAGAGGCAGCCGTCGGGCGGGACATAGTGTTGATAAGTCGTTCCCTCGATCGCGTCGATGGCGAATTCCCAGAGATTGAGCACATGCGATTCGGCCGGGCCTTCGATCGCGACTTCGCGGTAACGGAGTGATGTGGTCATCTGCTCATTGCCATCTGGAGAAATGGTCAGCCTGCCGATTTTCGGTGTTTCCGTCCAGCCTTGCAGTGAGTCGATCGATCTGCCCGCCTGGCGTGTGATCGCTCTTACGCCGACCGCTGACAGAGCCCACTGGATGAGTATAATAGGCGGCACGATGCGATGACGCAGGGTCTAGCCTTGGCGGCTGGCGATAAAGTGCCGTCAGATTTTGGTTGGCGGGCGAGCACGTATTGGTTGTTCGTGAGGAGATTCCAAATGCCCATTTATGAATACGGATGTCGTGATTGCGGGAATCAGTTTGAACTGCTGGTGCGGGGTGATGAGTCGGCTGTTTGCCCATCGTGCGAAAGCAAACAGGTTGCCAAGCAATTCAGTGTTCCTGCCTCTGCTCGCAGCGCCGCCGGTTCCCTGCCGGTCGCGGTGCCGCCCGGTGGTGGATGAGGCAAGCCTCAATGTGGCACCGGTCGTTGTCAGATGTAAGTGTTTTGTCCAAGCGAAACGCCACCGTCCCTGATCGAGAGACGGTGGCGCAGAGTGAACCATTTGCGAGACGTTGTCTCAGGAAGTACTCGCCCTTATGGCGAGGCAATTCCCAACTTCTCTTCCTCTTCTTCTTGGATAATGATGCGTGGTGTGACCATCATCATCAGGCTTTGAGTCGTCCGACCGATGCCGACGTTTTTGAAGAGTCGATTGACGTACGGTAGCTTGCTGAGAATCGGCACGCCTTGCTCCGTGCGGCCTTCGCTCAGGCGTTTGATGCCACCCAGCAGGATCGTACCGCCGTCCGGTACACTGACCGTGGTGCTCACGGTCGTGAAGGCGAACGTCGGCAACTGAACCGTGGTGCCTTGCCGATTGTCCAAGACGTTGTCTTGCACCGTTTGCGTGTCGTCGGTCGGATCGACCGAGGTGGTTCCTGTGTCGGAATTTGTGACACCGTCAAAGGTGAACGTATCGACGTCGCCGATCTGACTAAAGAACGGCACCAGCGTCAGCCGCACAAACCGGCGATCTTGGGAAACGACAGCTTGGACGGTCAGCGATGTCCCTTCTGTCAGCACGGTGATGACCGGTTGATGGGCGGCCGCGAAGTCGCCGACAACGGGGACCACGCTCGTAACAAACGGCCGGTTGGACGTGTCCGATACGAAGGCCGTTTGACCGTTGAACAGCGTGACTTTGGGTGCTTGGAGAATGTTGGTTCGCGAATCTCCTTGAGCTGCTTGAATCACGAAGAAGGCTTCGATGTCGCTCAAGATCGCGAAGCCGAGGCTGGCAGCCGAGCCCACGTCGAAACCACCAAACTGTGGTGCGGTGACTCCAAAGCTTCCTTGCTGGAATCCGATGTCGAGGTCGACCGAAGGAGCCAGCGTGACCGGATCGAAACCAACGGTGACGCTTGGTCCGTCGTCATCCAATGCGTTCGCTTCGGCATTGGTGAGGCCCGAGTTGTCATCGATGTCAAAGTCGAAGTCGACGCCAATTCGCTCGAAGAAATCGTCGTTGAGCGTAATGAATCGAACTTCGATCGTGACTTGCAGGTCCTGCAGACGTCGCAGTTGTGCCAGCAGATCGGCGATCTTGTTGTGGACCTCTTGAGTCTGTTGAACGACCAAACTGAGGTTCGTTGGGAACCCGGCGATCGTTCCTTGGCCGCCGACTTCTTCCCAAGTATCAGGATCGATCGTCGTCGTGATCAATTCGATCAGCGTGTCAAAGTCTGCTTGAGACCCACCGCCGCCCGAACCCGACATGCCGTAGGGGCCAGCATTCTGTCCGGCACTCGGGACCATACCCGATGCGCCCATTTGAGCGAGTACCGAGGCGTTGTTCGCCGCAGGACCCATCCCCGGGTTGTCGGCCATCATGGTCAGGCCGCCGCGTTGAGTGGCTCCGCCCATGTAGCCTTGGCCCATCACGTTGTGAGCTTCTCGAATAGCACCCGGCAAGCCGAGGTTGTAGCCAGGTACAAAGTTGGGGATCGGAATCACCAGGTCGGCAACATGGTACACCTCGGGACGAACGTCGCCGTCGCGGACCTGTTCGCTCGTCACCCGTAGAACTTCGTCTTGGATGATGTAACTGAGGTGCAATGGTTGCAGGATCAGATTCAGAGCACTGCGAAGCGAAACGGGCTTCCGCAAAGCGATCGAAACGGTGGTGTCATTCGTTACACCTTCCGCTGCCAGGCCTTCGGGATCGATGAATGCGTTGATTCCGGCAGTCCGGGCCAGTTGATCGATAACATAAGCCAGTGGTTGATCCTTAAAATCGACTTCCACCGATTTCTTCAAAGCGCGTTGGATTTCGACTTCGACTTCGGTGTAGCGACGACGATTTGCCGCCAGCGCCTTACGTCGTCGATCCGTGAGGTCGGTCCATTCGCGGGCATCTGGGAAGATCATGGCGTCATCGCCGACAACAGCGATTGCCGAGTTTTCGACATCGTTCAGCATCCCGATGGCGCCTTCGCGGAACTCTTCGTTTCGCATCATGTTGGTCATGACCTGGCGGGCGACTTGGCTTCGCCAAACCATGGTTTGGACGACTGGTTCCAGGGGATCAAGTTCACGAGCTTTCTTGGCGATTACGACGGCTTCCGGGAACCGCTGCTGCTCCATTAAGTCGTTGAATTGTTCGACCATTTCGGCGAGCTGCTCTTGGTTGCGAACTCGTTGAGTCCGTTCGCGATCGATTTCATCAAGGATCCGCTTGTTTCGCTGGTCGTTCTCGAATTTCGCTCGGTTACGATCAACGTACTGTTCCATCTCTTTCAGTTGTCGATTGACCCGCGTCATCAACTGTTCCCGCGACGAGCTATCGACATCGGCGGCGGCAACCGTCGATCGAAGCGCTTTTAATCGTTCCCAGGCTTTGAATGGATTCTCTTGTCGTTCACGACGTACGATCGCCTGTTCACGAGCAATCTCTGCCAGCAGTTTGTCGACGGCCGCACGTTGGATGTCGGACATGCCGTTGGTGGCGACACCGTTTCGTTCGGCGGAAGGTGCGGTGCGAGTGAGCTGGAGGTTGTCTTGTAAGGCCTGGCGGATGTCACCCGGCAAATCCGATTCATAACGCCACGCTTCCAAGAACAGGTCTCGAGCGCGACTCAATTGTTGCTCACTCAGCGCTTCTTGCCCCTGATTGAACAGTCGAATTGCCTCATTGGTTCGAGCGTCGTTGAGTCCGCCGGCTGCGACCGGTGCAGGTTCTTGTTGAGCGGCAGTTGAGCTTGGTGGGGTGAGGAGTTTGGGGCGATTCGTGTCGGCATACGGGTTGGCGATCGGCGCCGCTCGTTCCGGAGCGACCAAATCGGTGATGGGCGACGCTGGCTTGCGAGCCCCGCTGCCGTAGGGCGTATCGTTGGGAGCTGCAATTGCTTGAGCCTGTTGCACGGGCTGCGGAACGATGAGCTGGGGTGCTTCGGTCGTTGGCATGTCGGCGCCGGCCGTGATCACTTGAGACTTGTCATCGGGCGAATCGTAGACGTCGACGAGCATCGTGGAGGCCGCGTCCAATTCGGTCGCAGCTGGCGTTGTCACGACCGGAGGGACGTTGAAGGCCGGTTCTTCGACGACGGCGACTTGGGGCATGCTGCGTGCCGAACTGTTGTCTTGTCGCTTGTTGATTTCTGCAAGCAGCATCCAAGGGCGAGGTTCGCTCGGGGCAAAGGCCTCATCGGGAACGGCCAGGTCTTGGGCCGCCTTCGCGAATTGCTCCGCCATCTCCAGGTCGCCCCGGTCCAGCGATGCGCTGGCTTCCGCCAACAATTGCATGGCGCTTTCGTGAGCCTGACGTGTTGCCGGGTTGATCGTATCGGCGATCTTGGCCGTTTTGATCATCTGTGCCCGTTCCAGCAGACTGGAAGAGGTAATCTGCTCGGGTGCCAGCAGTTCGCCAGTCGGAGAGACATACGAGGCTTCTGGCGATTCCAACGCGGTCGGTAGCTGAGGAGTTAGTTGCGCGAACTGAGCTGGGTCGGTGATGGCAAGTTGTGGATCGGATGGCGGTGCCATGTCGTCGGTTTCGAGCAAGTTACGGCTCACACCGGCTGCCAGCAATTCGTTTTTCAATTGGACGGGACCGTACTCGCCTAGTTGGAAACCAGCGTTCAACTGGCGGGCGCTGTGGTACCAGGCGACCGCTTCCGAAGTGTTGCCCAATGCCATCGCATTGCGGGCTCGTTCGATTTGAGCGGTTGCTCGAGATTTTTTGGCGGTGACGGAAGCTTCTAAGGCAGTGGCCGCGCCAGTGGCAGGGATGCCGTTCGGGATCGTCGGTTGCGACAGATCGGTGGGTGGGGCAACATCGACCGAGCCGTTCGAACTGGCGACCGAATTCAGCGGTTGGCCAGACTTTGATTGCGTGATGGCTTCACGAACTTTGGCCGGTGTGTCGACGAAACGTTGGAACATTTTTGCCGAGTAATCGATGCCCGATTTTTCCACTCGGTCGACATACCACTCAGCCAGTTCAACGTTACCGTCATTCAGCGCTTCACGGGCGCGGCGCAGAAGACCGTCGGCGGTCCGCCGGTCGGTGATCGATTTGATCTGGGATGCGCTCCCGCTGCTGGTTCCGTAGCTCCAAGTGAAGACATCTGCCGTCGCCGGTCGTGAAAGACCGAAGGCAAGCGTCATCAAGGAACTAAATGCCACGATGGTGATGAGTTGGCGGTATGACGTCAATTTAGTGCCCCGGAAAAAGCTCGGAGAATATTGTGTTGAATTGCGGCTACCTGAATTCGAAGCACAAAGTGGATTCGAATAACGGAGCGGTTCGCTTGTCGCGCGTGACATCGAGTATCGTCCCTGATCTGTTGCGAAGGATAAGCCGCGTCTTCCAATTACGGACTCTGCGAAAGGACTTCCATGCCCTTTGCGCAAAAGTGGAAAAGCGGGCGAAAGGTACTTAGCCCACCAAACCCGGTCAAGGGCATTAGCCCCCACTGGGAAGAAACCACAGAATGGCGGAAGCAAGATCTGGCCCAATCGTCGAAATTGCCCCGAATCGGCCGATTTCTGGGCCGAATTGGAAAAGAAGGACGCAGGAATCGCGTTCTGCGGTGCCACGGTCCAAGGCATGCAATGCTAGGCGTGACAGCAGAGTCGGGCCCAAAACGGCCGGTCGGCCCGTCCTGTCAGGAAGAAAACCGCCGCAAAGAGCAGGCGGGCTGCGCTGAAGCATCGATGTGCGACGTGGTCGGCAGAAACGTCGTGAGGCGGCGTGAGACCAAAGTCTGATGACAAACTGAGGCCGGTCGTACCGGTTTCCGCCCGTCGCGCAGCAAGTTCAGCCTTCCGGCGGGACGAAACGTTCTTTGATGGTTTTGGAAGCGACGTTAGAGTCCCCCACCAAAGTTTGGTGGGCCGCCATCTTCGTCGCCGTATCCACCACCTTCACCGCGAGCACCAGGGCCACTATTCGTCGCTTCGGCCTCTTCCGGGAAGATATTACTCTTGAAGTCTTCCATGTCCGTTAGTTCGTTAATGACGGAAATCCGGCCCCGTGAATCGATGACGAGGAATTCTCCCGGTTCGTTGAGCTCATCATACTTGCTGTGTTTACGACCGCCGCGCAAATCGAGGACGAACGAATTCAACCGGAACTCGTGGTCTTCTAGTTTTTCGAGCAAATTCAAGCTTGGTCGTAGAACTTCCGTTTCGTCGACGACGAAGTTGGCGACCGTTCCACGACGCACTTCCAACTGACCGGGAATCTCTGCCGCTCGTTGAATATCGAAGGTCAGCGCCATGGCAGTCCCCGTCGGTTCGTCGCCGGGGCGGTAAAAGGCCATGTCCTTGCCACGCGTCGCACGAGCCGGTTTGACCGCGCCCGCCAGCATTCGGTTGCCAGCTTGGATCGTGATTGGGTTGCTCTCGTCGCTGAATTCCGTGGCACGATTGGCAATTTTGGGCCGCGATATCCCGGCAGCCACCTTGGCCTTCTTTGCCTTCCGCCGTTGAATGACCGACCCTTCTAGCGAGCTTTCGGGCGGTTCGGCCGTTTCGGTGATGGGGAAGTTTGGATCTTCCAAGTAGACTTTCAAGCGATAGACGTAGGTTTCGCCAGACCGCACGTTCAGATCGACGTATCGGAACATCTTGAACTCTGGCGCTTTGGATGGGTCGGTGGCACCACCCTCAGTACTGGTCACGCCAGCCTGTCGTGCGCCGCCAGGATAGCGACCTCCGCCACCCCCTTCTTCATCGCCGCCGTATCCACCATCTGCGAATTCATCGCCGCCGTATCCGCGTCCTCCGGACTCATCGCCTCCATAGCCTCCCCGTCCTGGGTTGCGGCCGCCCCCCGTCGCCGGGCTGACAGCATTCACATCGATGTCGATTCCTTCCTCGTCCGCGCCTGCCACAGCGGAGTCTACTGTTTCCGCTGCCGCCGCTTCCTCCTCTGCGCGAATTTGTTCCATCGCTTCTTCGAATGTCATGATCTTTTCATGACGATAGAGCTGATCCAAATTTCTAGCGATCAGCGGTGGCCCAGGCCGCGTGAGCATGGGATCGATGCTGCGAGGATCGACATCGCCGACCGAACCGAATTGACGACCCGATCCGCCACCCACACCCAGCCGAGCCTCTTCATTCTTGGCTTTTGTCGACGAGATCTTCGTCCATTTTCGTTCTTTGGAGCCGGGCTTCACCACCGATCGTTCCAACTGCCAGTAGATGTAGTTAGGCGCATCTCGGTTGGGGCTGAAAGCGGAAGCGTTGAGAAACGACGATTGAAAAATCTTCAGCTGTTCACGATAGGGAATCAGGCCGGTCACCGTCACGAAATAGACGCCCTCGCCAGCATCGGCATTGCTGCTCCCACGTCGACCGCCGCCACCACCGCCGCCGACTCCGTAGCCATTGGGGACTTGGCGGAACCTGTCGGGATCCAAATCGAGTGTCTCTTCCTCATCCACGAATACTTCTTCCTCTTCGTCGGTTTCACCGGTTCGGGCGCGATTGATCGATGGTTTGACGAGTGCTCCATAGCCCGTTCGCGCTTTCAATTCGACGACGGCCAGCAAGTCTGGATCGGTGCGTTTGGTCCGAGGTGCGCTCACAGGAGGAGCGATCATCTGCGGCATGATGTATGAATCTTCGTTCATCTTGACCAGAGTTTGGGCCGCTCTGGGTAGCAGCGTGTTGGCCTCTTTGGGACTGCGGCTTTCGCGATAGTCCTTGTTCCAACTGAAGCCCGTGACATGGGACGTGGCGCGCGTCACCTCGTCCTTGAGTTTCACCGGCGTTTTGGTGGCAACGATGCCTTCCCGTTTGCTGAAGCCAGACCATACCAGCATTGCTGCGGCGCCCAGGATCAACGCAAAGAGAATCTTTTCGACATGATTCGCCAAGAAGCCTTTGATGCCGCCTTCGCCAAGACTGAGTTTCTTTTTAGCCATGAATTCTGTTCCAGAGTTCTGTTCGCGATCCTGGTTTGTTGTCCGCTACGCGACGATCAGTTCGAGATCGGATTCTTTGAGTCCACTTAGGTCCGATCGTCCTGCTTCCGATCGGCCGGCGACTTCACCTTCGTCGGCGTCGCCTTCCGCTTCTTCATCGCCGATGATGTTGCGATCGACCGGGTTGTAAATGTAGACGATGCCATAAATTTCGACGGTCAAGTCATAAGAGAATGTCTTCTCGTCTTGGACTGTCGATTGTGAATTCGGTGAGTATTCGTCCGAACCGCCGCGGTAAGAATTGCCACCGACCAATGATTTACTCGGATTGACTCGGACTTCACGCACCTCGATCGTCAGTTCGGAATTGGCACACTCGACCAGCAGCCGGTGGAATTTTCGCTGGTCTACCTTCAACCGCATCCGGACTGGAATCCGTTTGGCAACGACAAGATAAGCATCTTCTGGTGCGACCGATTCGGTCGCTTGCATGACCGTCCGCAGCTTATTTTCCTCTAATTTTTTATAGTCCTTGTCGACGTAGCGGCCTTCGCCCGGGTCGGGACCGACCGCTTGAGTGCCACCCATACCAGATTCATCGACATACATTTCGCCCCCGCCCCCGGTACGCACATCGGCGTAGGTTCCGGCACCTGTTTCTGGCACACTTGTATCGGCAATCCGAGTCACTCGGCCTTCGCTTCTAACGGCCTGGCTGCCGATCCGTAGCCATTCGATCTCTTTCACGGTGGCGTTAAAGCGAGCAGACGCATTTGCATTGGCTCGTTGAATCACCTGCATGACAGCTCGCAGGACCCACAGGTCCTCCTGGGCATAGAGAATTTCCAGCAAGGTTGGTGGGTTGTCGGTGCCAGCGTTGGTTGTTCTGCCGCCGCCAAATCGACTACCGCCACCGCCGCTGACGTCCCAGTTGAAATGAGCGTCCTGTAGTTCTTTTTGATTTTCACCATTCCACGCGACGATGGTTTCATCGAGCCGGAAGCCATCGGGAACGACCGCGGCACCACGGGACGTACTCGATTCGGAAGGGAGCCATACCGAACCAACCATTTTCGCCAACTTGGGCAACTCATCCTGAATGTAGTCGCGATAACTGCGACGCAAACCGACTCGCAAATCGTCACTCGGATCGAGCGGAAAAGCGACGTTCTTTTCGATGGGTCGCTTGTCTCGAACCGTTGCTAAGAATTCACGTTTGACATTTTCCGGCCAATCAAAATCGGGCCACGTCAGGACACCACCATCGCGCGTCTGCTGGTCCCACTTTTCTTGCCACGCCGCGGCGACTTCTGTTCTGCGAGTTCCAATCAGTTTTTCCATTCCATTTGCGACGTCATCGTTGGGGTGAATCTGCTCCCGCGCAAGTGATTCCGCTGCGTTGAATTTTCCCTCAATATCGCTGAGGTTCTTCTTTGTTTCGTCTTGCAGTTTGCCGATCGTCAGAAACCAGCCGACCAGCCCCATGACGACGACCAAAGGGCAAATGATCCAAAAATGGACGCGACGCAAGGTTCGTAGAAAGTTCTTCAGCTTGTCCATCAAAACTCTCCTTCTTCAGTTGCCGCTGCTTCCGCCGCGCGGCGTCGATTCTCAAGGCGTTCTTTGGCTGAAATTTGTTTCCAGCAGAATTGGATTGTGAACTCATACGCCGGCACGTTGATGGTCGGTGATTCTTTTGATTCGGTTGTGCCGGCATCAGGTTGTCGCCCCCTTCTCCTTTGGGAGCGGCGATCGTTCCGTCCAGGCGACCTTTGGCCAGGGGCTGAGCTAACGGTTCCTTCGTATTTTGGATTGGGGATTTCGAATGCGCGGTTCATGTTTCCGGCGATCTCAACCGGGGCAAGGATTCCTAGTTCGCGAACTCCAAATGTTTCCATCTCTTCGCCTGAACCGAGTGGCAAGGTAACTTTGCCGCCGTCCAACTGATCGATCAGGTGTTTGCGAACGTAGTCGGTTCCCTCGACCGGGCGGGAGTTGTGGTGGAAGTGGTGGCCCCTGATTTCTATGACCCATCCACTACCATCGACGGTGGGGGCTTCTTCCATCGGCTCGTCAATCGCTACCTCTGCTTCCTCCACAGGCACGTCGCCCTCTTCGCCTTCCGCGGCTGGCTCATCAAGTCCCGCGTCATCGCCTCTTCGGTCCTGCTTCATCAACTGATATTTTTCCGCAATGCCATTCGCCGCATACCAATCGGTGGCAAGATCGGTGAAGTACTCCGACTCAATCGAGTCAATGTAAATCTCGACCCGTTCTTTGAGCGGTTTTTGGTCCAAGGATGCAATCGTACCGGCTGGCACATCGGGATCACGTGGGAGTGATTCTGTAATGGCCCTCATCAGTTCGAGCCATAGCAGGCGACCATCGGCGCTACCCACGGCCGCTTCGCCCAGTTCGTCGAGTCTTGCTAATTCGACCTTTTGCTCTTCATCGCGACTCTTGAACGTCGAGCTTTGCTGGGACAATTGATCGGCCTGTTGCTTGGCCCGTTCCCAAGTGACGCCGTTGACTTGCCTGCTGGGATGGACTTCGCTCCACGCTCGCCAATTAAAGAAATAATTGAAGGCGAGAGCCAATAGCAACGAAGCGGCGATCGCGGTGGCCCACGGTTTTTTGCGGCGAATGAGACGTTGCGTGATGATTTCGCCAGGTACGAGATTCGTCCGCAACTTGGCAGCGCCTGTCCCTTGCAGCACCAGGCCGTAGCAGACGGGAAACGCGAGCGCGTTCTCTTTAAATGCGGGGACCTCAATGTCGGGACCGGTCAGCCGTTCGTAACTGTCGATTCGCGAGACGGGGATTTCGGTGTTTTTCTCGATGTACTGGGAGAGCCCAGGTAGCTTCATGGCATTGCCGAGCGCCACGATTTTCGTGATCTTGGCTTCACGGTCGAGGCTGGCGAAGTACCCCAAGCTCCGCTGGACTTCGGTTACCAAATCTTTGAACGTCGGCCGCATCGCCTGGAAGATCGCTTTCGCTTCGGCGGCGTCGCGGGCGTTCCGCTTCAGCAGCTCGGCTTTGGCAAACGTCAGCTTCATTTCGTTCGTGACTTGCTTGGTAAAGTGATTACCGCCCAAGGGAACGCTGCGCTGCCAGACTCGGAATCCGTTCGTCAAAACCAAATCGGAAGTGTCGGTACCCATCGACAAGATGCAAATCCACTCGTTGCGGTCGATCTCCGCACCTTCCTCTGACTCATGGGGCAGCTGGTCAAAAATGATGGCATTGTAAATGGCGATCGGCGCCAACTGAATGAAATCGAGTTCCACTTCCGCATCGATGAGCGGACGAGTGGCTCGTAACAACTGATCCCGCTTGATCGCGAAGAGACCGACCTCGTTTTCCATCGGGAGATCGTCGTCATCGTCGTCGGCGGTGTCACAGCCGGGCATTTGCTGGTAATCCCAAACGACGTCTTCCAAGTCGAAGGGGATTTGCTGTTTCGCTTCAAAACCGACCAAGGCCGGAAGTTGTTTGGGTTCGACCGGTGGCAACTTGATGAATCGGGACAGTCCCGCTTGGCCAGGGAGCGAAATGGCCACCTTATCGCCACGCAGCGTGTTTCGTGAGAGAAACGTTTTCAACGCTTCACGGATCAATTCATCCGGATTGGCGTCGGCCTGGCTGAGAATCTGTGGGTATTCGACATAGTCGAATGACTCGATTTCCATCGTCTTCCCGTCAGCGCCGAGCTTACCTCGCAGCGCCTTCAGGCCACATTGTCCAATGTCGATGCCCCAGGTAGAGCCTGCCATACAAGTCTTCTTTCAATCCGTGAGAAAAAGCATTTGCTCAGGAAATGCCTTCAGCCAGCGGCCGTCGGCGATGCAAAACGCGCATCAGAGATCACAAAATCCCCGCCCAAATCCGGCAGGATCGGCTGCAAATAGGATTGTGTTGCTCTGTTCCCGTCGATATCTCAAGTTTACTGACCGTTTTCAAAAAGTGTCAATCAAAACCGCTGTTTCCTGCAGAATCGTACCCATTGGACGCTTTTTGATATAGCCACCCAGTTGGCAGGCGCGACAAGTCGGCCCTCTTGTCGCCTATGGGCTGCGGAGTCGTCCAATGGCGAGTTTCACGACAGTTTTGAGCTGTCAACTCACCCCCTGTCAGACTGGCTGCAGATGGGCGAAAAACGATGTGTCGGCGGTTTGCTATTCTTTCGTTGCGAAAGTTGGACGCCGTTGAGCCCCGATAAGTTCCCCCACACCTCACCACACCGTTCGTTTATGTCGGTCGATCGCGCCATCGTACTGTTGCCAGGACACGGAATTGACGACTTGCCCGGTCAGCTAACGGGCGATTCGGCGGCCCAATTCCTGGCTTGCTGGACGGCTGCCTGGCATCCAGCGCTGATGCTGGAAGCTGGGATTCCCCAGTGGTTCGCCGCTGATCAGCAGGATTTTGAACGAGCCGGTTCGTTGTTGCTGCTGTGTGAAGCAGCCAAATCTTGGTTGAGTCCCGACTTCGCGCACGACGCAAGTGCGAACGGAGCCACGATTGTTGAGGCCGATCTCGACCGCACCATCGTTGTGAAGCGTGCGTTGGAGGCCATCGGACGCGCGCCAGCGATCGCCGACGATCTGGTTGCCGACTTTTATGCGTTCGGGTACTGGTTTTTGCAAACCGAATTGCTGTCGTACCAATTGCGGTACACCAGCGGACTCGACCCGTCGAGCATTTCGGAGCACGTGCTGACGGCCGCGCGGGCGGCGGCCGCGAGCGATCGGTCAACAGCCAAGTCGGCACTGTCGGCGGCGTTCGGCGTGCTCACCGATCAGCGTTCGCACTACTATCCGGTCGATTCATTCGTGCTCGATGTGACGCTGGTCGCCAAATTTAACTGTGGCGAACCCTTGCGAGCCGAACTGCAAGCCGGTTACCAACGCAACATTTGGTTGACGGGCGAAACGGTCGAGGCCATGGCCGAGCAGGAGCCACAGTCGATCGTCGCCTTGCGAGAGGCTTTGGCGACCGGTCGAGCCGAGATCTTGGGTGGTGAGTTTAACGAGCCGCCCACCAGCCTGTTAGCGCGTCGCGAAGTCGTCGGCAACCTGCGCGCTGGCCACGCCGCCTTCCGCCGACATTTGGACTGCGTTCCCCAAGTGTTTGCTCGCCGCCGATTCGGTTTGGGGCCTGTCTGGCCGCAAGTTTGGCAGCAGGCCAACTACGACGGCGCTCTGCACTCGACGTTCGACGCCGGCCGCTTTCCGGCCAATTTACAAGCCCGCAGCCAATGGCGAGGGCTCGGTGATTCCCGGGTGAACATCTGCGGGCAGGTGACACGCGACGCTTCCTTGCCCGAAACGGCGCTCGGTCTGGGAGCGACGATGGGTGAGTCGATGGAAAACGATTTCGTCGCGACCGTTGTGTTGGTACGGTGGGCCGGGCAACGCACGGTCTGGCTGGACGATTTTGAGGCGGGACAGCGGTTCTTTTAAGTGGTTCTTCTTTTCGGCAGCTATTTCTCGATGGGGCAACAAGCTCGCTTCGAAACCAACTTAGGTTCCATGAAGATTGCAGCAGGAACGTTCACGTGACACTCGGTAAATTGACTTCGTTTTCTACCTTCTTTGCCGAAACCGAATCGAATGATCGGGTGCGACAGTTTTCGCTCGATGACTACGAATCGCCTTACCTTCAGCAACTGGTTGAGAATGCGCAGGTCGATCCGATCGGTCGCTGGCCGATCTACTGGAGAACGTCGATCCGATTGTCAGAAGCTCGTACCCTGGCCACGTGGGCGGCCGTCACATCGAGGACCGACGATGCCAATCAAGCGATTCGGATGCTCAGCGAATCGATCGACGAGAGCCAGCGAGTCTTGGCGACGATCAAAGATGGTGTCGTCAGTCCAGAACTCACTACCGCCGCGGACGAACTGCACCTCCAGGCGGCCGTACGAGCCGTATCGGCCGTGACGGGAGATGCGGAGGCCAACGCCGCCGGCGGGAGATCGTCCGCGACCTCCGTGGTCGTCATGAACCCATCATCGGCAGTCCGTCGTACGCTGTTGCGATGGGAGCACGAGACGCAGCACGATGCGATCTATGCGCAGGGGAGGCGGAATGAGGCCTGGGATGCCGTGGCCGATCTACCCGGCTGTGGTTTCGCCTTGTTTGCTCCGGCCGCTGCGACTGCAGCGACTGGAGAAGCTGCGGATGAGGAGGTCGCGCCAGAGGTCGCGCTGGCGGTCAAAGACGAAACACATTTCGTTTTGAGGACCGAGTTTCTGGAAGCGCGCATCGACCAAGCGACCGGCGCACTTTCGTCGCTGCATGACTTTGCGTCCCGCGGAAATCGACTTTCACAACGGCTCGTCTCACGCAGCCGGGACGAGACTGCTTCTCGGCCGGTCGAAACGGTCGTGATGGAGGCCGAGACGGTGCGCGTTTTGGCTGCTTCCGCCGTCGTCGGTTGCGTGCAATCGACCGGCCGGTTGCTGGCCGAGGACGGTGCTGTGGTGGCTCGTTTTGAGCAGACGTTTCGAGTATCGAAGGGGAGTCGCATTGTCGAAGTGGAAGTCGTGCTGACCGATTGTCGCGAGTGCAGCGGCTCGCCGTGGAACGATTACTTGGGGCTCCGTTCCGTTTGGGCGAAGGAGCATGCCGAGATCGTCCGCTGCGTGAATGACTACGCTGAAGTGACCACGCGCAAGCAGTTTGAGTCGCCGCTGTTCGTCGAAATTCGAGCTGGTGAGCAAAGGACGGCGTTGCTGTGGGGCGGATTGCCATTCCATCGTCGCAGTGGGCCTCAATCAATGGACACGCCGCTGCGAGTCGCCGGAGAAACGACGTCCCGGTTTCGATATGGCTTAGGTGTCGATCTTCCGACGGTCCTCGCAGACGCTGGGGGCCGCTTGTCTCAGTCGCCGGTGGTTGCCTGTGAGGTCACGGAAGGGAAGAATTTGTCGACCGGGTGGTTGTTTCATCTCGATTCGAAGCGAGTCGCTGCCACCGACTGGCGGCCGATTTACGAAGAAAGTGAAGCTCCATCGGGTGGGGTGAGGCGGTCTTGTGGTGTCCGTTTTACGGTCTCCGAATTAACGGGGCAGGTGGTGAACTTAACGGTCCGGGCGTTCCGGGATATCGCGAAGGCTAGTAAAATCGACATCGACGGTAACGAACGTAAGGAATGGGAAGTCGTAGACGGGGCGATTCGATTGACTTTGAACCCACATGAGTGGACAGAGGTGGAAGCTCGTTGGTAACCTAGAGGTTGTGAGAGGCGTTGTTTTCTTGGAGAGTTTGCGTGTTCCGCCAGATAGGAACGGCTGAAAGTAGTAGATGATCATCACGATCGATGGCCCGGCCGGTGCAGGTAAAAGCAGTGCAGCAAGAGCACTTGCCGAACGCCTCTCGTTCCACTTCTTGGACACGGGTGCGATGTACCGGGTGGTGGCACTCGCCGCTTTACGTCGCGGTATCGATTTGCAGGACGCCGATTCATTGGCGCAGCTTGCCCACGATCTACAGATCGAAGTGACGGCAGCATCCGTGAAGCTCGATGGTCAGGATGTGACCAGCGAGATTCGCAAAGGAGAAGTCACCGCGGTGATTCACTTCATCGCCGACAATCCAGAGATTCGCAGCCACCTTGTCGAATTGCAGCGCCGAATCGCACTGAATGGAAACTACGTGACGGAAGGGCGAGATCAGGGAACGGTCGCGTTTCCTGACGCCGAGTGCAAAATATTCTTAACCGCTTCGCCTCACGAACGAGCGCGCCGCCGTATGCAAGATTTGCATGATCGCGGAGAGATGCTTAGTTACGAGGATGTGCTCAGCCGTCAAAATGAACGCGATGCACGCGATCGAGCGCGCGAGGTCGGCACCCTCATTGCCGCCGAGGATGCGACTCACATCAACACGGACGGAATGGGATTGGATGAAGTCGTCGGTTGCCTCGAAGACGTATGTCGCAAGCAGCGGCAAAGTCGGGCAGCATCTTAGCTCATCTTGGAGCGGTCGTGAGGCTGCCTTGGAAACCGGCATTCGCAGTGTGTGGCTCTCGCCAGTAAATGGCTCTAGGATGGATCGATGCCAAAATCAAAGCCGGCCGTCAAGGATTCTGAAGCTACGGCCCCCCGACGTCTGCAGCGGTTAGAAGGGTTGCGCGGCACCTTCAATACAATCCTGGCCGATCCACCTTGGCGCTTCCAAAATCGGACCGGCAAGATGGCGCCCGAGCATCAGCGCTTGCGGCGCTACCGGACGATGAGCCTTGATGAGATCACGTCGATGCCCGTGGCGGCGCATGCCCGGTCGCCCAGCCATCTGTACTTGTGGGTGCCGAATGCGCTCTTGCAGGAGGGTTTGCAGGTGATGGAGGCCTGGGGATTCACCTACAAGACGAACTTGGTCTGGTACAAAATTCGAAAAGATGGCGGACCTGATGGACGAGGGGTCGGCTTTTACTTTCGCAACGTGACTGAGTTGATTCTGTTCGGCGTCAAAGGTTCCCAGCGGACGCTCGATCCGGGGCGGCGGCAGGTGAATCTGTTAGCGACGAGAAAACGGGAGCATTCGCGCAAGCCGGAGGAAATTTACGACCTTGTCCAACGCTGTAGTCCGGGCCCCTATCTTGAGTTATTCGCCCGTCAGCGTTTGAAGGGTTGGAAATCTTGGGGCGATGAAGTTGACAAGTATTTGGTCGACTCGGATTAATAATTCGCTGGGTAGGCGACTTATCGTTATCTTCAGCGGACCCCGAAAGTCGGCCGTTTCTCTTCCAATAATTTCGTACAAAGCTGCCGCATTCAGCGGCGGGCGCGGGTATCATACTCGCAGGCGCACCGCAAAATGCGGTCCGTCTCCCACCGAAAGCCAATAGAGTTTGGTTTCGGCCATGGAATGGCGGCCGTTCGTTGCCGCACCAAGGTCGCGGCAAAGCCGAATCTCTACGCAGGGCATGATCGCCCGACTCAGTCACACGGACGTCACCGTTTCTTTCATTGCTGAGGAAATTCATCGATGCCTGCCAGCTGGATCCGAGCTTTATTGGTCACTTTGCTTTTCACGCTGCCCACTTTTGCAGAGCAGGAGCCGACAAAGCTGCTGCGTTTTCCGGACATCCATCAGGACCAGATCGTGTTCGTCTATGCGGGAGATCTGTGGCGCGCAGCGAGCGAGGGCGGGAATGCGGTGCGTGTCACCGCACATCCGGGCATCGAAGTGTTTCCGAAGTTTTCGCCCGATGGGAAGATGATCGCTTTCACCGGCCAATACGACGGTGACGAGCAAGTCTACGTCGTGCCAACGACCGGCGGTGTGCCGAAGCAGCTGACCTTTTATCCGGCCAATGGACCACTGCCTGACCGCTGGGGTTTTGATAATCAAGTTTATGGTTGGAGCCCCGACGGTAAGTCGGTTCTCTTTCGCTCGATGCGACAGTCTTGGGGACTGACCGATACGCGTCTGTATACCGTATCCATCGAGGGTGGTTTGCCGAAACCGCTGCCGATGAAAGTTTCGGGAGCAGGCGATTTTTCACCCGATGGGAAGAGCGTTGTGTTTTCGCCTCTGACCCGCGACTTTCGTACTTGGAAACGATACGAAGGAGGCTGGGCTCAAGATCTCTACACGATGAATCTGGAATCGCTTGAGCAAGAGCAGATCACCGCCAGCAAACGCACCGATCGCGATCCCATGTGGATTGGTGATCGCGTCTACTTCTCATCCGACCGAGACGGGACGCTGAACCTGTACCATTACGACATCAAAACCAAAGACACGACGCAAATCACCAGTTCAAAAGATGGTGATGTCCGTTGGCCCAGCAAAGGCGAATCGCAGATCGTTTTTGAATTGGATGGCGAGTTGCAAGTCTACAGCACGGAAGACGGTGGCACGCCGAAGAAGATTTCGATCGTGGTGCCGACCGATGGCGTCGCGGCGCGGCCCCATGCGATTGACGGTGAGGACTACATTTATGATGGGACGCTGAGCCCACAAGGGAAGCGAATCGCGCTCAATGTCCGCGGCGACATCGTGTCGATTCCTGTTGAAAACGGAGCGGTTCGAAATCTGACTCGGAAGACCTCTTCCTCGCATGAAAAAGATGCGGTGTGGTCTCCCGATGGCAAGCAGCTGGCCTTCATTTCTGATCGCAGTGGGGAAGAGCAAATTTATGTCGTCGATAGCAAGGGCAGGGAAGCGCCACGCCAGCTAACCGACAGCCTGAAAGTGATGCTCTATGGCCCGAGCTGGTCACCCTCTGGTGAGCATCTGCTCTTCAGCGACAAGAATGGCAAAGTCTATGTGTTGAACGTCGAATCGAAAAAACTGACGGAAATCGCTGACGAAGCCCGTGGTCAAGTTGGCGATATGACCTGGTCACCTCATGGCGGTCACGTGGCGCTGAGTCTCAGCGATGTAAACGGCATGCGCTCGATCCATATCTGGACCGTCGCCGATGGAAAATTACGCCGTGTGACGGGCGAGTACTTTAGCGAATCGGAGCCGACATTTGATCCGAATGGCGACTATTTGTATTACCTGTCTGCCCGCGAATTTGCTCCGCAGATCGGTTCCTTCGATTGGAATTATGTCACCGATCGTGAAACCTACATTTATGCCTTGGCTTTGCGAGCCGACGTCGAACATCCTTACCCACTGGAAAATGATGAGGCCGGGGATGATGAGGAAGACGAAGACGA